>VXQP01000011.1 GCA_009838965.1 Chloroflexota bacterium | reverse complement strand
CCCGCCCCCCGCCCCACCAGACCGCCGGGCGCCCCCCCTCCGTCCGGGGAGGGGGCCCGCTGAACCCCGACGGGTGAGGGCTTTGCGGTGGAGGGGTGGGGGGTGTTGCGACTACGCCTGCCGTCCGCCGCGCCGACGAAGCGCCAGCACCGTTATCGCCAGCGGGATCGCTATGACGACCACTCCGATGAGCGCCACCATAATGACGGGCCCCTGCCCCAGGACGAGGTCCACGGTATGGACGAGCCACTCCAGCAGTTCCGGGTCCGTCGGTTCGGAGTGATGCGCGCGAATGCCCACGCCGCGCTCCTTCTCCTACGCTTCGGCGAACCGCATGGGCATGTAGCGTGCCGAGACCTCCCGCTCCCGTACCAGCCAGGCCATCAGCGACGCTCCCACCAGCAGGAGGACGCATACCAGCCAGACCTGGTCGTAGGAGCCGAAGTAGTCGAACGCGGCGCCCGCGGCGGCCACCGCAACAGCTCCGGCGAACATGTGCACCATGGTCAGCATCCCCGTGATCGAACCCGAATTGCGGACGCCGTAGATCTCCGCCGCGAGCGCGCTCGTCTGCGGCACCGTCGCCAGCCACGAACTGCCCGCCACCACCGCGAAGACCCAGAATCCCACGGAGGTCGGGAGCACCAGCAGCGAGAGGAAGCCGAGCCCGCGCACCGCGTAGACCAAGGTGAGCGTGTCCTTCCGCTGGAGGCGGTCGGAGAGCAGGAAACCCACCGCGAGCACGCTGCCCATGTTCGCGAAGTGGAGGATCGAGAAGGCGAACGCGGCGGTCGTCTGCGTGATGCCCTCATCCTTGGCGAACGGCACGAAGTGCACGGCGATGACGGCCGTCGTTATCCCGCAGACGACGTAAGTGAGCGTGAGCTGCCACATAGGGGCGGAGCGGTACGCGTGCCGCCAGTGAGACACCGTCAGTGGGCCGTCGAGGAGCGAGACCCTCGCCGCTCCGCCCGCTGTGGACGGAGCACTCCCATCCGGCACCAGCCCCAGGTCCGACGGGCGGTTGCGGATGACCACGAGCACGAGCGGCAGCGCCAGCAGGACTATGACGGCGACGGCGGCAAGCGATACGCGCCAGTTGAAGAGGTTCAGCAGGTAGGTGGCGAACAGGATCATCAGCATCGCACCCGCCGAGCCTCCGGCAGTGATGATGCTCAGCGCTACTCCGCGCTTGCGTACGAACCAGCGCGCGATGAGCGGCGTTACCGGAGTGAACATCGCCCCTGCGTTGGAGAACGAGGCGAACGAGGCGAAGAAGAACGCCAGCATCCAGACGTTGAACGAGAACGCCATCGCCAGCGTGCTCGCCCCGAGCACCGCAAGGCTGATGGCGGTCACCACGCGCGCACCGTAGCGGTCGGCGAGCCCGCCGACCACCGGCTGGGCCAGGCCGTTCACCACCCACCCGGCGGATGCCACGTTGGAGAGGAACCCGCGCGAATCCAGCCCGTACTCGCTCTCCCACGTCACCACGAACACGCCGTAGCTCTGCCGGAAGCCGATGGAGACGAACACCATGAAGAAGACGGCGGCCACGATGTACCAGCCGTAGAAGATGCCGCCCTGGCCCGTCCTGCCGTTTGAAGCCAACCCTGCTCCCTTCGCCCCGTTCCCGCGATTATACGCGCCGCTCTCGTGTGCCGTTCGGTGTAGCGTGCTAGAACTGCAGACGCCGGTAGCGTGGGAACGCCACGCTGCCGATGGCGATGATCGCCAGCCCTGTGATGCCGGCGATGAGGAAGGCGTTGTCGACGCCGTACGCCCTGGAGAGCGCGCCTCCGACCAGTCCCCAGAACGGCATCAGCCCGATCTCCATCTGGTAGACGCCGATCACCCGCCCGCGCAGGTCGTCCGGTGTCATGGAGTGCACGATGGTCATGTTCGTCGTCATCACCACCTGCACGAACATCTGTTGGAGCAACAGCGCGAGCATCGCCAGCCAGAGCGTCGCCACCTGCGAGAGGATGACGACGGTGACCGCCGACAGCGCGAACGCGGCGGAGGCGAGTACCCCTTTCCGGCGCGTCGAGGTGAACGCGGCGATCAGGGCCGTTCCGAGGAATCCGCCCAACCCCATCGCCATGAGCAGCAGACCCAGCTGGCTGCCGTCGTCGTTGTTCAGTATCTCCGCGGTGTAGACCGGCAGCTGGTTGAACACCATGGCGAGCATCGTGAGCGACAGCCCGAACGTCATCAGGGTCGTGATGCGCGTGGTCGGCTCGGTGATGACGCGGACGAAACCTTCCTTGAGGTTCTGCAGCGGCGAACTCTCCCGTGCGTGCGCCCGGTCCGCGGTGTAGTAGGGCGTTCGCATACGGGTGAGCACCAGCAGCGCCAGCAGGAAGAGGACTCCCTGGATAAGGAAATTGATGCCCGGGCCGAAGAAGGCGATGACGAACCCGCCGATGGCCGGACCGAGCGCGCGCATGAGGTTGAAGGACATGGAGATCATCGCTGTCGCGTTCATCAGCGCCTCACGCGGTACCGTGTTCGCGATGAGCACCTGGCGCACCGGGTTGTTCGCTGCCCACAGGGTGCCGAAGACCAGCGCGAAGACGTAGAGGTGCCACAGCTGCTGCAGGTCGTTCAACAGCACGAGCGCGAAAGCGAATACGAGCACGGTCACGAGCACCTGGTCCACGAGCAGCAGCTTCCGGCGGTCGACGCGGTCGGCGATCACGCCAGTGATCGGCGAGAGCAGCAACGGAAGGGTCCGCACGCCGACGACGCCGGCGGTATGCAGCGCGTCGCGGGTGAGGTCGTAGGCGAGCCAACCGAGCGTCACCTGCTGGAACCAGATGCCTCCGGCCACGAGCCCGGTCGTGAACCAGAGGATGCGGAAATCGGGATAGTGCATCGCCCGCCTGGAGACGGCGCTCTGCGCTGCGGGCGGGACTGGCTGCTGGCTCGGCGTATGCATGGGGCTGCTCCACTATACGCCCCTGTGCCGTGCGACAACTGTCCCGCGGTTTGGACTTGCCAGAAGCGGGGTCTATACTCCGCGCAGGAAGAAGTCCATGCGTAGAGGAGGAAGGCGATGAACGCGAACATCGAGCTGGTCATCGACGCTGACGGGCATGTCCAGGAGGACAACGACGGGATCAGAGAGTTCCTGCCAACCCCCTTCCTCAGGGACAGGATGCGGACAATCTTTCCGCCCTTCGATCACTTCCACCGCTATCACCTGATCCATCCAGATCCCGAGCGCGTCAAGCGGGGCGTGGTTGGGCCGGACGAGTGGGTGACGTTCCTGGACGACGTCGGCATCGACACCACCGTGCTCTACCCGACGCAAGGGCTCGCCTACGGCAAGATCACCGCCATCGACTGGGCGGTCGCCGCGACGCGGGCGTACAACGACTGGCTCCACGCCACCTATTGCGCCCGGGATTCGCGCTTCAAGGGTATGGCGCTGATCCCGATGCAGGACCCCGTCGCCGCGGTCGAGGAGCTCCGGCGAGCCGTGACCGAGCTGGGGATGGTGGGCGCGATGCTTCCGTCACGCGGGCTAATCGGGCACCTGGGGGCCAAGATGTACTGGCCCGTGTACGAGGAGGCCGACCGGCTGGGCTGCGCGGTCGCCATCCATGGAGGCTGTCACGACGGTATGGGCTTCGACGACCTGAACCGGTACGCACCCGTCCACGCCATGGGTCACCCGATGGGCGTGATGATCGGGATGGCCAGCATCGTCTTCAACGGCGTGCTCGACCGGTTCCCCAACATGCGGATGAGCTTCCTGGAAGGCGGGATCGGCTGGTTCCTCATGGTGATGGAACGGTTCGACCGCTCGCACGTCACGCATATCGAGGACGACCCGGAGGGCGAGTACGGCCCGCACGGCGACGAGATACCCAGCGAATACATCCTTCGGCACATCCGCGAGGGTCGCCTCTATGTCGGGTGCGAAGGTGAGGAACCCGCGCTTGGCTTCGCGGCCACGCGATACAGCCCTGATGCCTTCCTCTACTCCAGTGACTTTCCGCACGAGGTCACGACGGAGATGTGCAAGCGGGAGATCCAGGAAGTGCGCGAGAGCGAGGAGCTGGCGGACACCGACAAGGAAGCGATCCTGAGCCGGAACGCCCTGCGCTACTACCGCCTGTGAGACGTTGAACGTACTGGTGACAGGCGGGGCCGGCTTCATCGGTTCTCACATCGTGGACAGGCTCGTCGCGGACGGCCATAGCGTCGCCGCCGTGGACATCCTGGCCACCGGCAAACGCGCGAACGTCAACCCGCAGGCAGCACTCTACGAGATCGACATCCGCAGTCCGGCGCTCGCGGCTGCGTTCGAGGCCACGCGACCGGAGGTCGTCTTCCACGTCGCGGCCCACGCCAGCGTGAGTGAGTCCGTTCGCGATCCGATGCACGATGCCGAAGTGAATGTGCTCGGTACGCTGAATGTCCTCCAACAGTGCTCCGCTTATGGGGTGGGGCGCTTCGTGTTCAGCTCGACGGGCGGCGCTCTTTATGGTGAACCGGAGCGGCTGCCCGCCGATGAGGAGCACCCCGTACGTCCGCTCTCGCCGTACGGTGCGTCCAAGGATGCGGCCGAGGCGTACGTGCGGACGCTCTGTTCGCTCTCTGGCATCCGTTACACCATCCTGCGCTACGGCAACGTCTACGGCTCGCGACAGGACCCGTTCGGCGAGGCGGGAGTCGTCGCCATCTTCGCCAAAGCCATGATGCGCGGGCAGCGCCCCACGATCTTCGGCGACGGCTCGCACGAGCGGGACTACGTCTACGTGGACGACGTGGTGCAGGCGAACGTGCTCGCGTTCGGGCAGGACGCGGACGGCGTATACAACATCGGGACCGGCGAGGGAACGACGGTCTCACAGGTGTTCGACGCGGTCGCCGGGGCCACCGACTACGGCGGGAGCGCAGAGCACGCAGTTGAGCGTCCGGGCGACGTGCATCGTATCTATCTGGACGTCCGCCGCGCCGAGCGAGAACTCGGCTGGCGCGCCGTCGTGTCGCTCGAGGAGGGCATACGTCGCACCGTGGATGCGATGCGGGAGGCGGAGGCAGGCGAAGAGTGACATTCAGGCTGTGACGCGTCGCGTTGACAGCGGCGCTGCCTGCCCGACTATGATGGCGGTAGTCCCACGGAGGAGTCGATTCGTGAAAGACCTGATCTGGCCGTTCAGCAACGCTGAAGACATCGGCTACATACTCTGGCCCGTGGCCGCCGGTGGCGCCATCGGCTTCGGCGCGTTGCTCATCGTCCTCAGCTTCGTCTGGCCGTAGGCGCTTCATGGGCGAGGCGCAGTTCGCCACCGTCAACGGCGTACGCACGGCGTACGAAACGTCCGGGAGCGGCTTCCCGCTGCTGCTGCTTCATGGCTTCCCGCGCACGCGCCGCACCTGGGAGCAGATAACGCCGGCGCTGTCGGAGCGTTTCACCGTCGTTGCGCCGGACCGTCGGGGCTACGGCGATTCGGAACGCATCCCCGATCCTGCCGCCTATGGCCTCGCGGCGATGGCAGCAGACGCGGTCGCGCTCATGGACCATCTCGGCCACGAGCGGTTCATCGTGGTGGGGCACGACAAGGGCGCGCCCACCGCAAGGCGCATCGCCGCCGACCTGCCGGAGCGCGTCGTGGGCATGGTGCAGGTCGACTCGACGCCGCAGGGTGTGGGCGAGGGGCGCCGCGACCCAAGCGGACGGCAGTGGTACTTCGACTTCTTCCGCCAGCGTAACGTGGCGGAACCGATCGTGAACGCGGTACCCGAGCTGTTCTTCGGCCTCTTCCTGGACCGCAACCCGCACCTGTCACCGGAGGAGCGTGCGTACTACGTGGAGATGTTCTCCCGCCCCGGCACGGCAGACGCGGTCATCTGGGACTACCGTCTAGCACTGGAGGAAGACCCGGACTACTGGCGCGCCGAGGTCGCAGCCGGGCGGAAGACCACAGTGCCAGTGTTGTCGATATGGGGCGGTTCCGGGCCGTCGGCGAACGCAGACGTGCTCGGAGCGTGGCGGGAGGTCGCGAACGACGTTCGCGGCTGGCCGGTAGAGGGCAGTGCGCACTACGTGCAGGAGCAGCAGCCGGAGGCGACGATCGCCGCCATCCTCGGCTTCGCCGACGAGTTGGGGTTAGAGTCACCCCCATCCTAACCTTCCCCCATCGAGGGGGAAGGGATCAAACATGCCTAGCGGGCAGTCGCAGCCTCCTGGACCTGTCGGGCCTCGTCCGCCTTCGCGAAATCCGCCTCGCTGAAGTTGTAGAGCGTCGCGCCACCGTAGAGGATGGCCGCTGCCGTCTCGCGCGACACACCCTGAACGAGGTTGTTCGACACGTTCGGGAAGTTGGAGTCGAAGTGCGGGTAGTCGGTTGAGATGCACATCCGATCCGCGCCGATGAGTGAGGCGGTCGCCTCGATCTCAGGCTCGCTGCCCTCGACGGCAGCCCAGCAGTTGCGGCGGAAGTACTCCTTCGGCGTCAACGAAAGGTAGGGAGCGTGGGTATCGAGGTACTGCGGGTAGTCCCACTCGATGCGGCTCAAGAGGCCCGGAGCCCACGAGTTCTGCGCCTCCAGGAAGCCGACGCGCAGGTTGGGGTGGAACTCGAAGACGCCGCCGATAATCATCGCTACCAAGGCCTGTTGCATCTCTATCCAGTGGCTCGCGACGTGCCGATAGAAGCGGTTCTCACCGTAGAGCGTGTTCATGTTGGAGTACCACGCGCCAGTGCCCTCGTGGAACCCCCACGTCACGTTGAGCTCCTCGTGCAGGCTGTAGAGCGGCTCCCAGTAGTTGGAGTGCCAGAAGCGCCCGTTCACGAGGTTGGGCCGCATGAAGGAGCCGACCGCGCCGAGTTCGGTCACACAGCGGCGCAGCTCCCGGCAGGCGAGCGTCACGTCGTGGAAGGGGAGCATCGCCGCGAACTTCAGTCTGTCCGGGCTGTAACTGCAGAAGTCCGCGATCCAGTTGTTGTACGCCTGGCAGAGCGCGTTGGAGAGGAGCGGGTCCATGCCGTTCCGCGCGATGAGTCCCAGTCCCATGGTGGGGAAGAGGACGGCGATGTCCACGCCCTCCATCTCCATGCCCATCACCTGGGCGACGGGGTCGTAGTTGCGCTCTATGGCGAAGCCCAGGTACGGAGCGGAGCGTGAGCCGGAGAGCGGCTGGCGCTGGTTGGAGGAGACGTTCTTGCTGCGCTTCCGGTACTGCTGCAGGTCGTCGTCGCCGGAGCGGGAGAAGCCGTCTATCACTACCGAGGCACCGCCCGCGCGCCCGGGAGCGCTGATGACGCGGTCCTTGAACTTCGGGTCGAGGTACCGGTCGAATATGTCAGCCGGTTCCATCACGTGCATGTCGCAGTCAACGAACCGCATGCCGTCCTTCATGGTGTCTCCTCCTCCGCTCTGCGTAACTTCGCAGTCCCCAAGTATAGCGTCTGCTGCAGGAGACCGCGGGTAGCGCGCTACAGCGACGCTCTCACCTTCGCGATGAACTCACGCACGTGCGGAATCATCGTGTATGCCACCTGGAACGCTTGCGCGTGCGTATGGTCAGGCAGCGAGAGGAACGACGCGTTTGGGGCGAGCGACGCGCACCGCTTGGCCGGTTCGTGGTTGCGTATGTCCTTCGTACCTGCGTAGACGAATGCAGGCAACGTCATGTTCACGATGTCCTCGTCCGGCGCGCCCCAGTCCAGATTCGCGAGTTGCTGTGCAGCGTAAGCGTCTTTGTCGTTCGCCAGCAGTCGCTCGCGCTGCTGCTCGGGGAGCGGCCCGGCGTCCATCTCCATCGCCGTGACGTACACGTCCATGCCCAGCCGCATGATCTTCGCGCGAGCCTGCCAGCGGGCGCGGTCGAACTCAGGGATGGGCAGGGGGATGACCGGGTAGGAGCCGAGCACGAGGGCGTGGAAGCGGTGTGGGGCAAGCATGCCGAGCGCCCAGCCGATGCTCGCACCCATGGAGTAGCCCCAGTAGAAGGTCTTCTCGATGCTGAGATCGTCAAGTACGGCGGTAACATCGGACACCTTCTGTGCGCGTCCATAGTCGGCGGGGTCGGTGAGTTTCTCGCTCTGGCCGAAGCCGCGAGAGTCGATGAGGATGAGCCGGAACTCACCGGAGAGGGCCGCGGTATAGCCCGCGTTGTGCCAGTTCTTCGTGCTGCCGCCCATGCCGTGCATGAGTACGAGCGGGGGCGCGTCAGCCGGCGCATCGTCATTCACCTCGTAGTGGATGCGGACGCCGCTGTTGTCGATGAAGCGGTCTTCGAACGACATAACGGTGCTCCTTGGATCCGGGTTGTCCCTAAGGTGCGTCCTGGACGCCCGCAATGAACTTCCGCACGTGCGGAATCATCATGCCCGCTGCCAGGAACGCCTGCATGTGCGTGTGGTCGGGCAGCGAGAGGAAGGACGCGTTGGGGGCGAGCGCCGCGCATCGTTTGGCCGGTTCATGGTTGCGCCTGTCCTTCGTGCCTGCATAGACGAACGTGGGCAGCATCATCTTCACGATGTCCTCGTCCGGAGCACCCCAATCGAGGTTCGCTATCTGCTGGGCGGCGTAGGCGTCCTTGTCGTTCGCCAGCAGGCGCTCTCGGTCATAGTCGGGTAGGGGCCCTGCGTCCATCTCCATCGCCGCAACGTAGACGTCCATGCCGAGCCGCATCAATTTGGCGCGGGCCTCCCAGCGGATGCGGTCGAAATCGGAGACGTTCACGGATATGACGGGGTAAGAGCCGAGCACGAGAGCATGGAAACGATGCGGGGCCAGCATGCCGAGCGCCCAGCCGATGCTCGCACCCATGGAGTAACCCCAGTAGAACGTCTTGTCAATGCCGAGGTCGTCCAGTACTGCGGTAACGTCGGACACCTTCTGCGCGCGCCCATAGTCGGCGGGGTCGGTGAGTTTCTCGCTCTGGCCGAAGCCGCGCGAGTCGATGAGGATGAGGCGGAACTCGCCGGAGAGCGCGTCCGTATAGCCCGCGTTGTGCCAATCCTTCGTGCTCATGCCCATACCATGCATGAGCACGAGCGGGGGCACGTCAGCCGGCGCATCGTCGTTCACCTCGTAGTGGATGCGGATGCCGTCGTTGTCCACGAACCGGTCTTCGAATGGCATGGACTGCTCCCTTATGTTCAGGTTCTCTCAGCGCGTGTCCTCCACCAAGGCGATGAACTCCCGCACATGCGGGATCATCAAGTCTGCGGCCATGAAGGCGGACAGGTGCGTGTGGCCCTCCAGCGGCAGGAACCTGGCGTTGGGCGCCAGCGAGGCGGAGCGCTTGGTGAGCGTATGGTTACGAGGCATGGGGTACTCGTCCTCGGTGCCGGAGTAGACGAGGGCGGGCAACGTCATGTTGACGATGTCCTCGTCAGGCGCACCCCACTCGAGGTTGGCTATCTGCTGGGCGGCGTAGGCGTCCTTGTCGTTCGACAACAGCCGGTTACGGCTCTCCTCGGGCAAGGGGCCCTGGTCCATCTCCATCGCGGCGACGTAGATGTCCATGCCGAGCCGCATGAGCTTGGCGCGCGCTTCCCAGCGGACGCGGTCGATCTCCGGCACGTCCGGCGACAGCACGGGATACGCTCCGAGGATGAGACCGTGGAAGCGATCAGGCGCAAGCATACCTACCGCCCAGCCGATGCTGGCACCCATGGAGAAGCCCCAGTAGTAGGCCTTGTCCACGCCGAGGTCGTCCAGCACGGCAGTGACGTCCGATACCTTCTGCGCGCGTCCGTAGTCGGCGGGCTCCTTCAGCTTCTCGCTCTGTCCGAACCCGCGCGAGTCTATGAGGACGACCTTGTACTCGTTGCAGAGCTTCTCCGGGTAGCCTGCGTTCCGCCAGTCCTTCGTGCTCATGCCCATGCCGTGCACGAAGACGATGACGGGCGACTCCACGGGCCCCTCCTCCACCTCGTAGTGGATGCTGACGCCGTTGTTGTCGACGAACCGGTCCTGGTATGGCATATCGCTGCTCCCTGGGTGTTGGATGTTGCTATCTTGAGTCTTCTACCATGGCGATGAACTCGCGCACGTGCGGGATCACCACATCCGCCGAGGCCATCGCGGATGCGTGCGTGTGGCCCTCCAGCGGCAGGAACTTCGCGTTAGGAGCGAGCGACGCCGAACGCTTGGTAAGCGCATGGTTGCGGGGCATCGGGTACTCGTCCTCGGTGCCGGAGTAAACGAGCGCCGGCAGGGTCATGTTGACGATGTCCTCGTCCGGGGCGCCCCAACTCAGGTTGGCTATCTGCTGGGCGGCGTAGGCGTCCTTATCATTCGCCAGCAGCCGCGCCTTGTTCTCCTCTGCCAAGGGGCCCTGGTCCATCTCCATCGCGGCGATGTAGACGTCCATGCCAAGCCGCATGAGCTTGGCGCGCGCCTCCCAACGCACGCGGTCGATCTCCGGCACCTCCGGTGAGAGCACGGGATACGCGCCAAGGATGAGGCCGTGGAAATGTTCAGGCGCCAGCATGCCGACCGCCCAGCCGATGCTCGCTCCCATGGAGTAGCCCCAGTAGTACGCCTTGTCGACGCCAAGGTCGTCCAGTACCGCGACCACGTCGGATACTTTCTGCGGGCGGCCATAGTCGTCAGGGTCTTTCAGTTTGTCGCTCTGGCCGAATCCGCGCGAGTCCATGAGCACGACCCTGTACTCGTCGCGCAGCTTCTCCGGGTAACCATGCATCCGCCAGCCCTTCGTGCTGCCGCCCATGCCATGCACGAAGATGATGACAGGCGATCCGGCAGGTCCCTCCTCCACCTCGTAGTGGATGCTGACGCCGTTGTTGTCGACGAACCGGTCTTCGTATGGCATAGCTTGCTCCTTTGCGTGTGCCGGCCTAGCGCCTGCCGCCGTCTGCTTCAATGGCTGTGCCGGTGATGTAGCCCGCGGCGTCGGAGACGAGCCAGAGGACCGTGCCCGCGTGCTCGTCCGGCGTGCCGAGGCGCCCCATCGCGCTGCGGTTCGTCGTCGTTGAGCGGACGCTCTCATGCCACATCGGGCGGTGGGGCGTTTCGATGCCGCCGAGGGCGATGGCGTTAACGCGGATCTCGGGCGCCCACTCGTAGGCCATAGACTTGGACATGTTGATGACGCCAGCCTTGGCCGCGCCATACGCGGCCTGGCCTGTGCCGGGGTTGACGCCTGCGCCAGACGCGATGTTGACGATCGCGCCCCTGCCCTGCGCCTTCATGATGGGCTGCACCGCCTTGGAGCACATGAACGCGGTGAGCACGTTGACGCGGTAGCACTCGATGAAATCGTGCGGCTCCAGCTCCATGAGCGGCCCGGAGCGGAACGTCTCGCCCCAGCTGCCGCCAACCACGTTGACGAGCGCGTCGATGCGTCCGAACTCGGCCATCGTCTGCGCGACGAGGTTGTCCACCTCGTCCTGGTTGCGGACGTCTGCGGTGACACCGAGCGTGCGGCTGCCGATAGCGCGAATCTCGTCGACAACGGGATGCACAGGAGCGTGAGGCCGTTCCCTGCCGACGGTCACCTGCTCCGGTTCACGTGCCGCTACCACGACGTTTGCACCCTGGCGTGCAAGCGCAAGCGAGATGGCCTTGCCGAACCCCTGCGAGCCTCCCGTGACGATGGCAACACGGTCTGTCAGATCGAAACTGGGCATGGCGTCTCCTTCTCTCAGCGCGAGTGGATGATACATCCGCATCGGGCGTGGGGTGGTCATGGTAGAGTTTACGCGATGAGCGACGCGGACGAAGCGGCGGTTCTCGCCGCCAACAAGGCGTTCTACGATGCTTTCGGTACGCTGGACATCCACCAAATGGAGGATGTCTGGTCGCGCGACGACGTAGTGACGTGCGTCCACCCCGGGTGGACCGCGCTCGATGGTTGGGCCGAGGTCATGGAGAGCTGGGAGCGGATATTCGATGGCGCGGCGATGATGACGTTCACGATTACCGGCGCGCAGGCAACGGTCGAGGGCGGGGTTGCATGGGTCACATGCACCGAGAACCTGACATCCGTGGCCGGGGGGCGGGTGATGGACGCGCACGTCGAGGCGACGAACGTCTTTCGCAGCCGGCATGGGCGTTGGCTGATGGTGCACCATCACGGCTCGCCCGTCCTCGGTGGATAGCTGGTGGACGCATTGACCGGACGCGCTCGGAGTGGCAATCTTCATCCGTAACAAGAAGAACTGACAGGGAGCAGGGAGGTGACCGATGCTGACCCCAGAGCAGAATGACCGTTTGACGTTGGTGGGGCCGGGGACGCCCATGGGCGAGTTGATGCGGCGCTACTGGCAGCCCATCGCCGGGGTGTCGGAGTTCAACGAGAACCCCACGAAGGCGATCCGCCTGCTGGGCGAGGACCTCGTGCTGTACAAGGATGAGGGCGGCACCTTCGGCTTGATCGACGCCTCATGCGCTCATCGTCGGGTCAACATGCTCTGGGGTATCCCGGAGCCGAAAGGACTCCGGTGTTCGTACCATGGCTGGTTGTACGACGAAACAGGCCAGTGCCTGGAGATGCCGGCGGAGCCCGGAGACTCGACCTTCCCCAGCCGTGTGCAGTTGAAGGCCTACCCGGTGGAAACGCTCGGAGGCCTCGTGTTCGCATACCTCGGCCCGCAGCCTGTTCCCCTGCTCCCGCACTACTACCCGTTCGTGGAAGAGGGGAGAGTGCGAAGCATCGGCTGGACGGTCGTCACCTGCAACTGGCTGCAGATCATGGAGAACTCGCTGGACCCCATCCACGCCGAGTACCTCCACGGGTACTTCTCCAAGTACGCTCTCCAGCGGGTCGGGCTGCTGAAGCACCGCGGCGACATCTACGGCAAGCGCCCGCCGGAAGAGAATGAGGACTTCGGTCCGTACTGGCGGAAGGCGGGCCGCACGATGCGGCACATCTCCGCGTCCACCAGCAGGTTCGAGCATGGCATCCTGAAGCACCGCTGGCTGGAGGGGGAGGAGAAGGAGGAGTCCATCGGCTGGCGCTATGGCCACCCGATACTCTTCCCCAACCTGGAGTCCGGCACGGGCGGGCACGATTTCCAGATCCGCGTGCCGATGGACGACACGCACACGTACTATGTCTACTACCAGTCTCACTGGCCGCGCGAGGGAGAGAACCCGAACCAGCGGGAAGACGAGATACCCGTCTACCACGTGCCGATCGCCGGTGTGGACGAATGGGGGCAGCCCATCTGGGAGCAGCTCGACAACAACAGCGGCCAGGACCACTTCGCATGGACGTCGCAGGGTCCCCGCACGCGCCGCTACTTGGAGAAGCTGGGGCAGTCGGACATCGGAATCATCCTCTTCCGCCGCATGCTCCTCGAGCAGATGCAGATCATGGAGGACGGCGGCGAACCGATGAACGTGTTCCGCGACCCCGCGAAGAACGACATCATCTGGATTCCGTTCGACCGGATGGACGATGAGACCATCGTAGGGAAGACGGCCATCCCGAAGAACCCGGACCGACACGCCGAGGGGATGTCGACCGGCTCGTCCGGCAAGTTCAACACGCTGAACCTGGAGTACGCCAAGCGCATCGGCGCTACGCTGCCGCCGCCGTTCCCGAAATCGGCCAAGACGACGGTCGAGGTCTCGCCGGGCTAGAAGAACGATTCGGAGTCGCAGCATGAACCTGGAAGGCATCGAAGCAGGTACGCGCCTGGTAACCGTGAGCGGGGACGTTGTCGAATTGCTGGGCGTGAGCGCGGATGGCGCTACCGCGAGCGTCCGCTTCGTCGACGTTCTGGGCGGAGCGGACGTCACTGAGGGTGAAGAGGCTTCGCTCCCGTCCGAGGAGATCGCCACTGTTGACGGCAATCGCTTCGTGGGGCCCGGCCGAACTGCTTCCTATACCGGTGACAGCCGCGCATAGGCTGTCGCCGGCATCGTTCAGGAAGGTGTTGACCCTGACGCAGCGTCAGGCTTTACGCTGATGCTGTTATGAACACGGGACCACACCCTTACCGGATCGGGGAGCTGGCCGCGCGGGTCGGAGTGTCCGTCCGGACGCTCCACCATTACGACCGTCTCGGTCTCGTGCAGCCTTCTGCGCGTTCGGAAGCAGGCTACCGGCTCTACGGCGAACCTGACTTCCTCCGCCTGCAGCAGGTGCTCACGCTGCGTTGCCTGGGATTCCCGCTCCGACGTATCCGAGACGTGCTCGACAGCGAAGACTTCGACGTTGCGGCATCGCTGCACGTGCAGCGCGTTGCCCTGCGGGAGCGCATCGAGGAGTTGCAGCGCATCGAGTCGGCAATAAAGGGTGCATTGGATGCGCAGGAGCGCAGCGGTGTGTGGGACTGGGACCAGGTACTGACGGCCGCAGCGGCGGCTGGGAACAGCAGAGGCAACATCATGGAACGCTACTACACGCCGGAACAGATGGCGCAGTTCGCGGAGTTGCGCGCCGAGACGCCGCCTGAGGAGATCAAGGCCGTCGAACGTGAGTGGTTGGCGCTGCTCGCGGACGTGCGGGCGTCGCGCGGGCTCGACCCCGCCAGCGCGGAGGCAAAGGCGCTCGTGGCGCGGTGGGACGGGCTGCAGGAGCGGACGATGGCGCACTTCACGGGCAAGCCCGGACTGATCGAGGCGATAGGCCGTAATTACGAGGCGGGTTCGTTCGAAGGCATGGACCGCGCGCCGCAGGCGGAGGACTTCGCGTTCATCCAGCGGGTGCGGGAGAGATCGGCCCCCTGAGCGCTCAACTACGAGCGCCAAGCACGTGCACGCTTGAGGAAGGCCTCTGGTTCAGCGCGCCATTCCGAATAGCCAATGGCGCCGCCGTTAGTCAGATAGTCGACCTTGTCGTTGAGGCAGGCGGTCAGCGCAGTCTCGGTGGTAGACAGCGTCCAGCCTCCATGCTCAACGGCGGGGTCGAGTGCGGTGACGGCGAGGACGCCCCCGCCGCCATAGGAATAGGCAACCTCGGTGTTGCCGACCGCTCCGCGGGCGACGGCGTCTATGGAGCCGTCGGCCAGGGACTCGATCATCTCGGTCTCCGCTTTGAAATAGACGACCTCAGGCATATTCGGCGACGGCGGCAGAAGACGCTCACGTCCTTCCAGGTTCGCCGAGGACCCGGCGGCGGTGATGAAGTAAGCGTCCGTGCCGTCTGCAGTGAGGGTCCCCGATCCGGAGACTATCCGGGTCCCATCGGCGAGGAGCCCTTCAGGGTTCACAAGACCGGTGAGTTGGAGCAGGCGGGCCTCGCCCGTGGTGTCGGATATCGCGCCGACGCGGGACCCGCTCGTGAGGCCGTCGTGGGTCGCGTACCGCTCGGCGTCCGTGGCGCGAACGAGCAGCGACTGCTGGAAGGAGATGTGACCGGACGTGAAGTTGACCACGTGGTTGCCATCGGAGTCACGGGTGCGAGTGTCGAGGATGGTGATGCCGCCTCCGGCGATGTCGAAACCGGGTGTGGAGGGGAGCAGCCAGATGCCCGGCCACTCGGCGATGGGGATACGGTTGAACCGCAGTCCCGCTCCGTCCATCGCCTCCAGCGCCGTGAGCAGGTCGGCCTCATAGCCGGCGTGCTCGTGGAAACCCGAGGAACCCGGGTCTGCGTCTGCGCTGAAGCTCACCGGCTCAAAGAAGGCGTAGAAGGCGAAGTTGAGCGTCCGCCCGTCGGTGCACGCCGCGGGGGACGGAGGTGCGGCGCGGTCTTCGCAAGCGGCGACTACGACCACTGCGGAGACGGCCATCAGGGCAGCGAGAGCAAGCGGGAGGATGCGGGACGACAAGTTATGTCGTTCCCAGGTATCGCAAGGCGTTGCGCCACCCGATGAGCTCGCGCTCCTCCGGTCCGAGGCCGAGCGCGTCGAACTCTTCCTCCGGAGACGGCGTCTTGGGGCCTGTGCCCTGCCAGTCGGAACCGATCATCACCTGCCCCGCGCCGACGTGGTCGATGAGGTAGCGCAGTGGAGCCGTGCCGAACGTGATGTCGTCGTAGTAGAGCATGGACGCATACTCCATGGGGGCTTTGGGAAGGAGCTTGCGGACGGGCTCGCGTGAGTGCCAGTTCTCATCGCTGCGGGCGAGCAGTTGCATGAGCACGCCGCCGCCGTGGCTGATGCAGATGCGCAGGTCGGGCAGCTCCTCGAGCAGGCCACTCCAGATGATCGACGCGCCTGCGAGCCCGGACTCGATGGGGAAGCCGAGCGGCGCGTCCGCCACGATCGGCGGTATGTGCGCCAGCCGGTCCGCGAATGTGGGACGGTTCGCGTGCGGGAAGACCGCGAGATCGAGGGCAGCGGCCTCGTTGAAGAAGGGGCGGAACCGCTCCTCCCCGAGGCTCCGCCCCTCGATATTGGAGCGAATCTCAACGCCGTGCAGGCCGAGTTCCTTGATGACGCCCAACTCCGCGACGGCGAGCTCGACGTCCTGCATGGGGACGGAACCGAGCCCATAGAAGCACTCCGGTTCCTCGGCAACCATCCCTGCGATGGTCTCGTTCAGATGCCGGGCGAGGTCCGCCCCGTCCTTCGGGTCGAGGTGGTACATCAGCAGTTCGGGCAGGGGTGAGAGCACCTGCTTGTCCGTGCCCTGGCCAGTCATCTCTGCGGCTCGCTTCGGTGCGTCCCAGCAGACGTCCCGCACCGTCCGGTACTCTTCACCGCTGATCATGATGGTGGACCGCCCCTCGTCCTTCGGGGCCATCGAGGGGAAGGCGTCGCCGGAAGGACGGTCGGTGAGGAAGGGGAAGTCCTTCGGGACGATGTGCGTGTGCATGTCGATAATCATGGGGTTTGCCTTTGCAGTGGTGTGTGCGATGCAAGCCTACCATCGCGCGCAGTCCCGTCGCAGAGGATTGCGTACGGGAGTATCCTGTGGGCACAAGCAGAGCAACTCACACAGGAGGTCAGTCATGGCGCTTCAGTTGGACCACACGATCGTTCCGGCGTACGACAAGGTGAAGTCTGCCGAGTTCATCGCGCGGATGTTCGGGCTCACATACGACGGCCCCTACGGCCACTTCGCTCCGGTGAAGATCAACGACAAGCTCACCCTGGACTTCGACGACCTGAAAGAAGGCGAGCAGAAGCCGCGCTCCAACCACTACGCGTTCCTCGCCTCCGACCAGGAGTTCGACGAGATCCTAGGACGGATCAAGGATGAGGGCGTGGTGTACGGCAGTGGGCCGGGCACGCGCACGGACGGCAAGATCAACTACAAGCACCAGGGCCGCGGCTTCTACTTCGAATGCGAGAACGGCCATGTGTGGGAGGTCATCACCCACACCTACATCGCCAGCTCGATGACCAACTAATCCCATACCTACCCGAAGGAGCCTCGACCTTGGACGACGCAGCACGCCAGGCACTGGAGACCGATAAGCTCGTCGATATCACGACTACCGGACGCAAGAGCGGCAATCCGCATCGGAAGGAGGTGCGGCTGCGCCAACTGGACGGTCAGCCGTATCTCTCCAACAACCCCGGCCCGCGCGACTGGGCAGCCAATCTGCTCGCGAATCCGGAGTTCACCTACCACCTGAAAGAGAGCGTGCAGCGCGACCTGCGAGCGCGCGCCACACCGGTGCGCGACATAGATGAGAAGCGCGCGCTCCTCACGCGCATCCTCGAGAAGGAGGATGCGCTGGATACGGTGGAGGCGCGCGTCGCGGGCAGTCACCTCTTCCGCGTCGAGGTGCTGGACTAAGAGCGGGGAGGGGGTGACCCGTCTCTCACCTAGTCCGGCAGGAAGTCGAGCAAAGCGGCGCTCAGCTCCTTCGGCATCCCGGTCGGGATCCAGTGGTCGCACTCCAAGACCACCATCTTCGACCCCGGGATGCCCGCGTGGGTCATTTCACCCATCTCCAAGGCGTTCGTCGAGTCGTTCCTGCCCCAGACGACGAGCGTGGGAACGGGGATGTGCGGGAAGCGGCGGACGGTGTTGTAGCGTCGGCGCGTCTCCATGTTGTTCATGTGGTTCAGCACACGCTGGTAGGCAGCGAGCCGCTCCGGGTTCTGGGCGAGGGAATAGTGATAGTCGGCCATCGCCTCCAAGTCCTCGTCGGGGGTCAATCTGTTCCGCAGGTGTTCGACGATCTGGTCCCGTGATGGGGGCTGGAACTGCACCATGCTCGGCAGCTGGCGCGGCATTGCCCCTCCGCTCGCCACGAGGACGAGCTTGTTGAGGCGGTGCGGGCTCTCGTACCCGAAGAGCGACGCGAGCCATCCGCCCATGGAATGGCCCACGAGGTTGGTCTTCTCCAAGCCGAGCACGTCCTGGAACTCGCGCAGGAAGTCCACGAGGTAGGCGAACGAGTACTCCTGCTCGAGCCAGCCCTCGCCCTTGCCCCAGGCCAGCGCATCCACCGCGATGACGCGAAGCTTGCCGGAGACCGGCCCGATGACCCGTGCCCAGTCGTGCGCGCCGCTCGTGTAGCCCACGCCGTGCACGAGGATCGTTGGATAGCCGTCGCCGGCCTCGACATAGCGGGTCGTGCCGTGGCTCATCTCCACGAACTTCTCCTCGCCGTTCTCTATGACTACGCCACCGAGGTCTACGCTCATCTCGCCCTCCGTCATGAAAATGCGCCCCTGCCGGGTGCGCCTGCGTATCGTGCGAGCGCACGTTTGCCGTGTCAAGTGCGGCGCGGGTCGTGTACGCTTCCGGCATGCAGCCGAAAACTCCGTTCCTCTTCTCCATGCCGCCCCTCTTCGCGTGGCCGCTCGCGTTCATGACCAGCATCGCCCTGCTCCTCGCGGCCGCATTGATGTTCGCGGGGGCCACCGAGCCAAGCGAGACCGCAGCACAGGATGCCGACGAACCCCAAGAGGTGACCCGGGAAGTCAGTTCGACCGAACAGGCTGTCTATCTCGGCCTGCTTATCGTGCCCGTGGGGCTGATCCCCATGATGGCGCGCCGCAAGCGGATGAACACCATGCGATGGTCTATCGCGGGCGTTGGGGTGGGCTTCCTGCAACTGGTTACACAGATGATCTTCGTGCACCCGCTCATGGTGCTGCTCGCGCTCGTGTACCTCCGATCTCAGCCCCCGGCGGCCCCAACTCCGGCACCAGACGTGCGCTCATCCGAAGCCCTGGACAGTGAGTCGGTGGAAGCGCCGCCGAGCCCAGGGCCTGCTCCAACTCCGCGCCGCCGTCCACCGCGCCGTCGGAGGCGTCCCCGGTTCTAGGCATGTGGGATACGATAAGAGCGTCGGCGGGGAAGTGGCGGAACGGCAGACGCGCATGATTTAGGATCATGTGCCCTCGGGCGTGGGAGTTCGAGTCTCCCCTTCCCCACCACCGTACCGAGTTTCGTCCCCCAGACGGGGCCCACCTTGCTTCCCGATAGTGCTCCTATCCGGCTCGGACGCCGCCGTCCACGGTGATGTCGGAGCCGGTGATGAAGTCGGCCTCATCGGAGGCGAGGAAGGCGACTGCGGCCGCAACGTCCTGCGGAGTGCCCTGCCTGCCCACGAGGTTGGTGACCTGCCAGGTTCGTGGGGGAGCGCCCGGCTCGGCCTCGGTGAGGATGCGGTTGGGAGTAACCGTGTTGACCCTGATGCCGTGCGGGGCGAGCTGGATGGCAAGCGAGCGGCTGAGGTTGTAGACCCCGGCTTTCGCGGAGGGGTACGCGACGGCGCCCGTGCGTCCCGCGAGCCCGGAGGTGGAGCCGATGTTGATGATGCGTCCGCCCCGCCCCTGATCGACCATGCAGTGGGCGACGTACTTGGAGACGAGGAAGACGCTCTTGAGGGAGACGTTGATGACCCGGTCCCACTCGGCCTCGTCGGTCTCGAGGATGTCCTTCCGGTCGACGACGCCCACGTTGTTGACGAGGCCGTAGATGTTGCCCCAGACGTCGACGACTCTGGCGACCATCTCCTGAACGTTGGTGCTGTTGGTGACGTCGCAGGCGATGGGGAGCGCCGTATCGGGATGGGCGGCGTTGATGGCGGCGGCGACGGCCTCGGCGCGTTCACGGATGATGTCCACGACAGCGACGCGCGCGCCCTCGCCGGCGAGGGTATGGGCGATGCCCTCGCCGATGTTGCGTCCGGACCCGGTTACGATGATCGTCCTGTTCTGCAGGCGCATGGGCTTCCTCGTCTGGTGGTCTGTGTCCGCCGGACGGCGGCTGCTGGTTACCCGGCGGGCTGAGGCGCGGCGACGAGTGCATCGCGGAAGAACTGCACGAGCAGCCGCCACGACTCCGCGGCGGGAGCGGGGGTCCAGCGCACGGGGTTGAATGGGTCGCTGAAAGCGTGAGGGGCTCCCTCGAAGCGGTGGAAGGTATGCGGGACCCCCAGCCTGTCGAGCGCGCGGTCAACCTCGTCGACGTCGGCGGGGCTGGGGTTCTGGTCCTCGCTGCCGAAGAAGCCGGCGAGCGGACAGCGGATGCCGGAGGCGAAGGAGAGGGGAGCAGGGTCACCGTTGCGTCCGCGGTTCATGTCGGTGCCGTAGAAGATGGCGGAGGCGGCGAACCCGTCGGAGGATCCAGCCATGTAGAGGGAGACGCGTCCGCCGAGGCAGAAACCGGTGATACCAACCGGAGAGTCGCCGACCTCCGGCAGGGTGCGCAGGTGTGCCAACGCGGCGAGGCAGTCGCGGTGGAGGGTTTCGAGGGTGGCGATGGTCCGCCTGACGGCGGCCTCCTCCTGCCGGCGCGGGTCGCCGAAGGGGATGGAACTGAACTCGTGGACGGTCATGTCCGTGTTGCGATGGTAGAGGTAGGGGGCGACGGCGGCGAAACCCTCGAGGGCGAGGTCGTCACAGAACTTGCGGACGCCGTTGTCGACGCCGTAGGCGTGCATCGCAACGACGACGCCCGGGAAGGGCCCGTCGCCCGCGGGCAGGGCCAGGTACGACTCCATCGGGCTGCCGTCCACGTCTATGGTCGTCCATGTCGAAGTCATGAGCGCTTCACCCCTCCCGGAGACCTTCAAGCAACCCCTTCCTACGCGTTCGGCAGTATCACGGCGACCATCGCCTCCAGCGACTCGTGCACCTCGAATGCCTCGTTCACCTGCGCGAGAGGGAACTGGTGGGTGACGAGGTCCTCGACCGGCACGTCGATCATCGAGCGCAGCGCCTCCATCGAGCGGACGATGTGGCGCGGCTCCGACGCAACGACCCCGCTGACACGCAGCGCCTTCTTCGTGATGAGCGTGGGATTGATGTCCTGCGTCCCGTAGTCGGTCCACGGGCCGACGAGGAGGTGCTTCCCGCCGAAGCGGGCCATGCGCAGCCCCTCCTGCGTCGCTCCGACCGCGCCGGAGCACTCGACCACCACGTCGGCGCCGCGTCCGCCGGTCAGGTCCATCACTGCCTCGACGCGTTCGTCCGCCGTGGTCAGTTGTTTGATGTCTATCGTCTCGTCGGCGCCGAGGCGAGTGGCGAGCTCGAGCCGTCCGGTGGGCGCGCCGATCACGATGACGCGCCCCGCGCCCAGCAGCTTCGCCTGGAGCAGGCCGCCGATGCCCATCGGCCCCGATCCCTGGATGACGACGGTATCGCCAAGGTTGAGCCCGCCGATGCGCTCGTAGCCGTTGAGCAGCGTGTGGGTGCCGACGACGCTGAGGAGCGCGCGCTCGTTCGAAAGGTCGTCCGGTATGCGGAGGAGCCACGGGTCCGGCGGGAGGTGCACCTGCTGGCCGAACCCGCCGTAGAGGTATGGGGGCTCGTTCGACGGCGTGAAGCCCGGTTGGCGGACGTTCATGCAGAACTCGCCGATGGTGCAGTTGTAGCAGTGGCCGCACGGCGAGGCGCGGAAGGTGACGCGGTCGCCCTCCTTCAACGGCTGCCCCAACGCATCGGTGTTGCGTTCGAGGCGGCTCGCCGCGATTGTCCCGATGTTCTCGTGCCCGAAGATGGTGGGCGCCGGCGTGTCCGGGTGGTGGATGGCGTGGGCGTCGGTGCCGCAGATGGCGGCCATCTCCATGTGGACGACCACCGCGCCCTCCTCGGGGTCGGACTGAGGGAACTCCCAAACCTCCAGCGGCTGGTCCTGCCCCGTGAACACTGCGGCCCGGCTGTTGCTCATCGTGTCGCCTCCTCCGGATGCTGGCGCAAGGATAGCGGAGCGGGGACA
Organism: Chloroflexota bacterium; assembly: GCA_009838965.1. Taxonomy (GTDB): domain Bacteria; phylum Chloroflexota; class Dehalococcoidia; order Lucifugimonadales; family Australimonadaceae; genus Bin16. Next base: position 31,600 of record VXQP01000011.1, on the reverse strand, counting down.
GGCGGGCGATCAAGGATGCCAACCCGCCCGAAGTTTGGCACTCTTAATGCCAGCCTTGCGAGTAAACCGACCACCCGATCTGGCACTCTTGGCACTCTTAATGCGGGCATTTCCAAGGTAGTGGCCTGCTTCCGGCCTTAAGGATGCCAAGAGTGCCAATGATTTCAAAAGTTGCTGTCGGAGCCATAGGCGCTGTCTATGGGTAGGCCGCGAGGTATAGACGAAATCTATGGGTCGTGCGGGGTTCGCAGTCACACAACCAGCGTACTCGGCTGCCCTGCGACTGCGAAAGGGGCGGATGTCATACGGAAGGGGCCAAGCGCCCGCACTACACTTCCACCGCGTGACCTGCCCGGTCACCCTGGATTCCCACCGGTGCGGGAATGACGAAGTCGGCTGCGTAACGCTATTTCATGGGAACGACGAGGAAGGGCAGGATGGTTCGACAGGCTCACCATGAGCGCGGGCGAGGGTTTGCCTTGACACTGTTCACGCCCGCCCATATAAGGTTGCGCGCGTGGCCTGTGTGAGCGCCACGATTCGAGCGAGGCGATGGCCACGAACCCAAAGGTTGCGATTGCGGGAGTCGGCGAGGCGCGCGGCGGACGCGCCACCGGGAAGACGACGGTGCAGCTGTACGCGGAAGCGTTCCTGGACCTGCTGGCCGATTGCCCGATAGACCCCGCCTCGATAGACGGCGTGCTCACGTCCAGCCCGGACGCGGAGCCGCACCATATGTTCTCGACGTGGCTGACCGAGTACCTGGGTCTGCGCCCCCGGTTCACTTCCGCAGTGCAGATGGGCGGAGCGACGCCCCACTCCAACATGGCGCTCGCCGCCGCGCTGGTCGAGTCGGGGCGCTGCAGGGCGGTGATGGTCGCGGACGGAGACAACCGGGCGTCCAAGTTCTCGCGCCAGGACAAGGTGCAGGCGATGAGCTCGCAGGTCGGGCACCTGAGCAGCATCGAGCCGCCTCACGAGTTCGACGGCCCGTACGGGCCGACCGCTCCCGCGCTGTACGGGATGATGGCCACACGGCACATGTACGAGTACGGCTCCACGCCGGAGCAGTTCGCGCGCATCGCCGTTACGTTCAGGGCGCATGGCGCGCTCAACGAGCGTGCGCAGCTCCGCAAACCCGTCACCGTGGAGGATGTGCTGGCCAGTCCCGTCATCGCGTGGCCGCTGCACCGCGACGAATGCGCGCTCATCTCAGACTGGGGCAGCGCCATCCTCGTGACGACCCCGGAATACGCGAGCACGCTCCGGCGCGATCCCGTGTACCTGCTCGGCCTCGGGCAGGCGCACCAGGGCTACAACCCGTACCAGGCCCCCTCCATCACGTCGTTTCCGATCCGCGAGTCCGCGGACGAGGCGTTCGCCGCCGCCGGGATCAACCGCGACGAGGTCGACGTGCTGGAGCTGTACGACTCGTTCACCAGCACGGCGATGGTGACGCTGGAGAACATGGGTTTCTGCGGCGCGGGCGAAGGAGGCGCATTCGTGGAAGCGGGAAACATCGACCTGGGCGGAAGCATGCCCACGAACACGCACGGCGGGCTGCTCTCCTACAACGGCGGACACGGGCACTTCATCGTCGAGGCCACGCGACAGCTGCGCGGCGAGTGCGGGGAGCGGCAGGTGGCGGACGCGAAGATCGCGGTGTCGCAAGGAACGGCGGCGCTCGCATCGTCGTCCATCACGCTGGTGCTGGGGACATGACGATGGAGCGGGTGAATACGGTCACGCAGCCGTACTGGGACGGCGTAGAGCAGGGAAAGCTCATGCTACAGTACTGCGCCGCGTGCAACGTGTACCAGTACTACGCCCGCCCGCTCTGCGCGAAGTGCCCCGCCGCCGAACCGGAGTGGCGCGAGGCGTCCGGCAACGGCGTGCTGTACTCATACAGCGTGGTGTACCGAGGCCCCAGTCCGGCGTTCCAGGCTATCGTGCCGTACGTGACCGCCATCGTGGAATTGGAGGAGGGGCCGCGCATGTTCACGAACATCGTGGACGCCGAGCCCGAGTCGCTGCGGGTGGGAGAGCCGGTGCGCGTGGTGTTCCGGGATGGGCCGGAGGGCCTGCGGCTTCCGTACTTCACACCGGCGGGGGCCTGACGTTGCGCGTACGGATCACCGAATACCTCGATATCGACCTGGAGCGGGAGCTCTGGTGCTGCAACCGGTGCGGCGGCGACCTCATCTCCGCCCGGGAGCCGTACAAGCGCGGCTGCCTGCTGCACGAGCGCGACCCGCGCGAGATACACAAGCCGATCAGCGACCACCCGGTGTTCAACTACTCCTTCGACCCGGACTGGGTGCGGATCATCGAGTTCTACTGCCCGCATTGCGGGGTGATGGTGGAGAACGAATACCTGCCGCCGGGGCACCCGCTGACCAACGACATCCAACCCGACATCGACGCCCTCAAGCGCAAGCACGCCGGCGGAGGCACATCGTGAACGCACGGCTGGGACTCGACATAGGCGGGACGTTCACCGACGCCGTCGGCGTGCTGAACGGGGACCTCGTCTGGGCGAAGGCGGAGACGACCCACCACGACCTGAAGGACTGCTTCATGGAGGCCGCCGCCCGCGCCGCCGAACGGCTGGGCGCCGACCTCGCCGACGTCGCGCGGGATGCCGAGGCGCTCATCTACTCGACGACCGTCGGGACGAACACGCTGATCGAGCGCTCGGGCCCGAAACTCGGCCTCCTGACGACCATGGGGTTCGAGGACACCCTCAAGGTGGGACGGTCGCGCAGCTGGGCGGACGGGATGCCGCTGGAGGTGCGGTTCGCGAAGGGACGCGCGCGCAAGCCTGAGCCGCTCATCCCCCGCGACGAGTTCACGGTGAGCCTGCGCGAGCGCATAGACAGCCGGGGGCAGGTGCTCATTCCCCTCGACGAGGACGAGGTGCGGACGCAGGTGCAGCGGCTGGTCGACCTGGGCGTGCGCGGGTTCGTCATCGTCCTGCTCAACTCGTTCATCAACCCTGAGCATGAGAACCGCGTCCGGGACCTGATCCACGAGGAGTATCCGGAGGTGTACCTGGGGCGGATGCCGGTCTTCCTCTCGCACGAGGTCTCGCCGCAGATGGGCGAGTACCGCCGCAGCCTGACCACGATTATCGACGCTTACCTGCGCGTGAACACGGAGGAGCACATCCTCGACATCAGCAACGACCTGCTGGACATGGGCTACCGCAAGCCGTTGTTCCTCGCGAAGTGCACTGGCGGCATCTCGTCGGTCTCACGCACACGCCCCGTCCACCTGCTCGGCAGCGGGCCGGTGGCCGGAGTGTTCGGCGCCCGCGCGCTCGCCGAGGAGTACGGCCTGCGCAACGTCCTCCTGACTGACATGGGCGGCACGAGCTTCGACGCCGGGTTGATCGTCGAGGCGCGGGACCGGCTCTACGAAGCGGACCCGGTCTTCGACCGGTGGCGGGTGCAGGTGCCGGTCATCGCTCACTGGTCGATCGGCGCTGGGGGCGGGAGCATCGCGTACATCGAGGACCGGAGGCTCCACGTGGGGCCGCGCAGCGCGCGCTCGCGCCCAGGCCCGGCCTGCTACGGCAGGGGCGGTACGGAACCGACCGTCACCGACGCCGACGTGGTGCTCGGCTACATCGACCCGGACTACTTCCTCGGAGGCCGTATCAAGCTCGACGCCGCGCTCGCCGCCGAGGCGGTGCGGACACGGGTGGCGGAGCCGCTCGGCATGACCGTCGACGAGGCCGCGTGGCACATCCGCCACCAGATAGACGGCATCATGGGGCAGGAGCTGTACATGCGGACTGCGCTCAATTCCGGCTCCGACCCCAGGGAGTTCACGGCGTTCGCCGTAGGCGGCGCGGGGCCTGTGCACGCGGCGGGCTACGCCGAGTTCGCCGACGTCCGGCGCATCGCGCTGCCGCCGTTCGCTGGGGCGTTCGGCGCGTTCGGGACGCTCTCGATGGACCTCGTGCAGACCTACGAGAAAGGACGGAAGGTCGTCATCCGGATGCCGGGCAGCACCGAGTTCGACCCCGCTGCCGCCGACGTGCTCAACGGGGAGATCGAGGAGTTGCTGGTCAGTGCAGGCAGGGACATCGCGGAAGAGGGGCTCGACCCGGACGCGGTCACGTTCGTGCTGGAGCTGCAGATGAGCTACGGCATGCAGCGCCAGACGCTCGACATACCGCACTCCGGTCTGCACGTGGACGGCGCAGCCGACCTCTCCACGCTCTTCGACCGCTTCCAGAACGCGTACGCGGACAGTTTCGGCGAGGGTTCGACCTCGCCGGAGTCCGGCGCGGAGGTGCGGCTCGTCCGGCTCAACGTCATAGGCGCGTCGGAGAAGCTCGCGCTGCCGTCGTTCGAGGCCGCCCCGGCCATGCCGCCGCCCATCGGCTCGCGGCGCGTGCTCTGGGAGCTGGAGCGGGGCTGGGAAGAGACGCCGGTCTACCGTCTGGACGATCTCGGGCCGGGCGCGGCGATGGAAGGCCCCGTGCTCATCGAGGCGGAAGACTCGGTGGGCGCCGCGCCGCGCGGGTGGTACTTCCGGTTGGACGAACACCGTATGGGATGGTTGGAGAAGCAGACGTGACATCCCTCAAAGACCAGATCAAGCTGCACGAGGGGCTCGTGTACGACCGCCACGCCTACGGCAAGGGGCCGGGCTGGGACCCGGAACTGATCGTGGAGAAGGCCGCCGAGCCGAGCCCGATCGAGAAGGAAGGCTACGACCTCCTCTCCGACGTGGAGCTCGAGATCTTCTACCACAAGATGCTCACCATCGTTGAGGAGGCGCGCGAGGTCTGGCAGAACCTCTCGATCTCCGACATCATCCTCGCGGGCGACATGTCCACCGCCATATTCACGCCCAGCGGGGATCTGGCCGTCGCCTCCACGGGCATCCACTTCCACGCACTGCTCAACTACGCCCAGTCCAAGTTCATCCTGAAGTACTACCGGGACGACCCCACGGTCGGCTTGAACGAGGGCGACATCTTCTTCTTCAACAATCCGCTCGCCGGTTCCACCCACGCGCCGGACATGTTCACGGCGATGCCGGTCTTTCACGAGGGCGAACTCGTGGCGTGGGCCGAGGTGGGTGGACACCAGGGCGACTGCGGTTCCGTCTCACCGGGCGGATTCAACCCGTACGCCACGAGCCGGTTCGAAGAGGGCTTTCACATGGCGGGGGTGAAGATCGGCGAGAACTTCCGCATCCGCAAGGACATGCTGGACTACCTGTGCGGCTCCGTGCGCAACCCGTTCGTGTTCGCCGTGGAGCTGCGCTCGCGCGTGGCGACCTGCCTGCGGATGCGCGACCGCATCCTCCGCGAGGTCGAGCGCCGAGGCCCCGCGGCCGTGTCGGGCGGTCTGCGCAGGCTGATCGACCGTTCGAGCGAACTGGCATCCGACCGGCTGCGCCAGATCAACGACGGCGTCTACCGCTCCATCCTCTTCAACGACACCATCGGCGCGGAGAAGGGGCTGGTGCGGATACCGGTCACGGTCATCAAGGAGGGCGGTGAGATGACCATCCTCGTGCAGGGTGTCTCGCCGCCGAACGGCAAGGGGCCGGTACACGCAACGTGGCACCTCGTGCGCGCCTCGCAGGCAGTCTACCTGTTCGCCTACTTCTTCCGGGGGCTGATGCCGAACGTGGGGCTGTTCGAACCGCTCACCTTCCTCATCGAGGGGCCGTCGGTCGCGAATTCGCCGGAGGACGTCGCGCACACGGAAGGCACCATCATCTCCGCGGCGGTGGTGCAGAGCTTCCACATCATCGGGTCCAAGATGCTGTTCGACAGCCCGTTCAGGGAGAACGTCTCGGCGCCCTTCTCGCGGAACATGGTGGCGCTGGTGTTCTACGGCTCCAACCTGTTCGGTTACCGCGCCACGGGCATCACGTCCACCGGCAACGGAGCGGGACAAGGCGCGCGGTTCGACGGCGACGGCGAGCACTCCACCGGGTTCTACTGGGCGTCGATGACCGATGCGGGCGAGGTGGAGGAGTTCGACGCGCGCTACCCGTTCACCATCGTCGCGCGGGGACTGCTCGGCACGGACTACCACGGTTTCGGCATGTACCGAGGGGGCTCGGCCCTGATCGAGGTCAGCATGGCCTACCCGAACCCGGTGGTGATGACCTCCTGGGGGACGTCGGACGTCATCTCGCACAATCCGGGGCTGTTCGGCGGTTACTGGGGACCGCCCAACCCTCGCCTCACCATCACGAAGAACGACGCGTTGAAACTGATGGCGGAGGGCGCGCTGCCGGAGCTCACGCACCACTCGCTGGCGGCTGAGCGCCGGCTCGGCGGCGAGTACGCGTTCGAGTCGTCCAGCGTCAACCCCAAGGAGTTCGAGATCGGCGACGTGTTCCTGTGCGATACGGGGTCCGGCGGCGGCTACGGCGACGTGCTTGAGCGCGACCCGGAGGCGGTGATGACCGACGTGCGGGAAGGGATGATCTCCGCCGCCGTCGCCTCGCGCGTGTACAAGGTCGTCTACGACGAGGAGACACTGCGAGTCGATCACGCCGGTACGGAGGCGTTGCGAGAGGAGGAGCGGCAGGCGCGCATCGCTCGCGGAAAGAGTTTCGACGACTTCATCGGCGGCTGGCTGACACAGAAACCGAAGGAGCACCTCCTCATCTACTACGGCGACTGGCCCGACCCACGCGTCCCCGGCTACGACAAGCCGTTCTGGGGAGAGCACGACTGATGTACACCATCGATCTGGACGTCGGCGGTACGTTCACCGACGGCTTCTTCTCGGACGGCCAGACCTATCGCACGGCGAAGGTGCCCACGACCGCACACGACGTTCCCGCGTGCGTGCTGGAGTGCGTAGCTGCGGGCGCGGCAGCGTTCGGCACGGACACCGCGGGACTGCTGCGCGAGGCGTCCGTGTTCCGGCTGGCGACGACGATCGGTACGAACATCATCGTGCAGGGGCGCGGGGCGAAGGCGGGGCTGCTCGTGAGCGCGGGCGCCGAGGAGGACCTTTACGGCGACGACCCCGCGGGCGTCATAGCGCAGGGCTTCATCAGGCCGGAGATGATCACCGGCATCGGCGGGGCTATAGACGAGAACGGCACAGAAGCCGCGCCGGTGAACCCTGAGGAGGTGCTCGCCGCGGTCAGAGGGCTGGTGCACCGGGGCGCGCGGATCATCGGCGTCTGCCTCCGCAACGCGTGGCGGAACGACGCCCACGAGGTCCGCGTACGGGAGATCATCCACGAGCGATACCCCGTGCATTACCTGCGCTCCGTCCCGCTGCAACTCAGCACGGAGGTCTCGCCCGTCTCCAACGACCACGCCCGGGCCAACTCACTCATCGTCAACGAGATGCTCCACCGCGAGATGACCCGCAGCCTGTACGACCTGGAAGACCGGCTCCGAGACGCGGGCTACCGCTGGCCCCTGCTCGTCACTCACGCGAGCGGCGGCTGCGCGCGCGTCGCGAAGACCGTCGCGGCCGAGACGTTGCAGTCCGGTCCCGCGGCGGCGGTGCTCGGCGCATGGCGCATCGCGCAACTCACCGGCGCGGAGCACGTCGTCGCCGCGGACATGGGCGGCACCAGCCTCGACGTGGCCTTCGCGTCCGCGGAACAACCGCCGTGGGACCCGCGCCCAACCGTCGAGGGGGTGCCGCTCGCCATACCGATGCTGGGCGTCGAGTCCATCGGCGCGGGCGGCGGCAGCATCGCGCGCGTGGACGGAGACGGCACGCTCTCGGTCGGGCCGGACTCCGCCGGTTCCTATCCCGGCCCGGCGTGCTACGGACAGGGCGGCGTCGAAGGGACCGTTACCGACGCCGACCTCATCCTCGGCTACATAGACCCCGGCCATCTCCTCGCGGGACGGATGCCCCTCGACCTCTCGGCGGCGAGGGACGCCGTCACGGAACGGGTTGCCGCACCGTCCGGCACGACGCTGGATGCTGCGGCGGCGATGGTCCGGGAGACGATCGACGGGGAGATGGCGGCTGCCATCGTGCGGGGTATCGAAGAGCGCGGGCTGGAGCCCGCAGGCGTTACCTTGCTCGCGTTCGGCGGCGCAGGGCCGCTGCACGCGGCTTCCATCGCGGAACATGTGGGCATCCGCCGCGTGCTTGCGTTCCCTTTCGGCTCGGTGTTCAGCGCCTATGGGTCGAGCACGACGGACGTGATGCACCTCTACCGCGATACGCACGGCTTGCCCGCTGCGAGCCCCGGCCTGGCCGACGCCATCGAATCAGGAACGGAGCGCATGCAGAGCGTTGCTGTGAAGGACATGCGCGGTGAAGGCTTCCGCTTCGACGAACTGGACTTCCAGACCGTGCTGGAGCTCTGGACGGGAGGTCGCCCGGCCCTGGTCCCCACAGCCAACGGCGACGGGCTTGCCGGAGCGGTGCAGCGGGTGACGAACGGCCTCGATGAGCCCGGCCCCGTCGCCCTCGAAGCTACATGGATGGTCGTGTCGGCGGGCGTCCCGCACTGGTCGCCGGAACGCGTGAACGGTTTCGCCGCGCACGAGCTCGCCGCGTCCGGATCGCGGGAGGTGACGTGGTCTGCAGAGCAGGGGCCGGTCGCCACGCCGACACACGAACTGACAGACCTCACACCGGGAGCGGTTGTGGAGGGGCCCGCGGTCGTCGACGCAGCGGACACCGGGTACGTGGTTCCCGGCGGGTGGCGGCTCGCCGTCGACGGTTACGGGTTCCTCGAGATGACGGACACGCGGCCATGACCAGCAACACCGGCCAGCGCCCACTGGAAGGCTTCACCATCGTGGAGATGGGCAACTTCATCGCGGGCCCGTACGCGGGGATGCTGCTGGCCGACCTCGGGGCGGAGGTCATCAAGGTGGAGGAGGTGAAGTCCGGGGACCCGTTCCGCGCGTGGGGGAAAGGGCTGTACAGCCCCGCGTTCTGCGCATTCAACCGGGGCAAGAAGAGCCTTACCCTGGACGTTCGGCAGGAGCGCGGCAGGGACGTGCTCCTCCGCCTCGCCGACGAGGCCGACGCGCTCATCGAGAACTTCCGCCCCGGCGTCATGGCGCGGCTCGGTGCGGACTACGAAACCGTCTCCGCGCGCAACCCGCGTATCGTCTACTGCTCGCTCTCTGGGTTCGGGCAGAGCGGGCCTTACCGCGACAGGCCGAGCTACGACACCGTGGGGCAGGCGATGGGCGGCCTGCTCGCGCTGCTCACCGACTCGGACGACCCGCGCCCCCGGGGCCCTGCGCTCGCGGACTCGCTCACCGGTCTCTTCGGCGCGTTCGGCGTACTCTCCGCGCTCATGGCGCGTGAGCGCACCGGCGCCGGGCAGAAGGTCGAGACCTCGCAGTTGGAGTCCGTCGCGGCGTTCGTCGGCGAGACGCTGACGTTCTACGAGGCGCAGGGGATGGTGTCCAACGCCTGGACGAGGCCAAGGCTCGCGCAGGTGTACGGGTTCGACACCACGGACGGGAAGCAACTGGCCATCCACCTGTCGTCTCCGCCCAAGTTCTGGGAGGGGCTCACCGATGCCGTCGGACGTCCCGACCTGCGGGACGACCCGCGTTTCGTCGACCGCAACGCGCGAGCCGAGCACTACAACGAGCTGTACGAGGAGCTCGCGCCGCTCTTCAAGCAGCGCACGCGGGACGAGTGGCTTGCCCTGTTCGAACAGCACGACGTGCCCGGCGCTCCGGCGTACCGGGTCAACGAACTGGTCGAGGACCCGCAGTTCGCGCACCAGGGCATCCGCATCGAGCATTCGCACCCGGAGGGCGACTCCGTCACGGCGAAGAACCCGCTCAACCTGCTCGGCACGCCACTCACCTACGACGTGCCTCCTCCGGGCCTCGGCGAGCATAACGAAGAGGTGCTTTCGCGCCTCGGGCTGACTGCGGACGAGATCGCGACTCTGCGACAGGAAGGCGTCATCGGAGAGCGCGGCCTGGCCGCACCGGGTTCTTGAGCAATCTGATGGATGCGCTGACCGAGCATCTCAGCTCCTACGTCGCCGGGCTGGCTTACGACGACATCCCCGCAGACGCCGTACACGGGATGAAGGTGCGGCTGGTCGACTCCATCGGGTGTGCCATCGGGGGGCAGGATGGGGAGCCGGTGGCGGTGGCGCGAGCGCTGGCGCGGGAAGCAGGGGCCGCGACTCCGGGGCGGGTGTGGTTCACCGGCGAGCGCACGACGCCGGAACTCGCCGCGTTCGCCAACGAACTGATGGTGCGGTACCTCGACTTCAACGATACGTACTTCGCGCTGGACGGCGGGCACCCAAGCGACACCATCGCGGCAACACTGACGTTGTCGGATGCGCTCGGGCTGAACGGGCGGGATGCACTTGTTGCGATGGTCGCGGGGTACGAGGTGTTCTGCGGGCTGGGGGAGGTGCAGAAGCCCTCGACGAAGTTCATCGACCACTCGCTGCACGTCGCCGTAGGGTCGGCTGCCGGAGCGTCGAAAGCGCTGGGGTTGGATGCACAGCGCACGGCCCACGCCATCTCTATCGCGCTTACGTCGAACCTGGCGCTGCGTATCTCCCGCGACGGGAAGCTGTCGATGTGGAAGGCCGGCTCAGCCGCCAACTCCGCGCAGGCCGCCGTCTTCGCGGCCAGACTGGCGGAGCGGGGGATGACGGGCCCGGAGGAGCCCTTCTACGCCGACAGCGGGCTCGCGGGGATGCTCGGCGCGCGGACACCGCTGCCCGCGCTCGGCGGAGCGTCGGACCGGTTCCACTCAAGTCTCAGCAGCATCAAGGCGTTCCCGGCGCAGTTCAACGCACAGGCCGCGATATGGGCGGCGCTCGGTCTGCGCGAACGCCTCCAGAGCAGGCTACCGGACAGGATCTTGGTATCCAGCTACCGGCAGGCGGTCACGAGCTCCGCAGACCCTGACAAGTGGCGCGTGCACGACCGTGAGACGGCCGATCACTCTATGCCTTACGTCATCGCGGCGGCGCTGCTCGACGGCGAGGTCACCGTGCGGCAGTTCACAGATGAGCGCATCGCCGACCCTGCTGTGCACGACCTGATGGCGCGCGTCGAAGTGGCCGAAGACCCGGAGATGACCGCACGCTTTCCCCGGGCGCAGGCGGCGCGCATCGAGGCTGTCGCAGGCGGCGAGACGTACGTGGTCGAGATCGAAAACTCGAAGGGGAACGCGGCGAACCCGCTCTCGGACGAGGAGGTCGAGGCCAAATTCCGAGCGCTCGCGGGCGGCGTGATGGGACAGGAGCAGGTCGATGCACTGCTATCGCGGCTATGGGCGTTCGAAGAAGATCCCTCGGTGCCGGGAATCATCGACGCGATGGCCCTGTAGAGGGACCTACGGCTCGTCGGGATCGGCGCGCTGCACCTTGCCGAGGAACACCTCCGCCAGGATGTTCGTCTCGCGCACCGATGCCGGGGTGCCCTCGAAGACGACGCGTCCCGTGTCCAGGATGTAGGCACGGTCGACGATGTCCAGCACGCCCTTGATGTTGTGCTCCACGACCATGATGGTCGTGCCGAGCCGTTCGCTGATGAGCGCCACCGTCTGGAAGACTTCCTTCACGATGTTCGGGGCCAGCCCCAGGGTAGGCTCATCCAGCAGCAGCAACTCGGGATTGGCCATCAGGCCCCGGCCCAGCGCCAGCATCTGCTGCTGCCCGCCGGACATCTGGCTCGCCAGGTCCCGCCGCTTCTGATGCAGAACGGGGAAGAGTTCCATGACCGAGTCCATGCGGCGGCGCACCTCAGGCCGGTCTCTGAGGTACGGGCATCCCATCTCGAGGTTCTCCTCGATGGTGAGGTGCGTGAAGAGCCGCCTTCCCTGGGGGACGAACGCGATGCCGTGCTTCACGATCTCGTGCGTGGCGGACGTCAATCGTTCCCCGCGCCAGTACACCTGTCCTGCGACCACGGGCGCCAACCCCATCAGTCCTTTCAGCACGGTGGACTTCCCCGCTCCGTTAGGCCCCATCACCGCCACTACCTCGCCCCTGCGAACGCCAAGACACGCATCCTCGAGGGCGCTGACCGCCCCATAGCGCACGGAAACGTTGACCATCTCGAGGATGAACGAATCTTCCAGCACGTTGCCTTCCGCACCTGCGCTGCCGTTGTCCTCCCTTGTTATGGCCGGTTGTCCGTCTTGCTCTTCCACGTCGCTCACCGTCTGGCTGGCCCGGGCTACTAGACTCCCAGGTACGCTTCGATCACTTCAGGCTGAGCCAGTACCTCCTCTGCATCTCCCTCGGTGAGGAGCTTTCCGCTGTCCATCACGATCAGGTGGTCGGACAACTCCCGCACGATATCCATGTTGTGCGAGATGAACAGGAGGGTCCTGCCATCATTGCGCAACTGCCGCATGAGGTCTTTCACCCGTTCGAGCATCTGTGGAAAGAGTCCCGCGAACGGCTCGTCGAAGAGGTACGTATTGACGTTCAGTGCCATCGCCCGGCCAATCTCCAGCAACTTCCGCTGGCCGTATGAGAGGTCCATCGCCAGGGAGCGCCGTTTCTCCCACATGCCCACGCTCCGCAGTATCTGCTCCGTCCGTTCTCGCTGCCGGGATTTCCCTCGTTCGAGCAGCGCAGGCAGGAGGCGCCTCTCCGTCAACACCACCATGATGTTGTCCCAGACGCTGATCTGGTCGAACAGACGAACGTCCTGGAACGTGCGGGTGATGCCGAGGCCGGGCGTCTCGTGTGGCTTCACTGCTCGGAGACGCACGCCGTCGACGATGACTACTCCTCCGTCCAGCGGCAGCATCCCGCTCAGGAGGTTGATGAGCGTGGACTTGCCGGAGCCGTTGGGGCCGACGACGCAGGTGATCTTCCCGCGGGGTATCGCTATGGAGAGCCCGTCAACCGCGTGCACGCCGCCGAAGTGTTTCGCAACCTCGATCGTCTCCAGGGCGAAGCGCTCGCCGTCGCTCTCTGTGCGGATGCTCATAGCTTGTACCTCCCGAGGAGCCCCTGGGGTCTGAAAAGCATCAGCAGGACCAACAGCACTCCCAGGATGACCTGACGCGCCTGACCGACGTACTCGTCAGGCAGGAACGGAAGGAACCGCATCCCTTCTTCGAGCAGCACAAACGCCATCGCTCCGAGGATCGAACCCCATATCGTGGCCAGCCCGCCCAGGATGACGATGGACACGAGCAGGATCGACTCCAGCAAGATGAACGAGTTGGGGTCGATGAAAGTCGTCCAACTGGCGAACAGCCCGCCCGCGGCGGCGGCCATCATGGCCGAGATCACCCAGACTGTCAGCTTGAAGTGCGTTACCTGATAACCGAAGACCTCCGTCGCTCGCTCATCCTCTCGTATCGCGGTAAGCACTCGTCCGAATGAGGAACTCACGATGAGCCAGGAGATGAGGACGACGACCGCCAGAAACACGAGGGCGAGGATGAGGAACGCCACCTCGCTGCCGAAGGCCACGCTGCCAATCTCGGGCTTGGCGATCTCGTGGATGCCGAACGCTCCTCTCGTCAGTGCCCGTGAGTTCAGGAAGACGTTGAAGCAGATAACCGCGAAACCGAAAGAGACGAGCACGAAGATGTCGTCCCTGAACCTGTTGAACACGACGCCTACCGCTATGGCAGTCAGCCCCGCGAGGACGATACCGACAGGCAACGCGGCAAAGAACGGCCATCCGAACGTGGGAATGGCCTCTGTGCGCAGTTGCTCGTACTGTGCGTTCGAAGTGAGGATTGCCACGGTGTAGGCGCCGATGCCAAAGAAGCCGATGTGACCAACCGACAGCAGCCCCGTGAACCCCACCACGAGGTTGAGGCTGACCGCCAGGATCGCCCAGATGGCGAAGACGGTCCCCAGCGTGATGGCGAACCCGGACCCCTGCCATATCGCGAACACGACAGCCCACGTGATGACGACGAGGTTGGCCCACAGTTCGAGGTTGCCCCTCGCCAGCCGCATGAACACACCCGGCTCGCGCGCCGCTCTTATGAGGCTGCCACCTCCACCGGAGTCCGTGGACATAGCGTTATCCCCTCGGTAGCAGTCCCCGGGGCCAGAAAGAGAGGAAGAGGATAAGGATGACGAAGGAGATGACGTCCTTCCACTCTCCTGCGAGGTCCCAGATACCGAACTGTTCAACCATGCCGAGCGCGAAACCGCCGACCACCGCCCCGTACAGGTTCCCCATCCCACCCACCACGGAGGCTATCCAGCCTTTCAGCATGAGCAGCAGGCCCATCCGTGGCTGGATGGCCGTGTCGTGTCCGCTCAACAGACCGGCCGCAGCGGCGAAGACCGCTCCGATGAAGAACACTATCGCGATGACGACGGTGGTGTTGATGCCCACCACCTTCGCGACTTCTTCGTCGTCGCCGATGGCCCGTATCGTTCTACCCAGCGAGGTCCTCTTGAGGAGGAACAGCAACCCCAGGAACCCGGCGATGGCCACGCCGATGGTGAAGATGTTGAACCCCTTGATGTTGCTGCCCCAGATCGTCCAGGGCTCGCTCCCGAACGCTCGAGGCAGCGGGCGAGGAGCGCTCTCGAACACGATGGCGGTGGCTGCGGTGATGGCCAGTAGAACACCCAGCGAGGCGACGAGCATGATGAGGGGTGACCGGGCCCGCTTGCGCATGTACACGTACAGACTCCGGTACAGCGCGACGCCCACGGCTCCCGCCACCAGGCAGGACATCGCCCAGCTCAGGTAGAGCCTCGACTCGGGAGCACCTGCAAGGAGCAGACCGCAACACGCACCGAACAGAGACCCCACGATGACGGAGGTCGTCAGGAGCGTCGTACGGCCGGTATTCGAGAAGAGGCGCCGTATCACCCGGTTCACGACCCAACCCGCCACCACGGCTGCCACGGCTCCGACGGCGGGGCTCAGCAGCAGATGAAGGTGGTCCGGATTGGTCAGGACGAACCCCGTGTAGATACCCGTGGCACCTGCGAGCATCCCACCGGCGATATACAGCGACTTGTGGGTGAAGCGGCTCTGCAGTCGGATGAAGAAGGCTTCGTAAAGCACCCAGGCGATCACTCCGGCCACGACGAGGGCGAATATGGCGCTCACGTAAGGATTGTTGACGTGGCTCCCGCCTACTGTCTCGGAGGTCCGCAGGTAGAAGACGCCATACGCCCCCATCGCCGCCGCGGCGCCGTAGTACAGATCGAAGAACCACACGGTGCTATAGACGAGAGTGAACCCCAGCGCGAGGAGCGCATACACGGCGCCCACAGACAATCCATTGAACGCGAACTGCACGGCCTGGTCGGGGGATTCGGTTATCTTCCAGACCACGTAGGCAGCCGCCACGGTGGTCAGGGATGCCGCGAGGATCCTGCCTCGGCGTTCACGATATGCGGCGGAGCGTAGCACTGAAGGGATCCCGGCCCCCGCGACCGTGGTCAGCGGGGGCTCAGATGATGCCTCCTACTGCGTAGGAGCCCCACCCAGGACCTTGTAGCCCTGGTTGTCTTCCGTCCTCTCGGCTACCGGCAGCACCTCAACGACCACGTTGGAGAGGCCGACCACTTCGCCCTTGTCGTCGAAGCTGAAGTTATTGCCGATGGCCCCGCTCCAGGTGATCTCGTACAGGCAGTCCCGGAACCCGTCTGCGTCCTGGTCGTCACCGGTCTGCTTGAGGCACTCTGCAGTGATGTATACGTCGTCATACGCTGACCCCAGGTACCAGGGGAGCGTGACGTAGTCGTAGGTCTCCCGGAAGTTGCGGAGCACCTCCTGCGCCTTCTGGTTGGCGGGGTCGAGGTCTGCCGTGATGGCCTTCACCCCAGTGGCGGCTTCACCAGCAACCTCCAGGGCTGTCGCTCCGATGGGTACGACCTCGGAGTAGATGGGCCCGTCGAAGCCGAGCTCGCGGGCCTGCTTGATGATGGTGCCGCCGCTGAACTCCGCCTGAGCGGCGATATGGAGCGCGTCCGGATTCGCATTGAACAGCTTCGTCAACTGGCTCCTGAAGTCGACGATGTCGGATGGGTACCGCTCCGCCCCCACGACCTCTCCCCCCAGCTTCTCGAACTGGGCAACGGATGAGCGGCGCACGCCCTCAGCGTAATCGGTTGCTTCCGTGATGGTAGCCAGCGTACGGATGCCGTCGGCCCACAGCACGTTGCCTGTGTCGATGCCGAGCTGCGCGTCGCTCATCGCCGTCCTGAAGATGTAGTCGCCGGCTTCCGCGATGTCCGGATTGGTCGCCAGCCCGGAGAAGAGCACGATGCCATCATCTTCCGCCAGGGGTGCTGCGCCAAGCATCGCGCCGCTGCAGGATGTACCCAGGATGATCTTCACGCCGTCCACGTCGGTGAGTTTCCTGTACGCAGTGATTGCGTCCTGGGCGCTGCACTTTGAGTCCTCTACTATGAGTTCGATCATGCGCCCATTGATGCCACCGGCTGCATTGATCTCGTCGACCGCCATCTGCTTGGCCTGGTTGGAAACGGTTCCGTAAGTTTCCCCGGGTCCCGTGAGCGACTCCATCACTCCAATCTTGAATGGCGGTAGCGGCGTAGGTGTCGCTGTAGGCGCTGCTGTAGGAGTGGGTGTCGGTTCGTCTGCGCATGCGGCAACCACAAGTGCCGGAATCAGTAGCAGACAGACGAGAGCAACACGCTGAATGTACCTCACCGTCATGGCACTCTCCTTTCGAAGATGCAATAGACCTACGGTCTCTCCATCCTGCGTATGTCCAGATGGACCAGTTGGGGGCAGTATCTCCCACTCGAAACTCAAGCCGCAAGGCATTCCGGGGAGTGTGAATCTCTTGAGACTCGTTCTCACTGCCATGTGGAGCATGTGCTGTAATGAACGGCTGGCGGGGCGACCAAGTAATGATCGTTGAGGAATCTATCTGCGGCCCGATCCTCTGCCGCTAACGGAACGCCGGCATCACGCGTTCGCCGAAGAGGCGCAGGGTGTTGAGCGCCGTGGCGTCGTCGAGGTCGAGCCAGTGGTAATCGATGATGAACAGGTTGAAACCGAGCTCCTCGTACCGCCTGATCTCCTCGATGCACTGCTGCGGGTCGCCGAGCACGAAGCGGTCGGCGGCCAGAGCATCGAACTCGCTCTCGAAACGGTCGCCTGGTGGGAGCTGCTCATCCTGACCCTGTACGGAGTACACCCTGTACCGCTCGTGGAGAGCAGGCCGCGCAACGCGTACCGCTTCTGCGCTCGACTCTGCCACGAACACCTCCCGGCTGACCACTACGTCTCCAGGGCGGTCAGTCCCGTATTCGGCGAGTGCGGCCTCATAGATGTCCATCTGCTCGGCGAGCGTCGAGAACCGGGCGTGGGGGTTGGCGAACCAGACATCGCCAAGGCGCGCCGCGCGCCTGACGGGCCCGTGCCCGTTGGCCGCTATCCAAACCGGCGGGTACGGTTTCTGCAACGGCCATGAGGATGGCCGGGTGTGCAGGGTGAAGTGCTCTCCTTCGAAATGCACTTCGTCCTCGGTCCACAGGCGCTTCATAAGGGCGAGCGACTCCTCGAACCTCCCGACGCGGTCAGATACTTCGAGGCCGAACGCCTCGAATTCCTCCCTCTCGTAACCCAGACCAGTGCCGAAGATGAACCTGCCCCCGGTAATCTGGTCGAGCGTAGCGACCTGTTCGGCCATGTCCACCGGGTGCTGGAGCGGCAGCAGAACGATGCCCGTCCCCAGCCGCATGTCCCCGGCCTCTGCGGCGAGGCGGCCCAGCAGCGGTGTGGGTTGCAGTATCTGAACGGGGTAGCTGAGGTAGTGCTGACCGGCCAGCGCGCAATCGAATCTCAGGTCACGTGCCAGCCGCACCTGCTCGATGAGCGAGTCGACCCTCGCCACCATTGAGCGGCGTGCCGGGTATTCGGTGCCGAGGAATAAGCCGAATCTCATGAAGGCATCGCAGTGGGTAGCTTGCGCCGCTGTTCTATCCGATGAGGACACCAAGGCGCGGAGTGGTGGAGATAGGGGGACTCGAACCCCCAACCTCCGCATTGCGAACGCGGCGCTCTCCCAGTTGAGCTATATCCCCACGATGCGCCCCCTGCCGCCAACGGCGGCGGTGCGACGCTCACTACTATAGCACACGCAGCCTGAATCGCAGGGTGTGAAGACCTCGCCCGCTTGCGTCCTCCAGCCGTTTGCTACAATGGTTTTCGCGTTCCCGCGTAGCTCAGTTGGTAGAGCGGTCGGCTGTTAACCGATTGGTCGTAGGTTCGAGTCCTACCGCGGGAGCCAGAACGCAATGGGATTCTGCAATAAGGAAGGTGAAACAGAATGTGCTTATGTTGAAGCCCGGCGGCGAGGATCGAGAACGCAACCACGAGAGAGATTTAAGCCCCGTGGTGGCGGACCACCGCGGGTAAACACGAAGGAGATACACATCATGGCGCTACGCATCAACGACACCGCCCCTGACTTCACGGCCGACACCAGCGACGGCACCGTTAACTTCCACGAGTGGGTCGGCGACGGCTGGGCGGTCCTCTTCTCCCATCCCAAGGACTTCACCCCCGTCTGCGCGACCGAGCTCGGCTACGTCGCCAGCCTCAACGACGAGTTTGCAAAGCGCAACTGCAAGGTGATCGGCCTCAGCGTCGACAAGGTCGAGGACCACCAGCGCTGGGCATCCGACATCGAGGAGATCGGCGGCACTGCCCTCAACTTCCCCATCATCGCCGACGATCAACTGAACGTCGCCAAGCTGTACGACATGCTCCCCGCCGAGGAGGAGCCCTCGGACAGCCGCACCGCGGCAACCAACCAGACCGTGCGTACGGTCTTTCTCGTCGGCCCGGACAAGAAGATAAAGATGAGCCTGACGTACCCCATGAGCACCGGACGCAACTTCGACGAGTTGCTGCGGGTTCTGGACTCCTGCCAGCTCACCGCCGGCCACAAGGTGGCGACCCCCGCGAACTGGAACAAGGGCGAGGACGTCATCATCCTGCCAGCTATCGACAATGAGGCTGCCAAGGAACTCTTCCCGGACGGTTGGGAGACGGTGAAGCCCTACCTTCGCAAGGTGAAGGACCCCAGCCAGTAAAGCCTGTACGCTGCGCCCCTAGTCACGGTGAGCTGCGGCTCCGCCCCTGCATGACAGACGAAGCCCCCACGCATTGCGCGCGGGGGCTTCATTTGCTGCCGCTGCTGGCGACCCGGACCGGATTTGAACCGGCGATCTCCGCCTTGACAGGGCGGTGTGTTAAACCAAGCTACACCACCGGGCCGCGGTAGCTTGCCCCGGCTACACCGGGGCGGTCAGAACGCTCAACCGATCCCATGATAACCCACGATGACGAGGCTTCCCTCGACCATCACCGGGGTCACCCGCTCTCCGCCGGTCAGCCGCTCCAACTCCTCGATGAGTTCGGGATGCTCCTCCAGGTCGATCTCCCGGTACTCCACCCCGTCCTTTTTGAGGTCGTGGAGCAGCGCATCCGAATACGTGCAGTCGGGGCGGGTGTAGACGATGAGTTCGGGGGCACTGACCATCGTGCCCTTCATCATACCAGCGCACGGGCTGGTAGGCTAGGGAGCCATCCAACGATGCGTGCGGGAGCCGCAACCATGCCCATGATGAAAGCCGCCATCCTCAGAGGACTGCGGGATATCGTCTGCGACGAGGTGCCCATGCCGGGGCCGGACGGTCAGAAGGCGCTCGTGCAGATGCACATGGCGTCCATCTGCGGAACGGACCTGCACTACGTCTACCACGGCTGGCCACGCAACACGTACCCCATGGAGCCCGGGGAGCCCGGGCATGAAGGGGTAGGCACTATCGTCGACCCCGGCGAGACCGGCTTGCGGGAGGGTGCGCTCGTCCTCACCGTTCCGAACATCTGGGAAGCTCGGAACTTTGCCGAGTACCAAGCAGTCTCGCCGCACTTCATCATCGAACTGCCAGAGGGGCGTCCCCTTGCCGAATTGATGATGGCCCAGCAGTTGGGCACCGTCATTTTCGCAGCGCAAAAACTGCCTGAGATGGCAGGCAAGACAGCTGTGGTCATCGGGCAGGGGAGCGCCGGCCTCTTCCACGACTTCTATCTGCGCCGCCTCGGGGCCGAGCGGATCATCACCATCGAACCGAACGACGACCGGCGCGCAGCAGGCGTGGCGCTCGGCGCCGACGAGGCGCTGGACGTGACCGGCGACGCTGCGGTGGACGCCGTGCTAGAACTCACGGATGGGCAGGGCGCCGAGGTGATCGTGGACGCGGTGGGCGGCCACGAGACCCTGGACCAGGCCGTGCGCATGGCGAAAGCGGAAGGGCACGTGCACGTCTTCGGCCTGCCGACCGGTTTCGACCCCGTGCCCTTTGATCTGGGCACCTATTTCCTCAAACGGCTCGATGTACGCACGATATTCGGCGCCCAGGACGAACCGGGCCTCGTGTCGTTCAGGCAGGCCCTTCGGCTCATCGCCGAAGGGGAGATCGATATGTCTCCGTACGTGACGCACACCCTGGCTCTGGAACGGGTGGGCGACGCCTTCGAACTGGCGCACGAGCCCAGCGGCGGCGCACTCAAGGTTTCCCTCACGATGTAGTGTGCCGTGCATTCCATAAATTGCTGTTTTGGGGTATGATTCCCTAACGCTTGACACGCAGCGGCAAACCCTTATAGCCTCTGCGCCGCACTCGCGGCACACACGAGTTGTCTGGCCGTGAGCATCGGGTTGAAGGAGGAAAGCCGTGACTCGAACGTATTCACTACTGTCGCCGCGGTTCGCATTGGTTACATTGGCCGCTGCCGCTCTGGTGGGACTCGCCCTCGCGGCGGCGCTCTCCACGAATGAAGGCGCGCGCGCCGACGGTCACGCCACCGGCGGGGAGACGCTCGTGGTCACGCCGAATGAGGCCGACTTCGTTCCTGGAACGCGCAGTTCTCGCACTGCGGTGTGGATCTACGGGTCCGGCTTCAACCCCAGTCAGAGCGTCCTCGTCCTGATTGCCGACCAGCGTGGCGTTGCCACGGACGTTGGCGCTCTCTCGGGCGTCGATGTGGTCGCCAACGACGACGGCGCGTTCGGGTTCGAATGGACCTTCGGTCGCTTCACCCGCACCGGTGTCGGCGGCGAGGGCATGCAGTCGGTCAGGGCAGTGGACGCGGGCTCGTTCGACGAACTGGCGACTGCTCCTCTGGCGCTCTGCAACCTCAGCGGCCGCGCCGAAGATGCCGAAGTCCCGAGCCACTGCTCGGCGTAACCCCCCAGCCCCTTGAAGACTCGTTGAGCAGGAGGACTCAGTGACAGGTACGACCATAGTAACGAAACGGTCAGCGACCATCTTGATCGCTGCCGGTCTCATCGCTGGCTTGGCGCTCGCTATCGCGCTCTCGGCATACCAGGGTGCGCGCGCCGACGGGCATGCCACGGGAACCGAAGGCATCGTGCTCTCGCACACCGAGGTCAACTTCGAACCGGGCGCGAGCCGTTCGGGAGAAGAAGTCTGGATCCGCGGCTCCGGTTTCACCCCGGGTATCGAAGTGGAACTCATGGTGGCGGACTTCCAGGGTGCGCTCTACATCATCAGTGCCTGCCGCTGGGATGACGAGGGCAACTGTGACCCCGCCCGCTACCGCGACGGCGCGGGCAGCGTCTGGCCGCTCATCGTGAACGACGACGGTGCTTTCGCGACCAAGTGGCGCCTCGGACGCTTCACCCGCCAGAACGTTGGCGCAGAGCGTCTGGCGACCATGTGGGCGGTGGAAAAGACCAGCGGCACTTTCCTAGCCAGCGCACCAATCGCGCTCTGCAACCTGACACGGAATGACGATCCTGAAGCGGAACCCGTGGAAGTCCCCAACTTCTGCTCGGCGTAAGCGTAAGGTCCACAGGAGGTAATCGTGACTAAGGCAATCGCAACTCACCCCCGGGCCATGGTTCTGGCGCTTATCGCTGCGGGACTGCTGCTCGGCTTGGTAGCCGGGAACGCCATCCTCTCTCCGAAGGCATCGGCCGACGGGCACATCTCCGGAGTCGAGAGCGTCGTGACAGGAGACGTGGTCGTCAACCACCAGTTGGGCGCGCGCTCGTCTCGTGTGCAGGTTCGCATCTGGGGCGCGGGCTTCGCTCCCGGCCAGGAGGTCATCCTCCTTATCAACGACGGCCCCGGCACTCCTTCCGACATCACGAACTACGTGAGCAACAAGAGTGCCAACAACACCCTCGTTGCCAACGACCAAGGCGCATGGACAAGTGTCTGGACGCTTGGCCGCTTCACCCGCCAACGCTCCGGCATAGGCCCCGGCGACGGCAACGTGGAGCGCATGCGTACCCTCAGTGTCATCGACCCCGGCACGTTCGATGTCATCACCAGCACACCGTTGGCTTTCTGCCGCTTGAGCGACCGCGTCGCTCTGGCCGAGGAGATCGCCGGCTTGGAGTCTGACCTCGCGCTCGTCCAAGCCGACAGGGATGAGGGTCTGGGCGACAAGCCCGTCAATGTGTCCGATGCGGCCTGGGCGCTGGCGACCGCGTTCTACCCTGCTTTCGAGGCGCAGTTCGACGCGCAGATCGTCGAGTTGACGGCGGAGATCGAGGGGTTGAAGGGAGGCCAGGGCGTTCCTGACCACTGCCCCTCGTAAGCCACACGAGGCATAGGCGAAACCTGGAAGCCCTCCGGAGAACCCGGGGGGCTTCTCTTTTGAGAATGGCGGCACCCTGAGCCGGTTCACGTTGCTTGTTAGAATGACCCTCTAAAACTGGATCGCGAGGCCCTCATGCAGCCCTACCGCGGCATAGACCTGCTGGATATCGAATCTCAACTCACCGACGATGAGCGCCAGGTGCGCGACACCGTCCGCGACTTCGTCGAGGCGGAGGCGCTGCCCGCTGTGGTCCCGCACTTCCGCGAAGGCACGTTCCCACTGGAACTCGTCCCGCGCATGGGCGAACTGGGCCTCTTCGGCGCCCACCTGGAAGGTTACGGCTGCGCCGGACTCGGCCCTGTCGCCTACGGCCTCGTCATGCAGGAGCTGGAGCGCGCAGACTCCGGCTACCGCTCCTTCGCGTCTGTCCAGTCGTCTCTGGCGATGACCGCCATCCATGAGTTCGGCACCGAGGAGCAACGCGAGCGTTACCTGCCCGACATGGCTGCAGGCCGCGTCCTCGGCGCGTTCGGACTGACCGAGGCCGACCACGGCTCTGACCCAGCCGGGATGGAGACGCACGCTGTCGAAACCGCGGATGGATTCACGCTCAACGGCGGCAAGATGTGGATCACGAATGCCGGCATCGCCGATGTCGTGGTGGTCTGGGCGAAGCTGGGCGACGCGATACGAGGCTTCCTTGTGGATACGACCCTGGCGGGTGTCCGGAGGGAGGACGTCCACAACAAACTCTCCATGCGGATGAGCGTGACCAGCGCGCTCTTCCTGGAAGACGTGCGCGTGGGAGAGGATGCGTTGCTCCCCGGTACGCGGGGTCTGGGTTCGGCGCTGGCTTGCCTCAACGCAGCGCGCTACAGCATTGTCTGGGGCGTCTGCGGGGCGGCTGCGGACTGCCTGCACACCGCCATCGAATACACGAAGGAGCGAGAGCAGTTCGGACGTCCCCTGGCGTCGTTCCAGCTCGTGCAGCAGAAGCTCGCGGACATGGCCACGTCGCTCTCGAAGGCGCAGCTGCTCGCGTTGCAGTTGGGGCGATTGAAGGCCGCGGGGACGCTGCACTGGTCGCACGTCAGCATGGCGAAGTACAGCAACACTCTCGCGGCGCTGGAGATCGCGCGCACCAGCCGCGACCTGCTCGGTGCGGCCGGCATCACCGACGACCTCTCCCCGATGCGCCACGCGATGAACCTTGAGACCGTGCACACCTACGAGGGCACTCAGCACATGCATCAGCTCATCCTGGGGCGTCACCTGACCGGCATCAACGCCATCTCCTGACTGGCGACGGGCAGGTTTGCCTCATGCGCTCCCCAGGCGGATAATCGACCTGTGTAGGAGGAGGGTCGATGAAAGCGGTTCGATTCCACGAGTTCGGCGGCCCCGAGGTGCTCCGCCTCGAAGACGTCCCCGACCCCGAGCCCAGCGACGGCGACGTGCTCGTGCGGCTTGCGGCCTCCGGCGTCAACCCCACGGATGCCTCGCGGCGCACCGGACGCATGGGGCAGGACATCGGCTTCCCCGCCATGCTCGGCGTGGAGGGGGCGGGCGTCGTAGCGCAGGTCGGTCGGGACGTGACCTCGGTGAGCGAGGGCGACCGGGTCATCGTACGTCAGTACTTGCACACCTATGCTGAACTGATCGCCGTTCCCGAGCACGTCGTGTTTCCAGTGCCGGGCAACCTCAGCCTCGTTGAAGCCTCAACGCTCGCCATCATCTACACGACCGCATGGGCAGCGCTGTGTGTCCGTGGCGGCGCGAAGGAGGGCGACACCGTCCTCGTCCAGGCCGCCGCGAGCGGCTGCGGCATCGCCGCCATCCAGCTGGCGAAGCAGCTGGGCATGACCGTATTCGGCACCGCGAGCAGCGCCGAGAAGCTCGAGTGGGCGGCTCAGTACGGGCTGGACCACGGCATCAACTACGTTGAACAGGACTTCGTCGAGGAGGCGAAACGCTTGACCGATGGGCGCGGCGTGGATGTCATCGTCGACGGCATCGGCGGCGACGTTCTGGCCAGAGGCCTGGGAGCCCTGGCCCGCGGTGGACGGCTGGCCGTGTTCGGCGCCGCCGGTGGACGAGAGACCACGGTACCGATCGCCAGCTTCTATCGCGGCCCGGTTTCGGTAACCGGCGCGGGCGCGGCGCTCACGTCGCCGGAGGACTTCCGGATGATCCTCGGCTGGTTCGGCGAAGGTAAACTCAAGCCGACGATAGACCGGACCTGGCCGCTCGCCGAGGCTGTCGAGGCCCACCGCTACCAGGAGTCGCGCGAGATCAAGGGCAAGAGTGCGCTCGTCATCAGCGAGGATGACTGACCGCGCACGAAGGAGGAAGGCGATGGCGTCCGAGTGGGTGAGCATTGACGTTGACGGCAAGCCGGTGGACGCGTACCTCGCTCTACCGGACGCTCCGGGGCCGCACCCCGGCGTTGTAGTGGCGATGCACGTATTCGGCATGGACCGGTTCGTGCGCGAGAAGTGCGACGGGCTCGCACAGGCAGGCTATGCCGCCATCATGCCGTACCTCTTCCATCGATCCGACGTGACGAACGAACGGTTGACGGGTTACGCCTTCGAGGACCCGGTGCGTCGCGAGGTCGCGATGCCGCTCAAGGACAGCCTGCGCGACGATGAACTGCTGAAGGACATGCTTGCGGGTCTGGCATACCTTCGCAGCCTGCCGGACGTGGCAGGCCCGTTCGGCGTCACCGGCTTCTGCATCGGCGGGCGCATCGCCTACATGCTCGCTGTGCGGACCGATGAGTTCGCGGCCTGTGCGGACTTCTACGGCGTGGACGTCGACCTCCCTTGGGGCGACGGCCCCGACCCGATGAGCCTCACCGCGAACCTCAACTGCCCGCTCATCGGCTTCTTCGGCGACCTCGACGCCAACCCCACACCTGCGGACGTCGACAAGCTGGAAGCCGCGCTCCGGGCCGAGGGCAAGCCGTTCACCTTCCACCGCTACCCGGACGGGCAGCACGCCTTCAACGACCCCTACAACCCGGTGCGGTACAACCCTGAAGTCTCCGCCGACTCGTGGCCGAAGCTCATCGGTTTCTTCGACAGCGCACTGAAAGCGAGGGAGCCCGTCGCATGACCGCCGTCGTCGGCATATTCGAGCACCGCACGGCTGCCGTTGCCGCCGAGCAGTTGCTGGAAGAGGCCGGCTTCGGCGACCGAACGGGCGTCACCTACGTGCTTCCGGACGACGGCCCCGCGCCCCCGCGCCTGAAGCGGCGGGGAGAGAGCATGCTGCGAGCGGCGATAAAGTGGGGCATCTGGGGCTCGCTCATCATCGAGGTGCCGTCGCTCATCGCGCTGCTGGTCTACCCGATGGACATCAACATAAAGATCCTGCTGGCCGCGACGGTCTGGAAGTTCGGCGCGGCGTTCGGCTCCTGGATCGGAGCCATGTCCGCCGGCGAGGAGGGGCTCGACGACGAGCACGCTGCAGAGTACGAGGCGCTGCTCGCCGCAGGCTACGCGCTCATCGCCGTGGACGTCCGGGCGCGCCACCGCCCCGGCATACGCGGCGCGCTGCTGGAGAGCGGCGCGCTGAGCCTGCGCGACGTTCGCGGGTCGTTCGTGCTCAAGCAGCCGCCCGGTACGAAACGGGCGGCCGTCTCCTCGTAGCCGGTCAGGATGCGGGCTGATCGAGCCGCTTCGCCATCGGCACGTGGTCTATGCCCGCCTCCACGAACCCCGGCCCCGTAACCGCGTACCCGTGCCGCTCGTAGAGCGCCTGCACGTACGTTTGCGAGTGCAGGTTCAACTCCTCGATGCCGAGCCTGCGCGCCTCGGATTCCAGCGCCGCGAGCAGCAGTCCAGCGACGCCGCGACGCCGCCACTCAGGCAGCACCGCGACGCGCCCTATCCGCGCTTCGCCGTCGCGCGTCAGCCGCGCCGTGCCGACGACCGACGTCCCATCGCCAGCGACGACGTGCACGGCGCTGTCGTCCGCGTCGTCGCGCTCAAGTTCCGGCGGCACGCCCTGCTCCACGATGAAGACCTCGTGCCGCACCGCGAGTGCGCCTTCCATGTCGGCGCCGCTCGACGCCACCCGGACTTCGATGCGGTGCTGCTCCGCCATGCCGAGATTATAGAAGCGCGGCTATAATCCGGTTCACCTTCCCCCGGAGCGCTCCCATGAAGCTTTCCACAGACCGCATCCTCACGACCCACGTCGGCAGCCTGCCGCGTCCGGACGACGTCGCCGCGTTGCTGCTGAAGAAGGAGCGCGAGGAGGAGTACGACGCTGAAGAGTTGGAGACCCTTGTGCGGCAGGGCGTCGCCGACATCGTCGCGCGGCAGCACGCTGCGGGCGTCGATATCGTGAGCGACGGCGAGATGAGCAAGGTCGCCTATTCCACTTACGCCAAGGACCGGCTCACCGGCTTCGAGGGAGACAGTCCGCGCCGCCCCAACCTGGACGTGGCGCCGTACCCGGACTTCCGGGCGAAGATGGCCCGCATGACAGGCGACCAGCCGATGCGCCGCCCGCAGTGCGTCGGGCCGGTGGAGGTGAAGGACCGGGAGCCGCTGCAGAAAGACCTCGAGAACTTCAGGGCGGCGCTCGAGGGCGCGGGCGTGGCCGATGCGTTCATGACATCGTCCTCGCCGGGCGTGGCCTCCGTCTTCATGCCAAATGCCTGGTACCCGACGCACGAGGCGTACGTCGATGCGCTCGGCGCGGCCATGAAGGAGGAGTACGAGGCCATCGTTGGGGCGGGGTTCGTGCTGCAGGTGGACTGCCCCGACCTCGCGATGGCTTTTCATACCGGCTTCCAGGGACTGACCGAGGAGGAGTTCCTCCACCGCGCCGAGCACCATATCGACGTGCTGAACGGGGCGCTGGAGAACGTGCCCGCCGAGTCGGTGCGAATGCACGTCTGCTGGGGCAACTACGAGGGGCCGCACGACTACGACATCGCCGTATCGAAGATCATACCCATCGTCCTGCGGGCGAAACCGAGCGCCATCCTCTTCGAGGCGTCGAACCCGCGCCACGCCCACGAGTGGAAGGACTGGCGCGACGCCGACATCCCGGACGACAAGGTGCTGGCCCCCGGCGTGCTGGACTCCACGAGCAACTTCGTGGAGCACCCTGAGCTGGTCGCGCAGCGCATCGAGACGTTCGCCGCCATCGTCGGGCGCGAGCGGGTGCTCGCGGGGTCGGACTGCGGCTTCGGCACGTTCGCGGGCTACGGGAAGATGGACCCGGACATCATCTTCCGCAAGCTGGAGTCGCTGGCGGAAGGCGCGGCTATCGCGAGCGAGCGGCTCTGGGGGTAAGCCGCCCAGGGGACACTCCGCTCCACCCCCCCCCCACCGGGTGAGGGCGGGAATGACGTCGGCGGCGGGCTAGCGCGACGCCTTCAGCAAGACAGTGCGGTCGTTGATCTCCTCCGCTTCCACGGTGGAGAAGCCGGCCTCCTTCAACCACTGGACGTGCATGTCCACGCCGCCTGCCTGGGCCGCGTAGTCCAGGTTGGCGAACATGCCGCCGTCGGCGATGAGGTCGTGGATGTCCTTGTAGATGCCGGCGATGAGGCCGTCGTCGTACATGTTGTGGATGGCGATGGCGGACATCACGAAGTCGAACGGCCCGCCGAGCCCGGACGCCCAGTCGCGCTGTGAGAAGTCGCTCCTGACGTAGGCTGTGCGATCCGCGTATGCCGCGAGGCGCTCCTTCGCGTGGCCGAACATCGGCTCGGAGATGTCCTGCAGCGTGACGTGGGCGTTGGGGTACTTCGCCAGCAGGTAGCCGGAGAGCAGGCCGTAGCCCGAGCCGACGTCCAAGGCGCGGATGGCCTGGTCCGTGGGGAAGGGCGCTGCGTCCACGGTGGTCTGGATCATAGGCCCCCGCGTGTCCTGCCTGCCGTCGTCGCGCGTGACCCAATTGTCGACGAACTGCTGCTCCTCCCATTGCTCCGGCACATCGTGCGTCTGCGCCCATGCAGCCTTCTGGTGGCGGTCGGTGGTCATTACCTGTCTCTCCTCTCTGGTCAACCGAGCGGATGGGCCCCGTTGAGTATGGCTTCCAGTGTTTCGTGCAATGGCTCGCGCAGCCGCGCGCCGAAACCGGTCACGACCTTCGCGGATGCGAACGCGCCGAGCTTACCAGCATCGGTGGGGTTGAGGCCATGCGTCAGCCCGTAGAGCGCGCCTGCGGCGAAGACGTCGCCCGCGCCGGTCGTGTCGACGACGGGCACAACGTATCCCGGCACGTGCGTGACGGCGCCATCGTCGAAGACCATCGCGCCGTCCGCTCCGCAGGTCATGAAGACCAGTGGGGCGTCAGTGCCAACCGCCCGCAGCCGCTCCTCCCGCGAGCCGCTGCCCCCGTATATCTCCGCCTCATGTTCGTTGCAGAAGAGGACGTCGACGTACTGCCGGGTGACGCGCTGGAACTCCTCGATGAAGAGTGTCGCTATGGCGGGGTCGGAGAGGCTGAGCGCGACCTGCACGCCCGCGTCCGATGCAACGGCCATGGCGCGCTCGGCGGCTTCGGCGCACGAAGGTGTGCTGAGCAGGTAGCCCTCCACGTAGACGATGCGGCTGGACCGGAGCGCGCCGGAGGCGATGTCGCCCGGCCCCAACGTGGAGGCCGCGCCGAGGCTCGTCCGCATGGTGCGCTCGCCGTCGGGCGTGACGAGGATGACGCACGCGCCGGTGGCACCGGCGTCCGCGGGCGTCATGTCGAACTCAACGCCTGCCTCGGCGAGGCTCTCGCGGTAGAGCGCGCCGTGCATGTCGTTGCCGATCTTGCCGGTGAAGAACGCGCTGCCCCCGAAGTGGGTCACGGCGGTCACGGTGTTTGCCGCGGACCCCCCGGCGGAGCCGTGCCGGGCGTGCCCGGCGAGGCTCTCCAGCAGCTCCGCCTGGGACTCAGCAGACACGAGCGTCATGATGCCCTTGTCCAAGCCGTGGCCCGAGAGGAACGAGTCCTCCACCTCCACCTCGGTATCCACTATCGCGTTGCCGACGCCGTAGACGTCGTACTTGTAAGCCATCGTATCCGTCGTACCTCGTTCGTTTCCGGTTATCGCACAAGGGGGGAACCTACACTGCCCTCAGCCGAAGCGTCAACGCGCGATGGGAGGACACTTCCTACTTGACGTACTTGAGGAGCGTGAGGGCCTTCTGGAGCTGGTTGATGCGCCGCTGGTTCGCTTTCTCCTGACCGACCTTGATGCCGAGGCTGAGCGCGAGACGGACGGCCTGCGTTCTGATCCGCGGGTTGGGGTCTTCCAAGAGCTCAGCGAGTGCGACGGTGCTCTTCAGCGCAAGGCCGTTGAGCTCGGCGTGAGCGAGATCCGCAGTTTCCTGCCTCATCCGGCGGAGTTCATCCCGGAAGGCGGGGTCCTGCCGCCATCGTTTGAGCGTGGCGAGGCTGATGTCCGCTGCTCTTGCGCCTTCGGCGTTCGTAGCAGCGGCGGCGACATGCGGGAGGGCGACGATCTGCCTGTCGGAGAGATTCTCCGAAAAAACCGGCTCGTTCTGGCTCACTTCATGCTCCTCCGTTCGTAAACCGGGCTTCTCCGGTGAGCCCCCAAGGGGCTCATTCCGGCTCAAACGCCTCTTCTTCTGAGCCCTTGTGAGCCTTTTCGAGCCCATGGAGTCCTCCTTCGCATTCACCCGTGGCGCACCAGTTCCCGGCGGTCAGGAACAGGGTAAGCAGGGGTAAATCGTTCGCGCAACGGGCGGATGTCACAAATTCAACAAGGCGGCAACCCTCACCTGCCGCTGACGCGGCCGCCCTCTCCTAAGAGGCGAGGGAGTCGGGCAGAGCTGCACCCAGCCCCGCCGTGTGACCTGCCCGGTCACGCTGGATTCTCGCCGGTGCGGGAATGACGGTGGTTCGACAGGCTCACCATGAGCGGGTTTGACAGGGGCTCACTGTCAACGGGAAGGGCACCCACAAGGGGTGCCCCTACATCGGACAATGTCACCCGGTCCCGGCAGGCAGGCACTCGCCGGTGCAGATATGTCGTCCGCACCGGCGTGCCCTGTCCCTAGTTGACGGTCAGGGTGCCGACGCCGCTCAGGCCGAGCGCTACGTCGCGCGTGGCCTGGCTGGCGCTCCGCACCCGTTCGATGATGTCCCAGATGGCCTCTGCTCTGCCGTAGCCGTAGGAGTCCTCGTATCCGGCGATGGTGAGCTGCTCGATGAATGCCGGGTCTACCACAAGGCGGTCGAACGCCGACTGCCAGTACTGCGTGACGTCTGCCGGCACGTCCTCAGGCATCACGAAGACGCGCGACAACTCGGTTACGAGGAGGTTCAACTCCAGCCCCTCCGCCTGCGCCGGGTCGAACGTGAGGCCTGGCAGGTCACGGAAGGAGGGAAGCGGCTCCGTGCGTCCGAGCCTGGCCAGCCATTCGTCGTTGTAGGGCTTCTTGGTGTAGAAGATGGGAACCATGCGTCCCTGCTCTATCCACTCGGGGTAGAGGCGGGGCACGGTGCCCGGGCCGCAGCGGCTGGTTCCGTCCGTCTCGCCGCGGTCGAATGCAGCCATGATCTCGGACGTCCCCCCGTAACCGTAGATGAGCTTGAACGGGGCGCCGTTCTCAATCATGAACTCAATGGAAGGCTCGTTGCCCGGTCCTACCGAGCCGACCCGGATCGTGAGGTCCCTGTCCAGCACCTCCTGCCAGGATGAGGCGAAGTTCTTGTCGAGGCAGAAGCCGCCCTCGGCGATGGTGAACGTCGGGGAGCCGAGGATGTAGATGCGGTCGAGGTCGAAGCCGTCGACGTCGCCCACAAGCAACTGCCGTGCGAACCAGCGGGAATGGACGGGGCCTATGGTGTAGCCGTCGGGCTCCGAGTTGAGCACGGCACGCAGGCCGCGCAACTGCCCTGCGCCGGGGAGGTTCTGGACGATGAAGCGCGTGCTGTCCGGAAACTGCCGCTCGGCCGCCTGGGCGACGAGTCTGCTGAAGGTGTCATAGCCACCGCCGGGGCTCGTGCCGGTGATGATACGGATGGTCTTGCCGCCGAAGTACTCCTCCGCGTCAAAGCCAGGGGGAGGGGGAACCGGTGTGGGGG
>VXQP01000071.1 GCA_009838965.1 Chloroflexota bacterium | reverse complement strand
GGTGGGAGTGGGGGGTCGTGGTGTCGGCGTCGGTTGGCCTGGCGCCAGCGTGGGTGTCGGTGTCGCGGCAGGTCCGGGCGTGGGTGTGGCGGCCGCAGGCTGGGGAGGTGGAGAAGTGGGTGTCGCATCCTCGCCTCCACAGGCGCCCAGGAACAGCATCAACACGACGGTCATCAGGCTCAACAGCATGACAGGTCTGCGTGCCATGGTCCTCATCTTCATATCGCTTCTCCTTTGCTGGCGCTCAACGCGCGGATGCCGTCTCGTCATGAACCAAGGAATGGAAGGAGGATCGGCGTGTGCCAATTCGTGTGTAACAGCCGGTCATAGAACCCGATCAGCAAGGCCTCGAACATGATAGCCGGGAGCACCGCTATCCACGGCCGAACCTTGCCAACGAGCCACAGGTACAGGAACACGTAGACAGGTATCGAGACATGGAAGCCGAACAGCCAGATGCTGCCGACCAGGGCCACGAGCGTCCCAGTCGACTGTGCGAAGCGGCGCCGCATGACAGACGGTGTCAGGTCAGACCGCATTCTTCCGATGTCCATCAGTTGAGGTCCTTCCCCGTCGTCGTCTTCGCCGCGCCTGAAGACGCGGTTCAGGAAGTACAGACTCAACAGCGTGAGGCCCGCGATGCCGGCTGTTCTCGGAAACAGGGCGGACTCCAACACCCATTCGAGCGATGCAATCAGGAAATAGATGCACACTCCAAGCAGGAGGAGGGCAAACAAGCCGTCCGGACCAGGCCTCAGCCTCCTCATAACGAGGCTTGCCGACAGGTTGCGGCCCGGAGCGGTCGCCGGGGTTGGAGGTGCTTCGTCCGGTCCCGGAACTGGTGTTCCGCTCGAGCCTGAAGGCACGGAACCGTCCGTATAGCTCTGCTGCTTGCGGGCCTCCGCCGCTACAGACCGCTGGATCCACACGGTGTAGAGCGCCGTGATGACGGCGACGATGATGATGCCTAGGAATCCGGGCCGCCAGAGCATGGAAAGGCCATAGGTCTTCGTGGCAAGGAAGTAGAAGCGCTCGATCGTGGACCCAAGGACCAGCGCGATGATGATGGGCGGCCGCGGCCAGCCATGGGTCTTCATGAAGAAACCCATCGCGGCAAAGGCAAGCACCGCCAGCAGGTCACCCATCGAAACGCTTGCCTGGAACGCGGTGATCATCATCACGGCTAGTACCAGCGGGACGAGGATGCCAGGCCGCACGAAGGCGATGCGGGCCAGCGTGGGAGAGAAGGCAAGGGCGACCCCCGTGCCAAACACGTTCGCAAGCGCCAGGCTGAAGACGATGGTCAGGGTCAGGTCGAGGTCCTCTCCGAGCATGCGCGGACCTGGTTGGAGACCCATGATGATCATGAAGCCGAGGAAGATCGCCATGCCCACGCTGCCGGGAACGCCGAACCAGAGCGTGGGCACAAGCGTCGCCCCGTCCACCGAATTGTTGGCCGACTCCGGCGCGATTACACCCCTGATATCGCCGGTGCCGAACGTCTGAGCTCCTCCCCGCACCGTCTGACGGGCGTTGGCGTAGGTCAACCAGTTCGCCAGGGAGCCTCCGATCCCGGGGAGGATGCCCACGAGGATCCCCAGTCCGGACGATCGGAGCATCAAGGGGAAGTTGCGCAGGACAGCCTGGACCCCGAGCCTGCGCCCCTTGTTCACCTTGTCGAGCAACTCATTGAGGTCGCCCCTCGCGATCGGTTTCCCACTGATGGAGAGGTCCAACAGTTCGGGGACCGCGAACAACCCGATGACGGCGGGCACGAGGGGGATCCCGTCCCAGAGGTAGTCGATTCCGAATACGGCACGCGACGTGCCGTTAATCACATCGAAACCTATGGCTGTGATCAAGAGCCCGACGGCGCCCGAAGCCAGCCCCTTGAGGAATGCCCCGCTGCTGATAACACCGACTACGGAGATGGCAACCATTCCCAAGATGAAAAACTCAGGCGAGCCAAAGGTCAGCACCAGAGGCCTGACAACGGGGATGGTTACCAATAGGAAAAGAGCACCAAAGACTCCGCCCAGCATGGAAGTGAAGTAAGCGGCAGAAAGCGCCTCTCCAGCCCTGCCTTGCCGGGACATCGGATAGCCGTCGAGTATCGTGGCCTGGCCGGTGGCTGAACCAGGGATCCCCAATAGTACCGCGGGAAGCGTGTCCCCCGTGTTGACCGTGGCAATCATCCCGGTGGCGAGGGGAAGGGCGGTCGCCGGGTCCATCGTGTAGGCGAAACCGAGTAGCACAACCAGAGTCGGGAGCGTTCCTCCGGGCATCGCCCCGCTCAGCATCCCGATCATCGTGCCGCTGATGAGGGCGACCATCCCCCAAGGGGAGATGATGTGCTGGATTGCCTCGAAGCTGGCTTCTAGCATGTGGTCACCGTCTCAGCCGGCCCTCCTGTACTCCTGTGCCGCTTCTTCCCTCTCTCCCAGGGGGCACGCGCGCTACAGGTCAGGATGCATCTCGGACCAGGGGGCCGCCTCCTCATAAGCATTCGCCGCGCGCAGGACTGTCGCTTCGTCAAACCAGCGCCCCGCGATCTGGAGCCCCACGGGCAGCCCGCCGCTGGTGAAGCCGCACGGTACGGAAACCGCCGGCGTGCCGGTGAGATTGAACGGAGCCAAGAAGTTGAGGCCGGTCAGTGTGCCAAACGGGGAGGAATCTCCCCCCGGGGGGGCAGGCCGTGGCATGGTCGGGGTGACGATCAAGTCCACCTTCTTCAATACGTCGTCAACTTCGCTGACGATCTGCCGGCGGAACAGGTTCGCCTGCAGGTAGTCCTCTGCCGTGTACAAGGCGCCGAGCCAGAAGCGGAAACGCACTGGCCCGTAGTCTCCAGGACGATCCCGCAGGAACTGCCGATGGTAGGCGAACGCCTCTGCGTGCATGATGACCATCTGTGCGGACCGTGCGTCCGCGACGCTGGGGACCGACACCTCCTCAATTGAGGCGCCGAGCTCCCTGAGCACGGCGATCGCCTCCTCAGCGCACTGGACGACCTCGGGATCCGCACCTAGGTCGGTCCTGAAGAAGTAGTCCCTGGCCACGCCGACCCTGAGGCCCTCGATGCTCCCTCCCAGCGCTGCTGGGTAGTCCGGCACCGGCCGGTCGGCGGATGAGGGGTCGCGCGGGTCGTGCCCGGCGACGGCCTGGAGCAGCAACGCGACGTCGCCAACCGTCCGAGCCATCGGGCCGACCGTGTCCAGTGACCAGCTGCACGGAATGACGCCGAAGCGGCTGACCCGGCCAAGCGTGGGTTTCAGGCCCACGATCCCCGAGCAATGTCCGGGGTTCCTCAGTGAGCCACCCGTGTCCGTGCCGAACGATCCCATGCAGAGCCCCGCCGCGAGTGCCGCGCCTGACCCGCTGCTCGATCCGCCCGGCGAATAGTCGAGGTTCCAGGGGTTGCTCGGCGTCTCGAACAGGCTTGTGGGCGAGCCACCCAGGCCGAACTCCGCCAGCGCCACCTTACCGAGCGTTACCGCTCCTGCCTTCCTGATGCTGGCCACGGATGCCGAGTCCTCGGCGGGAACGCGGTCAGCGAAGACCTTGGATTGCCCCGTTGTCCTGGTCCCTGCTGTGTCATAGAGGTCCTTGAAGGAGACCGGTATCCCATGCAGGGCGCCCCGGTAGTGTCCTGCGTTGATGTCAGACTCTGCGACCCTGGCGTCAGCAAGCGCTTGCTCATCTGTTCGCGTGACGTAGGCCTTGATCTCCGGGTTCAACCGGTCGATTCGTTCGATATGGGCCTTGGTCAACTCAACCGGCGACAGCTTCCTGTCGCGGATCAGTGCTGCCGCTTCAGAGATGTTCAGGTAACAGAGGGCGTCGGTGCTCATTCAACCGTTCTTTGGGAAGATGTTGCGGAATGGGTAGACCTCCCCTTCGAACTCGTAGGAGTACAGGCGTTCCAACTGAGCCCGGACAGCCGGGAAGGCCGTCTCCATGATTTCGAGATCTTCCGGGGAGAGGACCATCCCCGCTCTGGCGAGCATGCCCTTGAGGTCTTCCTCCTCGGGGATCCGTCGCTGAAACGCGGTCACTGCTCCTCCTCTGAGGACGGCTTTAGCGATGACGACTGCATACTACACTGGTTCGAGTCGATGTTCTATATCCGCCACAGCGTCGCCACGGCATGCCGCCTCCAGCCGTGCCGCAGGCGATTGCCTACGAGAATCGCAATCGAACGAACGCCTCGCACGGCGGCAGGCGAGGCACACAACGCCGTGGCGTATTCAGCCGAGTGAAGTTTGCCGCGTGCGTTGGACAGTCCTCGCCGCCCGTCCGTACACTTTCCGCAACCTTCCTGTGCCTGAGAGGTCCTGCCGTGTTCAAAGCCGCCCTCGTGGGGGCAGCCGTCACCCTTGCTTGCATCCTCATCCCCATCGTGCACTTCGTGACGGCGGTCCCGTCCCCTCTCATCGGGGGGTACATGGCGGGCACGTGGAGCGCTTGCACCCAGGGACAGGCGCTGCTCGTCGGTCTGCTCATGGCGGTATTGCTGCTGTTCCCCGCGGTTATAGCCGTCATGGGGGTAGCCCTGTTCGCGCAGTTGTCGGCGAATTTCGTACTGGTGGTGGTCGGAGCGGCAGTGCTGTGGGTATTCGCAGGGGGCACGGTCGGCGCTGCGCTCGGTGGTGCGAGCGCCCGCCGTTCAGCCGCATCCTGACAATTTCCTAAACTTCGTTCAATATCGATTCCATGCTTCCGGCAAGGATGGTCGGACGCTGCTCTTCACGAGTCTCATCTCTGAACGCGCATATGCTTGGTTGTTTTTCTAAACCGAAATCTAAACAAAGTATTGACAAAACCGAAAACTTGGACATAATAGCCGCCATTGTTCCTGCAAGCGCTCCTGCGCCTAAGGAGATTCCGATGGGTAAGGCAGCCAAACCGTACATACGTCTACTCCGTGTCAGCACTACTCGCCTGGACGGCGGCACCGTGTTCGGGGCGACCGCCAAGCAGATCTGGGAGCGGTTCGTTTCCCCGGACCGCCAGAACCGGGTCTCCGTCGGCAACTACAGCCTGCTCATCGATCACCCGGACGGCTGGGTGCTGGTGAACACGGGCCCCGGCGACAAACCCCCGCTCTCCCTCGACCTTGTCCGGACCCGCAGCAGATCGTCGATGGCAAGGGAGTTGAAGCAGATCGGCCTCATGCCGAAGGACATCGCCGTCGTCATCCAGACGGACCTCTTCTCCGAGTACGCGGGAGGGTGCACCCACTTCACTTCCTCAGGGCGTGTGCTTCCCACATTCCCGAATGCCCGCTACATCGTCCATAAGGATGCACTAGAAGAGGCGATGCGGCCCAGCAGGAGGAACCGTAAACAGTACCGCGCGGACGACGTCGAGCCTCTGCTGGACAGCGGACAGCTCGAACTGGTTGACAGCACTACCGAGGTCTGCTCCGGCGTCTGGGTCGAGCCTGCCGCAGGTCCGACCCCCGGCCACCAGATCGTTCTCTGCCAGCAGGGGAAGGCGACCTATGCATTCCTTGGCATGCTCGTGCCAACCTCCATGCACCTCTCGCCGACGGTCAACGCGGCGTACGACTGGAACCCGGAGGCCACCGCGCGCACGAAAGTTGAGGTGAAGCGCCAGGCCGTGCTGGAGAGCTGGCTCGTCGCTCCGGTGGGACGCGACGAGTGGGTGCGCGCCAGCCAGCTGGAGAGCCTCGAAGCGTTCAGCCTCGGCAGGACGGCGCTGCCCGAGCCCACCAAACCCCGCCGCGTGGCGGCTCCGGCTCGCAAAGCAGCTCCCGCCGTTCCGGCGGCGTCCGAGCCGGTGGTTACTCCTGCGGCTCGGGTACCGGCGTAGGCGGCTGCCAACCGAGGGCGCGGAGGATGCGTATGTCCTCCGCGCTCAGTTCGGCCTCGGCGAGCATGTCGGGGTGTCGCTCCAGCGTTCTCCGCAGCGCTTCCTGTCTTCGCCAGCGTGCGATCGCCGCGTGATTGCCGGAGAGCAGCACCTCTGGCACGGCGAACCCCTCGAAATCGGCGGGGCGCGTGTACTGCGGGTGCTGCAGCAGTCCTGACGTGTGCGAGTCGTCGGCCAGTGCCTCGTCGCTGTGGCCCAGCGCTCCCGGCAGCAGCCGCACGAGCGCATCGACGATGAGCATCGCGGGAATCTCGCCGCCGCTTACGACGTAGTCGCCGGTGCTGATCTCCTCAGTCGCCAGCCCCTCGATGACGCGCTCATCGATGCCCTCGTACCGCCCGCAGATGAGGACCACGTGCTCCAGCCCCGCGAGCCGCTCCGCCGTCCGCTGGCCGAATGGCCTGCCCTGCGGGGTCAACGCGACGATGGCCGCATTCAGACCGGCTTCCAGCGAGCGCACGGCCTCAAAGAGCGGCCCTGGCAGCATCACCATCCCCGGACCTCCGCCGAACGGGGAGTCGTCCGTGGAGCGGTGCCGGTCGTGGGTGAAGTCGCGCAGGTCGTGCACGCGCACGTCCGCGATGCTGTTCCGTATGGCCTTGCCGACGATGCCGGCCGCGAGCACCGGGCCGAACATCTCCGGGAACACGGTGAGGACGTCTATGCGCATGGGCGGTTCAGTGTCCGCGGTCGGCGCCCGTCAGCTGGCCGAGCGCGTGCGGCAGGATGGGCGCGAGCACTTCCAAC
This sequence comes from Chloroflexota bacterium, assembly GCA_009838965.1. GTDB lineage: Bacteria > Chloroflexota > Dehalococcoidia > Lucifugimonadales > Australimonadaceae > Bin16. The sequence goes on along the minus strand of VXQP01000071.1, from coordinate 48,563 downwards.
CCCTCGCGCACGCCCTTCGGGCTGCCGGGCAGGTTCACGATGAGCGTGCGGCCTCGAACGCCTGCTGTCCCTCGGCTGAGCATCGCCATCGGGGTCTTGGTCAGACCGTAGGCGCGCATCGCCTCCGGCAGTCCGGGCGCGAGCCGGTCGACCACCGCGAGCGTCGCTTCCGGCGCGACGTCGCGGTCGGTCAGGCCGGTGCCGCCGGTCGTGAGGATGAGGTCGAGCCCGCGCTCGTCGGCCCATGCCCGCAGCGTCTGCTCGATCGTCGCCTGGTCGTCGGGGACGACGACGTACTCGGCGTGCTCGTAGTCGGGCGGCGTGAGGGTCTCGCGGATCAACGCTCCGCTCGAGTCCTCGCGCTCGCCCCGCGCGCCCATATCGCTGCTTGTGAGAACGCCTACCTTGTACACGCGCCGATGATACCGCATCCGCTCGGATGCCGCGGTGGGGCAGGGCGCGGGCTACACCCGACCGTTGCGGAGCGTTTCCAGCGCCTCGAGCGCGCTCCGGGCGTGGCTCTTCATCACGAACTCGTTGTGGTACACGCTCCGGATCACTCCGGCGTCGTCCACGACGTAGGTGAACCGGGAGGTGCCGAGCCCGAACCGGCGCCGCACGTCGTAGAGACGCCGCACCTCGCCGGAGCGGTCGGACGCGAGATCGTAGGGCAGGGCGAGGCTCTGGGCGAAGTCGCACAACGCGTCGGAGCCGTCCGTGCTGATGCCAACCACGGCTGCGTCTGCGGCGGCGATGCGGTCGTGCCTGTCGCGGAACTCCGCGGCCTCCCAGGTTCACCCCTTGGTGCCCGCGCGGGGGAAGAAGAAGAGCACGACGTTCCGCCCGCGCTGCTCCGAGAGGGTGAAGGGTTCGCCGGAGGTGAGCGGCAGGGTGAAGTCAGGGGCCTGCGTGCCGACTCTGAGCATCTCTCGATATCCGGTCTCGTTCGTTCGCGCGGATGGTAGCACCTCTGCGGCGCTTACGCGGCCATGCCGCAGGTCCCGGGGTTGAGCGGACACGACGTGCAACCGGATGCCGCGTGCGTCGCGTGCAGATCCACCGTCCGGCGCGACGGTTGTGCAGGCGTTGCGGACTGCTCGCGGAAGAGCGCCAGTTCGCCCTGCTTCGCGGGGGTGGGCTTGTGGCCGGGGAAGCGCAGGAACGGCATAGCGCGCTTCATCACTACGCCCATCGCCTGCAGCTCCTGGCGCTGCGTGATGGTGTGCTGCGCCCGCTGCTTCACGATGCGGTTCGCGGCCAGCGGCCCGACGCCGGGAACGCGCAGCAGCTCGCGCTCGGTTCCGCGGTTCACGTCGACCGGGAACTGCTCGAAGTTGTTCATCGCAATCATCAGCTTCGGGTCGGCGCGTAGCTCCAGGAAGCCGCCTGTGTCGAAGGCGGGGCGGAGCTCCTCCGCGTCGTAGCCGTAGATGCGAGACAGCCAGTCCATCTGGTAGAGCCGATGCTCGCGCACGGGCGGCGTCGCGGGGTGCTCCTCCAGCGGCGTGTACTGCACGGGACGGAACGCGGAATAGTAGACGCGCTTGAACCCGTACTCTCCGTACAGGCTCCGCATCCGGGTGTAGATGTCCCAGTCCGACTCGTCAGCCGCGCCGACCACGAGCTGCGTCGCCTGGCCGACCGCGCCTCCGTAGCGCTCCTGCATGAGCTCGCTGATGCGCTTCATCGGCGCGACGATGCCGTTGTCGAAATCCTTCATCGTGCTTACCTTCCGCAGGTGCTCTGCGGAGGGAGACTCCATGTTGACGGAGAGCCGCGCGCCGAGCCGCTGGCTCTGCTCGAGCAGCGCGTCCGTGCTCGTGCCGGGCATCACCTTGAGGTGGATGTAACCGCGGAACCCGTAGCGCGAGCGTATCGCCTCCACCACGTCCAACAGTCGCTCCTGCGTGGCATTCGGGTCCTTGAAGATGCCCGAGCTCAGGAAGAGCCCCTCCACCATGTGGCGGCTGTGCATCTCGTCGAACAGCCGTGCGAGCTCGTCCACCTTGAACCCGTAGCGCCTGCGAGGCACCCAGTAGGAGTTGGGGCAGTAGTGGCAGTCCATGATGCAGTGGTCCGTGAACATCACGCGCATCAGGGAGATCCGTTTGCCGTTCGGCATCGCGGCCTTGTAGACACCCGCGTATGGCGTCACTCCGCCGCGCGGCCCAACGCGCTCCCAGCCCTCGCCCGGGCGCGCCACACCGTCCGAGCGTTCGGCGGGCGAGAGCACGTCGTCTGTCGCCATTCCGCCGAGGTGTCGCAGCTTCTCGTAGACGTCCGGAGCGCGCTGGATGAGCATGGTCTGACCTCCCCTGAATAGAACTAATGTTCCGAACGAATATCATACTTTGTGCAACAGCGCAACCCCCAGGTCCTCTCCCACCCAGTGGGATAAGGGGAGCAGGCAGAGCCACGCTCCGCTCCGCAGGCGAGGTTTCTGCCTGCGCAGGAACGACGGAGTGGGTCCCCGCTCTCATGCCTATTCTCCTGTGAAGCTGCTGAAGCTGGGGCGGCGGAAGACCGGGCGGCGGGCGGGGCAGCGGCACGTCCTGTCGAGGTTCATCAGGTCGCCCTCGGCGTAGGCGTGAGCGATAGCCAGGACGATGCGGGTCTCGTCCGGGACGCGTCCGGTCTTGAAGCACTGCCGGAGGTAGGAGACTACGGGAGCGGGGCTGAGGACGGGGACGCGTTCTGCTGCCGCGGCCTCGAAGAGTTCCGCGACGTCGGGCGGATAGCCGCCGCGCTCGACTGCGTCCATCCAGCGGACGACGTACTGTTCGGCGATAGGTTGGAGCGCGGCCTGGGCGAGCAAACACCCGTAGTAGCGTTCGAGTCCTCTGGCGGAGGTCCTCACCGCTGCTGCCTCATCATGATCTGGGCGTTCTCCAGCAGGTCGAGCCTGTGGCGGAGGGCACGCTGCTCCCTGAGGGTCTGGGTGGTGGCCACTGCGGTCTTCAACGCGCGGTGCGCCACGTTCTCATTCTCGCTTTCGAGCAGTTCCGCCAAGCGAATGACGCTCTTGAGCGCAAGCCCCTCCAGCTCCGCGAACGCGAGGTCCGCCATGTTGTTGCGGATGTACTCCAGTTCCGCGCGGAAAGCAGGGTCCCGCATCCACCGTGCCAGGGTGCTCCGTGCGACCTGTGCGGCGTTCGCTCCCCGTGCGAGCGTCGGCTCCGATGCGATGTACGGGAGCGCGGCCGCCTGTCGGTGGCTGAGACCGCTGTCCTTCCTGACCATGCCGCTGAACGTGTTCTTCATCTGCTATCCCTCCTCCGTGGTTTCCATTCAGGGTAAGGAGAAGGGATTCGCCTGCACAACAGGCAGATGTCACATATCCGAAGGAACCGAGCTGAGTATCACCTGAGCGCCACTCCGGCACGTTCTGAGCGCTCCCACTGCGTGTTGCGAGCGCGTTCGAGCCCGAACGAACACCAGCCTCTCCGAGTGCAGGGCGGGTTCCGCTCCCAGCGACAAGTCTTGCAACGAAAAAAGTGTCTCGTTTCTTCTCAATCCTTCTCATTTCTCTCCTGAGTCACCCCCATCCCAACCTTCCCCCATCGAGGAGGAAGGGGCAGGATACGCGGAGGAGGAAGGAACAGGGACAGCGTACGGGGCAGAACTGCGACCGCGAAAGGAGTGCGTGTCGCAGCCGACGGCTGAAGTCAGACCCCCGCAGCCGTGCGACTCCTCTGACCACGGGCAGGTGCTGCTACACTACACAGAGCGCCGGGGCGTAGCGCAGCGGAAGCGCGCCTGCTTTGGGAGCAGGAGGTCGCCAGTTCGATCCTGGCCGCCCCGACCAACCTGTCCCTATCCTGTCCATCGATGTGAGTTTGATGTGAGTTTTTGGTAGGCTTGCGCCACATAGCGCAGAGAGGGAGGCCTGCCATGGCTACTGCCGTTCAGACACGAGTCATCGACGCCGACTGCCACGTCATCGAGACGCCGCGCACGTTCGACTTCATGCGGGAGGAGGACGCCCGGTTCCGTCCCATCGTGCTCGTCCGGGAGGACGGCGCGAACACGGACAAGTACTGGTTCCTGGAGGGCCGCGCCTGGCGCATGAACCAGAACGTCGGGCCCGAGTTCCCCACCGCCGCGCGCGAGGCCGCCGACATCAAGGCGCGGCTCGACCACATGGACGAGCTTGGCGTGGACATGCACATCCTCTACCCGACGATGTTCCTCCGCCCCCTCACGAACCACGCCGACACCGACTACGCCATCTCGCGCGCCTACAACCGCTGGCTCGCCGACGTCTGGCACCAGGGCGGCGGACGCCTTCGCTGGGCCGTCATCCCTCCGCTGATGAGCATGGACAAGGCCATTGAGGAGATTCACTTCGGCAAGGAGAACGGTGCGTGCGCCGTCTTCTTCCGAGGCCACGAGCACAACCTTCTCCTCTCAGATTCGTACTTCTTCCCGGTCTACGAGGAGGCGCAGAAGCTCAACCTCGCCATCGCCGTCCACGCCGCCGCCGGCCAGTATGCGAACATGGACCTGCTCGACCGCTCGTTCGGCCTGCCTACGTTCAAGTTCCCGACCGTCGGCGCGTTCAGCGACCTCGTCCTGCACCGCGTGCCGGAGAAGTTCCCGGACCTCCGCTGGGCGTTCATCGAGGTGACGTCGCAGTGGCTGCCCTACGTGATGAACGACCTCGTCCTCCGCTCGCGGAGGTTCACTGACGGCGTGTTCCCACGCGATGCCGAGCTCATGGAGGAGTACAACCTCTACGTCGGCTGCCAGACGATCGACGACCTCGGTTACATCATCGACCGCGTCGGCGACGACCACCTCGTCATCGGCACGGACTACGGCCACGCCGACACGACCGCCGAGATCGACGCGCTCAGTAAGCTCCGCGACGAGGGCAAGGTCTCCGAGGAGAGCACCCGCAAGTTCCTCTACGACAACCCCAAGCGGCTCTACGCGCTGTAAGCGGGGCGGCAGCAATATGACGAAGGGGCGCTCACAAGGCGCCCCTTTCTCATCCTGTACTCCCGTAAGCCGCATCCTTGCGATTGTCGAAGGCGATGGTAGCATTCGCGTTGGAATGCCTTCATCCGGCGAGTCTCAGGTGCCGGATGAGCGTACATCCTCCGGTTGCAGGTGAGTGGACGGTGCCCGGCTGCAGTGGGTTGGCGGTCAGACAGCAAGGAGGCCCGGCGTCATGGAGTACACGAACATATCGGCAGACAGCCACCTGAGCGATGTCTGGTACCCGGCGGACCTCTTCCAGAGCCGGTTGCCGTCGAAGCTCCGGGAGATCGGCCCCAGGGTGGTCGAAACGGACAAGGGAACGATGTGGGAGTGGGAGGGCGATCTCCACGCGGCTGCGGCGGACGGCAACGACCTGCCGAAACACGCCAAGGGGCACTTCCGTGCCAGCCGCGCGGCAGATGCGGTCGTCATCGAGGTCGAGGAGGGCAGGCTGGCGTCGGACCCGGACATCATCCTCAAGCACATGGACATGGACGGCACCTATGCAGGTGTGTTCTACACGGGAAATACCCGCAAGGAGACGTTCAGAGACCCGGAGTTGGAGAAGGCGTACTGGGCGATACACAACGATTGGGTGGTGGAGGTCTCGTCGGCGAGCCCTGACCGGCTCATCATCCTGCCGACGCTCCCATCGACCTACCCGGAGGAGTGCGCCGCCGAGGTCTACCGCATGGCGGAGAAGGGAGCGAAGGCGGTGGAGTTTGTGCTCTTCGATGCTGCCGAGCCGGTCTACGAAGAGGTGTGGGAGCCGCTATGGGCTGCTGCAGAGGAGACAGGGACCGTTATCTGCTCGCATATCGGCGACAAGAAGGGCACCCCGCGACCTCCGTACCGCCGCGGTGCGCGTCTCGCTCACTACCCACAGGCCCCGAAGACGATCGGGCCCTACCTGGCGCAGCTCATCTTCAGCGGAGTGTTCGAGCGCCACCCGGACCTTCGCTACTCGTTCGGGGAATGCCGGATCGGATGGATCCCGTTCGACATCCTGTGGATGGACAGGACGATGGAGCAGCGGTACCTGAACGCGGCGGAGCCCCAGTCCGACATCGCGCTCAGCATGATGCCCAGCGAGTACATCAAGCGCCAGGTCACCTTCACCTTCGAGGACGACACCGTGGGCGTGAAGATGCTGTCGGACCCGGAGCTCTACATCTGCGACACGGCCGTCTGGGGCAGCGACTATCCCCACGAACAGGGGACGTGGCCGAACTCGGAGCGCGCGCTGGATGAGATGTTCTCAGGCATCGACCCGGCACTCCGGCGCGCCGTGGTGTGGGAGAAGAGCGCGTCCTTCTTCAATATCAAGGGTCCGTGATCCTCGATGGCTGAGAAGGAGATATTGCTGTGGGACGAACGGGGCCGGGGCTTTCCTGCCCTCGTCCGGTACGGTCCGCACCTGTTCCTCTCCGGCTCCGACGGCTATCGCGACCCAGCAACTGAAGAACTCGACTTCAGCCTGATCTACAAGCCGATCGAGCAGTGCCACAACGCCTTCAGTCGTATCCGGCGACGGCTGGAGCGGGCCGGCATGACGGGCGACTGCGTGATGCGCGTGCTGCACTTCACCAGCGGTCAGGAGTGGAGCCTCAAGCGCATGGCCGTCTGGCCGGACTATTTCGGTGAAGTGGGGCACTCTGAGGCGATCGCCTGGGGCGCGCAGGCCAAGATGGCAGACTTCAATGCCATCACCGCCATGGCTATCGGACTGACCCGGGACGTGCCCCGGCACGTGGTGGTCCCACAGCCACGGCGCGGGCAATCGGCACGGCTCGTCCGGGCCGGCGACTTCCTCTACGCGTTCGGAGTTGGCGGCTATACCAACCCGTTCACGGGAGAAGAGGTGCCGATCGACGCTCCGGATGCGTTCAGGCGCCAGCACTTCAACAACTTCGAGACCCTGCGCTCCTTCATGGACGAAGTGCCCGCTCCTCTGAGCGACTTTGTACGACTCGACGCCGGGTTTCGGAGGAACGTGGAAGACGCCCGCGCCTTCCGTGCGTGCACGAAGGAGCTCTTCGGCGGCAGGATCCCCTTCGCTCACTTCGCGTTGCCGCTGGGTGAGCTGGCCAACCGCCTCATCCAACTGGGCGGCGTCGCGGTGGCGCCCGGCGTGGACAAGGAGGTCTACTGGTCGCCCGGCGACCCGGACATGGCTGAAACGGTCCGGGCCGGCGACTTGGTCTTCGTGAGCAGCCTGGCGGGCAACCGCGACCCGGAGTCCGGTGCGGTGGTGCGCGAGCTGTGCGCCGACAAGCGGGGCCAGGCCCACCAGGCGCTGCGATGCCTCGCGGCAGCGTTGACCCGGGCGGGCACGGACATGGACCGCATGCTGTCGCTCGAGGTGTATCTCCGCGATATCTACTTCGAGGACGAGTTCATCGAGGCTGCGAAGGATGTATTCGGGAGCGACTGCCCGGTGATCGGCGTCGCCGGAGCCGAGTTGGAAGAGGGGATCGAGGTGCAGCTCGTCGGGGTTGCGGGGGCTTCCTGATAGCGCTTACGGAGGTGTGAGATGGCAGAGGAGCGTTGGCGATCGAGGTGGGTGAGGACCGGATCGTTCCGGACGCATTACGTGGAAGCAGGGGGCGACGGCCCCGTGCTGGTCCAGTTGCACGGGGGCGGGTACGCTCAGTCCGCCGTCTCTGCGAACCACACCATCATCCCCAAACTGGGGGAGCACTTTCGGGTGCTCGCGCCGGACGCGGTGGGCGGGTACGGGTTCACAGATCTCGTTCCTGCGTCGCGCGGCCTTCAGAGCAGAGTGGACCAGTTGGAGGACTTCGTTGACACGCTCTGTCTCGACAGGTTCTCAATCATGGGTAACTCGATGGGCGCCTGGCAGGCGGCGCGCTACGCCATCCTGCACCCGGAGCGTATCGAGCGGATGGTGCTGGTCGGCAGCGGGTCGATAGCCGTGGCCATGGGGCTCGAACGGATCCGCCTGGCCGGGAATGAGATAGCCGACAGCTACGGACAGGGCGGCACCCGGGAAGATATGCGCATGCGGATCAAGGCCATCATCCACCGCGACGAAGCGATCACCGACGAGGTCATCGACCAGCGGCTGGCGGTTGCGAACCGGCCCGGAGTCCCGGAGGTGAACAAGGCTTTTCAGGAGGCGAACCAGCGGTTCCAGAACGACCCGCTGCTCAAGATCGGCTACGACATGCGGGAGACGCTCCCATGGGTGACAGAACTCATCCCTACCATCTTCCTGTGGGGCGAGCAGGACCACTTCGCCTCGCCGGAGTACGGGAAGCAGCTTGAGAAGATGCTGCCTCATGTCCCCTTCCACTGGATCCCGAACGCCGGTCACCAGGTGCAGAGTGACCAGCCGGACCTCGTGGCCGGGATCGTCATGAAGTTCTTACAGGAGGGATGAGGAGTCTGCGGCGCAGTCGTTCTCGTCCGTCCTGAGCGCGGGTCGCCTACCGTCCCTCGGCGCGACGCATCTCCGCGACGTAGTCCGCAAACGCCTCCGGTACCGAGTACTCCGGTTGCCAGTCGAGCAGCGCCTTGGCGTTGGAGATGTCGAGCGGCGTCGTTGCGGAGGGGACGGGCCCTTCCGACGGCGTGACCGTGACCTTCAGGTCGGGCAGCACCGTGCGCACCGCGTCCGCCAGCTCCTCGAACGTGGTGATGAAGCCGTTGCCGCCGTTGAACGCCGTGACGCCGGAGAGCGGGATGCCCGCCGCGCGGCGGATGAGCCGCCCCAGGTCCTTGCCGTAGACGTACTCGAACGCGCGGCCGCGGATGGCGGGCACGACCAGTGGCTCGCCGGTCAGCCCGGCCTCGACGAGGCTGTGGACGGTCATGCCGCCGCCGGAGCCACCGCGGAAGTGGTTGTAGCCGAACACGTTGGACGGGCGGACGAACACCAGCTCGAAGCCGTAGTACGTCGCGTACGCCTCGGCGATGTGCTCGTTCGCCACCTTGGACGCGGAGTACGGGTTACCCTCGCCCGCGCGGGGGTAGTTCTCAGGTATCGTTCCTCCGGCCTCGGAGCGGCGGTCGTAGACGCCGTAGGTGCTCACGTGGATGAACCGCTTGACGCCGGTGAGCCGCGCTGCCTCCAGCACGTTGATGGTGCCCTGCACGTTGATCTGCATGCCGGTGTAGACCGGGCTGCTGACGCTGTTGCCGATGAGTCCCGCCGTGTGCACGACGATATCCGGCTGGTGGCGCTGCATCGCGGTCACGAGCGCAGGCAGGTCACGCAGGTCGCCCTGCACGGCCTCGTATGCTGCACCGTCGAGCTTCACGTTGATGTAGTTCGCGTCCGGGCGCACGTCGTAGAAGACGACAGGGTCCCCCTGCGCGATCGCCTCCCGCGCGTACGACGTGCCGACGAGTCCCGCTCCGGTGATAAGGCTGGTCATGGTTCCGCTCCTTGTCTCCGCTCCCCCACAGAGGCGGCATGTCCCCTCTCCCTACAAGGGGAGAGGGCGAGGGTGAGGGTACTCGGTGGGGGAGTGCGGTGCAACGTGCGGTCAGAGCGACGTGCCGATCAGCGCGACGCCCACGACCACCGACGCGGCGCCGATCCAGATGCGCTTGTCGACGAGTTCGAAGCGCCGGGCTATGACCTGCGAGAAGAGGATGGCGATGATGGGCGCGAGCGCCACCACTGGCGCGACCGCCGTGATGGGCGCGCGGCTCGCCGCGTTGTAGAACATCAGGACGCCGAGCGACATTCCGGAGCCACCAAGCACGAGCTGCCAGCCGCGCCGGAACGTTATCTGCGGCAGTTCTCTTCGCAGACGCGGCAGCGACAGCATCGCCACCATCGCCGTGCCGAACGCGAACACGAGCGACGCCCCGATGATAGGCTCCGCCACGTCCGTCACGATCTTCTTGACGAGCGCGCTCACCGTGCCGTAGGAGAGCATCGCGCCGAGCGCCGCGAGAAGGCCCTTGGTGGTCTCCGTTAGCCGTGGGTCTTCAGCGAGCGCGGACTCGTCGGCAGACGGCCCCTGCCGCGCGGCCCACGCGACGAGCACCCCGCCGCCAACGCATGCGATCATGCCCGCGCCGGTCTGCAGGCCGAGCATCTCACCGAGCCAGATGATGGCGATGGTGCCTGCGACCACCGGGTTCGCGGAGACGATGGTGTTCCCCCGCGCCACGCCGATACGCAGCATCGCGTTGAACACCAGCAGTCGCCCGATGGGATAGTTGATGATGGACGTGAACACGATGAGTGCCCACCCGGAGGTTGGTATGCCACCGAGCGTGGATGCGTAGCCGGGTGCGGCTACACCCACGATGAGCATCGTGCCCGCGATCATCGAGACCACGGTGCCGGTGACAACCGGCGTTCCGACGAGCCCGAGCCTCGCGACGGTGGAGCCGAGTCCGAATGCAGTGGCCGTGCCGACGGCGAAGAGGACGCCGGTGAGCTCGGTGCTCACCTCGGCGCGTCCGTACGCCTGTCGTTCGCCTGGCGGGCGTCAGCCAAGGCCGTAGAACCGAGTGGGGTTGTCGCGCACTATCTTGTCGGCGACGTGTGCGGGTATGTCCTCGCGCCTGCGCAGGATGGCGTGCGCCTCGATCTCGGCGGACTGGTCGGCGTGGGTGTAGTCGGTGCCGATCACGAGGTTGTCCTCGCCGGTGCACTTCATTATGTAGGGCAGGTCCTCGTGTGTCTGGCACGCGATGTAGAGGCGTCCCTCGCGGAAGAGGTCCTGCCCCAGCTCGAACTGCCCCATCCAGCCGGAGCGCTCGTGCCGCGCCTGCAGCTCCGCCATCGCGAACGGCGCCCATGACGACATCGTCTCGATGAAGCCCACGCGCAGTTTCGGGTAGCGCGCCGGTATGCCCGCCATGACCATGTTGACAAACGCGTCTATCGGCGACAGGCTGAAGTTGTACATCGTCAGGTGGGAGAGGAGGGTGTCCGTGATGGCCGGGTCTCCCGCGGCGATGTGGATGCATACCGGCATGTCCATCCGCTCGGCCGCTTCGTACAGCGGGAAGAAGTACGGATCGTTCGCCGAGCGGCTGCCGGCCTCGACGCCGCGCTTGAACACGCCGCACGCGCCGTGTTGCTTGCCCCACTCGATCTCCTCTGCAACCTTGTCCATGCTCAGGATGGGCGGGATGACGACCCAGCGGAGGCGCCAGCCGCTCTCCTCCGACTTCGCGCCGAGCCAGCGGTTGTAGGCGCGAACGAGCGCATACTCCACGTCCGGCCTCCCGCTGACGGTGGTGAGGAAGAGAGTGGGGTACATCACCTGCACGTCGATGCCGAGCCGGTCCATGTCGCTCAGCCGTCCCGCGACGTCGGTCAGCTCACGCGTCCCGACGGTCGTGCCGGTGCGGACGTCGTCTCGGTTGCGGCGGATGCGCAGCAGGCCGTCGATGCTCCAGAAGCGGTTGTAGCCCTTCGGGGCGAGCGTGGGGTCCACCCAGCCGTCGGGCGGCTCGATGGTGATGGGGCGGAACCGCTCGTGCTCCGGCAGCAGGAATGACCACGTCTCCTCGTTCTCGTCCACGTGGGTGTCGGCGTCGACGACCGGCATGATGCGCCTCCTTCGCTGGTGCGTGCGCGGCGAGTATACGCCTGTGGAGTGGAGGGCACAGGCTACAATGTCGCTTGCTGCGTGAGGGCGGCTATGGCCAAGACAGGAACGATACACGTACGGGTTGACCCGGATCTCAAGCGCGAGGCGGAGGAAGCGTTCTCCGCGCTGGGCCTCTCGGTGAGCGAGGCGGTCACCTTGTTCTACGAACAGGTCGCCATGCGCGGTGGGCTGCCGTTCCTGTCGCGGGTGCCCAATGTGACTACCCTGGAGGCGCTCCGGCAGATCCGCGCCGGAGAAGGTGTCACTGAATACGCGAGTCTCGATGAACTGATGGCGGAGTTCGGGTAGGGGAAGTCTGGCAAGTGACTATTCATCCTCCTCGGAATTCTCCCCGTCTGCATCGTCGCCCTTGAACTGGCCCTGTTCATAGGCTTCGTCGACGAGCGGGGCGATAGTTTCGATGAATCGGCCAACAAGGCCAGCGAAGTTGCTGGTGAACTCGTCGTCCAATTCATCAACGCCGCGCAGGAGCATCCCATTACCATACGGCTGGAAGGGGTCGGAGCCTGTTGACAGATTCGCTAGTGACGACTGCAGTAGCTCGGGCAGGCCTATGCGGCTGTGAAGTTGAACACCCGCTATCCATTCCCCGGCGACTTGCTTGGCGACGTCCGCCGGTACCAGCCAATTGGGGATCCCGTTCTTCCTGCGCAGGATGAGGTTGGTGCAGAAGTCCCAATTTTCCCAAGGAGCTTTCCCTCCATACCAAAGGTGCCACCATCCCCATTGTGTTCCCCTTTGCGTCTTGTCAGGCCAAGTTGTCTTGGTCACCTTGGCTGTGGCCAATGACACAACGCTACTCAAGATTTCCCGAATCCGGTCAGTGTCAGGGTTTTGGGACGGCTGACGGGTAATCCCGGACTTACCGACTTGTATTCGAAAATGCTCAGTTCCTGGAACGGGAATGATTGTGTTGGACTGGAGGTACAGCGAGTCTCCGTCCCTGTAAGGAGCCAACTGGATGCAAGTGATCAGGTCTTGCCCCGTTTGTTCGTTGAGCCAGAGCACGGCAGAGGTAACTTCAGGTGCAAACCGGTGACTCCCGATGATGATGCGTTGTTTTGCATTCAGGCTGTCTAGGTCGCTTGCTTCGAGATGGTCGAGCAGTTGCTGCTTGGCCTCGTCTTCCGATATCTGCTTCTGAAGGTGCCGGCTACTATACTCAGCAAGTATCTCGACAATCTTTGCCGCGTCTACGCGATGCAGGTAACTTGCGTACTTGATCGCCTGCATGTGAACATCCGGACCTGTGTCATCCCGCTTTAGTTCTATGATGACTAGCTTGCCGCTCCTGTCCACCGCCAGCAGGTCGAGCCGTTCGTTCGTCTTGTCAAAGTCGCTGAACTCCTTTGCTACGATAAGCAGGTCATTGCCCAGGATGCTCGGGTTGGCAGCGATCCACTCCTGGATGTCGTAACGTTCCTGCAGGCCTTCCGCGGAGAACTCAACTTCCTGGACGGTTTCAGATTGCTTTTTCTCAGCATCTACTCTGAACAGTTGAGGCGTAGAACTCATGGGGACTCCTAAAGGATTTGGTCGTACTCTTTCATAACCCCGGCACGAGCGCGTCGTCCGCGGTTTGCGGATCGAGGCCGTAGACGTCCACCGCGGCCTGCCTGCTGATGAGGCCGTTGCGCAGGTCGCGGACCACCTTGCGGCGGTCGCGCTCCTTCGGCGACCCGACGCCGCCCGCGCCGCTCGTACGCGCCTCGATGATGCAGTCCGGGGGCAGCGGCACGTTGGAGATGAGGCCCAGGTGCGTCTCCTCGTCGTCCGCGCCGGGGTTGACGGTGACGCCGCCCGGCGCGCCGTCGCCCGCGCCCGCGAGCCCGTGGGGCGGGCGCAGGTTGCGCGGGTTGCCGCCCGCGAACCGGCTCTCCGAGTGGATGCGGTAGCGGCGCAGCAGGCCGTTGCCGCCCCGGTGCTTCCCCGCACCGCCGGAGTCCGGGATGATCTCGAACCGCTCGACCTCAGCATCGAACTCGGACTCGATGATCTCTACGCTCGTGAACTTGGAGCCGCCGCTCGCGGAGTGCGCCGTGCCGGTCCAGCCGTCGCCGCCGTCGTACGCGCCGTTGCCGGAGCGCAGCAGTTCGTACTGCACGTAACGCCTGCCGCCGCCGGAGACGTTCCCGATAACCACGAGGTTCGGAGGCGCGTTGTGCGCCACGAGCGGACGCCCCGCGACCTTGCTCATCGCCTCGAAGAGCACGTCCTCGACGACGGGGATGGTCATCGAGTAGAAGCCGACGGGCGCAGGGTAGGTGGGGTTGACGACGCTCCCGGGACGGAACCGGAACTGTATCGTCCGCGCGAGCCCGGCGTTCCCGTACAGGTTGGGGTCGATCATGGCGATGAGGGCGAACTGCGCCATACCGTAGATGAACGGCGGGCGCACGTTGATGGGGCCGGGGCTCTGGTCGTCCGAGCCGGAGAAGTCGGCTACGAGCCCGTCGCCGGACTTCTCGATGCGGACGTGGATGCGGACGGCCTTGCTCTTGTCCACGATGTCGTCCACGTACCCTTCCGCCTCGGCTTCGCCGTCCGGCCACTCGGCGATGGCGGCACGCACGCGCGCCTCCGTCCGCCGCGCCGTATCCGCGAACGCGCCGGTGACCGTCTCCGTGCCGAACTGTGCGAACAGCTCCTTCAGTCGGCCCGCGCCGATGGTGTACATCGCGCCCGCCTGCGCGTTCAGGTCGCCAATGACCAGCTCGGGCGTGCGGCTGTTGGCGGTGAGGAACTGCATGACCTCCTTCACCGGCTCGCGCTTGCGGTGGAAGCGCACCGGCGCGATGTTCAGCCCCTCGCCGAACACGTCCCGCGCTATCGCGTTCCGGCTGCCGGGCGACTGCCCGCCGATGTCGCTCTTGTGTCCCATCGAGGAGCAGAACGCGACGACCTCGCCGTCCACGACGACGGGCGTCACGACGACCATGTCGTTGGGGTGCGGGCAGCCGGACGAGTAGGGGTCGGAGATGAGGTAGCAGTCGCCGTCCTCCATCGCCTCGTGGGGATAGTGTTGCAGGACGCCCTTCACGCAGTCCGGGTAGGCACCGCGGTGCTGGAGGAGCGCCGAGTGCTGGCCGACTGTGTTGCCGTCGCGGTCCGTGATGCCGGCGGAGAAGTCGTGCGACTCGCGGATGATGGTGGAGAAGCCGGTGCGCATGACGGCGGCCTGCATCTCGCGCATGATGCCGTCCACCCGAGCGCGGACCACCTCCTGCGTGATGACGTCCGGCGCCGGTGCGCTCATTCCGCCTGAACCGCGAGGGCCTCGCTGATGGCCTCCTCGTCCAGCCCGTAGATCTGGACGGCGGCCTCCGTGCTGATGTAGCCGTTGCGCAGGTCGCTCACGACGCGCTCGCGTTCACGCTCGACGGGGTCGCCCGCGCCGCCCGCGCTGCCGGTCTCGACGCGAACGACGTCGCCCTGCTCGACCATGACGTTCGAAATGATGCCGACGTAGCGCCGCTCGTCGTCAGCGCCGGGGTTGACCGTCACCGCGCCGCCGACGCCGTCCATGCCGCCCACGACGCCGTGCGCGGGCGCGAGGTTGCGTGGACTGCCTCCGGCGTAGCGGCTCGGCTGCTTGACGAGGTACTCGCGGCGCATCGCGAGGCCGCCCCGGTACTCGCCCGGCCCGCCGGTGTCCCGCACGAGTTCGAAGCGCTGCATCTCGACGTCGAACTCGGACTCGAGTATCTCGGCGCTCGTGATCTTGCTGCCGCCGCCCCAGGAGTGGCCGGTGCCGGTCCAGCCGTCGCCGCCGTGATGCGCGCCGTTGCCGGACATCATCAGCTCGTACTGCACGTAGCGCCGTCCGCCGCCGACCGTCCCCATGACCACCATGCCGCTGCTGGCGTTGTGCGCAACGGCGGGGCGTCCCGCGGCCTGGCTCAGCGCCTCGAAGATGATGTCCTCCACCGTGGAGAGCGTCATGGAGTAGAAACCGACCGGCGTCGGGAACGTCGGGTTGAGTACCGTCCCCTCGCGGAAGCGGCACTCGACCGCCCGCGCGAGACCGAAGTTGTTCGGCACGCCGGGGTCGATCATCGCGATGACGGCGTAGTACGCCATGCCATGGATGAACGGCGGGCGCACGTTGATGGGGCCGGGGCTCTGGTCGTCGGTGCCGGAGAAGTCGAGGGTGAGCGAGTCGCCCTGCTTGATGGCGGCGACATGCAGGCGCAGCTTCCGGTTGGGGTCGACGATGTCGTCGGTGAACGCCTCGGCCTCGTAGACGCCGTCCGGCCACTGCCGTATCTCCTGGCGCACGCGCGCTTCCGTGCGGAGGCCGATCTGCTCGAACGCGTCGACGACGGTCTCCTGGCCGTACTCGTCCATCAGGCGCTTCAGCCGCGTCGAGCCGATGCTCCAGAGCGCGCCCGCCTGTGCGCCGAGGTCGCCGATGACCAGTTCCGGCGTGCGGCTGTTGGCGCGGAGCATCTGGTGCGTCTCGTACAGCGGCTCGCGCTTGCTGAGGAACTTGACCGGCATGATCTGCAGCCCCTCGCCGAACACGTCGCGCGCGAGCGTGTTGCGCGAGCCGGGCGACTGCCCGCCGATGTCGCTCTTGTGCCCCATGCTGGCGCAGAATGCGACGACGCGTCCCTCGTGGAACACGGGCAACACGACGACCATGTCGTTGGGGTGCGGGCAGCCGGAGTAGTACGGGTGGTTGATGAGGAAGCAGTCACCCTCCTCCATCTCCTCGAACGAATAGAACTGGAGAACGCCCTTGACGCACTCCGGGTACGCGCCGAGGTGCGGTGGCAGCGGCGAGTACTGGCCCACGACGTTGCCGTCGCGGTCGGTGATGCCGGCGGAGAAGTCGTGCGACTCGCGGATGATGGTGGAGAAGCCGGTGCGGAGCACCGCGGCCTGCATCTCGCGCACGATGCCGTCCAGCCGCGCGCGGATGACTTCCTGGGTGATGACGTCTGCTGTACTCATGCGCCGGATGCTACCGCAATCGGCAGGCGCAGGGTAGGTATGGAGCGTCAGGGCTACAATGCGGGCGACGGGTTCGGCTATGGGCGCGAGGGGAAGACCATGAAGGGCCCTGGAAGCGATGGCTGAGATCCTGAAACGGGAGGGGGTGTGACATGGCAACCGTGGGAACGGCGGTGCACGACCTGAAAAGCGCGTTGCACCGCATGATGCTCATCCGGCGTGTCGAGGAACAGGTCATCGACCTGGCCACGAGCTTCGACGACCTCATCAGGGGCCACTACCACGTCTACATCGGACAGGAGGCCACGGGGGTCGGCGCATGCATGGCCCTGGGGCCTGACGACTACATGTTCACGACCCACCGGAACCACGGCCATGTGATAGCACGAGGCGGAGAGCCGGGCCCCGTGATCGCCGAGATCATCGGCCGCACGACGGGCTACAACAAGGGGCGCGGCGGCACGTTCCATGTCATCGCCAAGCATTTGGGCGTGCTCCAGACCTCCGCCATCGTCGGCGGAGGCGTTCCGATGGCGGCCGGCGCAGCGTTCTCCGCGAAAATGCGAGGCACCGACCAGGTCTCGCTGGTGTTCTTCGGCGACGGCGTGCTCGAAGAAGGCGCGTTCCACGAAGCCCTCAACATGTCCTCGCTCTGGAATCTGCCCCTGATCATGATGTGCGAGAACAACAGCGTGCCACAGGAAGGTCACCGTCAGGGCGAGTACCCGACGTCCTCGTTCGCGGCGACGCGCTGGCCGACGTCGCCAGCGCGATGAACGTTGAGGCGCACGTGGTCGACGGCAGCGACGTCAGGCAGGTCGGAGAGTTGCTTGCCGGACTCGTCGGTCGGGCCCGCGAGGGGGAAGGACCGTTCTTCATCGAGTCGCGCCTGGATCGCTGGCCCGGCAACCGGGGCCAGTTCCCGCAGCTGATCGGCGGCCCATACCAACTGGCGTGGACCTGGGACCCGGGCACGGCTGACGCACGCCTGCAGGACTGGCTGGCCGACTCCGACCCCGTCTCGCTCCTCTGCAGGAGTCTCGTCGAGGAAGGCGCCCTGACGAGAGAGGAGATCGAGGAGGTCGACGCCATCGCCCGGAGGGAGGCCGAGGAAGCCCGTGAGTTCGCGCTGTCGAGCCCGATGCCATCGCCCGAGAGCGCGATGGACTACATCTTCGCCCAGGGGGAGACACGATGAGGCAGATGACCTACTCGGAAGCGATGGCTATTGGTATCCAGGAGGCGCTGGCCGAGGATGAGCGTGTCGTCCTGATGGGAGCGGGGTTCGGGGGACTGCGAGGCGACCCGGCCGTTTGGAGCCCGTTGCGGGAGAGGTTCGGAGACCGCATCACCAGCC
Organism: Chloroflexota bacterium; assembly: GCA_009838965.1. Lineage (GTDB taxonomy): Bacteria > Chloroflexota > Dehalococcoidia > Lucifugimonadales > Australimonadaceae > Bin16. The sequence continues at coordinate 30,662 of VXQP01000071.1, read as the reverse complement.
CTCCCATCGCCGAGCTCGGCTACTGCGGCATCGCGGTAGGCGCAGCGCTCACAGGGTTGCGGCCCATCGTGGCCATCGGCACGGGGGCGTTCTCGTTCGAAGCGTTCCCGCAGATCGCTAACGAGGCCCCTCAGGCGTACTACGGCACGCGGGGGCAGGTGACATGCCCCGTCGTCTTCCACATGCGCGCAGGCATCCGGGGGGCCGGCGGGCTCCAGCATTCGATCGCGCCCCAGGCCATGTATTGGAACACTCCCGGGCTGGAGATCTGCGTTCCGGGAAGCCCCGCTGACGTGCGGGGCCTCATCAAGGCGGCTGTCCGCAGCGACAACCCCACCATCTTCATCGACCACGAACGGCTGCACCCGTTGGTCGGCGAGGTCGATGAATCGTCCGGCGGGGACATCCCGCTCGGGGTGGCCGACGTGAAGCGGGAGGGCTCGGACGTCACCATCGTGGCGACCTCCATCATGGTGCCCCGGGCGCTGGAGGCCGCCGAGACACTCGCGGGGCAGGGGATAAACGCCGAGGTCGTGGACCCGCGAACCCTGGTGCCGCTCGACAAGGAGGCGATCCTGCGCTCCGTCGCCAGGACCGGACGCGTGGTCGTCGCCGACGAAACGCAGAAGAGCTGTGGTGTTGCATCCGAGATCGCGGCCACCATCGCGGAGGAGGGCTTCGAGTCGTTGCGGGCCCCGATCAAGCGGGTCGCCATCCCCGACGTACCCATCCCGTACCACCAGGCGGAGGAGGACTACATCACACCGACGGCACGGCATATCGTCGAGGCCGCGCAGGCGGTCTGCCGCTGACGCGACCCTTGTATAGTCGGCGAGGGCGGCAAGAGGAATGCCTGGTCCCTTCCCCCTTGATGGGGGAAGGTTAGGATGGGGGTGATTGAGGCAACTGTGAACCGGAGGAGTGTCATGGCTGACGTAAGGCTCGACGGGAAAGTAGCGCTGGTTACCGGCGCGGGCAGCCCCATAGGCATGGGGCGGGTGATCGCGCTCGCGATGCTACGCGCCGGCGCGAAGGTCGCGATGCTGGACATCAAGGACGACTGGCTCCAGCAGACGGCCAATGAGGCCCGCGAGATTGCGGGCGACGCCGCGGTCTCCACCCTCGTGGCCGACACCAGCCGGTGGGACGAGGCGCAGCGCGTCGTGCAGAGCACCGTCGATACCCACGGGAGCCTGGATGTCCTCGTGAACCTCGCCGGCGTGCACCACCGCTCGCTCCTCCCGCCGTCGGACAGGCCGCTCCACTTCTGGGAGCAGCCGGTGGATGTCTGGGAGCGGATGATCGCGGTCAACTCGACCGGTCCGTTCCTGATGGCGCGCGCTGCGGTGCCGGGCATGATCGAACGGGGTTGGGGCCGGGTCATCGGCGTCACGACCAGCCTCGACACCATGACGCGCAACATCCCCTACGGGCCGAGTAAGGCGACCCACGAGGCGATGGTGGCTGCGATGGCGCCCGAGTTGGAGGGCACCGGCGTCACGACGAATGCGCTGCTGCCCGGCGGCGGCACGAACACCATGTTCGTCGACCGCGACCCCAGCCGCGACTTCTCCGCGCTCGTACAGCCGGAGGTGATGGGCCCGCCCGCTGTCTGGCTCGCGTCCGAGGAGTCGGACGGCTTCAACGGCATGCGCGTCATCGCCAACGACTGGGACCCGGCCCTCGGCGTCGAGGAGAACCTCCAGCGGTCGTCGGCGCCCGCCGCCTGGCGCCAACTGGCGCGGGGCGCGGGGTAGCGCAGGATGAGGGACTGATTCCTTCCCCCTCGATGGGGGAAGGTTAGGATGGGGGTGAACCTAGGGCGCCTGTGTCAAGGCGCCGCCCCTACAGCAGCGACACCTCAACGTCCGGCTTGCGCGGCGTCACGCCGTACCACGGCCCGCCCGGCTCGTCGAAGCCGGGGAACGGGGCGGCCTCGTTGGGCAGCAGGATGCACTCGTTCTGCGCGGGGTCGCGGAACGTGTTCATCGGGTCGCCGCCGTCTTCGACGATGCGAAGGTTCTCCTCCACCAGCTTGCGGTAGAGGATGATGCCTGCGTCGGTCACGCCGAGGTTCTCCCGCGTCCGGTCCACGATGGGGCCCTGCGCGACCCACGTCATCTGGTCCTGCCCCGGTACGTCCGTGCTCACAAGCCGTCCCTTCTCGTCGTACAGCGGCTGCTCCTCGACCGGTATAGAGCCGAACTCCTGTCTCGGCACACCGGCGTCCGCCGGGTGCACGGTCGTGGTGTAGCGCACGTACCACGTGTGCTCGTCGTCGATTGGGACGCGGAGCAGAAAGCGGTGCGAGCCTTCCAGACCGCCGATCTTCAGCGTGTACGGGAACACGATGGGGTGGCCGGTCTGCCAGTCGGGGTGTGTCTCGTCGATGCCCGCCGTGACGCGCCGCTTGATGACGCCGTGCTCGAAGCGCTCGAACCCGAGCTTCAGGTGGTGCTTCGCCCGCTGCGGGAGGCGGTTCGTCCACTCCTCGCCCTGTCCCTTCTGCGCATTGATCCATGTGCCGTAGTAGCCATGCAGATGCTCGAAGTGCGCAGGGTCGAGTGCGTTGTCGACGCACTGCAGCCAGTTGCACGGAAGCATGGTCGCCTGGATGCGCCGGGTGACGTTTTCCTCCCACGCGAAGACGTCCCATCGGGGGAGCAGCGGCGCGGGCTGTGGCCCCAGGTAGGCCCAGATGAGTCCATGCAGCTCCTGCACCGGGTAGGCCGTCATCCTGATCTTGTCCTTGTACGTGCTGCCTGTCGGCTCGGAGGGCTGCTCCAGGCACTGGCCGTTGAAGTCGTACAGCCAGCCGTGGTAGCAGCAGCGGATGCCCTCCTTCTCCGGGATGCCGTAGAGCAGGTCGACGCCGCGATGGGCGCAGCGCTGCTCGATGAGGCCGAATGCGTTTTCCGGCGTCCGGTAGAGGACGAGGTCCTCGCCGAGGAGCCGCACCGCCATCGTGGGGTCTTCGCCCATCATCTGCGACGTTCCGGCGATGGGGTGCCAGTAGCGGCGCATCAGCTCGCCCATCGGCGTGCCCTTGCCGACGCGCGTGTAGCGCTCGTTGTCCTGCTGCGAAAGCATCGCGGTCCCTCCTCCACGGAGTGCCTCGTTCAGGCGCCTGCGACGATATCAGGCGCAGGTCCAGTGAAACCTTACACCCATTGATGAGTAGCTGTGCGCCTTACTCCAGCGACAGCGCCCGCTCGATGGCTGCCGCGTCGAGGCCGTAGACGCTCGCGGACTGCTCCGGCGTGACGTAGCCGTTGCGGAGGTCCGACGCCGCAAGCGCGGGGTCGCGCCGCTTCGGATCACCGGCGCCGCCTGAGCTGCCGGTGTCGATGCGGATGACGTCGCCCGCGTTGAGCATGAGGTTGGAGACGAGGCCGCGGTACTCGACCGCGTGCTCCGTGTCCGGGTTGATGGTGATGACGCCGGGGCGTCCGGGCAGCCCGCCCTCCACCCCGTGAGGCGGGTCGTTCTGCCGGGCGGTGCCACCGGAGTACTTGCTCTCCTTCAAGACCCGGTACTCCCGCCGGATGCCGTGCCCGCCGCGATTGGCGCCCGGCCCGCCCGAGTCCGGGATGAGTGCGAACCGCTGCAACTCCACGTCGAACTCGGACTCGAGGATCTCCACGCTCGTCAGCTTCGCGCCACCCGCCCACGAGTGGCCGGTGCCCGTGTAGCCGTCGCCGCCGCTGTGCGCGCCGTTCCCGGACCGCAGCAGTTCATACTGAACGTAGCGGGCGCGCCCTTCGCCGGACGTGCCGAGCACGACCATCGAGGAGGCGGCGTTGTGCGCCACCGCTGGGCGCCCGGTGACCTTGCTCATCGCTTCGAACACCACGTCCTCTATCGCGGCCATCGTCGTCGAGTAGAACCCCACCGGCCCGGGGAAGCGCGGGTCCATGATGCTCCCTTCGCGAAAGCGGCATTCGACCGCTCGCGCGAGCCCGCCGTTATTCGGGACGCTCGGGTCCATCATCGCGATGGCCGCGAAGAAGGCCATGCCCCGGATGAACGGCGGGCGCACGTTGATGGGCCCAGCGCTCTGGTCGCCGGAGCAGGAGAAGTCCAGCGTAAGCCGGTTGCCCTCCTTGATTGCCGCGACGTGCAGGCGGATCGTGGTCGAAGGGTCGACGATGTCGTCGACGAGCGCCTCGGCCTCGGCGGCGCCGTCGGCCCATTCGGCGAAGTGGCCGCGGACGCGCGCCTCGACGCGCTCGATGATGTCGCCGAACGCGGCAGTGAGCGTCTCGCCGCCGTACTCCTTGGCGAGCGTCTTCAGCCGTGCCGCGCCGATGCTCCGCAAGGCGCCCGCCTGCGCGCCGAGGTCGCCGATGACCAGATCCGGCGTGCGGCTGTTCGCCCGCAGGAACTGCGCGACCTCCTTGTTCATCGCACCGCCGCGCTGGAAGAGCACCGGCATGATCTGCAGGCCGTCGCCGAACACGTCGCGGGCGATGGTGTTCCGCGAGCCGGGGGACTGCCCGCCGATGTCGGCCTTGTGGCCCATGCTGGCGCAGAAGGCGATGACCTCACCCTCGTGGAACACCGGCAGCACCACGACCATGTCGTTCGGGTGAGGGCAGCCGGAGTAGTACGGATGGTTGGCCAGGTAGCAGTCACCCTCTTCCATCTCGTCGAGCGGGTAGAAGTCGAGGACGCCCTGCACGCAGTCCGGGTACGCGCCGAGGTGCGTGGGCAGGGGCGAGTACTGGCCGACGACCGCCCCGGAGACGTCGGTGATGCCGGCGGAGAAGTCATGGGACTCGCGGATGATCGTGGAGAAGCCGGTGCGGAGCACTGCGGCCTGCATCTCCCGCACGATGCCGTCCAGCCGCGCACGGATGACTTCCTGGGTGATGACGTCAGTAGTGGCCATGTGCCGGATACTACCAGCAACCGGCGTACAGGGCAGGGCGCGGCGTGGCCTACGCCAGGCCGAGCAGCCGCCTGCGGGCTTCGGGGTCGCTCAGGTCGTCGGGCGTGCCGCTGAAGATGACCTTGCCCGCCTCGATGACGTGGACGTTGTCCGCGACCCGGATGCCCAGCTCCACGTTCTGCTCCACGAGCAGGATGCCGATGCCGGCCTCCTCTACAAGGCGGCGGATGATGCCCGATATCTGCTCGAGGATGGGGCCTGCGAGCGCGCCGGACGGCTCGTCCATCAGCATCAGTTTCGGCTTGAGCATCAGCGTCATGGCGATCGCGAGCATCTGGCGCTCGCCGCCGGAGAGCGTGTCGGCGTCGGAGCGGCGCCGGCGGTCGAGGATGGGGAACATCTGGTACGCCTGCTCCAGTCGCTCGGGAACGACGTCATTCGGCAGCGCATAGCCGCCGAGTTTCAGGTTGTCCTCCACCGGCAGGTCGGCGAAGACCTGCCCGCCCTGCGCGAGATAGCCGATGCCGTCCTTGATGTTGTCGTACGGCGCGTGGTTCGTGATGTCGTGGCCGTCGAACGTGACGGAGCCGCCGGTGACCCGCGCGATGCCGTAGACGCCCTTGATGAGCGTGGACTTGCCCGCCCCGTTGTGGCCGACGATGGTGGTTACCTTCCCGGCCTCCACGCCCATGCTGACGCCGTTCAGGATCTGCTTGGGGCCGTAAGAGACGAGCAGGTCTTGGGTCTCAAGTAGCGGCATTCGACACGAATCCCAGGAACGCGCTCGTGAGGCGTTCGTCGTTCTCGACTTCGGACGGCGGGCCCTCCACGACAACCTCTCCGCGCACCACCACGACGTAGTCCGACACGTCCATAACGACCTTCAGGTTATGCTCGACGAGGATGACGGCCTTGCCGTGGTCCACCGCGGCGGAGCGGATCATCGCGCTCAGCCCTGCGATGAGGTCCGGGTGGATACCGGCCATCGGCTCGTCGAGCAGGAACACCTGCGCGCGCGAGTTCAGCATCCGCGCGAACTCCAGCAGCTTCTGCTGTCCGTAGGAGAGCGCCTGCGCCAGGCTCGCTGCCTTGGACTGGATGTTCAACTCGGTCAGGTGCTCCATCGCCTCGGCGCTCCGCTCCCGTTCCTCTGCTGCGACCATCCTCGGACGCAGGAGCGCGTTGTACTCCAGTTCGCCGCGCTGACCGGGGGACGAGACGACGACGTTGTTCAGCCCGTTCATGTAGTACAGCACCTGGGAGTCCTGGAAGGTGCGTGCGATGCCCGCCTTGAAGCACTTGAATGGCGGCGACCCGATGATCTCGTGCCCGTCCATCACGACGCTGCCGGAGTCCGCCTTGAGGAACCCGGAGACGATGTTGAGCAGTGTGGACTTCCCCGCGCCGTTCGGCCCGATGAGGCTCGTCACCTGGCCGAGCTCGGCGTTCATGCTCACGTCCTCGAGCACGAGGTTCCCGCCGAAGCTCTTGTTGACGTTCCTGACTTCCAGTATCGCCATGCCGCGCTACTCCAGCCGGTACCTGCCGATGATGCCCTGCGGCCTGAACAGCATGAGGAAGAAGAGGAGCGCGCCCCACGTCATGGTGGTGATGCCGCCCGTCTTCTCGCCGGGGATGACCGGGAAGAACGAGATGTAGGAGTGGAACCACTCCGTGATCTCCGGCACGTAGCGCACCACTTCGGACACCGTCACGTAGGCGATGGCCCCCAGCACCGCGCCGAGCCACCGCCCGGAGCCGCCCAGCACCACCATGATGAGCAGGAACGTGCTGAACTCCACGAGGTACTGCGAGTGCGCCGCGACGGTAACGTACGAGACGTAGACCGCACCCGCCACTCCGGCGAAGAACGCGGTGATGACGTAGACGCGCAGCCGCACGAAACCGACGTTCTTGCCGATGCTCTCGGCGACCGCGGGGTTCGCGCGGATCGTGGTCAGCACCCGCCCGTACGGCGACTCTACCAGCCGCCAGAGGATGACGATGCAGATGATCGCGACAGGAATGCTGAACAGGATGAACTTGTCGGCGGTGTCGAACGCGTAGCCGAAGATGACCGGACGCGGCACCTCGCGGATAGCGAGCGAGCCGTTCGTCATCCATCGCCATGCAAGCACCACCTGTGAGAGGCTCAGCATCACGGTGACGGTCGCCAGCACGAAGAAGTGCCCGCGCAACCGGAGGATGGGCGAGACGATGAAGGCCACGACCGAAGCGACTATGCCCGCAACGACGATGGACGGCCAGTAGGGGAGGTTGAACACCTCGGCGCCGGGCGGGGGGTTCAGCGTCTCCGTCGTAAGCACCGCGAACGCGTATGCGCCCACGCCCATGAACCCGGCGTGCGAGAGGCTCATCAGTCCCGTGTAGCCGACCGACATGTTCAATGAGGACGCAAGGATGGAGAAGACGCTGGCGACAACGATGAGGTGCGCCATGTACTCGTCGCTCAGCCCCCACTCGAACCGCCACAGCAGCGAGAGGACCAGGATGAAGAGCGCGAACGCGCCCAGGCCGTACCGCCGCTGAAGGGCTGCGATGGCCAGCACTCCAACGCTTGCGATGGCGTGAATCGTGGTTACGTGGACACCGGTCCAGTGCCCCGTGGCGAACGGGACCAGCGCCAGCAGCATCAATGCGCCGAAGCCGATGAGCACGCGGCTGGAGGTCACGATGGCGTGCCAACCCTCCAGGACCTCGACAACCTCCTGCTGGTCGTCGTCCAACTCTCCACCGTCGCTGAGCGCTTGCGGTTCTTCCTGCGCGTCGGTAGTCACAGCAGCCTCCGCAGTTCGCGGTGTTCGCGCGTTCCCAGAAGTCCGTAGGGCCGGAAGAGGATGACGAGCAGCAGCAGGATGAACCCCGCGGGTATCGCCCAGTTGCCGCCGAAGTAGTAGCTCGCGATCGTCTGCGCTAGGCCGAGCGCCAGCCCGCCCACAACGGCACCGGGCATGCTGCCGATGCCGCCGATGATGACGCCGCCCGCCGCCGTGATGGCCAGCCGGATGCCGACGTTCGGGATGACGCCGCCCTCGTACGTCTGCATCACTCCGCCGATGCCCGCGAGCATCGAACCGAGCACGAACACCATCAGGTAGACCTGCGAGGCGTTGATGCCGACCGCGACCGCGAGATCGGGGTTCGACGCGATGGCGCGGATCATGCGGCCCCACTTCGTGTAGCGGAAGAACAACGTCACCGCGACCACGAGGATGGCGACCAGCACGATGGTGTTGACCGCGTGCCACTTGATGAACAGGTCGATATCCAACGCCTCGATCTGCAGGTTGAACGTCGGCAGCGGGCCGCCGGGTCGGGGCAGGCGGGCGGTCGTGCGGGCGATGGTGAGCAGCAGCCCCTCGAAGAAGAAGAGAGCCGCAAGCGAGCCGAGGAATGAGACGAGGAAGCCCGCGCCTCGTACGCGCAGCCGCCGGTACACGGCCAGCTCCATGAAGATGCCTGACGCACCAGCGAAGATGACCGCGATGGAGGCCGCGAAGAAGATGGGCAGCCCCTGCTCCTGCGCCAGCCACCACGTCGAGTAGCCTGCGATGAGGAACGCCGCGCCGTGCAGCACGTGGAAGATGCGCACGGTGTTGTAGATGACCGCGAACCCCAGCGACAGCAGGGCGTATATCGCCCCGAGCGAGAGGGCGTTGATGCCTATCTGGATGAAGGTTTCCACTGAGTAGTCTGAGGGGCTCCTCCAACCGGAGGAGCCCCTGTCAGTCATTCCCTACTGGATGTCCCGGTACGGCTCGATCTGCGGAACGAGGTTGACGAACTCGCCGTTCACGACATGGCCGATACCCGGCGGCGCCCAAGCGTCGCCGCCCTCGTCGAAGACCCAGAGTCCGGCGAGACCGACGATCTCGTCGACCTGCGCGATATGGTCGCGCATCGACTCGGAAGAGGTCGCGTCTGCACCCAGCTTCAGCGCCTCAGCGATGACGAGCGTGCCGTCGTAGAAGTGCGTGGCGTAGGTGTCGGGGTCGTTGCCTTCCTTCCCCGCGTAGCAGTCGATGAAGCGAGGCGCACGCGCATCGGCTTCCTTGTCGAACTGGCCCGGAGCGGAGTAGACCAAGCCGTTCGCGGCTGCGCCGGCCACGTCGATCAGCTCCGTGTTGCCTTCGGCGCCACCGCCGGAGATGGTGTACTTGGGCTCGAGCCCCTGCTGGGCCATCGTGTTGATGATGAGGCCCATCTCCTTACCGAGCGACATCAGCTGGACGACGTCCGGCTCAGCGGCCTTGATCTTCGTGATCTGCGTGTCGAACGAGACGTCGTCCTTCTGGAACGTCTCCTCGGCCACGATCTCGAAGCCCAGCGCACCGGCGAGCACGTGCAGCCGGTCGACCTGCAAGTCGATGGAGTCGTTGCCCTCTTCCTTGATGTAGGCGAAGCGCAGGCCGTTCAAGTCCTCACCGGAGCCGCCGGCGTAGTCATCCAGCCAGCGGATGAGCGCGTCGGCATTGAGGGTCGTGTTCAGCGCGTTGCGGAACACCCACGGGCTGTCGTAGGCGAACATGGGGTTCTGGATGCCGGAGCTGAACAGCACCACTTCCAACTCCGAAGCAACCGGCTTCTGTGCCAGGCCGATGCCCGTGAAGATGGTCATGACAACCGGTGCGTCGTTGACGGTGGCGAGCTTGCGAAGGCCGGAGACGCCTTCAGCCTGGTCTGCCTTTGAGTCCTCGGGGAGAAGTTCGATGGTGGTCGTCCCAAGGTCGCCGCTGGCGTGCACCTCGTCGATGGCGCACTGCATGGCGGAGACGAGCCGTCCCCAGCGGGCGTAGGAGCCGGACTGCGGGACGGTGAAGCCGAGCTTGAGCACCTGCGGCTCAGGCTCCGGGGTAGGCGTGGGCGGCACGGGCGTCGGCGTCGGGTCCGGCTTCTCTTCCATGGCCGGAGCCGGTGTCGGCGTCGCGGTGGGCGGCACGGGCGTTGCCGTCGGGTCTGCGCCGCAGGCCGCGAGGATGAGCGAGGTGCTCATCAGTGCGGCGAACGCCAGCAGGATTCTTGCGCGAATGGGTCCGAAGTGCATCAGGTCCTCCCCCTGTTTCCAGGTTATTTCTCCAGCCGGTTGTTAACCGGATATGAGCGGAAAACGAATATCAGCCGAGGGGGCAATTGTCAAGTGAAAGATTTCACGTTAGGGAAGACTGCACCCGTGCGCCGGGGTCCGCTCACCCGATGGAGATGATGAGGTTCCCGTAGTCGTCCACGAGCGCCTGCTGACCGGGGTAGACCACCGTCGTGCTGTCCAGCTGCTCGACGATGGCAGGGCCCGCGACCTCGTGGCCGGGCGCGAGCAGCGTGCGCTCGTACACCGGCGTTGGCGTCATGCCGGACGCGCGGTCGAAGTACACCTCGCGCTCCCCTATCTTCGCGCTGTCGGCGGAGCCCGTTGCGCGCTCGTGGCGCTTCATCGAGAACTTCGGCACACGCACGGTCGCGCGAACGCGGTAGTTCACCGCCTCCGCCGGCTCGGTCTTGGCGCTGTGGCCGAACAGCTGCTCGTGCGCCTGGTCGAACCGCTCGCGTATCTCCTTGATCGCCTGTGCGTTCAGGTTCACGTCGTCACCGGCAGGGACGTTCAACTCGTAGCCCTGACCCTGGTAGCGCAGGTCCACCGAGAAGGAGCAGCCGATCGAGTCCTCGTCGAAGCCGTCCGCCTTGAACTCGCTGATGGCATGGTCGCGCAGCGCCGCGAAGATGGAGCCGAGCTCGCCTGCCCCCAGCTGCTCGAGGTCGGTCAGGCGGGAGCGCACGAAGTCGCGGCGTGGGTCTGCCATGATGAGGCCGAGCGCCGAGCTGACGCCCGGCATCGGCGGCACGACGACCTTGCTCATGCCGAGGTCGGCCGCGAGCCGTCCGGCGTGCACCGGCCCCGCTCCGCCGAACGCCACGAGCACGAAGTTGCGGAGGTCGTACCCGCGCTCGGTAGAGACTTCGCGGATGCCCTCTTCCATCTTCGCGTTGATGATGCGGATGATGCCCTCGGCAGTGGCCATCGGCTCGATGCCGAGTTGTTTGCCCATGTCGGCAACCGCCTCGTGGGCCTTCTGCCTGTTCGTCTTCACCTTGCCGCCAAGCAGGTACTCCGGGTGGAGGAAGCCGAGCAGCAGATTGGCGTCGGTCACGGTCGGCTGTGTGCCGCCCTTGTCGTACGCGACGGGGCCCGGGTCTGCGCCCGCGCTGTGCGGGCCGACCTGCAGTGCACCGCCGCCGTCTATCCACGCGATGGTGCCGCCGCCCGCGCCGATGGTGTTGATCATCAGCATAGGCGCCGCGATCTCCCAGTCGCCGATGAGGACGGAGGTCTGTTCCAGCACGGAGCCGTTTTCACCGAGCGCGATGTCGCTGCTCGTGCCACCCATGTCGAACGAGACCATGTTGGAGAACCCGGCGGAGTCGGCTATCTGCATCCCCGCCTCGGAACCGGCGCACGGGCCTGAGAGCAGGGTGGTGATGGGGATGACACTCGTAATCTTCGCCACGCCCCCGTTGCTCTGCATGATGTACAGCTGCTCAGTGGTGATGCCGAGGCCGCGCAGCCCGTCGGCAAGCTTCCCGAGGTAGTCGATCATCGCGGGAGCGAGCCGCGCATTCGCGACCGTGGTACTCAGGCGCGGGAACTCGCGAATCTGCGGCAGTATCTCGGACGAGAGCGAGACCGACCCATCCGGGAACTCTTCCCTGATCATCTCGCCGAGCGCCCGCTCGTGCTCGGGGTTCAGGAACGAGAACAGCAGCACGACCGCAACGGACTCCGCGCCCTTCTTCTTGAGGCGCTTCACGGCTTCCCGCGCCTGCTCCACGTCCAGCGGCTTCTTCACGTTGCCCTGGTAGTCGACGCGCTCCACGATCTCCTCGCGCAGCCATGGCTCCACGGGCGGGTTCTTCTCCACGTAGATGTCGGACAGGTCGCTGCCGAACCGCGGAATGTGCCATACGTCGTTCACGCCGCTGAAGCCGTCGGTGATGAGCAGCCCCACGCGCGCGCCCTTGTCCTGCACGAGGATGTTCGTGCCGACCGTCGTGCCGTGGGTGAACGATGCGACCTCCTCGGCCCCGAGGTTGGCGTCGAGCAGCTCGCGCAGGCCGTCGATGATCGCGCGTCCGGGTTCCTGGGGCGTGGACGGGACCTTCAGCACGTCGACCTCGCCGGACTCGTGCTCGAGCACGACCATGTCGGTGAACGTTCCGCCCGTGTCAACTGCAACCGTCTTCATCGGGAACCAGCCTTCCTCGCGTGGGATCGAACGCGAACTATAGGGGTGCGTAGGCGTTCGCGCAAAGCGCCGCGCAGGTTTGACAGCCCCTCGCGGCGCGCATAGGTTATCACCACCCAGGCGGGAGGGATGGTTGATGGCGACGGACGTCATAACGCAGGAAGTCATACGAGCCCGGCTGGACGGCATCGTTCGCGAGATGCAGGCCGCCGTCCTCCGCACCGGCTACTCCACCATCATTCGCGAGTCGCACGACTTCTCCGCCGGCATCACCGACCGCGAGGGGAACGTCGTTGGCCAGCACTCGCCGCTGCCGACGCACCTCGGCGCCTACCCTGACTGCGTGCGCGGTGTGCTCGAGTTCTACGACGTTGAGGACATGCGCGAGGGCGACTGCTTCCTTACGAACCACCCGTACCACTCCGGCTGTCCCCACCCGAGCGACATGGTCGTCGTCATGCCCGTGTTCGCCGGCGACGAAGTCATCGCGTTCTGCGCCAGCATGGGCCACAAGGTGGACATCGGCGGGCAGTCGCCCGGCTCGCGGAATGCGATAGCGCGGGACCTGTTCGGCGAAGGCCTTTCGATACTGCCGGTGCAATTCATGCGCCAGCGTGTCCTGCACAAGGAAGTCGTCCAGTTCCTGCGTTCCAACACGCGCACGCCGGAACTCGTGCTGGGCGACCTGGAGGCGCAGGCCGGCGCGCTCTGGAGCATCGGCGTCCGGCGCCTCAACCACACGGTGGAGACGTACGGCAGGGAAGCGGTGCTGGACGCGTTCAAGGGCATCGGAGACCGCACCGAGGTGCGCGCCCGCCAGGTCATCGAGACCTGGCCGGACGGCACGGTCGAGGTCGAGGCGTTCATCGACGACGTTGCCAACCCCACCGAGACGATCCGCATCCACGTCGCCGCGATCAAGGAGGGCGACCGGCTCGTCATGGACTTCAGCGGCTCGGGCGATCAGTCGCTGGGGCCGGTGAACGCCCGCCCGCCGTTCGTGCGCGGCATGGTGAACTATGCGGCGATAGCGATGATGGGCTCGGATATGCCGAACAACTACGGCCTCGCGCGTACTATCGAGTGTCGGTTCCGGGAGGGCAGCGTCATCTGTCCGCAGTTCCCCGCGCCCGTGGGCTTCTACTCCATGACCATGCCGGTGGTGGAGGACGTGGTATTCGAGGCGCTGAGCAAGGTCTCGGGCAATCCCGCGGTGGCGCACAACAGCGTCTCCGGCATGGTGGTGCTGGGCACGAGCGGGCCCGCGGCGAAGCGCTACGTGCAGTACGAGATCATCGTCTCTGGCAACGGCGCGTACGACGGCGGCGACGGCTACACGGGCACCGCGCACTCCTGGACCGGCGGCGCGAAGTACACGGGCGTCGAGATCATCGAGTCCGAGTTCGACGTGGACATGGAGCAGTTCTGCCTCGTGCCGGACACAGGAGGGGCGGGGAAGTACCGGGGAGGCCTCGCGCTCCGGCGCGAGTACCGCGTGCGCTCCCAGGCGCAATACGCGGGCGGCACGCCGAGGACGCTTGCTCCGGCGCGCGGCGTGAACGGCGGGGGCAACGGCAGGCCGGGCCGCGTCGTGATGAACCCTGGAACCGGCAGTGAGAAGGCTTACACCGGCCTCATCTCCAACGTTCCCATGGCTCCGGGCGACGTGGTACGCATGGAAACCGCATCCGCCGCGGGCGTCGGCGATCCGAAGGAGCGCGAGCGCGAGCGCGTCGCCTCAGACCTCCGCAACGGCTACATCTCCGTGGAGACGGCGCTCGACGTGTATGGCATGAGCAGGGAAGAGGTCGAGGCCGCGGTCAGCATCTGATATCGGGAGGCAGGGTTGCGCATCCTCGTAACAGGCGGGCTTGGAGTGAACGGGTGCTGGGTCACCCGCGACCTGCTCACGCTGGGGCACGAGCCCGTCGTCTTCGACAACCGTCCCGACTTCACGCTGCTGCGCGACGTGAGCGACGAGTTCGCGTTCGTCGAGGGCGACATCACATCGCTGGAGCAGTTGGACCGCGCGTGCAGGGAACACCGCATCGAGCGCATCTGTCACCTCGCCGCGGTCTACCCGGACACGGCGGACGCCGACCCGGTGCTCGGCTTCTCGGTCAACGCGCTCGCGACGGTCTACGTCCTCGAAGCGGCGCGGCGGAATAACATCGACCGCGTCTCCTTCACGAGTTCGATCGGTGCACTCTCGCGGATGACGGAAGAGCACCTTGAGCCGCAGATGGTGCCCGTAGACGAAGACTTCCCGGCGTACCCCATGGGGAGCGTCTACGGCGCGGCCAAGACGGCCTCCGAGCTCATGGGCATCCAGTACAAACGGCTCTTCGGCATCGACTTCGCTGCCATGCGGTTCGCCGCCATCTACGGCATAGGCAAGGGCGCGGAGCGCCACGGCAGCCACAACATGATCTGGGGTGAGCTGATTCGGAGCGCCATCGCGGGACGGCCCATCGTCATCCCGCAGGGCGGCGACCAGCGGCTCGACCTAACCTACGCGCGGGACGTGGCGCAGAGCGTCGTCAAAGGGTGCCTGGTGGACGGCTTTGAAGGCCACGTCTTCCACATCGGGAGCGGGCGCACCTACACGCTCAACGATTTCGCAGACGCCATCCGCGCCGTCATCCCCGGCGCACAGATTGAGGTGGGGCCGGGGCTCGACCCGCGCGGCATGGGCCCCCTGGCGTACTATGCGCTCGACATCAGCCGTGCCCGCCGCGAACTGGGCTACGAACCCCAGTATCCACCGGAGGCGGCGATCCGCGACTGGCTCGAATGGACGGAACGTCTGGAACTGACGGAGGGTTAGGGACATGACGACGTGCAAGGCTGCTGTTTTCGTTGGAGCGAACAAGCCGCTGGAGGTGCAGGAGTTCCCTGTGCTGCCGATGGAGCCGGGCGGGGCGCTCGTGCAGATGCAGATGGCCGCCATCTGCGGCACGGACGTGCACGCGTGGCACCTGGACGCGACGCCCGCGCCGATGATCTTCGGCCACGAGAACGTCGGTGTTGTCGCGGAGATCTCGCCGGAGATCGCGACGGACGTGCTCGGGGAACCGGTGCGCCCCGGCGACCGCGTCATCTTCCGCGACGGGCCGTGTGGACGCTGCATCCGGTGCGCGGTTGGCGAGTCGTGCCAGAACACTCGCTCGTACGGCACGACGCTGTGCAACGAACCGCCGTACCTGCGCGGCGGCTTCGGACAGTACATCCAGTTGAGCGCGACTCCCTGGCTGCTGCGCGTCCCTGACGACGTCTCGAACGAGCGCGCGCTGTTGAGCGTCATCGGCAATCACACGGCGTTGAACGGCGTGGACCGCATCGGCGGCGTCGACCTCGGCGATACGGTCGTGGTGCAGGGCTCCGGCCCCATCGGCATGGGCGTGCTCAACCAGGTGCTGCTTGGCGGGGCAGGGCGGGTCATCGTGGTTGGCGCGCCCGAGAGCAGGCTGGAACTGGCGCGCGAGCTCGGCGCGAGCGAAACCGTCGACATCTCCGAATGGAACACTCCCGAGGCGCGCATCGAGCGCGTGAAAGAGCTGACAGACGGACGCGGCGGCGACCTCATCGTCGAGGCGTCCGGAGGGCTGACGGCGTTCCGCGAGGGACTGGAGATGGTGCGCTTCGGCGGAAGGTACCTCGTGATAGGCCAGTGGACGGACTATGGCCTGCTCGAGGCGAACCCGGCGCTGCTCACCCGCAAGGTTATCCGCGTGCAGGGTGTGTTCTCGGCGGGCCCGAGGCATATCATCCGGTCGTTGCAGGCGATGCGTACAATGGTCGACAGGCCGGTGGAGAAGCTCATTACCCACAAGTACGAACTGGAAGACGTGAACGAAGGCTTCGAGGCACACGAGAGCCTCGAAGCGATGGTCGCGGTGATACTGCCGAACGGCGAACCTGCACGGTAGGAGGAGCAGCGATGGCCAAGGGCGGGTACAGGATCATCGACAGCGACATGCACATCATGGAGCCGCCGGACCTCTGGCAGCGGTACACGGACAAGAAGTACCGCGACTACGCACAGGTGGGCGTGACGTCGGACAACGTGCGCGACCTCCGTACGGTCCATCCGGACGGCAGGCCCTGGGGAGCGCCCGTGCGCGCCGCGAGCAGACCGAGCCAGGCAGGCGGCCACAACTACGAGCGCAATCAGAAGCTCTACGTCACCCATGCGGAGCGCGGCTGGTCCACCGAGGTGCAGCTGGAGGCGATGGACGTGGAAGGGCTGGACGTCGCGGTGCTCTTCCCCACGCGTGGGCTGCACACACTGGCCGAGCCGTTCATGGACCCGCCGTTCGCGGCGGCGCTGGCGCGTGCGTACAACGACTGGCTGTACGACTTCTGCGCTCCGGCGCCGGACAGGCTCTTCGGTGCGGCGATGGTCTCGCCGTTCGACATGGACGACGCCGTCGCCGAGGTCGAGCGTGCGGTGAAGGAACTGGGCTTCCGCTCCGTTTTCATGCGCTCCAACCAGATGACGGACAAACCTTGGCACGACCCGTTCTATGACCCGCTGTGGAGCGCGCTCGAGGAGTACGACATCCCCATCGGGTTCCACGAGGCCTCATCGTCCGGCGCGCGGCAGGCAGGCGACCACTTCGGGGCGAACACCCTGCTGCGCCGCGTGTTCGCGCAGCCGGTCGAACAGATGATGGCGCTCGCCAGCTTCTGCGGCGGCGGCGTGCTGGAGCGTCACCCGAAGCTGCGCGCGGCCTTCCTGGAGGCCAACTGCGCGTGGGCCCCGTGGCTGCTGTGGCGGTTGGACGAGGGGTACGAGCGCGAGGCGGACGTGTTCGTCCCCGAGCTCAGGATGGCGCCGACGGAGTACTTCAAGCGGCAGTGCTGGATATCCGTCGAACCGGATGAGGAGCCCGCGAAGTACGCGATAGATTGGGTGGGCAGCGACAAGATGGTCTTCTCGACGGACTACCCGCACGGAGACTCCAAGTACCCCTACGCGGTATCCAGCTTCATCGAACTCGCGCTCCCCGATGAGGACAAGAGGAAGATCCTCTGGGACAATTGCGCCAGCCTCTACAAGCTCGCGGAAGTCCCAGCCAGCGTTTAACCGGAGAGAAACAGGAGGACGGCGATGGCCAAGGGTGGATTCAGGATCATCGACAGCGACATGCACATCATGGAGCCGCCTGACCTGTGGCAGCGGTACACGGACAAGAAGTACCGCGACTACGCGCAGGTCGGCGTCCTGTCTGCGAACGTGCGCGACCTCCGCACCGTCCACCCCGACGGCACGCCGTGGGGAACGACAACCGGCGTGCGTTCGACCAACCCGAACCAGGCGGGCGGGCACAACTACGAGCGGAACCAGAAGCTCTACGAGAGCCACGCCGCTCGTGGGTGGTCTACCGAGGTGCAGTTGGAGGCTATGGACGTGGAAGGGCTGGACATCGCGGTGCTCTTCCCCACGCGCGGGCTGCACACGCTGGCCGAGCCGTTCATGGACCCGCCGTTCGCCGCCGCGATCGCGCGTGCTTACAACGACTGGATGTACGACTTCTGCGCCCCTGCGCCGGACAGGCTTCTCGGTGCAGCGATGGTCTCGCCGTTCGACGTGGAGGACGCCGTCACCGAGGTGGAGCGCGCCGTGAAGGAGCTCGGCTTCCGCGCCGTGTTCATGCGCTCCAACCAGATGACCGACAAGACCTGGCACGATCCGTACTACGACCCGCTGTGGAGCGTGCTCGAGGAGTACGACGTCGCCATCGGGTTCCACGAGTCGTCGTCGTCCGGTGCGCGGCAGGTGGGCCAGCACTTCGAGCCGAACTTCATGCTGCGCCGCGTGTTTGCGCAGCCCGTCGAGCAGATGATGGCGCTCGCCAGCTTCTGCGGCGGCGGCGTGCTGGAGCGTCACCCGAAGCTGCGCGCGGCCTTCCTGGAGGCGAACTGCGCGTGGGCCCCGTGGCTGCTCTGGCGGCTCGACGAGGCTTACGAGCGGGAGGCGGACGTCTTCGTCCCCGAGCTCACGATGGCGCCGACGGAGTACTTCAAGCGGCAGTGCTGGATATCCGTCGAGCCGGACGAGGAGCCTGCCAAGTACGCGATAGACTGGGTGGGCAGCGACAAGATGGTCTTCTCGACGGACTACCCGCACGGGGACTCCAAGTACCCGGACGCGGTGTCCAGTTTCCTCGAACTCGGTATATCGGATGAGGACAAGAGGAAGATCCTCTGGGATAATTGCGCCAGCCTCTACAACCTCGCGGAAGTTCCGGCCAACGTGTAGCCGGAGAAAGAGGAGAAGCCATGACCACGGTAACGACAGAGACCGCCCTGGACCGGTTCATCAAGCAGACGCGCGAGCTGTTCGCCAGCGAGCCGGACCCGGAGAAGCGCTGGGTCGCGCTGACGCCGGTGCTGCAGGAGTTCCTCGCCGACCCCACCGTGCAGGAGGCGTCGGCCAAGTGGCCGGTGAACGTGTTCACCGACCGCGCGGAGAACCTGCTCTTCTACGAAGACGCGGACTACGGCTTCGTGGTCAACGCGCTGAAGCGCGAGCCGACCGGGAGGCCGGTTGAGCCTCCGAAGCACCCGGGCTGGCGCGGTATCCACGACCACGCGCACATCTACACCCTCTACGGCGTGCTCGTGGGCCACGAGATGATCGAGCGCTACCGCCCCGTCGAGGGCGCCGAGCGCCGGCCGGACTACGTGCCCATCGAGGAGGTCGGCAACTTCAAGGTCGAGCCGGGCTGCGTCGACCTGGTGCGCCCGTACGAGATCCACGCGGAGCGCAGTCTCGGCGAGCAGACGTGTGCGGTCATCATCCGCAGCCAGAAGTCCGGCGACTTCATGCAGGGCCGCTACAACCTCGAAACGGGAGCGTACTGGGAGGGCCTCGGCCCGGTCCAGCGGGAAGTGGAGATGTTCCCGGAGCACTAGACCGTCACCCAGCCTCGAACGTTACGCGATGCAGGCCACCTCTCTACAGCGAGGTGGCCTGTTCGTTGTGCGCGGGGGCCGCTTGCGATAGTCTCCCTGCGCAATCCATCCGGGAAAGGGGCGGGATGAAGTACCAGGGGAAGGTGTCGCTGCAGGCCACGGCTGAGACGGTCTGGGACGTGGTGCTGGACATTGAGCAGTTCGCGGACTGCATGCCCGGCGTGCAGGACCTCGTGAAGATAGACGACCGGACGTTCGAAGGCGGCATGAGCGCGAAGGTCGGGCCGGTATCGGGCGCTTTCCGGTTCACGTCGCAGATCGTGGACGCGGAGGCGCCCGTGAGCCTGACGGCGCACGTCGAGGGCGAGGACTCGCTGACGAAGAGCACGATGACCTCGGACATCACGATGACGCTCTCCCCGGATGGGAATGCGACTGAGCTGGCCTACATGGCCGAGGTGATCATCAAGGGCCGCCTGGGCATCGTCGGCGATATGATCCTGCGGGCCACCGGCGTGCAGGTCATCGACGAGTTCTTCAATCGCTTGCGGAAGAAGGTGGAAGCCCCGGCTTGAGGAGGCGCTGAACAGTGCAGAAACGTTCCTACGACGTCGTTGTCATCGGCGGGGGCTCCGCGGGGTGCGCCGCCGCAGCCAGGTTGAGCGAGGACCCGGACAGGCAGGTGCTGCTGCTGGAAGCGGGGCCCGACCCGCAGCCCATCCCCGAGGAGATCGCCGACGGAAGCCGGGTTGCGCGAGTTGTGCTCGAGTCGCCGTACGTCATGCTCTACCCGACGCCCCGCGCAGGCGACGGCAGCACGTTCTACAAGGTGAGCGGACGCGTGATGGGCGGCGGCTCGTCGGTCAACGCGATGGCCGTCGTCCGCCCCACGAAGCACGACCTTGACACGTGGGCCGGGCTCGGCAATCCGGGCTGGTCGTTCGACGAGTGCCTGCAACTCCTCCGGAGGATCGAGACCGACTCGGACTACGGCGGCAACGAGATCCACGGTGAGGATGGGCCGCTGTACGTCTATCGCGCCTTCAGGGTGGACGAGGAGGAGAGCGCCGATACGCCGGTGCGCGCGTTCATCGCCCGGGCCCGGAGCATGGGACTGCCGATGTGCCCTGACCTGAACGTGCCGGCCCCGTACGGCATCTGCAGCTCCGCCTACAACGTCAAGGACGGCGTGCGGCAGAACACGACGGTCGCATACCTCGACCCCGCACGCGGGCGTCCGAACCTGGACGTCGTCGCCGACGCTCAGGTGCAGACGCTCGACATCGCGAACGGGCGCGTGAACGGCGTCGTCTTCAAGCGGCAGGGCGAGGTGAGCACGGTATCGGCGGAGACGGTCGTGCTCTCTGCGGGCGTTTACCACAGCCCGCAGATCCTCATGCTCTCCGGCATCGGCCCGGCGGGCGACCTGGAACGGCTCGGCATCCCCGTCGTGCAGGCGCTGGAGGGTGTGGGCGAGAACTACCAGGACCACGCCACGATAGAGATGACGTTCGAGGGGAACACCGACTTCAACCCGGACTGGGTGATCCCGCGCTTCCGCCTGATGTACAAGAGCGACCCCGGCCTCCCGGACGGCGACTTCCACATCTTCCAGCGCCCGCCGACAGTGGTGGAAGGCTTGAAAACGATGTGGCCGGTGTCGGCCAACCTGCTGGAGCAACGGGACAGGGGCCGCATCCGCCTCGTGAGCACGGACCCCGAGGACCTGCCTGAGATCGAGGATGCGATGCTGCGCCACCCGGACGACCTGAAGGCGATGCTCACGGCGATGGAGTTCATCTACGAGCTCGTCCATCACGAGTCGATGCAGGAGTTCTACGGCCCGCTCATCTCTCCGACGCGCGACGAGGACTGGGCCGAGTTCGCCCGCAGCGCGCACGGGAGCTACCATCACGGCGTCGGCACGTGCAAGATGGGCCCCGCGTCCGACCCCATGGCCGTGGTCGACAGCAACCTGAAGGTGTACGGGATGGACAACCTGTACGTGGCGGACGCCTCCATCATGCCGGTCGTCCCGCACGCGAACACGAACGTCACGTCCATCATGATCGGTGAGCGCCTCTCCGACATCGTCAAAGGCATCGTGCGGTAGGGCACTTCGGACAGGGCTTGCCAAGCGGCGTAAGATAGCGGCACACAGAACGAGGGAGGATGCCATGACCACCGAGACGCAGACGACGCCCCAGACGTCCACGTTCGCCATCAAGGGCCCGTACCTGTCGGCAGGACGCACGAACATCGACCTTGCGCGCACGGACCTGCTCTGGCTGAGCTTCAAGGTCAACGCGGAAGGCGGTGAGAACGCCGTGCACGCCCACACGGACGAGGACCACGCGTTCGTCATCCTGGAGGGCGAGGTCACGTTCTTCGACGACAAGGGCAACGGGAAGGTGCTCGGCGAGTACGAGGGCATCATGATCCCGAAGGGCGCGTACTACCGGTACCTCAACACCGGTGGGCGGAACCTGTTCATGCTCCGCGTCGGCGCGCAGATGGACACCAGCGGGGGCATCCAGACGCGGGTGAAGCCGGACGGCAACGCCATCCCCGCCGACTCCGCTGAGAACTTCCACGTCGACCCCGTGGAGATCGAGGGCAAGTTCTTCGGCGCGAAGTAGGCCTCCAAAGGCTCCAGTCTTCAGTGAAAGCGCAGCGGGCCAGCGCGTTGCCGCCCGCTACGCTGGCTTGTTCCACGAGCCTTTGCTGTGGCGGCGCCATTTGGCATCATATGGGCCCCATTTACTCGTGGGTTCCAGGGTCCCAATGGCGCCACGGTGGGGTGTTTCGGGGCCGGTTCGGGCGTGAACGAGGCCGGAATGAGGCCAAATGAGGCCACCGTCTTCCGGTGGGTTTACCAGCCGATGACGTACTTGGACGCGGCCACCAGTACTGTGCCGAAGATGCCCAGGCTGATGGCCTTGATCATGCGGAGTTCGCCCTGCACCAGACTGATGCGGTCGCCGAGTTCGCTTCTCACCCGATCGATCCGGTCGGCCAGTTCCGTGTGCTGCCGCTCGTTCTCCAGCGCATAATCGTGGAAGTAGCGGGGTACATCCTCTGCCGGTGCAGTCGTCACGGCGTCTCCTTCGTCACGGCGTCTCCTTCAGGGCGCGTACGAACATGGTAGCAGGGCGGGGGATGTACGCCGCAAGGGGCGGGTGTCACAAGGCCGGGGGAGGAACGCTAGACGCTAAACGTCTCCTCGATGAGCCGTGAGACTGCCGCGGAGTCTATGCCGCCTTCTGCAGAGTCTTCGGTGGTGATGAGCGTTCCGTTCTCACCGTCACCTTGACCCAAGGGTAGGATTCCGTGCTCCTCGTACCACTTGCGCTTCTTCTCCCACGCTTGGCGGTAAGTGGGCATCGTGAGCATACCTAGATGCTCCCAGTAGTAGGCTTCACCGGTGTCGGCGTCTGAGATAGTGAAGTCTGGGAATTTGACTACGCCATCAACTTCCAACGGTTCCTCGTAGAGATAATTGATGCCTTTGGAGTGAAGGAGATTAGCGATGATGACTTCTGACTTAGATCGTACCGCTTCACCCCGCTCTGTTTTGTGAATTAGTCGTTCTTCCAGAAACGGCCGGTCGACTTCAGGGGCAGTCGGCGGGTGGAAGACGTTTGTAAGCCGGGAGGCTGTTTCTGAGCATGCTTGAGAACTAAGGCGATGCAAATCAACTGCTGTGCCTTCCATTAGCAAGACTATGCGATTTCGCTGTCGGGTTAGTGCAGTGTAGACGAGTTCACGAGAAAGCAAGAAACCAGACTTGGGAAGGACGAAGAACACTGTATCGAACTCGCTCCCTTGCGCCTTATGTACAGTCAAGGCATAAGCAAGCTCAAGGTCGCTATTCTTAACTTCATTAAAGTCAGAAGACCAGAAGTTGACAGGCGATCCTTCTTGAGTTGAAAAATCTACAACGAGGTGACGCGGTCGAGTATTGGTCCTCTTCCAGTCTACCCAACCGATAGCGATTCCTATCTCACCGTTTGCGAGGTATCCTCCTGCAGGGGACTTGCGCCGACGAGACAAGGTTCTGTTCCTATTATTGATGACTTTATCGCCGTAAACAATTAGTTCCTCACCCAGAGGCTTCACGAAACGTGTGTCCCTTACAGAAGTTTGTATCTGTTTGCCTCTGAATTTTCGATGGATGGTTTGATTGAGTGGTTCAACTCCCCATGGCCTCTGCCGAGAGGCACTGAGTATCTGCCAATGCTCTGCTCCAGCTCCGGCACCCGCATTGAAATACACCCCGGAATTGACAGGCGTGCCTCCTAGACTTTCATCGAATGCGCGAATTTCATCCTTGGTTGCATCAAACCTTAAGTGTTCACCGATAATCTCAGGAAGTTTGTTGACAAGATGATCTGCGGTGTCCCAATGAACAACCTTTACAGTTTGGCTTTCTCGTTTACCTGACAGCACCTCAAAGATGTGATCATGCCCTGATGTCAGTTCTCCACCGAACCAATCAGCGAGATCAAGCGCATCTCTGTCCTCAGATGATTGACGTCGCTGGACTGTCAACTCCGCATAAGCTCGACCTACTCTAGGGAACGATAGTTCTTCTGGTTTGATGTAGTTGATAATATCGACGAACGGTCGGCCTGCGCCGATAGGTGGGAGTTGCCGATGATCGCCGACTAGTATCAACCGATCGATGTTGGCTAACGACTCAAGCAATGCTGCAAGCATCTCCTCTGTGAGCATAGAAGACTCGTCAACAATAACAGTCTTAGCTGTCTGACTGTCCTGTTGCTCTGTTAGCACGTAGCGTTGAGTATCCGGAATATACCTGCCATATTGCATAAGGAACTGCGCCAGCGTGTAGGCGTTGAAATTCTTGATTCCTGCCCGCTTGGCGATATCTTCCATTCGGACGCGTGCTTTGCCCGTGGGCGCAAGAAGTAGGATTCCTTTGTCCTGAATCTCCGGACGTTTACATAAGACAGAAAGCAAAGTAGTTTTACCTGTTCCAGCCGAACCGATGAGCACACTGAACCGCGCGTTGGCAATCTCATTTAGCGCACTCGCTTTTTCTTGCCGTGCTCGCGCCTCTTCCACTTGATCTAAACCTTCACCAGAAGGAGGTATTCCCAATACCTTGTTAAGTTCCGATTCCCAGTTGGCGACGATGCTATGTCGCTTAGCTTCAACTCGCCGCTTGACTGTGTTCCTAATGCGGTCGGAGGCTTTGCCTAGCCTTTCCAATTGATACGCTGGTTCCCCATTGCTCATCTGCGTGATGCGCACTTGACCCGGAAAAGAGTTGCCCTCGGCAACTCTCATGTGGTCGGCACTTACGAGCGTCTGCGGTTCGTTGTCCGCCTGGGCTCCTGCGCGAAGACTTTGAATGATCTTCTCGCGTGGAACTAACGTGTGGCCTGAGTTGGCCCCAGTTTCAAGTTCGCGAATCACTAGAGCGCGCAAACGCCGTTCATCAACCGCCTCAGCAATTCTGGACGGTTCGGCCACGGGAAACTTATCGCGTATCGAGGCAGAGGGGAATACACCACGGTCGACCGTTCCTATATTGATTGGCCTTGTGGTGAAGCGCGTAGATTCATATAGAAGGTAAGGATTAGCAATGAATGCTGTATCATCTTGTGTCATGCCTAGTACACTTGCTCTGCCTTCAGGAGTTACGAGTGCCTCAGCCTGGCTGTGAGTTATATCTATACGGCTGAGCAGTTCCAAGAACGCCCGGCGCTCCTCGGGCATGAGTTGCCATGACTTTGCAGTAGTGGGACCGATATGCTTGGCAAGCTCGTCCGTAAGGTACTTGTCCGGTGAATCCAATAGCGAGAACCACACATCCCAAAGCGACTCGTTATTATTCTCGGCCTGCTCTGTTACTTCTCGAGCGATAAAGTTGCCCATGGGGACTGACATTGCAGAGAGCACTGACCCCATACCCGGGAACGGGCCGCGATTTTCCCATAGCCTTCCTAGTTCTTGGTCTATCCACGTCGCTTGCTTGTGGGTGTCCGCTCCGAATAATTCGGTGCACTTCAGCAATGAAGAACGTATAGCCCTGAGTGCGTCGATAGCCGCATCATCGCTCACGTGCTCAGTGGCGTAAGAGAACTCCGTGAAACGATCCTCTGGGGTGTAGGCAACGACTTCTGCCAGTTTGTCTTCTGTACACTTCTCAAGCGCTTCATGGTAAGGCAGAAGAAACCCATCCTCGAATGTGGGGCGGATGGAATGGCCTATCATCCTTTCCCAGATCATGCTGCGCAGTTTCCCATCAACTGGTCCGTTGTACTGGTGCTCGATAAGATTGTCGATTCGCTTAACTCGTCCAACTCCAACAAGCATACGCCGACCAGCGGCGTCCTCGGCTAATGGCACTTGTTTCGCGTAGAAAAATATCAGTGATTCTTCTACTTTGATGTAGCTCCAAAAGGCCTCTAGAAGAGTCTTGTGGTTGAGATAGTCTTGCCACCAGCGTGTTTCGAAGCCGAGCTTTGGTTCCAATGCCTGGTCTAGGGCCTCAAGTGGGTGTTGCCTGACCAACTCTTCCTCAAAGTCTTTGCTCAACCATCTGAAAGGGACAGCCTCTGCTGAATAGGCAGGGTGTTGGGCAATGGTCGCTGTAAAGTGTTTGTGAGCGTCGCTAGTTTGATGATAAGGGTGTACATACTGCCTGAGCATGCTGTTAGGACTCATAAAGGCTCCGCGTTCTTGCATACAGGGCGGCGTATCTTTAGGTAACAAGTCTTTGAAATGGCGTCCTATTAGACCTGCCTCTACATCCTCCTTCTTTTTTTCAGCGATGCGGCTAAGCTTGAGGCAAGCCAAGTTATGTATGGGATCCTTACAAACGGTGCCATCCCAACCAGCATCATGCCAAGGGACTCTGATCGAGAGGTGGCGGGTAGGGAACGATAAGTTGGCAACCATCTATAGGTATTCTCCACATGTTCGTGACGGAACCATACCACTTCTGCTGATAGGTCTCACCCCAGGGCGCGCCAGACGCGCTCGGTGAGGAGCGGCATGTCGACGCCGCTCACGTCCGCGCCGGAGCGGGCCAGCGCGTCCGCGACGGCGTTCGTCACCGCCACCGGCGCGGCGACGGTCGGCAGTTCGCCGATGCCCTTGATGCCCAGCGGGTTCGTCGGCGACGGTGTCTGCTGGTTCTCCAGCGCGAATGAGGGCAGCGACTCCGCGATGGGGATGCCGTACGTCATGAAGCTGGCGGTCTGCGGCTGGCCCGCCGCCGTGTAGAGCATCCCCTCGCTCAGCGCCTGGCCGATGCCCTGCGCGATGCCGCCCTGTATCTGGCCGCGCACGATGACCGGGTTGATCATCGGGCCGCAGTCGTGGACCGCCGCGTAGTCGGTGAGGCGCACGTCGCCCGTGCCCTCGTCCAGCTCCACGACGGCGACGTGCGCGGCGAAGCCGAACGGGTTGGCGGGCAGCTCCCACTCCAGTTCCACGGTGATGCCGTTCGCGGGAACCACGCCGCCCGCGGCGTCCAGCCGACGCTTCACTTCCTGGAGCGCCAGGTAGGCCGCGTTGCCGCCGACCGCGAGACCGCGGCTCGACGTGGTGCCGCCGCCCGACGCGAGCTCGTCGGTGTCGCCGTGGTGCAGGTCGACCATCTCCGGCGGCACGCCGAGCGTGTCCGCCGCTATCTGCGAGAACGACGTGGCCGTGCCCTGTCCGTGGGGCGATACGTCCGTGACGATGACGACGCGCCCGTCCGGCTTCATCTCGACGCGGGCGAGGCTCTTGCGCACGTTCGCTTTGCCGCCGGACGCCTTCGTGACAGTCGCGACGCCGATGCCGGTGCGGAACGGGCCGCGCTCGGACGCCTGCCGCTCGCGCAGACCGGCGTACCCGGCCATACCGAGCGCGCGGTCGAACGCGGTGTGGAAGTCGCCGGAGTCGTAGAGCAGGCCGGTGGCCGTCTCGTACGGAAACGCGTCGGCGGGGATGAAGTTGCGGCGGCGTATCTCGGCAGGGTCCATGCCGAGGCGACGCGCGGCGTCGTCCATGATGCGCTCGATGGGCACGGCGGCCTCTGGGCCGCCCGCGCCTCGGTAGGGGCCGGTGGGCGGTCGGTTCGTCGTCACGCCGAGGCACTCCACGTCCATCGCGGGGATGGCGTACGGCCCGGCGACGCGTTGCACGGCGTTGCCGAGCGGGCCGCCGCTCGACGTGAGGAAGTACGCGCCCATGTCGGCCAGCATGCGGATGCGGACGCCGAGCATCGTGCCGTCCGAGCGCACTGCGGCCTCCACGTCCGCCGTGAAGCCGCGACCGTGCGACGCGAGCGTGCTCTCCGAGCGCTGCTCCGTCCACTTGACCGGCGCGCCGAGCTGCACAGCCGCGTACGCCGCTGCGACCTCCTCCGGCCACACCTCGATCTTTCGCCCGAAGCCGCCGCCCACGTCCGGCGTGATGACGCGCACGTCCAGGTCGCCGGGGAGCAGCATCGCAAGGAACGTCTTGACGCGGTGCGGCACCTGCGTCGACGTCCAGACAGTGAGCCGACCGCTCTCGGCGTCCGGCGCCACGATGATGCCCCGGCACTCCATCGGCATCGCGACGAGGCGCGGGATCTCGTATGAGGCTTCGACGATCGCGTCGGCGTTCTCGAACGCCTCGGCGACGTTGCCCGCGCCCGCTTCCGTACGCATCACGACGTTCGTGCCGATGTCCGGGTGCAGCAGGTCCGCATCCGATGCCGACTTGCGCGGGTCGAGCAGGGGCGGGAGCGGCTCGTAGTCGACGGCGATGCGGTCGCGAGCGTCGAACGCCTGTGCCCGCGTCGACGCCACGACGATGGCAACGGGCTGGCCGACGTAGCAGACGCGGCCCTTCGCCAGCACGGGGTGCTCGGGAACGGGCGTCTCACCCATCCCTTCACGGCGTATCGCGCCGATGTCGGGCACGACGCCGTCCAGATCAGCGCCGGTGTAGACGGCGGCGACACCCGGGCACGCGAGCGCGTCTGCGGTGTCGATCGAGCGGATGCGGGCGTGCGGCTCGGTGCTGCGGAGCACGGCTGCGTGGAGCATCCCGTCCAGCTGGATGTCGTCGACGAACGTCCCGCCGCCGCGCAGCAGCCGCTCGTCCTCCATGCGCGCCATGCCCTGGCCGCGGTAGGTGGTCATGGCTACTCCACGGGCAGGACGGGCATGTGCACCTGCACGTAGGTGCCCGGTATCTGCTGCCAGCAGATGAAGCGCAGGTCCTCGTCGTGCGGGTTGGTCGTCTCGTGGCGCGTTCCGGCGGGGATGCAGGTGAAGTCGCCCGCGCGGACGCGGACGCGCTCCTCGCCGATGACCTCGACGCCCTCGCCCTCGATGTAGTAGCGGACGGCGTCGCCGGAGGTCTGGGGCGCGCCGTTCTCCGTGTGCGCGGCGACGTTCTCCATGAACAGCTGGAACGAGTAGATGTCGAAGCCGAGTTCCGGCGACATGATGTGGTGCCTGCCGGGGCCCCACTCCATGATGGGGGCCTCCTCGGCCGGGACGTGGAGGCGCTTCTGCTCGCGCCTGCGCTGCATCTCCAGCGCGACGCGCCCGAACGCCATCTGCTCCTCCAGGTAGCGGAGGTAGAGCGGCCATGGCTCCAGCTTGCCGAGCTCCTCGTCCGAGAGGTCGCTCACCTCGGGGGCCTTGTGCGGCGCCGTGAAGTGGACGAACGGCGTCGGCACCTGGCGGTAGGTGCCGGGGAACTGCTGCGCGGCGAGGAAAACGAGCGGCTCCGGGTTCGGGTTCTCGGTGCCGTGCCAGATGTTGGCGGGGACGTGGCAGAAGTCGCCGACCTTCACGTCGAAGCGCACGTCCTCGATGAGCTCCTGTCCGCCGCCCTTCACGTAGAACTTGAGCGCGTCGCCGTGGGTGTGGTAGCGCTCCGAGCCGCCGGCGCGCCCGGACGTGAAGACGTGCAGATTGTGGACGTTGAAGCCGAGCTCCGGCCCCACGATCATACGCTGGTTCGGCCCGGCGTTCGGTACGTCGGCCTCCTCGGCGGGAACGTGGACGCGGCCCACTTGTCTGCGCTTGTCGAGTGCGAGCGCGGCGCGCCCGAAGTTCACCTGCTTCTCCATGTAGAGCGCGTACAGCTCATCCGGCGTCAGCTGCGCCAACTCCTCCGGCACGATCCCTGCTGTTGTGGCCATCCGTTCCTCCGTGGCGTCGAGCGGACGCCTGTGCGTGAGGCTAGCAAAACCGGCGCGGCAGCGAAAGTTCCGGGGGGAAACGCTGTGCATTTCGGCTCATCCGTCCGGATTCACCTTTGGAACATGGCCTGTGGATGAGCTGTCGTACTGTTCAAAACCGCTCATCCGCAGCTCATTCCCGCTCACAGCCGCCCGTTTCCGCTCATTGCTGTTCACCCGCGCCGGTGGGGATGTGGGCTGCGCTGCGTACGCCGCTCCGTTCATGGGGACCAGCGTACGCGGGCAGAGGGCGACTGCGAAAGGGGCGGGTGTCGCGCGTCGCTATTGGACAAAGCGGTCGAGGTCGCGCAGTCCGGTGGCGTTGTAGAGAAAGGCCTTGACGTCCTGCTCGAGCGCCTGGACGCGAAGAATAAGGGCGAGTATCACGTCAGAAGTCCCGTACCCGTACCAGTCGACATATCCCTCATCGTGGATGGTGTCGATGAACCGCCGGTCTCGCATTATCAGGCCGAACCGCTCCTGCCAATACTCCCTGAGCACGCCGGGTACTCCGGCAGGAAGGATGAACACGCGCGTAGCGTCGGCGAGGTGCAGGTTGGCCTGTAACGCCTCCAGCCGTGCCCGCTGGGCCTCATCCAGGTTGAGGCCGGGCAGTTCGAGAATGGAGGGCAGGGGACCGCTGTGTCCGAGCCGCGCGAGGTATCCCGTGTCGAACGGCTTCGTGACGTAGAAGAGTGGGATGATGCGGCGCTGGTCGAGCCACTCAGGGAAGATAGCGCGAATGATCTCGGGGCTGCAGCGGCCGATCAGGTCAAGTTCACCCCTGTCGAACGCCTCCACGATGTCAATGGTGCCGTAGTCGTAGATCACGCGGAAGGGCCCGCCGCTGTCCGCAAGAAACTCGATGACAGGATCCGTTCCGGGCTCGTACGTGGCGATCCGAAGCGGGCGCCCCAAGTCCAGGACCTCTTGCCACGAGGCCGCGACGCTGCGGTCGATGCAGTACGCGTCGCTGTCCGGTGTGAAGGTCGGAGAGCCCAGGATGGTGGTCTCGTCGAAGTCGAAGTTGCGGATGTCGCCGACGACCGCCTGGCGCCGCAACCATCGAGGGTGCACCACGCCGACGGTGAGGGCGTCAGGCTCGGAGTCCAGGATCGCGCGAAGGCCGTGGTACTGCGCCGCGCCGGTGACGTTCTCCACCTCGAAGGTCGTGCTCTGGGGAAAGTAGTCTTCGGCGGTCGCTGCCACGAACCGGGGGAACGCGTCGTACGAGCCGCCACTCGCGCCGGTGACGACCCGGACCGTCTTGTCCCTGAAGTACTCGTCCGGATTGATCGGCGTAGGGGTTGGTGTCGGAGTCGGCGTATGAGTGGGGGTAGGCGTTGGCGTCGGGGTTGGCGTCGGCGTCGGAGTAGGGGTAGGCGTGGGG
>VXQP01000004.1 GCA_009838965.1 Chloroflexota bacterium | reverse complement strand
CCACCACCCCATGCCCCCCGGCTCCGGCGTCCCGACCGCCGACATGAACGACGGGTCGAACGCGTCGAGGTCGAACGAGACGTAGACGTCCTCGCCGAGCGTGCCGACGATGGCATCGACGTCCGCGATGGGCTCCGGGCCGCGCGGGAAGAGCGCGACCCGGTGCTCCTTCGCGAACGCGGCCTCCTCGCCGGTCATGCTGCGCACGCCCACGAGCGTGAGGCTCGACGCGTGGTCGAGCGCCCGCCGCGCCGCGCAGGCGTGGCTGTGCGACCACCCCTGGTAGTCGTCCCGCAGGTCGGCCTGCGCGTCGAAGAAGAGGACGCTCAGGTTCGGGTGCCACTCCGCGAGCGCGGCCACCGCCCCCGACGTGATCGAGTGCTCCCCGCCGAGCATGCCCACGAGCTTGTCCTGCGCCGCGTAGCCCGCGACCGCCTCCCGGACGCGGTTCGCCATCGCCTCCGGCCCGTCTGCGGATTCGAGTGCGGGCGCGGTGTGTATGCCGACGCTGCACGGCTCGCCGCCGAGCTCCACGTCGTAGTCCTCCATCTCGGCGGACGCCCGGATGATCGCCTCCGGCCCGCGCCGCGTTCCCTTCCGGTAGCTCGTCGTCTCCTCGTACGGGACGGGCAGCACGACGCACCGCGATCGGTCGAGCGTGTGCTCGTCCGGATCGAGTATCAGGAACGTGTCGGGGAGGGTGGGCCGCTTGGCTTCGGTCATTCCGTTCACCCTGAGCCTGTGGTTCGACAAGCTCACCATGAGCGGGCCGGCTGTGCAACTGGCCACCATGAGCGGGTTAGCAGTTGGTTCCGCTCACCCTGAGCCTGTCGAAGGGCCTACACGCGCTGGCGGACGGTCTCCCGCTCTTCTTCCACCACTGACCTGGCCGTCGCGGGGTCGAGGTGCTCCAGCCCCCGGTCCAGCACCCAGTTGCGGATCTGGGCCATCGTGAAGAACTCGCCCACCTGCGCCATCGCGTCGTCGGCGTCGAACTCCTTGCACGAGAAGACGTCGATGTTGACGTAGCCCCGGTCCGGGAACGTGTGCACGCTGATGTGGCTCTCCGCGATGATGACGAAGCCGGAGACGCCCCAGTCTTCCGGCGTCGGGCCGTGGTAGGTGTAGACGGCGGGCGGCGTGATCTTGGTCATGCTGATGCGGTCCGGGAACTCGTCCAGGAACCGCCGCACGCGCTCCGCGTCCGAGAGCTCCGCGGCGTCGCAGCCGTGTCCGTCGATCACCAGGTGCATGATTCTCCGTCATTCCCGCGAAGGCGGGAATCTCCCGTCACAATAACAGCGCCCCGCACCCGGGACGCCTCCGAAAGGATAGCACACCGCCTCCGCCTCCGCACAACCGCGCCGCACTCCCATCTGCCCGCACGCTTATCGCATTGAGGAACGCGCTTCCGTACCGGAGAATCGATTGCCGACAAGGATCACTTCCGGTTCGCCCAGTCCCCACAAGCGCACCGGACCACACGACCTCGACGCGAGTTCCGTGTCCCCAGGAGCAGCGTGAGACATCCGACCGTACCCGTCCCCGGTACCGCGACCCGCATACTCTCCGCAGCGTTCATCGCAGCAGCCCTCGCACTGCTGTTGCTGCTGTCCGCCTCCGGTCAGGCGACCTTCGACCGCACCGACGGGAAGATCAGCATCGGCGGCCTGAGCGTCGGCGTGTTCGCCGACATTCGGGACGCTCAGCTCGCCAAGAACCGGGAGACGACCTACGACGGAGAGACGGTCTACCTCCCCGCTCTGACTCCTCCCACGGGCCCCACCCTCGGGAGCGTGGCCGGTTCGCTCTCCACGATGGATACTGCCTACCTCGCGAATGGACTGGCCGCGCCGCAGAACAGCTTCTTCGGCGGCACGCTCTGGGTCTCAAACGACCCCGCGGCCTACAACACCATCCTCATCACGGCGGCGAGTACGTCTGTGGAGACCGATGGCGACTGCGTCGTCGCGACGGTGCGGAACCCCCGCGCCGACAGTTCTATAACGGTGCAGATGGCGCTCTCGACATCCACCGGCCCACCGGGCCAGTTGAAGAGCTACTACCAGGCGTTCGTGCGGGTCCTCGATTCGCAAGCACTGGACGCGAATGGGGACCCGCTGTACACGTCGAGCGACGGCCCGCTGTGCACGGCCTACCCGGCGGGCGTCGCTCACGCGGATACCGCCGCGATCCTCGCGCGGCACGACGACCGCCTCGTGATCGAAGTGGAGGGCGCCGGACAGGTGACGGTGGACGTGGACGGCGAGGGGCCGGACGTGACCGGCATCATGCCCGAGGACCAGAGTTACCTGCGTTCCAACACCCTCCGGTACTCGTTCGTCGTGCGCGACAACGACGCGGGCCTGCGGCACGACGGCGAATCGGTCATCACCCAGGACGGCGACTACACCGAGGTGAACAGGGACGATGACCACGCCACGACCGGAGAGCCGCTCTCGACGCCCTCCGGCGGGCAGATCAGCGTGAACGGCGAGGCCGCGGAGATCGACCTGAAGGTGTGGGCCGAGAAGGATGACCCCAACGCCGCGGACGACATCACGGAAATCGGGAGCTGGACGCTCCTGGGGGACCGCCCGGGCGTGGCGTACGCGTTCTCGGCTGACGCGGCCGGCATGGACGAGGGCGCGTACTTCATGGAGATAACGGCCACCGACCGCGCCGGCAACCGGACGGTGAGCGAGGCGCCGGACGACGAATACCCCGGTCCGCACGCGTTCACCGTGGACGACACCGACCCGGCCACCGTCGAGTCGTGGACCGGCATCGCGTACGACCCCGACCTCGAGATGATGGGCAAGGTAGTAGGCGGGGAGGTCGCCGACCGCTCATGGATCATGGTGGAACTGACCGAGCCGGTGCGTCCGGGGATCGATTCGGAGCGGATCAGGGTCGCCGACCATGAGGTGGTCAGCGTCTACCAGCCGAACTACGCGCCGCCGTTCATGAGGACTGTCCTGGGCCGGACCAGCAACCCCCTGCCCAGGACGCAGCGGCTGATGTTCGCGTCGTCCGCGCCCCGCGCCGGGACGCGATCGGCGCCTCAGGCGCAGACGTGCGCCGACACCCTCGATGAGGACGTCAGGATCAGCGGCCTCAACTTCGCCTACAGCAGCACCACCGGCGACACCACGATCTCCTGGAACCGGCTCAGCACGGCCGACTGCGGCGGCTACCGGCTCGGCATCCTCGCGGGGCGGAGGGTGCTGCTCGTCGAGGACCTGTCGCGGACGACCTCGTCCTTCAGCATCCCCAGGGGATCCGAACTGGGACGGTACATCGAGGCCGACGTCGGGGACGCGGATGGAGACGATCTGACCATCCTGGTCGCACTGCGGCACGCCTCCGTAGGCTCAGGTACCGACAGATTCGGGCGCAGGACCGCGACCGCGACAGTGGACCTCGCCGGCCTGACGGCGCCCACATCGGCGGTGACCGGCGGCGTGGTTGCGCCGTTCCTGCTGCACCCGGCGTCGGCGCCCGCGGTGCTGCCGGCGGTCCGGGCAGACGACACCTCGCTCTTGTGCCGTTTCACGAACTCGGACCCGCCCCACGATGAAGTCGTGTTGTCCTTCACGCACAGGCCGGCCACGATCGGCGGGTGGACGCTCGCGGGATACTACCGGCAGCTCTTCTACCCGCCGGACTACAACGTGGGCCTGGACCGCCTCTTCGAGTACACCGCGGTTGGAGCAGACGGCTTCGAGACGAGCGGCAGCTTCCAGCACTACTACAACTCGAGCCCGCAGGTGTACAACGCGAAAGCGGAGGTCGTGGCGGTCTACGAGAAGGACGGCAGGAGGCTCGCCGGCGCGGTGCGGACCGTCGGGTGCACCGGCAGTTCGCTTACCAACCCGAACGTGGACAGGAGCCCGCCGCTGCTCCAGACGGCAGCGGTCGGCGGCACGACGCTCAGGCTGACCTACAACGAGGGGCTGGACGGGGGCTCGACGCCGGCGACCAACGCGTTCGAAGTCCTCGTGGACGGCGAGCAGCGCACGGTCAGCGACGTGTCGGTGATCGGTTGGCAGGTAGTGCTCACGCTGGGTTCGCCGGTCGCGGCTGGGGAGCGCGTTACGGTCAGCTACACGAAGCCGGGTACGGACCCGGTCCAGGACGTCGCCGGGAACGACGCGTTCAGCTTCCGGCTCTGGCCCGTCTCGAACGCCCTGGGAGGAGGGAACAGCGCCTTTGCCCTCGTCAACGCCGTCGACATAACGGGTCTCACCCACGAAGAGGCGCTGGCGGAGGCGGGATACTGGCCGATAGACATCAACCGCGAACTCATCGAGGACACCCGCACGCGCATCTACATCGAGCTGGCGCGCGAACTGATGGCGGACGAGACGCCGGAGGTGACGATCTTCGCCGGCGGCGCGCTCGACCTCGCGGGCAACGCCAGCGCCACCGAGGCCATCACGCCGAGCGACGGCATCGCTCCGCGCTTCACCGTCACCGTGACGGCGACAGCGCAGGACCGGCCGGTCGCCAACGCTCGCGGCAAATACGTCGTGGACGTACGCGCGGACGAAGACCTGCGGCGCCGCCCGACGGTCTACTTCACCGGCATCGCGGCCGGGAAGGTGACGGTGCAAGGCGCCGACGCGTACGCCTACGACATCGGCGAGCTCCGGACAGGCCACGCGCTCACGGCGCAGGACGACGACGCTCACTGGGCCGGGACGTATCCGGCGTCGGGCTTCACCGATCTCGGCGAGCTGTTCGGGCTGGTGGTGTACGGGTTCGACTACGAGGACAACATCGGCGAGTCGGGCGGATGGACCCCGCCCAGGCACCAGCGGACGCCGGAGATAGGCCCGCCGGAGCCGGACGACGCCCTGGACCTCGCGAAGATGCACGAGGCCGGAGTGCTGCTGGAGTTGGACGATGGGTTCAACGGCGGCGCAACGCCTGGGTTCGCCCTGAACCCGACGCGGAGGCAGCGGAACGACGAGACGGAGAGTTCCGCCCCGATCGTCAGCATCAGCTTCCCGGCGGAGGAGGACGAGTACGCGGTCTGTCCCGAGAACGGCTGCGGCGAGGCGAACGGCAACCCGGACGCCGAGTTCTTCGACTCGCACGCCACGGTGACCATCGCGGCCATCACGCTGGACGGCAGCAACGCGCTGGGGCAGCTCACACGGGTGAACGCCTCGGAGTTCGCGCTCCTCGCCAGCGACCTGGCGCTGGGAGAGCACGAGGTCGAGTACATGGCCGTCGACGACGCCGGCAATGTGGCCACGTTCGAGTTCACGTTCTCGGTGGTCGAGCGCGAGCCGTACGAGCTGGACGTGCTGCCCGGCTGGAACCTCATCTCCTTCCCCGGCACGCCGATGGACCCGTCGCTCGGCGGCGTGATCCCGTCCGGCGCGCGTGTCTCGCCCGTGCTGGCGTACCAGGACGGCGACTGGCTGACGGCGGTGGTGAACGACGAGGGCGAATGGGGCGGCAACCTGACGCGGTTCGAGGCGGGCTTCGGCTACTGGCTGTTCACGACGACGTACGCGACGCTCAACCCGCTGATCCCGGAGCATGAGCAGTCGGCGACGCCGCCGACCGCGCCGGTGCGGCACGGATGGAACCTGCTGGGCGTGATAGACATCTTCCAGAACCCGGCGGGCGCGCCTCCGGGCCCGAACGGCGGCGACGGCGAGGCCGACAACTACTTCGGCAGCATCCCGTGGCGCATCGCCTACGGCTACGACACGGCGCGCAGCCTGTGGGTGCGGAGCATCCCCGGCGCAGACAGGACCGCTCCGGATGGCACGACCGCGGACGAACGCGGGTTCCGCACGGTGGACGGCAAGGTCGTCACACAGGAAGTCCTGAACGGGAAGGGCTACTGGATCTGGTCGGCGGAGCCGGGCACGCTCGTCCCATAGGGGGCGTCCCTTGTGGGTGCCCTGTCTGCTCCCCTCTCCTGAGGGAGAGGGAACGCGCTTCAGCGCGGGGTGAGGGCCCCCGGCGGCGGGTGAAGGTGGCCCGGACGCGGGGCGCAGCCCCCGTCGTTCCTGCGAAGGCAGGAACCCCGCCTGGTGTAGGGGCGTCCCTTGTGGGCGCCCT
>VXQP01000097.1 GCA_009838965.1 Chloroflexota bacterium | reverse complement strand
CCCGTCGCCTGACTCCCTCTCGTCCTTGTGGGCGTCCTTCCTCGCTCATGGTGAGCCTGTCGAACCGTCCTGCCTGGGCAGGAACCTCGCACAGGACAGAAGGCCGTGCGAGGAGTATCATTCCCGTATATTATTGATACTGAGTATTGACAGTACACAAAGGCAGCGCTACTGTCCGAGCCATGGGAACGGCCTCGCCGAAATCGGCTAGCGCGGTCATGCAGGCCGAGTCCAACATCCTTGCGGCGTTGGAGGAGCACGGCAGCCGCATGACCTGGCCGCGCCGTCAACTGGCGAGGACGCTCGCTCGGCGGACCGGCTCGTTCAGCGCTGAGGAGATCGTAGCCGGGTTGCCGACTCTGGGCCGGGCCACCGTCTATCGCACCCTGCGCCTGCTCGGGGAGGCTGGGATCCTCTGCAAGACCACCATGCCGGGCGGTTCGCCGCGCTACTCCCTGGACGGCGCACATCATCACCACCACCTCGTCTGTGTCGGTTGCGAACGCATCGACGAGTTTCGCCACCCTTCTATCGAACGGATGCTCCGTGCCATGAACGCCCACATCGGGACCGAACTCGTCGGGCACCGGCTGGAGTTGTACCACCGTTGTGACGTCTGTCGGGAGAGCGGCCAGGGAGGCGAAGACATTCATATGCACGGGACCCACGTGCACGCACACTGAACTCAACGGTTTGGTTGGCGGAGGTTCGCTGGACGAGCACGGAAACGACTTCGGTCTGGCGCGCGACAACCTGAAGAGCCTGCTGGCTGCGCAGGAGTGCTCGTAACTGAGGCCCCCCTCTTGGGGGGTGCGCCGGGGAGGATGTCGGCGCCCCCAAGGTCGAAGCGCGGTATCATCTTCGATACTATTGACACTTAGTATTGACAGTGTGCAGAGGCCCTGCTACCGTGCGAGTCGTGAGGACGGCGGAGGGCCGCCTGCTGTAAAGGCGGCAAGACACCAGATTACCCGTACATACAGGAAACCTGCGTGCACTCTTGCGCTGAATCCAGAAGGATGATTACGGAGGGTTACATGACGAGAATATTCCTTAACAATATGTACAGGCTGCTCGTCGCCGGGGCGCTGGCCTTGGCGATAGTCGCCTGCTCGGGCGATGCTGACCCCACGAATACGCCCACCAGCCCTCCGCCCACAAATACGCCGGTCGCTGCATCCGAGCCACTGAGCGTGGTCGCGAGCATCTACCCGATGCAGTACTTCGCGGAACGGATCGGCGGCGATCGGGTGGAAGTCGCGACCATCGTGCGCCCTGGCGTCGAGGCCCACTCGTTCGAACTCACGGCGAGTGATCTCATTACGATTGCCGAGGCCGACGTCATAGCGATGAACGGCCTCAGCCTGTTGCCCTGGTTGGAACGCGCGCTCGAGTCCCTGGGCGATGACATCTCCGGTATCGTGGTCGAGGCTGCGTATCCCGAGGCGGCACTGCCCTTCGTGGAAAGCGGGCACGGCCACGAAGACGAGCACGGCCACATGGAAGAGGACGAGCACGGCCACGAGGACGAGCACGACCACGACGAGGACGAGCACGGCCACGACGAGGACGAACACGGCCACGAGGACGAGCACGACCACGACGAGGACGAGCACGGCCACGAGGATGAGCACGACCACGACGAGGACGAGCACGGCCACGAGGACGAACACGAGCACGAGGACGAGCACGGCCATGAGGATGAGGACGAGCATGGCCATGAGGATGAGCACGGCCACGGCCATGACGAAGACGACCACGGCCACGGCGAGTTCGATCCTCACTTCTGGCTCGACCCGCTGCTTGCCATCACCCAGGCGGAGCGCATCGCGGAGGCGCTGATCGAGGCGGACCCCGAGGGCGCCGACGTCTACCGGGCGAACCTCGCCACGCTCTCTTCCGAGCTCCGGGCGCTGCACGCCGAGTTCGAGGCGGGCCTCAGCTCGTGCGTCCACCGCGAGTTCGTCACGTCTCACGCCGCATACGGCTACCTCGCAGCGGCGTACGGTTTGGAGCAGGTGCCGATCGCTGGCCTCTCCCCGGAAGCAGAGCCATCGCCGCAGCGCCTCGCCGCCATCGCCGACCGCATCAAGGATCTCGGCATCACGGCGGTGCTGCTCGAACCCGTGCTCTCCGGTGAGAACGAACGGACTCTCGCCGACGAGACAGGGGCCGGCATCTACCAGATCCACGCGATAGAGAGCGTTACCCAGGCAGAGCTGGACGAGCACAAGGACTACCTGGGCCTGATGCGCGACAACCTGAAGAGCCTGCGGGCTGCGATGGAGTGCTCGTAACTGAAGAGGGCCCCTCTTGGGGGGTGCGCCGAAGTCCTCCCCGGCGCACCCCCTGCTCTGGTGGGCGGCTCGCTGTGCAATGCGATATAACCAACCGGACTGAGTCCGATACACACGAAACCCAATAGTAAGGAGGCGGGAATGGTAGATCTGACGGCCTATTCGGTGAAGCTGAAGAAGATGGTGGCCATCAAGGACCCGGAGCTGGTGACCCTGAAGAACGGACGGAAGGCAGTCCGCGGTGTAGCGGCGGAAGACCCCTCCAGCAAGGTCATCAGGATTGTGAGTGACAAGGAAGCGGAAGAGTTATCCGGGTCGCTCGGCTGACCCGCGCCGACTCCGAGGAGCACCATCGGGAGCGGACTCGTCGGGCGCGCCGGCTCTGACGCGCGGCAACCTGAACAGTCTGCATGCTTGCGATGAAGTGCTCGTAACTAACAGGCCCCCTCTTGAGGGGGTGCGTCGACGTCCTCCCCGGCGCCCCCCTTGCCCCGGCTGGGCGGCTCGCTGGGCCGCACTTTAAGGTGCCTATGGACGGTGCAATTGGCACGCTTAATCCCTCTCCCACTGGGAGAGGGGCCGGGGGTGAGGGTCGTTTCCGCGACACGCGCCCGTTGCGCCCTCAACGCACCCCTCCATACCATGTCTGCTTGAGACTACCCCGCCCGTCCCCTGCGCCCGACAACCGCCTATCGCCGGACCTGCTTCTCGCGCAGGACACGGTGGTGCATGGCACCGGTTCTTCCGGCACGAAACACTTTGCAACAGGATGAGACGCTCCCCACGCCCGCATAAGTTGTGAACGCACGAAATCTTGTTGCCTTGTTCGCGGGAACCAGGCCGTTGCCTTGAAAACACCTCATAACAAGGTGATCAAGGCACTCAGACCGATGGCCCTGTTTACTCCTGAGGCCACGAACAAGATTTCAAAATCGCCGCCCGTTGGAATCTTGTTCGCGGCGCGCCTGATTCCTTCTCCCTTGATGCCCTAAAACCTGCGGAATCTCCCACGAAATACGCTTGACGCTGGGCGCGCGGAACGCCAACCTAGCGTCTCGATAATTCCGAAGTGTGGAGGAAGCGGCCCTGTGGACATGGCGGAGCAGATACTGCGCGACAGCAAGGTCATCGCCGTCGTCGGCCTGTCCGACAGGCCGGGCCGTCCGTCGCACGGGGTCGCGAGGTACATGCAGGAGCACGGTTACCGCATCATCCCGGTGAACCCGAAGCTCACGGGACCAGTGCTCGGCGAGCAGCCGTACGCCAGATTGGAGGACGTGCCGGAGCGCGTCGATGTGGTGGACATATTCAGGAGAGCGGTGGATGTGCCACCCGTCGTGGACGGGGCCATCCGCATAGGAGCCTCCGCCGTGTGGATGCAACTGGGGATATCCCACGGCGAGGCTGGAGCAAAGGCGGAAGCCGCGGGCCTGCGCGTCGTCATGGACAAGTGCATGGCCATAGAACACCGCCTGATGAGAGGTTCGTAAGCAACAGAGAGACGCCGCCACAAGAGGGGGTGCGTGCGCCGGCGACGGGAGACGTCGTCATGATCTACCGCGAAGAGGAGCATGTCCGGTTGTTGAAGGAGCAGTCCCGCACAGCAGTGCGTCTGGCGATGAACGGGGAGTGGGCGGAGGCCGCCCAACTCAACCGCGAGATACTGGACGCTGCGCCCGATAACGTTGAGGCGATGAACCGCCTGGGCAAGGCGCTCACCGAGCTTGGCGAGTTCGGCCAGGCGCTCGATGCCTTCCGCCGCGCGCTCGTGTTCAGCCCGGACAACCCCATCGCCGTCAAGAACGTGGAACGGTTGATGGCCGAGGCGGATAGCGCACAGGCACGCCGCTCCGGCAACGGGAGCACGCTCAAACCGAGGATGTTCATCGCAGACCACGGCAAGAGCGCCGACGTAACACTGCTGGCCTCGACAGGCGCGGGCAACTCCTCGCCCGGCACGCCCGTGACGCTGGAGGCGAACGGCGCCACGCTCGGCGTCATGGACCCGGACGGCAACTGCCTCGGCCTCGTGCCCCCGAACATGGCGCGCCGCCTGCTCTGTCTTATGTCGGGCGGCAA
This sequence comes from Chloroflexota bacterium, assembly GCA_009838965.1. Classification (GTDB taxonomy): domain Bacteria; phylum Chloroflexota; class Dehalococcoidia; order Lucifugimonadales; family Australimonadaceae; genus Bin16. The sequence goes on along the minus strand of VXQP01000097.1, from coordinate 52,235 downwards.
CCGCTACGAGGGCGCCGTCTCCGGCACGGCGTCCGGTGCGGTGCGCGTGGTGCTGCGCGAGGCGTACCAGCACCCGAGCCAGCGCTCCAGGATCTCGTTCCCGGCGCAACCGAAGCCCGTCGAGGAGCCGCTCCTCCCTGCGCTCGAAGCCGTCGAAGCGCCCGACACAACGCCGGTCAACGTGCCGGAGGTGCCGTTGTCGCTCCTCGACGACTCGCCGGAACTCGCCGCCGTCGGCGCGGGCATCGGCATCTTCGACGACGCCCTTCTCCCCGACCTCCCCGAGGACGACGAGTAATCACTATCGTTGTCATTCCGAGCGCAGTGCAGCGGAGTCGAGGAATCTCTCTGGAGCGCTGGTCGACCGGCGTCGCCCGCCTGATCCCCTCTCCCTGTAAGGGAGAGAGGGCGGAGGTGGGGACCTACGCCTCGTTGAGGCTCTCCGCGAGCAGCTCCAGCAGGTCCTTCGCGGACTTGCTGCCCTCCTGCCCCTTCGCGCCGATGCCCTCCTCCATCATCTGAAGGCAGAACGGGCACGAGACCCCGACGGCGTCCGCGCCGGTGTCGAGGAAGTGGTCGGTGCGGATATGGTTGACGCGCGTGCCCTGCTCCTCCATCCACATGCGCCCGCCGCCCGCGCCGCAGCAGAAGCCGCGCTCCCGGCAGCGTCCCTCGCCCATCTCCACGAGCTCCAGGCCGGGGATGGCCCGCGCTATCTCCCTCGGCGCCTCGTAGATGTCGTTGTGGCGTCCCAGGTAGCAAGAGTCGTGGTAGGCAACCGATAGCGGGACGGCTTTCGCGGGGCGGATGTGCCCGTCGCGGATCAGTCCGGCCACGAACTCGGTGTAGTGCGTCACCTCGAAGTTGCCGCCGAACTGCGGATATTCGTTCTTCAGCGTGTTGAAGCAGTGGGGGCAGAGCGTCACGATCTGCCGAACCTCGTAGGCGTTCAGCGTCTCGATGTTCTGCTCCGCCATCATCTGGAAGAGGTACTCGTTCCCCATTCGGCGGGCGGGGTCGCCGGTGCACGTCTCCTCGCTGCCGAGCACGCGGTACTGCACTCCTGCGAGTTTCAGCACCGACGCCATCGCTCGCGCGACCTGTTGCCCGCGCCCGTCCAGCGCCGCGGTACAGCCGACCCACAGCAGCACGTCGTGCTCCGGGTCCTCGCTCATGACAACGGCGTCCGCGCCCTCCATCCAGTCGGTGCGGGTGGCCTGCGTGCCGCGCCACGGGTGGCCCCGCTGCTCCATGGAGGTGAGCGCGTTCATCGCGCCCTCGGGCACGTCGGCCTCCTCCATCGTCAGCAAGCGGCGCATGTCCACGATGGAGTCGATGTGCTCGACGAACGCCGGGCACGCCTCCATGCACGCTCGGCACGTCGTACACGACCAGAGCACCTCGGTCGTTATCGCGCCGTGGACGAGGTCGGCCTCCGGCGGGGGCGGCTCGGCGTCCGGGCCCTGGGCCAGCAGCACCGGTGCGCGGGATTCCATGTAGGCCTTCGCGTCCTGCACCAGCTTCCGGGGGGAGAGCGGCTTGCCGCTGCGCCACGCGGGGCACTGGTCCTGGCACCGCCCGCAGTTCGTGCAGGCGTCGTAGTCGAGCAGTTGCTTGGACGTGAGGTCGGTTATCTCCCGCGCTCCGAACACCTCCAACGTATCGAGGTCGCCCATCGGACGGAGCGCGCCCTTGGGCCGCGTGACCGAGGAGCGCATCACGAGGTTGAGCGGGCTGACGAAGATGTGCATGAGCGGGCCGAACCGCCAGGCCGCGTAGACGAACGTCGCGGACATGAGCCCCGCATGCGCCCACCAGAGCGCGAAGTGCGAGACCTCCATCGCGTAGACCGTGAACCCCAGCCCGCGGATTCCTACGGCGATGACGTATGAGAACGGCGACCAGTACGCCGACGCCACGCTGTACAGGTCGCTCGTCGGCTCCATCTCCGTCGCGGCCATGCGGAGCGACTGCAGGACGAAGCCGGAGAGCGCGCTTGCCAGCAGCAGGACGAGCAGCACGTTGTTCTCCAACATGGTATTCAGCCGTGGCGGGCGCACGACGTACCGCCGCCACGCGGCAAGCGCGATGCCCGCGATGAGCATGACGCCGCCGATGTCCCAGATCAGTTCGAGTTGCAGGGTGATGTTCTTGGTCGGCAGGTGCCAGCCGAGGTACTGCTCCGAGTTGAACTCGATAGCGTCGAGCGACGTGGCGATGAACAGGATGACGATGCCCCAGAAGATGAGGAAGTGCATCGCGCCGGGGTAGCGCTCGTTCCGCACGAAACGGCGGTGACCGATAGAGTCGACGAACAGCGTTCGGAGACCTCCCGCAAGCCGCGTGCGCCACGGTCCGGTGTCCGGGTTCGGCTTGCCGAGCCGCCAGTAGCGCGAGCGCTGCCAGAGCGCCCAGGCGATGGCGGCCAGTGCGATGGGAGCGGTGAGGTAGACGATCGCCCCCAGCGGATAGCCGATGTTCCAGAAGTCGAGTCGTCCGGTCAGTTCAGGCGGCAATGCACAACCTCGGGAGGAGTGGGGTCTCGCGGGAGTTTAGCAGGCTGCACGAGTGGGAAGGCAGGCGTTTCACGGGCTGGTGGTGCTACCATTACCTTGCACGGAGGGATGGCAGAGTGGACGATTGCGGCGGTCTTGAAAACCGCTGTGCCGGCGACGGTACCGTGGGTTCGAATCCCACTCCCTCCGCCAAGCGCGCCGTTTTTGGAGTAAAGTAGCCGCATAGTGACCGGGCGCTATCCGGGACAACGTGTCGTCGCCTTCGCAAGGGCGGCGCAAGGAGGCCGCAATGGCAGAGATCGTGCTCGTCGAGGCCTGCTCGCACTCGCCCTTCCTCTTCATGGAGCCGCACCAGTGGAACCTCGTGCGGGCCGCCCGTCCTCCGTTGCCCGACAACCCCGTCATGTCCGAGGAGGAGAACGCCGCGCAGCACAAGCGCTGTATGGACGCGTTCCAGGTGCTGCGGCAGAAGATGGAGGAGGCGAAGCCTGACGTCATCCTCGTCTTCGGGGACGACCAGCAGGAACAGTTCGGGTTGGACAATTTCCCCGCCTTCGGCGTCTTCGTCGGGGAGGAGTTCGAGGGCTACCGGACGAGTGCCCGGACGGGCTTCGTCCCCGGAGAGCAGCGCGGCTGGCGCGAGAAGACGCCCGAGACATGGGTGAAGGTACAGAGCAATCCGCAACTCGCCCAGGAACTCGCGGTGGGGCTCACACACCGGGACTTCGACATCTCGTTCAGCTTCGAGATACCGAACAAGGAACATGGCATGGGGCATGCGTTCATGCGCCCCTTTACCCGCATCGTCCCCGACTTCGATATCCCCATGATCCCGTTCTTCCTGAACTGCTACTTCGGCCCGCAGCCGTCGGCCAACCGCTGCTACCGCCTCGGCAGGGCTGTGCGCGAGGTGATCGAGGCGTCGCCGCTGGACCTGCGTGTTGCCGTCCTCGGCTCGGGTGGGCTGTGGCACACGCCCGGCAGTCCCACGTCGTGGCTCAACACGGAGTTCGATGAGCGCATCCTCTCGCACATTCCGACGGGCGACGCCAAGGGGATGGCCGACGCGTTCGATGCGGAGGGAGCCACCCCTCCGGCGGACTATGGCCCGAAGACGGCGCGCTGGGTCGACGGCGGCACAGGGATGTACACCGGCATCGGCAGCGGCACCGGCGAGACACGCAACTGGGTCGCCGCGGCAGGCGTCGCGGACGGCCAGCAGGGCGTGGTGATCGACTACGTGCCTGTCTTTGCGTCGCCGTGCGGCATGGGCTTCGCGTACTGGGAGCAGTAGGGCCGCGTTACCCGGTGCTGCCGTACTGCCCCTCGTGGAAGAGGAGCGCGCCGCCTTCCCGGACCTCAACGTGCTCGACCGCCGCGACGAACAGGGTGTGGTCGCCCGCCTCCACCTGCTGCTCGATATGGCAGACCATCCCGACGAGCGCATCGTCCAGCAGTGCGACGCCGCTCTCGTGCATCGTGTGCGCCTCGGGCAGCGTCCGGCGCTCCTCCGGCGCGGCCCGCCCGTAGAAGTCCGCCACCTCGGCCTGGTCGCCGCGGAGGAAGTTCACCCCGAAGCACCCCTCCTTAAGGAGATAGTCGCAGGTGTTTCCGCCTGTTGCGACGCTCAGCAGCAGCAGCGGCGGGTCCAGCGACACGGAGAGGAGCGCGTTCGCGGTCGTGGCGTAGGGGGCGCCGTCCGGCGAGCGCGTGGTGACGACGCTCACGCCGGTAGGGAACCTGCGCCACGCCTGGCGGTAGAGGGTGGGGTCGGCTGTCATCGGCGTGTAGGATAGAGCATCCTTACAACTCGCGCAGGGCTGGAGGCCGGGACGATGAACGAGCAGCAGTTTGTGCGGACCCTGAACTCGGTAGGCATGAGGTGCTTCATCACCTACTTCAGGCAGTTCTGCGACCTGTCGCTTACGAACGAGGACATCGCTGCACAGATCGAAGAGGCGGAAGGCTATTCGTCCAAAGCCTGCCGGAGCCGGACGAGCGGCGCCCGGCGCATCATCAGGGCGATGCGCGGCCGGGACGCGCTGGAAAAGATTGCCAGGTCGAAGGCAGATGCCTGGACCCGGCAGGAAGCGTCGAGGCTCCTGACCGCTCGGGGTTAGGACAAGAACCACCACTCTACTGCGCCGGAGGGAAGCAGTATGGCAGACGTAGCGAAGCTTGAACCGGTAGACCTACGTGAGGTCTGGCCGAACGAAGCTCAGGATTTCACCCCATGGCTTGCTGGGAATCTGGACGGGCTTGGCGGAGCACTGGGTATGGACCTCGAACTCGTTCAACAGGAGGCGGCGGTTGGGCCGTTCTCCGTTGACATACTCGCTGAAGACTCCTATGGACGGCAGGTCGTTATAGAGAACCAGTTGACCAAGTCAGACCACAATCATCTCGGCCAACTTTTGACGTATGCTGCGGATTACAACGCAGGAGTAATAGTGTGGGTGGCATCTGACTTTTACGACGAACATCGTCACGCAATAGACTGGTTGAACAAGCGTATTGGATTAGAATGGGAGGTATATGCTGTTGTAGTGCGAGTAGTAAAGATACAAGGGTGTTCAGAATGTGCGTATATGTTTGAAGTTGTCGCACGACCCGATGAGTTTAGTAGGAACCACATTGCAAACGCTAACCCGGTCACCAGTGAGCGCCAAGAGAGATATAAGCAATTCTTCTTGGGCGTATTGGATAGGCTCCGCAATGAGCATAAACTTACGAATGCACGGAAGCCGAGCGGGTATAGTGAGCATTTTGTAGGTGCGAAAGTTAGGGGTGTTCAATACCACATACATTTTCTGCGGGGAGGAGGTGCTGAGGTGGCGGTCTACTTAAATTCTAACAGCGCACGGAATAAACGGCTCTTTGATGCACTCCATATTCAACAAGACAATGTTGAATCGGATTTTGGACAACCACTTATTTGGGAACGTCTTGACCAATCCATTGTGTCACGAATTTCGACTAGGATTCCCGATAGGACAATAACAGACGAGCAGAGCATACTTGACAGCACTGCGGCATGGATGGTTGATACGACTGTCAGGCTGAGCCAAACAGTTATCCCCACCGTGCAGAAGGTTGCTGATGAGGTTGACAAGGAAATGGCTGCTGCGCCTGACGAAACCTTCACTCACGACGAAGAGAGCGAGGAATAGCTGACACACTTGGCTTCCCAGCAGGCGTGGGTAGCTTCTACCCCGCGACTATCGCCGCCTTGATCGCCAGCCACTCTAGCGCGATGCGGAGGAGGCCATACAATTGGTCGTCGCACGGTAGAGTAGGGGCTATCATCGGGTGCAGGAGTAGACACGCGCGCGATAGTGCACCAAAGAAAGGAGTAGCTGGAATGGAGATTACACCACGTTGGTTGTTTGGTAAAGAGAGCGCCTTTACACGCTGGCTTTCCGAAAACCTCGGCAACCTTGCCAGTGCACTGCAAATGGACTTACGCCTTGTACGGAGAGAGGCGCCGGTCAGTATAGGGAGTCGCAAACTGGACATACTTGCAACTGATGATGAGGACAGACGTATCGGTATTGAAAATCAGATTAAAGAAACCAATGACCGCCACTTAGGGTCGATACTTGTCTATGCGGCAGGATGTGATCTTGACGTGATGATTTGGATTGCAACAGAATTCAAGGACGAGCATTTGCGTGAGTTGCACAGACTTAACCAACATTCTTACGGCGAGACAGAGTTTTATGGGGTGGAAATGCGAATGGTAAACAGCGATGGCACACGACCAGTAAAAGTGCAGTTCAATGTTGTTGTAAAGCCAGGCATGGCCATGCCATCTGTAAGTGCTGTCCGTCCCGCACTGACAACAACAGATGACATTGCAATGACAGATACAATTACTATTCTTGTCTCCCGAAATCCACATAAGGGGACGCCAGAAACCAATAAGCGACATGCACGTTTCGACTTGCTGGAACAAGGTATGACAGTGGGCAAATACTTCAGTAAGGGAGGTCACCGAAGAGATATAAAGCGGTATCTTGAGAGTGGTTGGATTACTCTGTCCAACCATTCTCCAAGGGCGTGACGGGGAATAGCCCTCCTAGCCCACGCTGGCCGTCGCCTTCACTCCCAGCCACTCCGGCACGACGCGGAAGAGGTCGTCCTCCTTGTTGTGCCAGCCGTGGTCGCCGCCCTCCAGGTGCACCCACGTCACGTTGTCCATGCCCTCGCAGAGCGCGGCCATGTCGCGGCCCGCGTCGCGCATGCGCGGGTGTTGCTCCTCGGTGCCGGTGAGGATGAGCAGCGGGCACGCGATCTCATTCGTGTGGGCTTTCGTGATGTCATAGTGCTCGGAGCAGTGGCGGTCGAGATAGACGTCGGCGGAGAAGTATGCGCCAGGGTTCGGGAAGTCCACGAACATGATCTCGTGGCCGCGCCCCTCGGCAACGAGGGCTTTCGCGTTCTCGTAGTTGCGCAGGTGCTCCTCTCCCATCTCGCAGGCCGAGTAGTACTCGTGGGAGAAGCGCAGCGGCGCGAGCGATATGACGCCAGCGACGTTCGGGTCCTGGTTCTTCGCCTGCGCGAGTACGACGCGCACCGCACCGAGGCTGCTGCCCCAGATCCCAACGCGCTCGTATCCGCGCTCCACCATGAACGCGACCGTCGCTTTCAGGTCCAGGTGGGTCTCGGAGAGCAGTTCGTAGACGTTGCCGGTGCGCACTTTCCCGGCGCGTCCGCCCACAACGTCGTGGCCGCGCGTGTTGAAGAGGGCGGTGGGGATGCCCATGTCGCGCAGCTTCGCGGCGCGGGGGTTGGAGGGCGAAAGGTAGAAGTTGCCGGCGGAGCCGTGCACCATCACCATCGCATCCACGAGCAGGTCGGTGCGGGGCTGTTCCGGCTCCAGCACGATTCCGCTCAGGGTAACGTCGTCACTCGTCTTGGTGTGCACAAGGTCAACCAGCATGGTCCGCGCCTCCCGGGTCGGTGTTGTGCGGGTAGTATAAGCCGTCGCGCGTTCGTTGAACGGCGTCAGTCCTCGTCGTGCGGCTCCGGCATCAGCACGAACTCGGGGTATGCCTCGATCCCCAGCTCGCCGACGTCCTGCCCCAGCCGCTCGATGTTGTATGGCACCCGCGCGCCCAGCGTCATCCTGAACGCCTGCCAGAGCAGCCAGGAGACGGGAAAGACGAACGCGCCGACCGCCAGCACGCCGATCAGTTGCACGTGGAACTGCGCTCCGGCAGCGATCGACGCGGCCAGCGTGCCCCAGATGCCTGCGAACAGGTGGGCGGGCACCGCGCCGACGACGTCGTCCAGTTTGATCGTCTCGAGCAGCTTGAGACCGGCGACAACGATCAGCCCGCCGATCGCCCCGATGATGATCGCCCAGTAGTGGTCGACGATATCGGGCCCCGCGGTGATTGAGACGAGCCCGGCGATAGCGCCGTTCAGCGCGGCGAAGAGGTCGATGCGTCCGAGTATCCAGCGCGAGACCAGGATGGCCGTGATGACGCCTGCTGCTGCGGCAAGGTTCGTATTCACTATCACGATGCTCATCGCTACCGCATCCACCGCGCTGGCCAGCGCGAGTTGCGATCCGCCGTTGAAGCCGAACCAGCCGAGCCAGAGGATGAACACGCCCAGCGTCACCGCGATGGTGTTGGAAGGCGGCGTCGGCCTGGCTTTGCCGTCGCGCCCGAACTTGCCGAGCCTCGACCCCACGACGAGTATGCCGGCCAGCGCAGCCCAGCCGCCGGTGCTGTGCACGATCGTCGAGCCCGCGAAGTCCTGGAAGCCCATCTCGTCGAGCCACCCTCCGCCCCACGTCCAGGCGCCCACGATGGGGTAGATGAACCCCGTCAGCAGGAGCGTGAAGATGAAGAACGACCACATCTTCACCCGCTCGGCCAAGGCGCCGGAGACGATGGAGGCGGCGGTCGCCACAAACACCATCTGGAAGAACCAGTCCGACATCACCGAGTAGCTGCTCTCCTCGATGACTGCTGCAGCATCGCCGTCTCCCGCGAGCAGGGCCACCTCTTCGGCCGACGGTCCGTAGAGCAGGTTGAACGAGCCGATGAAGCCCCCGACGATGTCCACGTACATGAGGTTGTAGCCGACGAAGAAGTAGGCCAGCCCCGCTATGGAGTAGAGGCCGATGTTCTTCATGCAGATCATGGAGGCGTTCTTGGTACGGACTGAACCGGCCTCCAGCATCGTGAACCCGGCGGCCATCCACATCACCAGAGCGCCCCAGACGAGGAACGCGAATGTGTTCAGGACGAACGCCGTCTCCGACGCGACGTCCGCGGCGCGGGCGACGGCAGGCTGGGCTACGAACAGCACCAGCGCGAGAACGCCGGACACAGCAAGGATCAGGGGGGGACGACGGTGGGACAGGATACGCAGGACGGTCATCGGCTATAACCTCCGCTCTCCGGTTCGGCGCGAGCGTAGCGCATACTCATCACGTCCGACAATGCTGCGACAGGGCAGTTTCCCGCAGGGCGCTGGTATCATGAACGTCCTATGCTCGTCAGAGACCTCATCGCCGCACGCCTGCGCGACGCCGTCGGCGAGGCGCAGCGCACCGGCGCGCTACCGGAGTTCGACCTGCCGCAGTCCGGTTTCGTGGAGCGTCCGCAGAAGGCCGACCACGGCGACTTCGCTTCCGGCCTTCCGCTGCGCGTCGCCAAGGCCGCGAAGCGCCCGCCGCTGGAGATAGCGCATGTTCTGGCGGACGCGCTCGCGCAGGGTGAGGACGGTGGTCCCATCGGGGAGGTCTCCGCCGCGCCGCCGGGGTTCGTGAACTTCCGCCTGAGCGATGACTGGCTCTGCGCGCAGGTGGAGTCGATCCGCGCCGCAGGCGAGACGTTCGGCAACGTGGAAGTGGGCGGGGGCAGACGGGTGCAGATCGAGTTCGTGAGCGTCAACCCCACGGGCCCGGTGCACGTTGGCCACGCCCGGGGTGCAGTGCTCGGCAGCGGACTTGCCCGCGCGCTCGCAGCCGCTGGTTTCGACGTCACGCGCGAGTACTACGTGAACGATGCGGGCAACCAGATGGAGCTGTTCTACCGCTCCGTGTTCGCGCGGTACGCGGAGGCGCTCGGCAGGACGGACGTACCAGTGCCGGAGGACGGCTACCAGGGCGCGTACCTCGTGGAGCTCGGCAAGGAGCTTGCCGGACGCCACGGCCTGCGCTACCTGGAGATGGACGCGGCGGAGGCGACAGCCGAACTTGGGGAGGAAGCACTCAACCGCATGCTGGATCTGATACGCACCGACCTCGACCGCATCGGCGTCGGGTTCGATGTCTGGTTCCGCGAGCGCGACCTCTACGCCGACGGGCAGTACGAGGAGACGATGGCGCTGCTCCGCGAGCGCGGCTACACCGCCGTGCGCGACGGCGCGGAGTGGTTCACTTCCAGCGCACTCGGCGACGAGAAGGACAACGTCATCGTGCGCAGCACCGGCGCGCCCACTTACTTCGCGTCCGACATCGCGTACCACCGCGACAAGTTCGGACGGCGCGGCTTCGACCGCGTGATCGACATCTGGGGTGCGGACCACCAGGGCCATGTGCCGCGCATGAAGGCGGTGATGCAGGCGCTCGACCTCGACCCCGACCGGCTCACCATCCTCATCGGTCAGCTCGTGACGCTGAAGAGCGGCGGCGATATCGTCCGCGCGTCCAAGCGTACCGGGCAGATCGTGACGCTCGGCGACCTCGTCGACGAGGTGGGCGCGGATGCTTGCCGCTACTTCTTCCTCGCACGCGCCGCCGAGAGCCAGATGGAGTTCGACCTCGAACTCGCGAAAAGGGAGTCGAGCGAGAACCCCGTCTACTACGTTCAGTACGCCCACGCGCGTATCGCGGGCATCCTCCGGCAGGCCGCCGAGCGCGGCGTTGCATGGGACGACGGCGACACCTCGCTGCTGACCGACCCGGCCGAACTCGCACTGGTGCGCAGGATGCTGCAGCTGCCCGAGATCATCGACTCCATCGCGGTCACGCTCGCGCCGCACTCGTTGCCGCACTATGCGGTTGACCTGGCAACTGCCTTCCACTGGTTCTACGACCACTGCCGCGTGCTCTCGTCGGATGCTGCGGACGCGCCGCTGATGAAGGCGCGCCTCAAACTGACCGAGGCGTCGCGGGTCGCGCTCGCCCGAACGCTCGCGCTGATGGGCATGAGCGCGCCCGAGACGATGTAGGGCCGACGGATGCGACGCATCTCGGAGGTGCTGCTCACCGCCGGGTGGCTGGGCCTCACCTCGTTCGGCGGCCCTGTCGCGCACATCGGCTACTTCCGCGAGGCGTATGTCGTCCGTAAACGCTGGCTGGACGAGGAGACGTTCGCCGGGCTCGTCGCGCTCTGCCAGTTCCTCCCCGGTCCCGTGAGCAGCCAGCTGGGCATAGCCATCGGCATTCGCCGTGCTGGGCTGCTCGGTGGCTTCGCGGCGTGGTTCGCCTTCACGCTGCCGTCCGCCGCCGCGCTCATCCTGTTCTCCTATGGCGTGCAGTCGCTTGGTGACCAGACCGACGCTGGCTGGCTGCACGGCCTGAAGGTCGTGGCTGTGGCCGTCGTCGCGCTCGCGCTATGGGGCATGGCCCGGACGCTGGCGCCGGACAAGCCGCGCATCACGATCGCGGCGGTCGCGGCCATCGCGCTGCTGGCCGCGCCGGGCATCGCGGCGCAACTCGCGGTCATCGCAGGTGGGGGTCTGCTGGGCCTTGCGCTGCTGCGCGCCGACGATTCCTCACCGGCACAGGTGGACGCGCAGCGTGGGACGCCGTGGCTCGCCGTGGTTGCGCTGCTGGCGTTCGTTGCGCTGCTCGTCGCGCTCCCTGTTGCCGCGCGGGTCGTCGACAGCGGCGCACTCGCCGTCGCAGACAGCTTCTATCGTGCGGGGTCGCTCGTGTTCGGCGGGGGGCACGTAGTGCTGCCGCTGCTGGAGGCGGAGGTCGTCCCGCCGGACTGGGTGACGAAGGACGAGTTCATCGCGGGGTACGGCGCGGCGCAGGCGGTGCCGGGGCCGCTGTTCACGTTCGCGGGCTACCTCGGTGCGGCGATGGAGGTGGTCGCTCCGCGATGGCTGGGCGGCCTGCTGGCCCTCGGTGCGATATTCCTGCCGTCGTTCTTCCTCGTGGTCGGCGTGTTGCCGTTCTGGGAGCGGTTGCGCGGCGTCGTCCGCGTGCGGCGGGCGCTGATGGGGGTCAATGCCGCGGTCGTTGGACTGCTTCTCGCGGCGCTGTACGACCCGGTGTGGACGAGCGCGGTGCGCGCGCCTGAGGACTTCGCCCTCGCCGTGGGCGCGTTTGCGCTGCTGGCGTTCTGGCGCGTGCCACCGTGGGCGGTCGTCGCCCTGGCGGCCGGAGCAGGCGCGCTGCTCGCGGCGTTCTAGCCCCGCGCCTTAGCGCGCGACCACCTGCGCGTCCGGTGAGCGGTTGGCCCCGATCTGGGCGATGCCCTCGTCGACGTTCGTGTCGATGAGCGGGTGGTTGGGGTCGCGGAAGACGCCGATGGGGTCCTCGCCGCGCTGCACCCGCTCGATCTGCTCCTTCATCACACGCCGCAGCAGTACGACGCCCCTGTCCGAGTACGAGAGGTGCTCGACGGTGCGGTCGGTGATGGGGCCCTGGGTCTCCCACGCCATCTGGTCCTGCGCGTTCACGTCGCGCAGGATGTACCGGGTGAAGGGGTGGTCCTTCTCCGGGTCTTCCTTGATGGGTGGGTCGAACTTGAACTCCGGGTTGAACGCGTCCGGGTCCTCGCTGCCATCCTCGTTCGGGTAGAAGTGCATGCGAAGGTGCCAGGTGTGCGTGTCGTCTATGGGCGTGCGGAACTGCGTGCTGGAGCCCTGGCGCAGGATGTTCGGCATGAGGACGGGGTGCTCGTCCACCATGCCGTTCTTGTAGGTGCGCTTCTTCATCATCCCGCCGTAGTCGGTCACGTAGAACTCGAAGTGCTCGACGTCGTCGGTGAAGCCGCGCGTCGTGTTGACGGGCTGGCGACCGCCGCCGGTGAACTCCTGGTGCAGCACCTGCAGGTGGGCCGGGTCCATGGAGTTCTCCATGGCCTGGAACCAGTTGCAGTTGAGCGGCGGGTGGAAGCGCACCATGCGCTTGCCGTCCTTGCGGAACATCGTGTCGTAAGGGGCCATCGGCGGCGCGGGCAGGGGGCCCATGTAGGCGAAGACGAGCCCCATGTGCACCTGCACCTTGTAGGCGGTCTGCTTCACGGAGCGCATGATCGCCTCGTTCTTCTCCGGCGGCGTCTCGAGGATGTTACCGTCGCAGTCGTACAGCCAGCCGTGGTAGGCGCAGGAGATGCCGCGCTCCTCGACGCGCCCGTAGACGAGCGAGGCGCTGCGGTGCGCGCAGTGGTCGGCGAGGAGGCCGATGCGCCCGGACTTGTCCTTGAAGAGGACGAGGTCCTCACAGAGGACGCGGACGGCCTTTGTGGGGCGTTCGTCCGTGAGGTCGGAGGCGATGGCGATGGGGTGCCAGTAGCGGCGGAGCAGTTCACCTCCGGGCGTGCCGGGGCCGACTCTGGTGAGCAGGTCGTTCTCTTGCTGCGTGAGCATCGTTGCACCTCTTCCGTGCGTACCTACCGTCTGCGTAAGGGTACTGTACTCCCGTCGGCCGTTACAGGTCTACGTGTCTTTCTCGTCGGGGGACGGGAGCAGGTAGCCCGCGATCCTGAGCAGCGCGTCCCAGTCCTGCCGCTTCGGGCGGAGGCCGGTGTCCACTTGCACCGTCCACCCCCGGAACTCATCGTTGTAGCCCGATATCTCGAGGCAGCCCACCTTCTTCGCGAGCCTGACGACCGCCGGGTCGACGGCGAGGGTATCGAACAGCCCCGTGCCGCGGTCGTCGCCCGTCCACGTGACGGCGGTCACCCGGCCGAACAGCGGAAAGCTCTTCTCCCGGCTCGTCTTGATGTCGATCGCCTGCCGGTTGTCGACGTAGCGCAGGTCTTCCGGCCTGTCGTCACGCTCCTCGTCCGGCAGGCAGAAGACGGTCCACCAGCGTGTGGGGCTGTACTGGTTGCCGTCCTGCTTGACGATGTTGATCACCGGAACGGCCCGTCCGCGACGTCGATGACTCCGATCGAGCGAGTGAACGCTCGCTTGCAGACCTCCTCCTCGGGGCGGCCGCGCTCGGCCATCTCGGCGTTCAGGCCGAGCGAGTTCAGGGCCTTGGCGATGTTGTCGCGGGTCTTGTCGCGCCAGCGTTCGTGGAACCGTTCACGCATCGGCTTCTCCTCCTGCCTCCGGCGAGCGATGGCGCGGAAGATAGGGGTGGGACGTGGGGCTGTCAACGCGCTCGCAGCGGTGGCGATCAAGGATGCCAACCGTGTGGAATTCCGGCACTCTTGATCGGTGTCGCAGGAGTGAAATCGCGACCGCGTTTGGCATCCTTGAGATCCTTGATCGGAGCGTTTTAATGGCCGTGGCCTGCTCCCAGGGCTTCGGAGTATCAAGAATCTCAAGATGGCCATGTTTTCAAAGTTCCGCAGCCGACCCATAGACCCTGCCTATGGCTGGACCCGTGAGGCATAGACGCGGTCTATGGGTTCTGCCAGTGCGACGGTCATGCAACCAGCGTAGCGGACAGGCGAGCAACCGCGTAAGGGGCGCGTGTCAGCTCTTCCCGCCGGAGGCGGACGACCTGCGGTTGGTCTCCGGTACGAAGAAGGCGAGGACAGCCGAGGAGAGCATCCCGGCGGCGCCGACGACCCCCAACGCCAGGGTGAAACCGGAGAGTGCCGTGCAGACCGAGACGACCACGGGATTGGTCGTGAACCCCGCCTGCGTGACTGTGCGCCCCACCGCGAAGAACCGTCCCCTGCCGCCGGGAGGCGCGAGGTCGGAGCCGACGACCTGCCACGAGCCGGTGAGCAGGCTGTTCATGGTCTGCATGACGACGAACCCGACGATGAACCAACCGAACCCGAGCCCGAAGAACGACGTCACGCCCAGGAAGGCCATCCCGGCACCCAGCACGAAGAGACCGGGCACGATGGATATCTTCCGTCCGAATCGGTCCATCAGGTATCCGGCGGCGAGTGTCAGCGGTATCCCCGCTCCCGCCATCAGGCTGCTCAGGACGCCGAGCGTCGCGGGGTCGGCTTCCTCGTAGGCGTAGGCGGCATAGAGGAACACGGTGTTGCCTGCCACGATGCCGCCGCGAGCCGTCATGCCAAGCCACTGGGCGAGGAACATGACCGGTATCGGGTGGGCGAGGAGCGCCTTCCACGAGAAGCTCTCCGCGGAAGCGGACGCTCCGCCATCCCCGCCGCGCCGTCCGCCGCCCTGCGGCATCGTCTCTTTGGCGAAGAAGCCGGGGGTCATGGCCACGAGCGCGAAGATACCCTGGATGACGAACGCAACCTCCAGTCCGTACGTGACGGCCAGCAACCCCCCGGCCAGCGGCCCGGCCAGCGTGCCGACGTGCTGGATGCCGAGGAGGCTGGTGATCATGCGGCCCCGGGAGCCTGAGGCGCTGGTGTCGGCGATCATCGTGAGACGGCTGAGTGTCCACATCTGCGTGCCCCATCCGCCGATGAACCGGTACAGGAGCAATAGTTCGAAGGAGCCGGCCGAGGCGGTGAGGAAGGCTGAGACGGCGGTAAGTACCGGCCCCAGGATGAGGATGCGCCGCCGCCCGATCTTGTCGAGCAGGTAGCCGATGGGAACGCTGGCGGTGAGTCCGCCGAGCATCGTGGCGGCGAACACGAGAGACGCCTGCTCCGGCCCTACGCCGAACGACAGGGCGAACTCCGGCAGGACAGGAACCGTCGCTCCCATGCCGAACCCGAGGGCGATGGCGGGCAGGTGGAGCTGAAAGAGTATCCGCGCGAGGCGCTGCCGGGAGACGCCCGCATCGCTTGCGGGCGCCGGAGGCTGGCTGGAGGGCGGCTGGGTCGTCACGAGGGGAGGTTACACCTCATCCCGTCTGTTCGCGGTACCAGCGGTAGAGCTCGGTGGCGGTCATGGGGATCGCGCCGGGGGTGTTCATGATGAGTTCCAGCATCTTGACGAAGTAGGGGAAGCGGTGCGGCTGGCCGACGATGAACGGGTGCAGGCCGACCGACATCACCCGCGCAGTCTCCGGCTCGTCGTTCAGGAGCGTCGTGAGGTGGTCGTGGACGCGCTCCAGCATCGACGGCCCCGGATGGCCGAGCCGTATGTAGACGCCGATATCGTTCAGTTCGAGGGAGTAGGGGACGGAGAAGAGCCTGCCGTTGGCGACGTTCAACTCGTAGGGTTGGTCGTCGTTGACCCAGTCGAGGACGAACTCGATGCCCTCGTCGACGAGCAGCTCCGGGGTGTCGCCGGTCTCGCCGAGTCCGGGGCCGAGCCAGCCGAGTGGCCGCGTGCCGCTGAACGCCTCGATGGTGTCGAGCGCGCGGTGGATCTCGGCCGCCTCGTCGTCCACGGCGGGCATCGGGCGCTGGTGGTAGCCGTGGCCAACAGCGTCCCATCCGGCGTCGAAGGCGGCGCGCGCAACCTGCGGGTAGGCGTCGCAGACGGAACCGTTGAGCGCCATCGTCATCGGCACGTGGCGGCTGCGGCAGGCGTCGAGCACCCGCCAGAAGCCGACGCGGAGGCCGTACTCGAACCACGAGAAGTTGGGCACGTCCGGCAGGCGCTCGCGTCCCGGCGGCTGCGGGCTGAGCGGGCGACCGACATGCTGGTCGAACTCGTTCTGCTCGACGTTCATCACGAGTACGACGGCGACGCGTGCGCCGCGCGGCAGGTGCAGCGTCGGCCTGTCGGGCAGGGGGACGAAGTCGGCTCTCGGGTTCGCCATGGGTGCCTCCAGCGGGAGTTGAGTGCTGCATTGTGCGCCATCCGAGGCTTTACAAGAAGGGCGTTCCGGACAGACAATGAGGGGACGTGCAGTGGGGCGGTTAGCTCAGTTGGTTAGAGCGCTTGCTTCACACGCAAGAGGTCACAGGTTCAAGTCCTGTATCGCCCACCACTGTGTGAGGGGCGTGCCGAGGTGGCGGAACGGCAGACGCGCTGTGTTCAGGGCGCAGTGTCCTTACGGGCGTGCGAGTTCAAATCTCGCCCTCGGCACCAACGAAGATAACGCCTCCGGCCCCCGCAACCGGCGGCACCTTGAGAGTGCGCTAGTAGCTCAGTCAGGATAGAGCGCATCCCTGCGGAGGATGAGGCCGTGGGTTCGAGTCCCGCCTAGCGCGCCACTCTTCTCTCCCCGTACACTGGCAGTCCGAGACCTCCGTGCTGTCCAGAACGATGAACGACACCACCCCTCTCCACCAGCGCTATCTGCCGTGGATGATTGCGCTCGCGGCGCTGTTCGTACTGCGTGTGCTGGCGCAGGCGGTGCAATGGGCGGGCCCGGTGCCGTTCCTCCCGCCGTTCGACACCTGGCAGGGGTCGGGCCTGCCGTACCCGGCGCTGCTGGCGTCGCAGGTGCTCATCATCGCGCTGCTCGCGCGGGCATTGCTGGTGGTGCGGTCACAGTCGATCAGGCCCGCGTCGTGGAAGCACCGTGCGTGCTTCGTCCTCGGCGGGGCGTACTTCGCGGCGATGGCGTTCCGGCTCATGGCGGGGCTCACGTTCCTCTCGGACGCCGAGTGGTTCGCAGAAGGCCTGCCGGCGTTCTTCCACCTCGTGCTCGCGGCGTTCGTGCTGCTCTTCGGACATTACGTCTACAGCGCGGGCAGGGACGCCGGAGGCGCGGCGTGACGAGCCGGAACACGGACACGACGCTCGTCCGCTTCGTCGTCGTGGGGTCATATCCCGGCGTGCTGGCCATAGGCTTCGTGGTGTATGCGGGGCTCGTGGGGCTCGGCTGGCAGGTGACGGCTGCGTCGTGGGTCGCAGTCATCACCGGCGCGGCGCTCGTGACGCTGCACGAGGCGCGGCTGCCGTACCGGCGGGAGTGGCATCCGACCGGGAGCGACGTCCGGGCGGACGCGATGTTCCTTGCCGCGGTGCAGGCCGTGCTGCCGCTGCTGTTCGCAGTGACGGTCGTGGTCGGGCTGGCGGACCTGCTAGACGCGGGCGGTCTGGCCGTCGAGGGCCTGTGGCCGCACGGTTTCCCGATCGCGGCGCAGGTCGTCCTGATGATCGCGGCGGCGGACTTCCCGCGCTACTGGCTGCACCGGGCGTTCCACCGCTTCGCGCCGATGTGGCGTCTGCATGCGGTGCACCACTCGCCGCACGGGCTCTACTGGCTGAACGTCGGACGCTTCCACCCGATCGAAAAGGCGATCCAGTACACGGTCGACACGCTACCGTTCGCACTCGTGGGGGTGCCGCCGGAAGTGCTCGCGGCGTACTTCGTCTTCTACGCGCTCAACGGGTTCTTCCAGCACTCCAACTGCCGCGTGCGCCTGGGGCCGCTCAACTACCTGGTGAGTGGGCCGGAGTTGCACCGCTGGCACCACTCGGAGGTGACGGTGGAATCAGACAACAACTTCGGCAACAACCTCATTATCTGGGACGTGCTGTTCGGCACGCGGTTCCTTCCGGCGGACCGCGAGGTGGGCATCTTGGGGCTGCACAACCGCGAGTACCCGCTGGGCTTCCTGGCTCAGATGCGGACACCTTTCGTTGCTGGGCTGGAGCGATGAGCGGACTGACCTACAAGCTGTTCAAGACGGCGCTGAGCGCGACGCAGGCGCGGCGCTACCGGCGCATGATGGGCGCGGCGGAGTCGCCGCGCGAAACGCAGGAGGTGGTGCTGCACCGCATCCTGTCTGCGAACGCGGAGACGGAGTTCGGCAGGGCGCACGGGCTCTCGAACGTCGCGAGCGTGAACGACTTCCGCCAGGCGGTGCCGGTGCTGACGTACGAGGACCTGCGGGAGGCGATCGAGCGGCAGGAGCTGACCGGCGAACGCTGCCTGACACCGGAGCAGCCGGTCTACTACCACCGCACGAGCGGGACGGTGGGCGCACCGAAGAACATCCCCGTGACGGCGTCCGGCCTCGCGCAGATGAAGCGCGACCAGCGGCTCTCCGCCTACGTCTGGGCGCGTGACTCCGGTGTGCTGGAGGGAAAGGTGTTCGCCATCGGCGGCGCGGCGGTGGAAGGCCACATGGCGGGGGGCACGCCCTTCGGCTCCGCGTCGGGCCTGCTCTACCGTCACCAATCGCGTTTCGTGCAGTCGCGGTACGTGCTGCCCGCCGAGGTGTCCGATATCGAGGACTACGACGCCCGCTACTTCGCGATGGCGGTCTACGGCCTCGCGGAACCCGGTGTGACCGGCGCGGCGACGGCGAACCCGTCCACGTTCCTCCGGCTGCTGTCGGTGGTGCACGACAACGCCGACGCCGTGCTCGGCGCCATCGCGTCGGGACGGCTGCCTGGCGAGGCATCCGGCCTGCCGCTGACGCCCCGCCCGGAGCGTGCGCGGGAGCTGGAACACAGGCTGAGCGCGGCGGGACGGCTGACGTACGCGGACATCTGGCCAGGCCTGCGCGGTATCGTCACGTGGACGGGCGGCAGCTGCGGCATCGC
This sequence comes from Chloroflexota bacterium, assembly GCA_009838965.1. Taxonomy (GTDB): domain Bacteria; phylum Chloroflexota; class Dehalococcoidia; order Lucifugimonadales; family Australimonadaceae; genus Bin16. Next base: position 33,237 of record VXQP01000097.1, on the reverse strand, counting down.
GCTCGGCAACCTGTCGCCGCTGCTGCCGGACGGCGTGCGGATCATCGAGTGGGGCTACTCGTCGAGCGAATTCCGAGGGACGCTGAACGTCGACGTTCGGCGGAACGCGTGCCTGCCGACGTTCCTCAACACGTTCTTCGAGTTCGCGGAGCGGGATGCGTGGGAGGCGGACACGGGCGGGTTCCTCTGCCTCGACGAGCTGGAGGACGGGCGCGAGTACTACGTCTTCGTCACGACCGGCGACGGCCTCTACCGGTACGACATCAACGACATCGTGCGCGTGAACGGCCGGGTGGGGAACACGCCCACGCTGGGCTTTGTGCAGAAAGGCAAGGGCGTCACGAACATCACCGGCGAGAAGGTGACGGAGGCGCAGGTGCTGGACGCGGTGACGTCGGCGTTCGCCCCCACCGGCGCGCCGCCGGAGTTCTTCATCATGCTCGCGGACGAGGCCGCGGCAAGCTACACGCTCTACGTGGAGACCGGCGCGTCGGCGTTCGCTGGAGGCGAGGCTGCGGGCGAGATAGACGGCCTGTTGAGCACGTCGAACATCGAGTACGAAGCCAAGCGCAAGAGCGGGCGGCTCGCGCCGCTGCGCGTTCGGCTGCTGCCGGACGGCGCGGGCGGGCGCTACCGCGAGAGCTGCGTGGCGTCCGGTCAGCGGGACGCGCAGTTCAAGTACCTGCACCTGCAGTACGCACGGGACTGCGCGTTCGACTTCGACGCTATCGCCGTGACGGAGTGAGTCGTTGCGCATCGAGCGTCTGGACGTCTACAGCTTCCCTGTGCCGTTCAAGGCGGTCTTCCGCCACGCGTCGGCGAGCCGCTCACGCGCCGAGAACCTCATCGTCGCGGCTCGCTCCGACGACGGACTCACCGGTTACGGCGAGGGCTGTCCGCGCGATTACGTGACGGGCGAGACGGCGGAGGGAGGTGCGGCGTTCATCCGCCGCCACGCGCAGGCGATCGCCGACGCAGTGACCGACGGAGCAAGCCTGCGCGCGTGGGCCGATGCACACCGAGAGGAGATAGACGAGCACCCCGCGGCATTCTGCGCAATCGAACTGGCGGTGCTGGACCTGCTCGGCAAGGCGGCGGAAGCGCCGGTCGAGGACATCGTCGGTGTGCCGCGCCTCGACGGGAGCTTCACGTACTCCGCCGTGCTCGGCGACTCGCCGTACCTCGTCTACCGCCTGCAGCACTTCCGCTATCGCAGGAAGGGTTTCACTGACTTCAAGGTGAAGGTCTCCGGCGACCTCGGACGCGACCGGCGGAAGCTGCGCGTGTTCGGAAACAAGCAAATGCGGGTGCGGCTCGACGCCAACAACCTCTGGGCCGACGCAGACGAGTGCATCGAGCACCTCAACGCGCTGGGTGGCGGCGTGTTCGCGGTCGAGGAACCGCTGACAGCGGGCGATCTCGCTGGCTTCGAGCGCGTGAGCGAGGAATGCGGCGTGCGCATCATCCTGGACGAGAGCCTGCTGCGCGCTTCGCAGCTGGACGGCTTCGGCAGCCCGGAACGGTGGATCGTCAACGTGCGCGTCTCCAAGATGGGCGGCATCGGCAGGTCGCTGGAGGTGGTCGAGCGCGCCGCGAGCCTGGGGATGGGCGTCATCGTCGGGGCGCAGGTCGGTGAGACGAGCATCCTGACACGGGCGGGGCTCACGGGGATGCAGGCGGCGCGCCCGGTGCTGGCGGCGTCGGAAGGCGCGTTCGGGACGCACCTGCTGCGCGAGGACCTGACGATGGAGAGCCTGATGTTCGGCGACGGCGGGGTGCTGACCTTGCCGGACGCCTCCGCGCCGGGACTCGGGCTGTCGGTGCGGGAAGGGATGCTGGTGGTGGCGTAGCGCCTGTACGTCTGGTTTCGTGCTATCGTTGCCGTATGCTCAGCGCCGAGGACAACGCTCTGCTCACCGCAACGTCGCGTGGGACGGCGATGGGCGACCTGCTGCGTCGTTTCTGGGTGCCGTTCCTCCTCTCGGACGAGGTGCCGAAACCGGACTGTCCACCTATCCGTACGCGCCTGATGAACGAGGCGCTCGTCGCGTTCCGCGACACGTCCGGTCGCGTTGGGCTGCTGGCGGAGCGCTGCGCGCACCGTCGCGCGAGCCTCTTCTTCGGGCGCAACGAGGAGAACGGCCTTCGCTGCATCTACCATGGCTGGAAGTACGACGTGGACGGGCAGTGCGTCGACATGCCGTCCGAGCCTGCGACCAGCAACTACCGGGACAAGGTGCGCCAGACCTCCTACCCCACGGTCGAGGCCGGAGGCGTCGTCTGGGCGTACCTCGGCCCGGCGGAGCAGACGCCCGCGATGCCGGACTTCTCGTGGCTGCACCTGCCTTTGTCGCACGTCCACGTCACGAAACGGCTGGAGCGCACGAACTGGGTGCAGGGCCTCGAGGGCGGCATCGACTCGGCGCACTCCAACTTCCTGCATGCGACGGTGGACGGGTTCCGCCGGACGCCCGCGTGGCTGGAGCGCGCCCAGGCCGCGACCGACCTGCGCGCCCGCTACCACGCGTTGGACCGCTCGCCCGTGTTCCTGCCGGAGGACACCGACTACGGGTTACGCGTCGGCGCGCGGCGGGACATCGGCGAGGGCACGCACTACTGGCGCTTTACCCACTGGATGATGCCGTTCTACAACCTGTTCAAGCAGGGCTCGGCGAAGCCGGGCGTGAACAGCCAGGGCATCGCGTGGACGCCGATAGACGACCACAGTTGCTGGACGATCGTGGTGACGTGGAACGACGAACGCCCGCTGAGCGGCGAGGACATCGAGGCGGCGGAAGACTTCGCCGGGCCCGCGCTGCCGGACTCGTTCCTGCCCGTGCGTAACATGGAGAACGACTACATGATCGACCGCGAGTTGCAGGTGAACGGAACGTTCAGCGGCATCCCCGGCACGCAGGCGCAGGACATGGCGGTGCAGGAGAGCATGGGCTCCATCGTGGCGCGGTTCGAGGAGCACCTCGGCACGAGCGACGCCGCGATCATCAGGATGCGGCGCAGGCTGATCCGGCAGGCGCGCGCCCTCGCGGACGGCGCGGACGCTCCGCTGGCGTCGCGCGACGGATCCGTGTACCGCGTGCGCTTCGGGGAGACGCTAGTGCAGGAAGGCGAGGAGCTCGACGCCGCAGCGCGCGAGCGCCTGTGCACTCCGGCCTGACACAGCGGTTGAACGAAACACGAGGAGGGACGACATGGCGCGGCTGACCATCGCTGATCTGCAACAGATGAAGAACGACGGGAAGAAGATAGCGGCGGGCGTCTGCTACGACGTGCAGATGACGCGCATCCTGGAGCGCGCGGGCGTTGACCTGCTCTCGGTCGGCGACAGCGTGAGCAGGACGTTCCTCGGCATGGAGAGCGACGACGAGTTCTCGCTCGAGGCGATGCTGCTGTTCGGCAAGGCGGTGAGCCGGGTCGCGGAGCGGGCCGTTATCAACGTGGACATGCCGACAGTCGTCTGCAACGCCGGGCCGAAGGCGGTGGAGGAAGCCACGCGCCGCATCAGGGAGGAGACGGGTGCGGACATGACGAAGGTCGACATCCGCACCCAGGAGGAGGAGTTGTTCGACGACGTGCTCGCCGTGATAGGAGCAGGGCTTCCGGTGTACCCGCAGATCGGGTTCCAGGTGTTCGAGCCCCGCCACGGCGGACCGGAGGCGCACGAGCACATCATGAAGTGGGCGAACGCGGTGCAGGACGCGGGCGCGGTGATGATCGACCTCACGAACGTGACGCTCGACATCTATGCCGACGTGGCGAAGACGATGCGCATCCCGGTCATCGGCGGGCAGACGGGGCCGGAGTCGGACGGGCGCATCTATGTGAGCTACTCGCTGACCGGCTACCGCTCCGATACCATCGACCGAACGGACGGCGGGCCGAGCGCCGCGCGCTACATCTACGAAGTTGTCGAGAAGGCGATAGCGAGCGTCCACGACGCCACGTGGGTCGCGCCGTAGGGAGTGGCCTCAGCACACATGTCCCTCGTCAGACACTACACGGCCACGGGTTTCGTCGTTCAGGACGGCGCGACGCTGCTGCACTGGCACCCAAAGCTGGGCATATGGCTTCCACCCGGCGGCCACGTGGAGGAGAACGAAGACCCGGTGCAGGCCGTGCTGCGTGAAGTGGAGGAGGAGACCGGGATCGTAGCCGAGGTGGTCCCGACCGGAGGCGTCGACGGCGCTCCGGCCTATCCTGTTCAGCTACCGCCTCCGATAACCATCCTGATCGCGGACATCGACGACCCGGTGGACGGTTTCCATCAGCACATCGACTTCATCTACGTCTGCCGCCCGGTGGCTCCGGTAACCGGCGTGCCGGACGGCTGGCTCTGGGTGACGGAGGAGGAGCTCGCTTCGGGCGCACCCCTGAGCCATCCCGGCGCGGACCCCGAACCTCCGCTGGATAACGTGCGCGCTCAAGGGGCACACGCTTTCCGGCTGGTACGCGAGTACGCTGTTCGGAACGGTTAGAGGCTGTCGAGGAGCCGCCCCCAGCCGGTGGAGCGCGGCTTCGCGTCCATCGCCCTGAGTGTTGCCCAGTACATGGCGAGGTCTCCCGCAACGACCGGCAGTCCGGCCTTCGCTTCGAGCTCCGCGGCGTACCCGAGAAGACGGAGGCCTCCGCCGCAGACGACGATGGCGTCGATGCTGCCTCCAGCGCGTTCCGCGGTCCTGAGGACGTGCACCTTCGTTACGGCTACGTCCTGCTCCCACGCGAGCCTGTCGGACTCCTCGATCGAGCCGACGACGCCCTGCTCGATCCAGTTCTCCTGGAGAACGACGTCGAAGCCGTTGGACTCGAAGCCGCGCCTGGCCATGGAGACCCAGTTGCCGGGGTAGTAGCCGCTCGCGATGGCGATGCGCCGGACGCCCAGCTGGTTGAGCGCGTCGAGCATCGCGGCACCCATCAGCAGGACAGGGACGCCGGCTGCGTCCGCCACCTGCGACTGCACGTCCCGGGCGCGCTCCGCGTGGGTGAGTGAGAACGGGATGCCGAACTGCGCGATGACGTCCGCTCCGGCCTCGGCCAGGTCTCGCGCTGCCTCCTGCATGGCAGGGAGCGCTTCAGCGATGCGGTCGAGGCTGAAACCGGCCATCGTCCGGGCCAGGCCGCGGGCCGTGATGAACGCGCCCGCGACGCTGGTGCCCTCGGGGGCGATGCGCAGGAAGTCGAGGGGGATGTCGTTCCAGGTCGTGAGCGGCGCGAGGAAGCCGACCTTCGTCACGGCCCGCTGATCTCCAGCGTGTGGCCGGTGGGGACCTCGCCGGTGTACGCCCAGTCCGGCATGTCGAACTCGACGCCCTCGACGGCGAGCATGCGTTTGTACTCCTCGCGGATGAACGGGTCCTCGGCCTGGTAGGTGATGCTGCGCCCGCCCATCTCGATGGGCAGGTTGCCGGAGACTTCGGTCTCGCCCTGGCGCCTCAACTGGATGCCGACGCCCTGCGGGATACCGCCGAAGACGAGGAGCCGCAGCGGCTGCTTGCCTGTGCTGTGGTGCATGTGGAACCAGCCCGTGCCGCCGGGGTTGTTCACCACCATCCCGCCGGGACGGTAGTCCTGCCGCATGACGGACTCGCCGTTGCCGGTCTCCCAGGGGCGGATCGTGGCCGACTGCGGCCACGCGAGCGTATAGCCGGAGCCGTTGATGCAGATGAGCACGACGGAGCCGGGGCCGGGCGGGTGGTGCGCCATCGAGTAGCGCCCGCTGTGGTGCTCGCCGACGAACGTGTAGAAGCGTCCGTTCGCCATCTGCGGGATGACGCGCCGGTAGCCGGGCGAACGCTGGTTGTCGAGCGGCAGCTCGCACGTGGCCATGTCCGGGATGAGGTTGGTCACGCGCATGGCGCGCTCGTGCAATGGGTCGGCGACGATGCTGTCCTGTGGCCGGAAGTAGTCGTCCGAGTCGTCGAAGCGGTCGTTGAAGGCGAAGTCGCTGTCGAAGATGAACTGCTGGTTGTCGAAGAGGTTGAAGATGGGCGGGGCGGTCGTGCCGCCGACGAGGACGACGGGGCCCGAGCTCGCATTGATGATGCGGTGGTTGGTGTTGACCGGTATCGCGAAGAGGCTGCCCGCCTGCCACTCGAACGTGTGCTTGCGGTCGCTGCCCTCGCGCCAGACCTCCGTCGCGCCGCGGCCCTCGAAGACGTAGTAGACCTCCTCGTAGAGGTGGCGTTCGACGGTCGACTCGGAGCGCGGCGGCAGCTCCCAGGCGTACATGCCGAGTTTGCCGTCCGTGCCGTCGAGTTGGATGAAGGAGCCGAGCCCGCCCATGCGCTTCCACGGGGACTTGGGTATCTCGCGGATGTCGTACATGCCGAGGCCGCGGTAGATGGGGAGGTCCTGCGCCGCCATGAAGTGGTCGTATGGCGTCCGTGCCACCTTCCACGCGCCGAGTCCCGCACGCTCCTTCTCGCCTGATGGCTCGACGAATGCCTTCGCCTCGTTCACCTGCGTCATGCGCACACCTCCCGCCAGCGTGGGATTGCTCGCGGCAATCTTGGCGCGAATCGCGCGTCGTGGCAAGCGGAAGACTACGGCTGCTCTTCCCTCGGTTCGGAAGAAGGACTGCCGGAGCGGCGTGGACGCGAGATGTTGTAGCGCGCACCCACCCGTTTGCTGAACCGGACGACGACCCACCCCAGCACGATGAGCGGGATGAAAACGACGACCCAGATGAGGATGTAGGAGAGCGCGATACCCACCGCCGAGAGCGCCCGGACGGCGTCCTTGAACGTGCTCTCGACCTCCCATCCGCCGATGAGGAAGCCTTCCGATTCGGTCACGAACACCTCGAAGGAGCCGGAGGACGATATGCGCCCCGCGTCGCTCATCGCGCTGACGGTCAGCCGCACGTTGTAAGGGTCCGGGCGGTAGTCGATGTAGGCGTGGGCGGCCTCGACGCGGGTGCCCTCGTCGATCTCGCCGCTGACGGTGGGTGAGCCGTCGCCGAAGTCCCACTGGTACTCGTAGTCCCAGAGCTCTTCCGGTGCGGTGAATGACGCGGTGTAGCGGACCTCCTCGCCCTCCTCGACCGTGCGCCACTCGCCTGCGAAGACGTCGATGGACGGCACCTCGGTCACGGTCGCGAGGAGCGAGTCGCTGCCTTCCGCGATGCCGCCCTCGCCCCTGCCGGTGATCTCGACGGAAACGATGTAGGGCGAGTCGTCGCCGTCGGGGTAGACGTGGTTCACGGTCGCGGTGACGCGCTGCCCGTCCGGCGTGGGTGCGGTGGTGTGGCCGGTGACCGACGAGCCGTCGCCGAAGTCCCAGGTGAATGAGAAGTCGTCGATACCGTCCGGCGGCGTGAACGTCGCGCGGAAGCGGGCAGGCTGGCCGACCCTGAACGCCTCGTCCGGCCCTGCGTCCACGCTCATGTCGAGCGGCGCAACGGTGAGGCTGACCTCGATGAGCGAGAAGGCCGAGACCTGCTGGAAGTAGTTGAGCCGCCCCTGCATCTCCTCGATCTGCAACTGGATGGAGGAGAGTTCGTTCTGGACCTTGAGGGCCTCCTCCACGTTCTGCGTCTGCTCGAGGAAGCCCAGGAGGCGCGCCTGGGTCGCCTGCAGGCTGGAGAGGCGCGACTGCGTGTCGACGTACTGGTCGGTCACGTCCTCGCTGGTGACGGCCCGGGCGACAACGTCCCGTGCGGTGGCCTCGATCATGTCGAAGGCGCGATCGAGCGACTCGGCGGGCACACGGATGGCGACCGCGCCGGTGTGTCGCGACACCCGGTCGGAGCTGACGAGCCATCCGCCGAGCGATGCGGCGATACCGGCGATGCGGTCGACCGTGCCGGCGACGTCGTCAACGATGAGGGACATGTGCGCCGTGTGGACGATGATGCGGCTCTGCGAGAGCGGGGAGAGGCGGGGGCTGCCGGAGCCGTTGGTGGATCCCTCATCTTCCTCCATTATCGCGGCGGGAGCCGGCGTAGGCTGCGCCTTCTCCATCATCGCGCCGTCGGATGCAGCCTCCTCATCGACAGAGAATTCCATACCTGCCTCGCCAGGGGCCCCGGCTGGTCCCTGGGCCCCGGCGGGGCCGAACGAGTCTTCCCCGCCGCAGGCCGTGGCCAGCAGCAGCGCCACCGGGACCAGCGCCGCCGGCAGCACCCTCGCGATTGTCAGCAGTTTCCTCATCCTCACCCCTCGCATGGTTGGCGCATCATAGGCGTGCGCTCCGGTGCTGGCCACCCCGGCGCTCGTGCTCACACCTTGCCGTGTTCATGGAGTAGTATGCGCTCACCGCGCGGAACGTTCCCACAGAGATGCTGCGCGGCGACACCTCCCGCACCGCACAGGAGCAACCGAACCAGATGATCATCGACTCCCACGGCCACTACACCACTGCGCCCGCCGGGGTGCAGATCTTCCGCGCCACCCAGATCACGTTCATGGGCGCGCCGGTGAAGCACCCCGTCAACGTCTCCGACGACGAGATACGCGCCTCGCTGGAGAACGGCCAGCTCAAGCTGCAGAACGAGCGCGGCACGGACGTCGCCATCTTCTCGCCGCGCGCCTCCTGGATGGGCCACCACTTCGGCGGCGAGCTCATCAGCCGCTACTGGACCGAGATCAACAACGACATGATCAAGCGCGTCTGTGACATCTACCCGGACCGCTTCATCGGCGCGTGCTCGCTGCCGCAGTCGCCCGGCGTGCCGCCGGAGAAGGGCGTCGTGCAGGAGTTGGAGCGCGCCGTGAACGACCTGGGGTTCGTCGGCTGCAACCTCAACCCGGACCCGTCCGGCGGCTACTGGACCGATCCGCCGCTCGGCGACCGCTACTGGTACCCGCTCTACGAGAAGATGGTGGAGCTGGATGTGCCTGCGATGATCCACGGCTCCGGTACGTGCAACCCCGCGTTCACGACCACCGGCTCCCACTACATGAACGTGGACAACACCGGTTTCGTGCAGCTCATGGACTCCAACATCTTCCAGGACTTCCCCGGCATCAGGTTCATCCTTCCGCACGGGGGCGGGGCCATTCCGTACCAGTACGCGCGTTTCAAGGGGCTGAGTATCATGGCGAAGCGGGAGCCGTTCGACGAATTCCTGAGCCGCCTCTACTTCGACACCGCCATCTACAACCAGGCCGCGACGGAGTTCATGCTGAAGACCATAGGCGTCGATAATGTGCTGTTCGCCTCCGAGATGATCGGGGGCGTGCAGGCCATCGACCCCGACACCGGGCGCTGGTACGACGACACAAAGCCGTACATCGACGGCATCGACTGGCTGACGGAGGACGACCGCTACAAGCTGTTCCACGGCAACGTGCTGAAGGCATATCCGCGCGCGAAGCCGTACGTCGAGAAGATCGAGGCGGGCAAGGCATAGGGACAACGGAAGGAGGGAGCCATGGAGACGACGCTGGCTGCAGTGAAGGTTGCGCCCCGCACGGCGGAGATACAGGAGATCGACGTTCCGGACATCGACTACAACAGCGCCCTGATGAGAGTCGAGGCGGCCGGCATGTGCGGCTCCTACGGCTACTTCACGAGAGAGGGCGGCGGCAGGAGTCCGGTGCCTGGCATGAACGCGCACGAGAACGCGGGCGTCATCGTGAAGGCCGGGCAGGGGTTCCTGGACCGTCACGGTGTCGAGGAAGGCGAGCTCGTCGCGCTGGAGGAGTACCTCCCGTGCGGACACTGCGAGTGGTGCCGCATCGGCGAGTTCAGGCACTGCTGGCTCACCGACACGCACAACAACCCCAACCCCAGCAGGCTCGACGGCGGCTTCCGGCAGTACCTCTACCTGCCCCCGAACGTAGTGCTGCACAAGGTGCCGCAGACGATGACTCCCGACGAGGCCGCGCTGGCCCTGCCGGTCGGCAACGGCGTGCAGTGGGCGGTCAGGGAGGGAGAGGCCGCTCCGGGCAAGACAGTCGTCGTGCAGGGGCCGGGCTCCAAGGGACTCGGCGCGACCCTTGCAGCGAAGAAGGCGGGTGCGACGGTCATCGTGACCGGCCTGTCGAAGGACGGCGCGCGGCTCGAAGCGGCCCGGCGGCTCGGCGCGGACCACACGATTGACGTCCAGACCAACGACTTCGTCGAAACGATCATGGACATCACGAGCGGGCGCGGCGCTGACGCGGTGGTCGACTGCACGACCGGCCGCATCCCCGTCATCTTCAACCAGGCCATCGAGGTCCTGGTGCGGCGGGGTGGAATCGTCGTCACGCAGGCCTACGAGTTGGAGTCGTTCTCGCTGGAGCTGCTGACCGGCAAGTACGGACAGCTCCGGGCGTGCCGGGGCCACAGCTACGCGAGCGTGGCGATGGGCCTCGAGATGATCGCGTCGGGCGACTACCCGCTCAAGGAGATGGTGACGCACAACTTCCCGCTGGAACTGACCGGCGAGGCCTGCCTCGCCTCCGGCGGCGAGGGCAACGGCGCCGACGCCGTCTGGGTGATGGTCAACCCCAACATGGCGGCCTGATCTCCTCTCCACCGTCCGGTTCCTTCCCCCTCGACGGGGGAAGGCAAGGATGGGGGTGAATCGGCGTTGTCATTCCGAGCGGAGCCCGCGCTTTAGCGCGCGGAATCCTCTCGGGAGGGTGTACCTGAGGAACGCCGGTTCCGTCGTTCCTGCAGAGGCAGGAACCTCGCAGCCCCACCTCTCCCCCTGGGAGAGAGCCTGCCCTGAGCTTGTCGAATGGGTCGCCGCGCCGTAGCGTGGCGGGTGAGGGTGCCGCGGACGCAGTGCCTGGCACCCGTCGTTCCCGCACGGAGCGGCGCCGCGGGCTAGGCCGCCTCTTTCACCGTGACGCCCACCACTCCTTGCGTCTCTCGCCTCTTGTAGAGGTCGGGCCGCATCGTCGGCGGGAAAGCGGTACGCACCCGCTGCGTGTCCACCGCCGTCACGACGGACGGCCTCCGCCACTGGAACAGCACGCCGGACTCGAAGGCGCGCCCATCCCCTCCGGCGAGCCGGTCGTGCATACCGTCCTTTGCGGCACTCGTCAAGCTTGCGCCCAGGCTGCTGAACGCCGCGCCCAGCCGCGCCAGCTGCCCGCACGTGTGGCGGGCGTCCGGCTCCGCCAGCAGCACGGCCAGCCGCTCGAGCGTGTCGCCGGGGAGGAACGCTCCCAGCTCCGCCAGCGGGTTGATGTTCGGGTTCGCAACTGCCATTTCGCCTACCTCCTCGCCCCTTATCGGGCTATGCTCACTCTATGGGAGGCAGGGCCGTACACCGCAATGCCCTCGTGTCACACTCTGCCTTGGGTCCGTCGTTCCCGCACCGGCGGGAATCCAGAGTGCGCGGGCAGCGCACACGGTGGGCTGGGGTGGAGTAGGGTTGTCATTCCGAGCGAAGTGCAGCAGAGCCGAGGAATCTCTCGGACCTCGCAGCCCCACCTCTCCCTCAGGGAGAGAGCCTGCCCTGAGCTTGTCGAATGGGTCGCCGCGCGGCAGCGTGGCGGGTGAGGGTTGGAGCGCGGGCGCGTATACTGCGCGCAACGCGCAGTACGACGAAAGGGGGAGGCATGGCCACCATCGTCGGAACGTTCTTCCATTCGCACGGGGGCACGACCTCGCTCCCGCCGGAGCTGTGGGTCGAGCGCCGGAACGCGCGGCCGATCCGCGCCGACGTGCCCAACGAGTCGCTCGAGGTGAACATATCCAAGGCCAACCGCACGCACGAGGGCTTCCGTGTCCTGCGCGAGCGCATCGCCGAGCTCGAACCGGACGTGCTCGTCATATTCAGCGATGACCAGTTGGAGTGCTTCGACTTCAACAACTACCCCGCGTTCGCCGTCTATGTCGGCGACAGCTACGCGAAGTCGCCGCGCGAGCCCCGCACCGCCGAGATCGGGCGCCACGCCGAGCCCGGCTATCGCTTCCCCGGCCACCCGGAGTTGGCTGTGCACCTGCTCTCCGGCGTCATGCAGCGCGGCTTCGACCCCGCCTTCTGCATGGACATGCCGAAGCCGGACCGCGGCCTCGCGGGCGGCGTCATCCGGTCGGTCGAGGAGCTGACCGACTTCTCGCTGCCCTCCGTGCCCATCATGATGAACCTCTACTTCGCGCCGCAGGTGTCCGGCCTGCGCAGCTACCAGTTCGGCAAGGCCGTGCGTGAGGCGCTGGACGACGCGCCGTCCGACCTGCGCGTCGCGGTCGCGGCGTCGGGCGGCCTCTGGCATACGCCGGGGATGCCGGGCGCGTGGCTGAACGAGGAGTTCGACCGCGCGATACTCGCGCGCCTCGAAGAGGGCGACGCCCGCGGCATGGCGGACTACTTTGACTCCTACGTCATCCCGGAGGACGACACGAGCCAGGACGCCGCCTACCGCGGGCGCGTCAGCACCGGCATGCCGTCGCCGGGCGGCCCCGCGTTCGGCACGCGCGAGACGTGCGCGTGGATAGCGGCAGCCGCCGTCAGCGACGGCCGCCCGACCACCATCGTCGACTACATCGAGGTCTACGCCTCGCCCGTCGGCAACGCCTTCGCCTACTGTGACGACGTGTAAGGCAGGTAACTCCGCTCGATGCAGTCTCGTACTGTTCTTCTCTCGTCCCTCGCATTGCTGCTGGTCGCGGTGGTTGCCTGCGCTTCACCGACGCCCACGCCCGTGCCAACCGCGACACTTGCTCCAGCGCTGACCGCAACACTTGTCCCTCCTACGCCAACGCTGATCCCGACTCTCGCGCCATCGCCTGCTCCGACGGCAACGGCAACCCCACTGCCACTGCCGACTGCGACAGCGGGACTCCCCGAAGGCCTGGCACTCACCGCCATGCCGACTCTCACAGTGAGGCCAACCTCAAGCGTGCAGATCGAGTCGCTCAGCGGGGATGAAGGAAAAGTGCGTGGGATGCTCGCGCACAACCTGGAAGAGGCCCGTTCTGCGCTTCAACAGAGGATCTCCGAAGGATGTGCGGTAGTATTTGCATATGAAGTTCTCACTGGTCCTACAGGGACGATGTTTGTAGGAACAGAGGAAAGATATGTGGCGGCCGTTCGTGCTGTATTCACTCCGGACAAAGAAGCGGGGTGGCGCCTGAAGGTGAGAGTGCAATTATCATACGGCGAATCAAACCTCGACGAAGCATACGAGTCCACATTCGATCCTGCCCACGCCGCTGCAATGAACTATCCGGAAGCGTCATGGGATGCAGTACTTGACCCTATGGGTATGATCTGGCTGAGCGGGCTTCCGTTCGTCCCTGCCCTTCGGGAAGATCATGCACGCTACCCGGATCCCTTGGATTACTTTGGGACGCTACTATTCGTCAACCGGCTAAGTGGAGACCCCTACTCGTACGTTGGAGCATCTCAGTTCCAAGGACGTGAAACGATACGCTACGAAAGCCTGTTTACAGACTCTTCCCATGACAACCTTTTTGTCATCGAGTTTATTCGGGATAACCCTTTACTCTACTACTTGAGCACATACCAAGGCCCTATCGGTGACGAACTCCGGTTAACAGAGATATGGAGAGTTACGGAGTTTGGAATCGAATCGTGCTCGTAGTGGGCTGAACTCCTACTCCGGGAACATCGCGATGATCTCGTCGATCTTGGGGTTGTAGGCCTGGTGGCCGTAGTAGATCATCCGCGCCTGGTTCCGGTCCGGCGTGTAGTACACCTTCTCCTGCGTCATCTCGATGCACTGGTTCGTCGCGGGGTCGCGAAACACGTTCATCGGGTCGCCGCCGTCCGCGACCGTCGCCATCGCCTCGTTCAGCATCTTCCGCAGCAGGATGATGCCCGTGTCTGACTCGCCGAGCTTCTCACGGGTGCGGTCGGCGATGGGCGTCTGCGTCACCCACGCCATGAAGTCCTGCACCAGCGGCAGTTCCACGTTCAGTTCGCCGTTCGCGTCGTAGAGCGGTATCTCGTAGTACGGCACCTTCTCCTGCGGCGGCACGTGCACCTCCGGCGGGAACTGGTAGCGCGTGTAGACGACGTGCAGCGTGTTGTGGTCGTCGACCGGCACGCGGATCTGGAACTCGGTGCTCGTCGTGCCCGTCGTGGAGCGGAGGATGTTGGGGAACACCCACGGGTGGCCCACCTTCCAGATATCGTCGTCCTCGCTGCTGCCCTCGACGATGCGGCGCTTGAAGACGCCGTGGGCGAACTCCGTGAAGCCGATGCGCTGGTGGGGGCGCATCATCGCCTGGCGCCACGTCGGCACCTCCTCGCCGGACTTCTGGGCGAGGTACCAGCCGTAGACGCCGTGCAGCCACTCCGCGTGGACGGGGTCGGCTGAGTTCTCCTGGCACTGGAGCCAGTTGCACGGGAGCATCGTGAAGCCGATGTCGCGCCATGCGTGGTCGGTCACGAACAGGTCCCAGTGCGGGACGAGCGGCGCTGGCAGCGGGCCCATGTAGGCGAACAGCAGGCCGCTCAGCTCCTCGACCGGATACGCGGTGACTTTCACCTTCTCCTTGAAGCGTCCGTCCGGGTGGACGGTCTCCTCGAACGGCTGCTCGATGCACTGGCCGGTCTCGTCCATCATCCAGCCGTGATACATGCAGCGGAGGCCGTGCTCCTCGGGGATGCCGTAGGAGAGGTCGACCCTCCGGTGCGGGCAGAAGCGGTCGATGAGGCCGAGCGTACCGGACCTGTCCTTGTAGAGGACGAGGTCCTCGCCGAGCAGGCGTACGGCCTTGGTGGGGCGCTCGTCCATCTCGGCTGCCGCGGCGATGGGATGCCAGTAGCGGCGCATCAGCTCGCCCATCGGCGTCCCGGGCCCGACCTGCGTGAGCCGTTCGTTCTCCTGCTGCGTGAGCATCCTTGCCCCTCCCTCTGCACGGAGCGGTGCTGCTGCGCCGGATTGTAGCGCACCCCGCCTCGCCATTCCCGCACTTCTCCGTCATTCCCGCGAAGGCGGGAATCTCGCAGCCCTGTCCGGTGTGGGGGCGTCCCTGTGGGCACCCTGCTCGGGCTCCCCTCGCCCTCGGGGAGAGGGGCTGGGGGTGAGGGTTGCCCCGCGTCACGTGCGGCGGACGTATAATGCGCCCTATCACAGGGCGACAGGAGGCGGGCGATGGCTATCTACGGTTTCGAAGACCACTGCTGGCAGGACGTGGTGAGCGCCGAGGACATCGAGCTCTACAAGCACTACCAGCGCGAACTGTTCGTCGGGCGCCGTCCGGCGATTCTGGCGATAGACCTGTACAACTCGGCGTATCAGGGCGGCCCGAAGCCGGTGCACGAGGTTGCGAAGGAGTTCCCGAGCGCCTGCGGCGAGTACGCGTGGAACGCCATCGAGCCGACGAAGCAGCTGTTCGCGATGGCCCGCGCCCGCGGCTTCCCGGTCGTTTACACGACGGGCGAGGACAGGCCGGAGGCGCGCCCGAACCGCCTGCGGTCGACGAACCGCCGCCGGGCGAACCAGGGAGAGAACCCGTTCGGCATCTACGAGGCGTTCGCGCCGGAGCCGGAGGACCTCATCATCTACAAGCAGCGCGCGAGCGGGTTCTACGGGACACCGCTGGTGGCGCAGCTCGTGCAGATGGGCGTCGACACGGTGCTGGTCTGCGGCGAGAGCACGAGCGGCTGCGTACGGGCCTCGGTCGCCGACGCCTACTCCAACGGCTTCCACGTCGTCATCGCCGAGGAGTGCGTCTACGACCGCGCCCTGCTGTCGCACAAGGTCAACCTGTTCGACATGCACCACAAGTACGCGGACGTCATGCACCTCGACGAGCTCGCCGAGCATCTGGAGGCGTTCCCCGAGGCGTAGGGCCTACCGCTGCGACCCCTGTACGCGGGACTCGCGGCCTGCCCATTCGCGCTCGCGGAGGACGTACTTCTGGATCTTGCCGGTCGCGGTCTTGGGGAGGTCGCCGAACTCGACGTGGCGGGGAGCCTTGAAGCGCGCGATGCGCTCCTGGCAGAAGGTGATGACCTCCTCGGCGGTGAGCGTCGCGCCCTCGCGCGGCGTGATGAACGCCTTGGGCGCCTCGCCCCAGCGGTCGTCCGGCACCGCGATGACGGAGACCTCCAGCACGCCGGGGTGCTCCATGATGACCTTCTCCACCTCCTGGCTGGAGATGTTCTCCCCGCCGGAGATGATGACGTCCTTCGCCCGGTCCTTCAGCTCGATCTGGCCGTCCGGGTGCCAGACGCCGAGGTCGCCGGAGTGGAACCAGCCGCCCGAGAACGCCTTGGCCGTAGCGTCCGGGTCGTCCAGGTAGCCGGACATGACGCCATTCGAGCGCATCACGACCTCGCCCATCGTCTCGCCGTCGCGGGGCACGTTGTTCATCTGCTCGTCGACGACGCGCAGGCCGGTGCCCGCGTGGACGTAGGGAACGCCCTGCTTCGCCTTCGCGAACGCGCGCTCCTCTACAGTCATGTCGTCCCAGGCCAACTGCGGCACGCAGAGCGTGATGGGGCCGTAGGTTTCGGTGAGGCCGTAGAGGTGGATGATGTTCGCGCCCATGCCCTCCATCGTGCGGACGACCTGCGGAGCGGGCGGAGCCCCGCCGGTGGCGATGGTGAGGCCGGAGAGGTCCTGCCCCTCCGCGGCGGGCGAGGAGTACATGCCCGTGAGCACCGTGGGCGCCCCGCACATGTTGGTGACGCCGTGCTGCTCGATGAGCCGGTAGACCTCGGCGGGGTCGACGCGGCGCAGGCAGACGTGCGTGCCGCCCACGGCGGTGACCGCCCAGGTGTGGCACCAGCCGTTGCAGTGGAACATGGGGAGCGTCCAGAGGTAGACGCTGCGCCAGTTCAGCCCGGTCTCGATGACCTCGCCGAGTGCGTTGAGGTATGCGCCGCGCGCGTGGTACTGAACGCCCTTCGGCATGCCGGTGGTGCCGGAGGTGTAGTTGACGGTGATGATGTCCATCTCGGAGGCGATGGGATCGCGGTGCTCGCCCCCTGGCGCGGACGCGAGGAACTCCTCGTACTCCGGACCGGGGATGTCGTCGGCGCGCGGGACCTCGTCCACGACCTGCACGTAGAGCGATAAGCCGGGGACCTCGTCCCGCACCTGGCGGACGGTGGGCGCGAACTCGGAGTCGAAGACGAGCGCCTTCGCTTTCGAGTGGTTGAGGATGTAGGCGATCTCGCGCGGGGAGAGCCGCGTGTTGATGGCGACGAGCGCCGCGCCGATGCTCATGGGGCCATAGTGCCCTTCCAGCAGCGGCGGGAGGTTCGGGACGATGAAGGCGACGCGGTCACCCCTGCCGACGCCCGCGTTCTTCAGCGCTCCGGCGAGCCGGTTCACGCGATCGCGCAGCTCGCGGTAGCTGTAGACCCGCTCTCCATGGATGACGGCGGGCTTGTCCGGGTAGACGAACGCACTCCGTTCCAGGAACGAGAACGGTTCCAGGTTCTGGTAGAAGACGCTGTTGTCCATGTGCAGGACCTCCGAGGGTCGGCGGGATGCGGCGCTATTCTACGCATCGCGGCGCGGTCGTGGGGGGCTGGCCGTTGGGGTGCTATCATCGTCATGCGGGGCACATAATGCCCCCGATCTCCCATGAGGTGTTGCGTCGTGTCAGTTGCCGAAGACCGTTTGCAGGAGTTGGGGTTGGAGTTGCCGCAGGTGTCCACGCCGGTGGCGAACTACATTCCGTCCGTACGGACAGGGAACCTGCTGTACGTAGCGGGGCAGGTGCCGCGCAACGCGGACGGTGCGATGATCACGGGCAAGGTGGGCGCGGATATGGGCGTCGAGGATGCCTACGAGGCGGCGCGCAACTGCGGGCTGTTCGCGCTCGCGGTGGTGAAGGCGGCACTCGGCGACCTCGACAACGTCGTGCGAGTCGTGCGGGTGATGGGTCTGGTGAACGCAACGCCGGACTTCGCGCAGCAGCCGCAGGTGATCAACGGATTCTCCGACCTGATGGTGGCGGTGTTCGGCGAGGCGGGACGGCACGCGCGCGTGGCCTACGGCGCGGGGTCGCTGCCCGGCGGCGCGGCAGTGGAGGTCGAGTCGCTGTTCGAGGTGCGGTAGGCCGCGCTAGATGGTCTCTCCGGCGGAGAGGCGTGCTGCCCGCAGCGTGTTCGTAAGCAGCATGGCGATGGTCATGGGCCCCACGCCGCCCGGCACCGGAGTGATGGCCGATGCCTTCTCCGCGACCGCATCGTAGTCCACGTCCCCCACGAGCCGGTAGCCGGACTTCCGCGTCGCGTCGTCCACGCGGTTGATTCCCACGTCTATCACTACCGCGCCGTCGGCGACCATGTCCGCGGTGAGCGCTCGGGGCCGGCCTATCGCGGCAACGACGACGTCAGCCTGGCGGGTAAGGGCGGCCAGGTCGCGCGTGCCGGTGTGGCAGACGGTAACCGTGGCGTTCGCGCCGGGAGCCTTCTGCATGAGCAGAATGGAGAGCGGCTTACCGACGATGTTGCTGCGTCCGACGATGACGATGTGCTTCCCCGCAGGGTCGTTGCCGGAGCGAACGAGCATCTGCTGCACGCCAGCGGGCGTCGCGGGGAGGAACCGTGGGCTGCCCTCGAGGAGGCGTCCGCCGTTGATGGGGTGCATGCCGTCCACGTCCTTGTCCGGGTCTATGGCGAGGATGATCTCCCGCTCCTCGATGTGAGGAGGCAGCGGAAGCTGGACGAGGATGCCGTGGAAGCGGGGGTCGGTGTTGAGCTGCCGCACGAGCGCGATCAGCTCTTCCTGCGAGGTCTCCGCCGGCAGCTCAAACGTCTCGCTGAACATATCCGCCTCGTCGCAGGCGCGACGCTTGTTGCGCACGTAGACGGCTGAGGCGGGGTCGTCGCCGACGAGTACAGCTGCGAGGCCGGGCGTTATCCCGGAGCGCTCCTTGAATGCGCGTGTCTCGTCGGCCACTTCACCTCGGATGTCCTCGGCCATCTGCTTGCCATCGATAACGGTCGCGGTCACGGACGTCGCCTCCGGTGGGGATGCGTCAGATGATAGCAGCCTGTGAAGGTGGGGGCTGATATGATGGCGGGCAGCGCGTATCTGTGCTTGCAGATGGAGGAGAAGGTGCAGGATATCTCCGTCGGCGTGGACATGATCGAGATAGACCGTATCGCCGCGGCTTTGGAGCGTTTCGGGACGCGGTTCCTGGAGCGCGTCTATACGGAGAGCGAGATAGCATACTGTCGTGGACGCGCGCCGCAACTGGCCGCGCGGTTCGCTGCGAAAGAGGCGACGATGAAGGCATTGGGTACCGGCACGCGCGGCGTCGGGTGGCGTGAGGTGGAGGTGACACGGAAGCGCAGCGGGGAACCTGAGATAGCGCTGCACGGCAGGGCGGATACTCGCGCCCAGAAACTGGGGATAGACCGGATAGCGGTGAGCCTGTCGCATTCGCGCGCGTATGCCGTGGCGTCGGTAGTAGGGCGTCTGTCTTGAAGGTCGTCACCTCGGATGAGATGCGGCTGCTGGAGTCGCGTGCGGCGGAGGCGGGGGTTTCAGCGGAGTCGCTGATGGAGAGCGCGGGACTCGCGGTAGCTCGGAGTGTTGCGCACCGCCTGGACGGCGTTCGGAGCAAGCGCATCGTCGTGTTGGTGGGGCCGGGGAACAACGGCGGCGACGGTATGGTCGCGGCGCGTTACCTGGCGGACTGGGGAGCGGTGGTGACGCTCTACATGACGACGGCGCGGCGACGTGAGGACAAGTTCGAGGAATGCCGCGAGCGCCGCTGCCGTGTGGTTGAGGCGTCGGAAGACCTCGAATGCTGGCAGTTGGGGAGCTACGTCTCGCTCGCCGACCTCGTACTCGACGCGGTGCTCGGCATCGGCGCGCACCCGGGGCTCGACCCGGTTCTACGGGCGATCTTCGAGTCGGTGGGCGAGATGAAAGCGCACTCCCAGCGACCGGTGTTCGCTGCGCTCGATCTCCCCACAGGCATCGATGCGGACACCGGCGAGTGCGACGACGCCTGCTTCCCCGCAGACGTGACGCTTGCGCTGGGTGCGCCGAAAGTCGGTCTGCTGCAGTTCCCGGGAGCCGCGCGTGTGGGAGCGCTCGAAACGCTCTCCATCGGCTTGCCGGAAAGCATCGACTACGGGCTGCCGCTCGACCTCGTGGACGCTTCGCTCACGGGTAGCCTGTTGCCGCCCCGCCCCGCGGACGGCCATAAGGGGAGTTTCGGGAACGTACTCGTTGTTGGGGGGCACCGGCGGTATGTCGGCGCACCGGTACTGGCGGCGTCGGCGGCGTATCGCGTGGGAGCGGGGCTCGTCAACCTTGCCGCCCCCGAGGATGTGAGCCGCATCGCGGCGGTGCAACTCGTCGAACAGGTACACACGCCGCTGGCGGAGACGCCGGAAGGTGGAGCGTCTGCCGAGGCTGCAGGGGCTGCCCGAGAAGTGCTGAATGCTGCCTCCGCAGCCGTGGTCGGGCCAGGCATGGGAGCGGACGAGTCGTCGGCTGCGTTCCTGCGCGCGCTGCTGCTCACCGAGCCTGCCGTGCCTACCCCGGTCGTGCTGGACGCAGACGCGCTGAACATCCTCGCGAACATCTATGGCTGGCCGTCGATGCTTGCCGTACCCACTGTGCTGACGCCGCATCCGGGCGAGATGGGGCGGCTGCTCGGACGGCCTGCGCACGAGGTGCAGGTGGACCGCAAGGGCGCGGCGATGGCGTCGGCGGAGCAGTGGGGTCAGGTGGTGGTGCTCAAGGGCGCGCATACGGTCATCGCGGCGCCGGACGGTCGTGTTGCGCTCAGTCCGTTCGCGAACCCCGCGCTCGCCACGGCGGGCTCGGGCGACGTGCTTGCCGGCGTCATCGGCGGCCTGTTGGCACAGGGGATGGAGCGCTACGAGGCTGCAGTGGCAGGGGTGTACCTGCATGGAGCGGCGGCTGAGCGCTGGAGCGCGGCGAATGGGAGCGGCGGCATGCTCGCGAGCGATCTCCTCGCGCTCCTCCCGCGCGTCACGGAGGACACGCGCACACGTTGAGGGTGTGACCTATCCCCTTGTGAACGAGAGGACGATCTGTGCAGCACGGGTGAAGTCGTCACGGTGAACGCGGATCGAGGCGTGGCTCTGGGGCATGGACCGGGTGATGTCGAATGCGGAAGTGGTCTTGAGTTGCGCTCTGATGCCCCGCTGGGTCAACTCGTGATGGATGGCCACGGCCTTCTCTTTCTGGGCCGCCCCCCACACCACGTGTACCTCTCGCCACATACGGGCCTCACGGTACGCCCGGTAATAGAAGAATCCGCCCGCGATCAATGCCGCGATGGCAGCGATAACGAACAAAGTTATCACTCCTCTTAGTTCTCTATCGGACGATGTGCGTCCAGCAGTGCTGCAACACGATCCAGAATCGCCATCGCTACGTCATATTTTGCCATGAGGGGCAACTCGGTGTCCCCGCTCTCGTCCACGAGCCAGACCTTGTTCTCGTCCGAGCCGAACCCTGCGCCAGGGAGAGTGATGTCGTTCGCTGCGACGAGGTCGGCTCCCTTGGAGTGTAGCTTGGCGCGGGCGTTCTCGAGCAATCCGGTGCTCTCGGCGGCGAACGCGACCTTCACGATGCCGTCCGGAACGGCGGCGATGATGTCCTCGGTGCGCTCCAACGCGATGCTCAGATCCGTCATCGTTTCCTTCTTCATCTTTTCGCCGCTGGCCTCAGCGGGGCGATAGTCGGCGACGGCGGCGGCCATCACGATGGCATCAGCCGAGCAGGCCGCGTTCAGAACGGCGCTGCGCATCTGCTCCGCGGTCTCGGTACGCTCGACCCGCATACCGGTGGGAGCTTCGAGCGCAGCGGGTGCAGTCACGAGCGTCACGTCGGCGCCCCGATCCCGCGCGGCCTCGGCTATGGCATAGCCCATCTTGCCGGAGGAGCGGTTGGTGAGCACACGCACGGGGTCGAGCGGTTCCTGCGTGCCCCCCGCGCTGACGACGACGCTCCGCCCGCGCAGGTCGCCGTTCGCGCCAAGCGTCTGCGCGATGCGTCCGAGCAGTTCGGGCGTCTCGGCGAGCCGTCCCCAACCCGTGAGCCCGGAGGCGAGCCG
The DNA here is from genome assembly GCA_009838965.1 of Chloroflexota bacterium. Taxonomy (GTDB): domain Bacteria; phylum Chloroflexota; class Dehalococcoidia; order Lucifugimonadales; family Australimonadaceae; genus Bin16. The sequence continues at coordinate 11,304 of VXQP01000097.1, read as the reverse complement.
TCCCTCGCCCGGCCCCACGATGACCGCGCCACGCTCCTCGAGCGTGTTCACGTTCTGCCGGACGGCGGGGTGCTCCCACATGTTCGCGTCCATCGCGGGGGCGATGAGCAGCGGCGCGCCGGTCGCCAGCGCGGTCACGCTGATGGGGTCGTCGGCCAAGCCGAGCGCGAGCTTCGCGAGCATGTGGGCCGTCGCGGGGGCGACGACGAGGATGTGCGCAGCCTGTGCCAGCGCAACGTGCTCTATCGCCTCCGGCGAATCGGGGTCGAACAGGTCGGTCAGCACCGGGCGATGGGTGATGCTGCGGAAGGTGAGCGGCGTTACGAACCGGGTCGCGGAGTACGTCATGAGCACGTCGACCTCCGCGCCACCCTGGGTGAGTTTGCTGGCGAGGTCGGCGGCCTTGTATGCGGCGATGCTGCCGCTCACGCCCAGGAGTACGCGCTTGTTGTGGAACGGGCCGCTCATCGCGCCCCTCCGGTCTGGGCGGGCTCATGGTTCAGGTTGAAGATGTGGCGCAGGCCGCGCAGGGTCAGTTCCGGGTCGACCACGTCGAATACCGAGGTCTGCTCAGCGATGATCGGGACGAGACCGCCGGTGCCGACGACTGTTGCATCCGGCGCGTCCATCTCGTCGCGGAAGCGGCGCACCATCGCCTCGACGAGCCCGGTGAAGCCGAAGACGAGGCCGGAGTTGATAGAGGCGGTGGTGTTCTTGCCGATGGCATGCTCCGGCGCGGTGAGGTCGACGCGGCGCAGCATGGACGTGTTCGCAGCGAGCGCGTCGCCCGCCAGCCCGACGCCGACCGAGATCGCCCCGCCGAGGTAGTCTCCGTCTGCCGTCACGGCGTCGAAGACCGTTGCAGTGCCGAGGTCGACGACGATGGCGGGCCCGCCGTAGTAGTGGAGAGCGGCTGCAGCGTCCACGATGCGGTCCGCGCCCACGTCATGCGGGCTCTGGTACAGGATGCGGATACCGGTGCGTGTTCCGGCGCCCACGACGATAGGGTCGCAGGAGAAAAGGTTGCGCGCGACATCCTCGAACACACCGGTGAGCGGAGGGACGACGCTGCAGAGCGCGGCGTCGGTGACGTCAGTCAGCGCGATTCCCTTCAGCGGGAGGAGTTCGCGTAGCTGCAGGGCATACTCGTCGGTGAGGCGGCGGGAGTCGGTGGAGAGCCGCCAGCTTGCCACCAAGTCGTCACCGTCGAACGCGCCGATGGTGATGTTGGTGTTGCCAATGTCCAGCGTGAGGAGCATGAGGAGATTATACGCCCCTGAGGAGTGGGCTCCCCATCCCTACTCGTCTCGGGTGCTGCGTCCGCCGAGCAGCGCCGCCACGGCCAGCAGGATCAGGACGAAAGTGGCCACTTCGAAGAGGAAGACGCTCCGAAGTCCCCAGGTGACGACCATGGCGCCTCCGGCGAGCGGTCCCAGCGCCACACCGAATGCGTGCGCGAGTTGCGCCGAGCCGAACGCCGCTCCGTGCTGTCCGCTGGGGGAACGCAACGCGATGAGCCCGTTCACGAGCCCGGAGAGGCCTCCGGAAAAGAGGGCGATAGCCGTGAAACCGACCGCGAGCGTGAGGTAGTCGATCGCGAAGTAGGGGACGAGTGCCGCGAGTGCCGCGAGCACCGTTCCTGCCATGAGCACGCGTTGCAGCCCGACCTTGGGGGCGAGCCAGCCCATCACCACTGCGGAGACGGCGGACCCGATCCCCCCCAGTGCGAACACGATGCCGGACGCAGTGCCGCTGTCCGAGCCGCCTTCGACGATACTGACGAGCCCGGGGACCGCAGGCTGGATCATGAGATGTGCAGCGAGCACAAGGAACACGACACCGTAGAGCGGCAGCATCGCCCGGGACGTGCTCAGCCGCCAGAGGACTAGGAATGGCCGGACCAGGCCAAGCGAAGACTCCGCCGGGTGGAAGTCCTCACGTACGAGGAAGATAACGATGAGTGCGGAACCCCAGAGCCCTGCCCCGGTGGCGATGAAGGCCGCCCTCATCCCCCACGCGTCGTAGATGATGCCACCCAACAAGGGGCCGAGCGCGACACCTACGAAGAGGCCCGACTGGACGATGCCGGCGGCGAAGGGAAGCCGCTCCCTTGGGGTGTGCGCAGCCACAAGGGCCATGATGGTGGGCACGACCCCGCTTGTCGCGCCGATGACGAATCGAGAAGCCATGAGCTGGAACGGCGTCTGTGAAAACCCGGAGATGGTGAGAAAGAGACCGCCGAGGATCAACGAGCGCAGGACGTTCAGCTTGCGCCCGAAGCGGTCGCCCAGCACGCCCCAGATGGGGCTGGAAAGCCCCATGCCGAGGCCGAATACCCACCCGGCCAGCCCGGCCCAGAACGCGGCGCGCTCCGTGGTGAACCCGCCCAGCTCTTCGAAGAACAGCGGGTAGAAGGGAAAGGTGAAGGAGAAGCCGAGGGTCGTCCCCACCTGTGCGAACCACAGTGCGATGAGGTTCTTCTTCCAGGAGACAGGGCGTGAGAGCGTTGCGGACGACACGAGAGTCAGGATAGCACCGCTGGCCTGAGCGGGGGCGCGGAGCGCTCCCGCGCAGGCTGAACGTCGCGTCTGCTAACATGAAACGCGATACCCCACGTTCTGGAGCCCCTGCGCATGACGGCGAATCCGGCTGAAGAGCCGCTTTCGAAGGCCTACGACCCGCGCCAGGTTGAGGGCAGACTGTACGAATGGTGGGAGCGCTCCGGCTACTTCAGGGCCACGCCCGACCCGGACCGGGAACCGTTCACCATCATCATGCCCCCGCCCAATGTCACGGGCGAGCTGCACCTCGGCCACGCGATGACGGCCGCGATAGAGGACGCGCTCACCCGCTATCACCGCATGAAGGGCGATGTGGCTCTCTACCTTCCCGGCACCGACCATGCGGGCATCGCCACACAGGTCGTCGTCGAGCGACAGCTCGCTGCGGAAGAATTGACGCGCCACGACATCGGACGCGAGGCGTTCCTCAAACGTATCTGGGAGTGGGTGGACAAGACCGGCGACACGATAGACAACCAGCACCGCAGACTTGGCGCGTCGTGCGACTGGGAGCGCAAGACGTTTACGCTGGACGAGGGCCCGGCCCGCGCCGTTCGCACGACGTTCAAGAACCTCTACGACGACGGACTCATCTACCGCGGCGAGCGGATGATCAACTGGTGTGTCAGTTGCCGCACCGCGCTCTCCGATCTCGAGGTCGAACACGAGGAAGTGCAGGGCAAGCTGTACTACATCCGCTATCTCTACGAGGACGGCTCCGGGCACCTGACCGTCGCAACGACCCGCCCAGAGACGCTGCTCGGCGACACGGCGGTCGCGGTCAACCCTATGGATGAACGGTACACGGGAGCGCAGGGCAAACGCGTGCGCCTGCCGGTGCTGGGACGGCTCATCCCGGTCATCGCGGACGACGCGGTCGCAACCGAATTCGGCACGGGAGCGCTCAAGATCACACCCGGGCACGACCCCAACGACTTCGAGACAGGCGAGCGGCACGGCTTGCCCATCGTGAACGTGCTCAACGCGGACGGCACACTGAACGAGGAGGCGGGGCCCTATGCGGGATTCGACCGCTTCGACGCGCGCAAGGCGATCGTCGCGCAGTTGGAGCGGGAGGGGCTGTTGGAGAAAGTGGAGCCGCACACGCATTCGGTGGGCCATTGCCAGCGCAGCGGCGACCCGGTCGAACCCATAGTCTCGATGCAATGGTTCGTCAAGATCGGCCCGCTGGCCGAACCCGCGCTCGCCGCTGTGCAGGACGGACGCATCCGCATCGTTCCCGAGCGCTTCGCGCGCGTCTACGCGAATTGGATGGAGAACATCCGGGACTGGTGCATCTCCCGTCAACTGTGGTGGGGGCACCGTATCCCGGTCTGGTACTGCGGGGCGTGCGGCCATCAAACCGTTGCAGTGGATGAACCGGAGGTCTGCGAGGCGTGCGGCTCCGGCGACATAGCGCAGGACGAGGACGTCCTGGACACGTGGTTCTCGTCCGGCTTGTGGACGCACTCCACGCTCGGCTGGCCCGAGCGCAACGCCGACCTGGACTACTTCTACCCCACTTCCGTCATGGAGACGGGCTACGACATCCTCTTCTTCTGGGTGGCCCGCATGATCATGATGGGGATGTGGAACATGGGGGATGTTCCCTTCCGCACCGTATACCTCCACGGCCTCGTGCGCGACGAGCACGGACAGAAGATGAGCAAGACGCGGGGAAACGTCCGCGACCCGCTGGATGCCATAGACCAGTACGGGACCGACGCGCTGCGTTTCGCGTTGACGACCGGCACGACGCCCGGCAACGACTCCCGTTTCAGCGACGACCGCTTGGAGGCGGCGCGCAACTTCGCGAACAAACTGTGGAATGTCGGAAGGTTCGTCATCGGCCAGACGGAGGGACAGGAAGGCATGGAGGGGTGGTACGCCACGCCCCCGCGCGAGCACCGGCAGGACAGGTGGATGCTCTCCAAGGCACAGCAGACCGCGGTCCGCGTGAACGACCTCATCGCCGAGTTCCAGATAGGCGAGGCGGAGCGCGTCCTCCACGAGTTCATCTGGAGCGACTTCGCCGACTGGTACATCGAGTTGGCGAAGGTGCGGATGCGCAACGGCGACGACCAGCCCCGCCGGGTGCTGGCGCACGTGCTGGAGCGCGTGCTGCGCCTGCTCCATCCGTTTATGCCGTTCGTCACTGAGGAGATATGGCAGCGTCTCGTTGCAGTGCTGCCGCCCGAGGGCAATCTGCCTGAGTCCATCATGATCGCTCCGTATCCTGACCCGAAGGCTCGTCTGTCCGAGGAGGAGTTGCAGGCGCGCCGGGACGCTGACACTCCCGCCTCTGACGAGGTGGACCTGTTGATCGATCTCGTGCGGGCTATCCGCAACGTGCGCGCCGAACTCAAGATAGAGCCGCAGACGCTGCTGGACGCTACGGTAGCCACCTCGCGGGCAGCGGCCGCGCTGGAGACCGAGACGGACGCCATCCGCAGCCTCGCGCGCGTCGGCGCGCTGCGGTTCAGCGATGCCGACGCGCGCCTGGACACGGTGCGCCTCGTGGTGCGGGACGTGACCGTGGCGCTCAACGTCGGAGGGTCGGTGGACCTCGAGACTGAACGGGAGCGCCTGCGCGGGGAAGCGGCCGGTGTGGAGAAGCACGTCTCAGGGCTGGAGGGCCGTCTGAACAACGCACAGTTCCTGGACAAAGCGCCTGCGGAGGTAGTGGAGCGCGAGCGCGAGCGGTTGGAGAGCGGGCGCGCGAGGCTGGAACGCATCACCGAGTTGCTCCGAGACCTCGGAGGGTAGCCGCATCGTTGCGAGGAAGCATCAAGACGCGAAGGGCCGCGAACCGCTCACGGACGCAGATGCCGTAGGCGGTCCGTAGGCCATGCGGCTCGTACCCTCGAAACGCGGCATCACCGGCGGGCTCCGTCTGGAGTTGGTCGTCATCACCGGCGGGCTCATCGCGTCGGCCCATGCCTCCATGATGATCATCACGCCGGTCATGCCGAAGTTCATCGAGCTGATCGGCGGCGGTGTATTCGCGCTCGGACTCACGTTCTCGGTCTACGGCGTCGGGCGTTTCATCACCAATATCCCTGCAGGCGTCATCTCAGAGAAAGTGGGGAGGAAGTGGATCATCACCATCGGCGGGCTGGGAGTCGCGCTGTTCGCCACACTGGGCGGCTTCGCCCAGGACGTGCCCACGTTCCTCACGCTCCGGTTCCTGAGCGGCGTGGCGAGCTCCATGACCATCGTGATGGCGAACGTCGTTGCGGCGGACCTGAGCACAGTGGAGAACCGGGGGCGCGTACTGGGGCTGATGCAGGGGCTGCAACTCGTCGTGGGGACGGGCAGTCCCGCACTGGGCGGACTGATAGGCGAGGTGTTCGGGACGCGTGCACCGTTCTACGGCTCCGGCATCATGGTGCTTGCGTTCGCATTGTGGGGGATCGTGCGGCTGCCGGAGACCCGCCCTCAGCCGGGAAGCGAGGATGCAGGCGCACCCATCCGCCACAGCAACTCGCCGCGTGGCGCGCTCTTCCTGCTGCGGGACACGAGCTTCCTCATGGTGTGCATCCTCGGCTTCGCCACGTTCTTCCTGCGCGGGGGCATGTCCACGACGCTGATCCCGGCGTTCGTGCACGACGTCCTGGAGATGGGGCCGGGGGCCATCGGACTGCTGTTCACGTTCTCGTCGCTCATGCATGGGATACTCATCTATCCCGCGGGAGCGATGGCCGACAAGTACGGGCGGAAGATCATCATCGTACCGGCGGGGATCGTGATCGGCGCCTCCATCGTATGGCTGCCGTTCGCGGATACGCTGGGCCCGTTCATCGCGGCGTTCATCCTGTTGCACGTCGCCCAGGGGTGGAGCGGCCAGGCGCCGGTTGCCTACGTCGCCGACCTCGCGCCGGCCGGGATGCGGGGTATGGCGATAGGGTTGTACCGGACGTTCGGCGATGCGGCGGGCATGATTGGGCCGGTGGTCTCCATGACCCTCCTCTCCATCCACTCTTACCATGCGGCGTTCGGGTTCAACGCGGTCCTCTGGACGGTGACTGTCGTGGTGTTCGCCTACGTGGCGGTGGAGACGGGAGGGAAGCACCGGAAACGCGGCCCGATTGCGGCGCCGGAGGCGAGGCCGGAGCAAGCGCAGGCGTAAGTGCTATCATAGTGGTAGCATTCTGATATCGTCCACCTCCGGAGGCCCACGATGAACATCGCGCTGCGCAACGTGCCTGAAGACCTGCACGCCGAGTTGAAGGCTGCCGCGAAGCGGAACCACCGCAGCCTGAACGGCGAGATACTCGCGCGGCTGATGCTGGGACAGCGCCAGCGTTTGGGAGGGTTTACTGTCGATTCAGAGCGAACTGCCCCGCTCAGCGACGAGGAGCGCGAGGCGCTTCTGGCGCGCATCAGGGAGCGTCAGAAGGCCATTGGCGAGATTGACGTGAGCCCTGAGACTATCAAAGCACTCAAGGAAGAAGGACGTCCGTGATCGTCGTCGACACCAACGTTGCAGTGCGCCTCGTGGTTGGCGGGGAGAAGGGTGCGGACGCTGCTCGACTCCATGAACGAGATGGTGAATGGACTGCGCCGAGCATCCTTCCCTCTGAACTGCGCAACGTACTCCTGGGGTATGTACGGCGTGGGGAAATCACCCCGGATGAAGCGAAAGCGATGGCTGGTGATGCCGGGAGGGTGCTGGGGAACCGCATCTACGATATGCCCGGGGATGCGGTCATCGACGTTGCGCTGGAGTGCGGACTGACCGCCTACGATGCCGAGTTCGTCGCGCTGGCGCGGGCGGCGGGCGTGATGCTCGTGACGATGGACGCTGCGGTCCTGCGCGGCGCTCCCGACGTGGCGGTCTCGCTGGAAGCGTTCGCGTCCTGACCGGCGCCTGCGCGCTCGCGAAGTTCGTTAAGCATGCGCAGTCCCTTGCGGGTGTCGCTCGCGATGCGGGCCTGGTCAGAGTTGGCGATGCGCCGCTTGAAGAGCCAGTAGGTGAAGGCCTGGGACTCGGCCAGTGTGAGGCGCACGCGGCGTCCGCGTCCGTGCTGGCGCTGGAACTGCCGCAGCAGGGCAGCGAATCCGGCGCGGTAGAGGCGCTCAGCGATGAGGGTCTGCACGCCGAAGGGGTGCTGCAGTCCGCGCACGCTGCGCTCCTTCTCCACCTCGCGTTCCACGGCATGCCAGAGGGCCTCCTCCACCACGACGCCGTAGAAGTGATTGAGGTGCGCGCGGTACTTCTCCGGCCCCAGAAGGCTCTTGAAGCGCGCCTCGGTTATCCCGTCCGGCAGCATGCCGGTGAAGAGCAGCTCCTCCGTCTCTTCAGTGGGGATGCAGCCCGCCGGCGCCTCGCGCAGCAGGCGTTCCGCCAGCAACAACCAGTCGAAAGCCTCCCCCTCGATGAGGTAGTCGAGCCGTACGCCGTCCACAACCTCGGAGGGAGCGGTCCATTCGCCTACGGCAGCCAGCAGCGCTTCCGGCCAGCGTGCACCGCTGGAGAGTGCGCTGCGGAACCGTTCCACTGTACCGTTGGCCGTCTCGCCGTTCAGCGGAGTGGACACCGGCGTGGGGTGCAGCGCGACGGTCGCTTCCATGGCGGCTACCCGCCTTTCCGCTTGCGGGCCTTCTTGCCGCCGCCCGCCGCGCGTTCGGCCTGTCGCCGCATCCATCGCGGCGCGTCCGGCGGAACGTCGACGGGCGCCGCGGGGGCAGCGGTAGAGCGCCGCTGGCCGATGGCCTTTGCCATCACGGTCTCGGTCCGGCTGGTGTCCACGGCGGTGGCCCGGCCGTTGGCCCCGCCTGCCTTCGGCGCTGCCTGGCCGACCGGCGCGACGTGGAAGATGGTATGGACGATGTCGTGCCGCAGGCGCTCCAGCAGCCCGTCGAAGGCTTCGTGGCCCTGCTTCTTGTACATGACAAGGGGGTCGCGCTGGCCGTACGCATACAGGCCTATGCCCTGGCGCAGGTTGGACATCATGGTGAGGTGTTGTACCCAGAGCCGGTCGATGGTCTGCAGCATGACGGCGCGCTCGATAGCGCGCATGGTCTCCGCGCCGTAGTCCTCTTCCCGCTGCTCGTAGAGAGACTCAGCAGCCGCGAGGAGTTCCTCTTCCGTCTGTGCCGCACCCTCGCGGAGCATGAACCCGGCGTCGAACCCGTCAGGCAGGGGCATGATGACGCCGACGCTCGCGAGGAGCGGTTCGATCTCCCACTGCTCCGGCTCTCCGGCGAGGTAGGTGTGCACGAGAGAGGAGACCTCGTTGCCGATCATCTCCTGGATGTTCGCCCGGAGGTCGGCTCCCAGCAGCACCTTGTCCCGCTCCGCGTAGATGACCTCACGCTGGCGGTTGACCACGTCGTCGTATTCGACGAGATGCTTGCGGATGTCGAAGAAGTACGACTCGGCCTTGCCCTGGGTCATCTCGAGGCTCTTGGTGAGCATGCCGCTCTCCAGCGGGGCGTCTTCCGCGAACGCCTTGCCCACGAGACGGCCCACCATGCCGCCGGAGAAACGGGTGAGAATGTCGTCCTCCAGTGAGCCGTAGAAGCGTGTCTCGCCCGGGTCGCCCTGGCGTCCGGAGCGCCCGCGCAGCTGGTTGTCGATGCGGCGCGATTCGTAGCGCTCGGCGCCGATGACGTAGAGGCCTCCCCTGACGACGACCTCGTCGTGCGCCTGCTGCCACGCACCCGGCTCCGTCTGCGACGACGGGTCGCCGCCGAGGATGATGTCCGTGCCGCGCCCTGCCATGTTGGTGGAGACGGTGACTGCGCCGGGCTTCCCTGCCTCCGCGACGATCTGCGCTTCGCGCTCGTGGTTCTTGGCGTTCAGCACCTCGTGCTTGATGCCGCGCCTGCGGAGCAGGCCGCTGAGCTGCTCCGAGCGCTCGATGGAGGTGGTGCCGACGAGCACGGGCCTGCCCTCTGTGTTCAGATCCTCGATGTGGTCGGCGATGGCCCGGAACTTCGCGGCGTGCGTCTTGAACACGAAGTCCGGGAGGTCTTCCCGGACCATCGGCGCGTTGGTGGGGACGGCGAGCACCTCCAGGCCGTAGACCTTGAAGAACTCCTCGGCCTCGGTAAGGGCGGTGCCGGTCATGCCCGCGAGCTTGCCGTACATGCGGAAGTAGTTCTGGAGTGTCACGGTGGCGTAGGTGATGGTCTCCCGCTGGACCTTGACGTTCTCCTTCGCCTCGATTGCCTGGTGGAGCCCCTCGCCGTAGCGGCGTCCGGGCATGAGACGTCCGGTGAACTCATCGACGATGACGACCTCGCCGTCCCTGACGACGTAGTCCCGGTCGCGCTGGTAGACGAACTGCGCCCGCAACGCGTTCTCCACGAAGTGGGTGAGGACGTAGTTGGACGGGTCGTAGAGGTTGCCGACGTTGAGGAGCGACTCGATCCTCGAGATGCCCGAGTCGGTGAGCAGGGCCTGGCGCTCTTTCTCGGCGATGGTGAAGTCCTCTTCCTCGCGCAGGCGGGGGACGACACGGGCAACCGTGTTGTAGAGCGTCGTCGATTCCTGGGACGGCCCGCTGATGATGAGGGGTGTGCGGGCCTCGTCGATGAGGATGTTGTCCACCTCGTCGACGATGGCGTAGTGCAGGTCGCGCTGCACCTTCTGCGCGAGCGCGGAGGCCATGTTGTCACGCAGGTAGTCGAAGCCGAACTCGTTGTTGGTGCCGTAGGTGACGTCGGCCTCGTAGGACTCCTTGCGGGGAATGGGGCGCAGCTCCGCCGGTGCGGCGTCGGGCCGGTAGCCGGGGTCCAGGACGAAGGCGGACTCGTGCTGGAGGCAGCCGGTGGAGAGGCCGAGGAACGAGTAGACCTTGCCCATCCAGAGCGCGTCGCGTCGCGCCAGGTAGTCGTTGACGGTCACGACGTGGACGCCCTTGCCTTCGAGCGCGTTGAGGTAGACGGGAAGCGTGGCGACGAGCGTCTTGCCCTCGCCGGTCTTCATCTCCGCGACCTTACCCTCGTGGAGCGCCGTGCCGCCTATGATCTGCACGTCGAAGTGGCGCAGGCCGATGGCGCGCCGCGCGGCCTCCCGCACGACGGCGAACGCCTCGGGAAGGAGAGCGTCGAGGGTTTCGCCGCGGGCTATGCGTTCGCGGAAGCCGGCGGTCCGGGCGGCGAGTTCGTCGTCTCCGAGGGCGGTCATGCTGCCTTCGAGGTCCCCGACGGCGTCCACCACGCGCTGGTAGCGCTTGACTTCCTTGTCGTTCGAATCGCCGAAGACGTTGAGCAGTTTGCCCAGCATGTTATGGATGCCTCCCGTGTTCATTCTAGCGCACGCCGCCAACCCCCTCCGTCATTCCCGCACTTTAGTGCGCCACCGGCGGGAATCCCAAGTCCCCGACAGGGCACACAGTGACGCCGGGCAGGTCACGCGGCGGGACTGGGCGTGGGGCGGATGTTGTCATTCCGAGCGAAGCGCAGACCCGTCGTTCCTGCGAAGGCAGGAACCTCGCAGCCTTCCTCCCCCCTCGCTCCCTGGGAGAGGGCGGCCGCGCCAGCGGCGGGTGAGGGCGGACCGGCAGTTCCCCGCTCATGGTGAGCCTGTCGAACCACCCCGTCGAATATGTGACACGCCCCCGTTGCACGGTCAACGCACCCCTCCCTATCATGTCCCCATGACTACCCAACCCGCTCCCGTGCCCGAAGGCTACGTCTCCCCCGACACGCTCTCGCCGGAGGACGGCGCATACGTCAAGCGCCTCAGGCATGCCCTCCGTTGCGGTGTCCCCGGGTGCTCGTGCGCCAACCC
>VXQP01000075.1 GCA_009838965.1 Chloroflexota bacterium | reverse complement strand
GAGGCGCGGTTCAAGGACAAGATCCAGATGAAGGCGTACCCGGTGGAGCAGAAGGCGGGGCTGCTGTTCGCCTACCTCGGCCCCACTCCTGCGCCGCTCGTTCCCAACTGGGACGTCTTCGCGGTCGGCGACGTCATCCGCGACATCGGTCTGGCCGTGCTGCCGTGCAACTGGCTGCAGTGCCAGGAGAACTCGCTGGACCCGGTGCACCTCGAGTGGCTGCACGGCTACTGGTCCAACTTCATCTCCGTGATGCGGGACGAGCCGGAGCGCCAGAAGACGATCCGGCACCACGAGAAGATCGCGTTCACGGAGTACGAGTACGGCATCTACAAGCGCCGCGTGATGGAGGGCGGCTCCGAAGAGGACACCTCCTGGCGTGAGGGCCACCCCATCATCTTCCCGTACTACCTGCGCCAGGGCGGCGACGGGTTCGATCGCGAGAAGTGGGGCATGACCGGCCCGGCGGTTCAGATACGCGTTCCGATAGACGACACCAACACGGCGCACTGGTGGGTGATGTGTCACCCGAAGGATGCCGACACCCCCGAGCAGGCGCCGGAGGACGTCCCGTTCTTTGAGCCTCCCGTCATCCAACTGGACGAGAACGACCAACCGCAGTACGTCATCCTCGACAGCAACTCAGCGCAGGACGTCGCGGCGTGGATCACGCAGGGCGACATCGCCGACCGCACGGGCGAACACCTCGGACGCTCCGACAAGGGCATCATCATGTTCCGCCAGATGCTGGAGGACAACATCAAGATCGTCGAGGACGGCGGCGACCCGATGAACACGTTCCGCACGCCGGAGGAGAACAGGTACCACGGGATGGTCACGGAGTACCCGCGCGAACTCGCGGCGAAGATCAACCCGAACGACCTCGGCGGCACGGGCACCGGCACGAGCGTCTACGAGCGCCAGGGCATGGCGAGCAAGTACAGCCCCATCCTCAACCAGCGCGGCGTGAAGGGCGGCGAGGACGCCGCCGAGCGGCGCAAGCTGGTGGGCCAGGGGTAAACCGGGCCAAGCGTCTGTAGAGCGTCATCGAAAACGAGGCAGGAGGGGTCTGCATGTATTCGTGTGTCCTGGTTCCGCTGGATGGGTCGGATCTGGCAGCACAGGTGCTGCCGTACGCCGAGATGGTCGCGAAGTCCACGGGAGCGACCGTGCTGTTGTTGCGCGTGGTGAACCCCTATCCCGGCGAACTGGTCAGAGAAGGGATGAGCGTCTACCGGGAGACGGACGACCAGGCCGGTCCTCTGCCGTCGGCCGCTGACTGGGAAGACATCCTTGCAAGGATCAACAGCGATGCGCAGGCGTATCTCGATCAGATGGCTGAGACCATCAGGTCGGACGGCGTGACTGTCGAGACCGTGGTGAAGGACGGCGACCCGGCGGACTGCATCCTGGAGGAGGCGGACAAGGACGCGGGCACGCTCATCGCCATGACCACGCACGGCCGCACGGGCGTCGGCAGGTGGTTGCTGGGCAGCGTCACGGACAAGATGGTGCGGAGCGGCAGGCACCCGATGCTCATCACTCGAGCCCAGGAGGGCGGCGCTCATCCGGTCAATCGCGTAGTGCTGACGCTGGACGGGTCCGAGCTGTCCGAACAGGCATTGCCGCACGCGACGGAGATGGCGAATGCGCTGGGGGTTGGCGTGACGGTGCTGCGGGCGATCCCACCGAACCCGTACGGTGAAGCGTTCACGGAGTACGCACCTGTCAGCGGCGTTCAGGACCTGGCCACGGAGATGGAGACGGAAGCCCACAGCTATGTCTCCGCGAAAGTAGGGGAGGTGCAGGCAGCAGGCATCACGGACGTCTCCGGCAGTGTCGTGACCGGCTACCCGGCCAGCCTGATACTCGACGAGGTCGGCGAGGCGGGCGACAAACTGGTGGCGATGGCGACGCATGGCCGCGCGGGCATGGCGCGCCTGCTGCTGGGCAGCGTTACGGACCGGGTCGTGCGGCACAGCGCCGGCCCCGTGTTCGTGGTCAGGCCGGAGTAACCAGGCGCTCAGGCGCGGAGCGTGCATGGAGATAGGAATCGCATTTCCCAAGGTGATCCCCGCGAACAAGGGGGACATCCTTGTCGATTGGGCGGTCAAGGCCGACCAAGGGCCGTTCTCATCGCTTGCACAGATAGACCGGCTCGTCTACGGCAACCACGATGTGCTTATCGCGATGGCGGCCGCGGCAGCGGTCACGGAGCGCGTCCGGTTGATGCCGACGGTGCTCATCGCGCCGCTGCGCAATGCGGCGATCATGGCGAAGCAGGTCGCCAGCATCGACTCGATCTCGGGTGGACGGTTCGTGCTCGGGCTCGGCGTCGGTTCGCGTCCGGACGATTTCGTTGCCGCCGAAGCCCAGATGAAGGCTCGCGGCAAGCGGTTCGAGGAGCAGATAGCCGCGATGCGCCGCATCTGGGCGGGCGAACCGCTCCAGGAGGACGTCGGCCCCATCGGCCCCACAGCGGCGTATGGAAAGGGGCCTGAGCTGCTGATCGGCGGACGCACGGAGGTTGCGCTTCGACGCTCCGGCAGGCTTGGCGACGGCTACATCGCAGGGAGCGCGGGGAGCGCGGCGTCCAACCAGGCGCAGGAGGTGATGGGCTACTTCCGCGTCGTCGAGTCGGCGTGGAAGGAGGTGGGCAAACCGGGCAGGCCGAGGCTGGTCGCCGGGCTCACGTGCGCGTGGGGCCCGTACGCCGCGGCCCGTACTGCGGAGTCGATACGCTCCTACTACTCGTTCCGCGGCGAGGCTGCGCGAACGATGGAGGTGAAGGTGCCGTCCACGCCCAAGACGCTGCGGGAGGCCTTCCGCGCCTACGAGGAGATCGGCTGCGACGAACTCATCCTGGAGCCCGGCCTTGCGGACATCGACCAGATCGACCGCCTTTCGGAATTTGTCGGCGGGCTGTAGACGCCGGACCACAGGAGGAAGCCATGCTGGAAGAACATCGCCTGGAAAGCGGCATGAGCGTCTGGGTGTCGCGGCCCGATACGGATGAGCCGCGTCCCGCGGTGATGTGGCTGCACGAGCGGTACGGCATCGTCCAGCATCCCAAGGACATGGCCGAGCGTCTCGCTGAGGTGGGGTACGTCGGGGTCTCGCCCGACCTGTTCCACCGCTACGACGGCGACCACGACGCGGTGGCCCGTGGCGAGGCGCGCGTCGAGATACGGGACCACGAGGTCATCGACGACTTCGATGAGGTCATCCGCTTCCTGCGCAGCCAGGACTACGTCCGGGGGGACAGCATCGGCATCATCGGGGTCTGCCAGACCGGACGGCAGCCGATCCTGTACGCGGCGCACCGGAACGACGTCGCGGCGGTTGTGGCGCTCTACGGGGGCGTGGACAACGCGAACTGGCAACCGACGCCGGAGCAGCCGGTGCCCATGAGCGAGCTGATCGCGGCGACGGAGTGCCCGGTGCTCGGGCAGTTCGGCGAGGCGGACCACATCATCTCCATCGAGAGCCTCCAAGCGTGGCGGGACGCGTTCGAGCGGGCGAACAAGAGCTACCGCATCCGCGTCTATCCGGGCGCGCCGCACGGCTGGTTCAACGATACGATGCCGGGACGGTACCGTCCGGAGCAGACCGCCGCCGCATGGAAAGACATGCTCGCGTTCTTCGAGGAAGCGTTCGGCGCCGGCTGGGACACGAGCCGGGTCACGTGGGACTTCGCGAGCGACATCTCGGTGGACTACGACTACAGCAAGAACGTCAGGCTGGAGTGAATCAGCCGGTCTGACCAAGACCAAAGGAGGACGGAGACTATGGCGAACCCTCTCATCGGCGGGCCTGAGCCCACGGGAAGTGACATCTCGATAGACGCGGGCGACGCGCAACTCGCGGCGTACCAGTCGAAACCGGCTGGGGGCGGCAGCGGCGCGGCGGTCATCGTCATCCACGAGAACAGGGGCCTCGTGCCGTACCTGCGCGACGTGGCCGACGGCCTCGCCAGCAACGGCTACATCGCGGTCGCGCCGGACCTGCTGTCGCGCGACGGCGGCACGGCGAGCATCGAGGACATCCCGGCGAAACTGGGTGAGATCCCGCGCGAGCGGCACGTGAGCGACGTACAGGCGGTGATCGCATACCTCAAGGCGCAGCCGGACGTAACGCGCATCGGCATCATCGGCTTCTGCTTCGGCGGTGGCATCACGTGGCGCGTTGCGACGGAGAGCGCGGACATCGCGGCTGCTGTGCCGTTCTACGGCGCGAACCCGCCGCTGGAGCAGGTGCCGAACATCGCGGGCGCGGTCTACGCCGTCTACGGCGAGCTCGACGAGCGCATCAACGCGGGCATCGACGACATCACGAAGGCGCTGAACGACGCCGGGACGACGTGCGACATGAAGGTGTACGCCAACGCGCCGCACGCGTTCCACAACCACACGAACGCGGAGCGCTACAACCAGGAGGCCGCCGAGGCCGCGTGGGCCGACGCGCTCGCGTGGTTCGGGAAGCACCTCGCAGGCTGAGGACGCCGCGCTACCAGAGACGACGAACGCCGTAGCGGTCAGCGTCCCTCCCAAAGGCGCAATTCCTCCTCTGGGAGGGGCTCGAAGAAGCGCTCGTCGATGCTGATGAGGCCCTTCATCGTGCCCGGTTGCCGCTTGCCTTGGGGCCTGCACGGCACCAGCCGTGCGACGGGCTTGCCGTTGCGGGCGATGATCACCTCCTCGCCGGCCTCGACCTGAGCGAGCAGGCGGGAGAGTTGGGTCTTCGCTTCGCGGACGTTCACGGTTGTCATGGGGACACCCTGCACCTTGGTTGTCCCAGCGTAACACCGTTGCGCCAGGTGCAGCCTAGCCGATGACCATGTCCTCGTAGCCGGGCTCGAGGTCGACGTTCAGTTCGGCCTGGAGTGCGGCAAGCTCGCGCAGCAGCTCCGGCTCCTCGCGGAGCGAGCGGTGCACGGAGAGGAGCTTCGGCAGCGCGACGCCCGCCTCCTTCGCGGCGAGCAGCTCCTGCCGCAGCATGCCGGGAGTCATGTGGCGCGACGCCTCAGCCTCGGAGCGCATGCGCTCCGGCCACTTGACGTCGATCAGCAGCACGTCCGGCGGCGTGGGGTGGGTGAAGAAGCCCATGAGCGCGCCGCCGGTGTCGCCGGAGAAACCGACGCTCAGCCCGCCCGCGCTGACGATGTAGCCCATCGTCGGTACGGGATGGTCGACGCGCACGCTGGAGACTCGGTAACCGAGCACCTCGTGCGTCTCGCCGACCGCGAAGGGACGGAGCGAGAGGGGTGGGGAGACGCCGGGCTCGGGCGCTTTGGTGGCGTCGACGTAGATGCGCCCGTCCAGCAAAAGGGTGTTGGTGGTCCGTAGTGCGGGCGGCTCGCCGTACACCCGGATAGTGTTGCCCGTATCCCGCGAGTTCAGGGCGAGCGTCGGCAGGTCGCGGCAGTGGTCGAAGTGGTGGTGGGTGAGGAGGACGGTCTCGATGCGCTCCTGCTCGTCAGCGGCGAGCGCGCTCATGATGCTTCCGGCGTCGACGGCGATGTGCTCGTCGATGAGGAAACAGTTGTGGTGGGCGTGCTTCGAGTCCAGACTGTGCGCCCCGACGATGCGTACCTGCACGGGCTACTCCGGGAAAGAGGATGGTGGGGCGGCATCGTACCAGAGGGGAGTTACCCGAACGAGTGGGATATACTCTCCTGCGGCTACGTCACACCACACCCCAACGGAGGACTACGTGAAGATAGACATCTTCAACCACATTCTGCCCAAGCCCTACTTCGACACGATGACGAACATGAGCGAAGGCGGCGCGTACATGATGAAGCGCGTCTCCGCCATCCCCATGCTGTACGACGTCGACGCCCGGTTCGAGAAGATCGACCAGTTCGGCGACGACTACAAGCAGGTGTTCTCGCTGAACCTGCCGCCCGTCGAAGTGGTCGCCGGGCCGGAGGACAGCCCGGAGCTCGCGCAGATCGCCAACGACGGCATGGCCGAGGTCGTCTCGCAGCACCCGGACCGGTTCCCCGGATTCGTCGCGGCGCTGCCGATGAACAACACGCAGGCGACGCTGGACGAGATCGACCGCTCCATCAACAAGCTCGGCGCGAAGGGCGTGCAGATATTCACGAACGTGAACGGCCGCCCGCTCGACGACCCCGAGCTGATGCCGGTGTTCGAGAAGATGGCCGAGCTCGACCTGCCGATCTGGCTGCACCCGACGCGCT
>VXQP01000064.1 GCA_009838965.1 Chloroflexota bacterium | reverse complement strand
GTGGGGGAGTGACACCGGGCGGGAGAGGTGTGGGCGTCGCCGCCGGCGCAGGTTCCGCTGTCGCCGCTGGAGCCGGGGCCGCTGTTGCCTGTTCGGGAACCGGCGTCGCCGTGGGCTGTGGCGCCGACGTTGGCGTCGGGTCGTCGCCGCCGCATGCGGTGAGGGCCAGCGCTGCCACTAGCGTCACGATGAGAAGTACTCGGCCTAGCATCCTGGTCATGTCGGTCTCCTTTCGTGCTCCAGCGTTGCGCCGGCCCCTCGGGGGAGTCTTATCTCAGCATCCTGAATAGGACCGGGTCATTCCACAGAGTGTCGAACAGGGCGCCGTACACGCCGATGATAACCGCAAGGAAGAAGATTCCGCCAAGCGCGGCCTGCCACACCTTCACCTTGGCGAATATCAGCAGGTAGGCGAACGTCCACACCGGCAGCGAGATGTGCCAGCCGACGAGCCATATGCCCGCGAGGAGGATGAGCAGCATCCCGGTGATGGAGAGGAACCGGACGAGGGCGGCCCGCTGGTCCTCCCCCATGTAGAAACCGAGGTCCATGATCTGCCCGCTGGACTCCTCCTCCCGCCGCACGCCCCGGTACCGTTCGGGCTGCGTCCCCAGGGCGTACCGCACCAGTCCGATCACACGGATGAACCAAAGCGGCGCGCCGATAGCGATGGCGATGCGCGGCATGAGCGCCGAGGCGGTCGTCCAGTCCTGCGACTCCCACAGCATCGTGGCGAACATGATGCCCACGATCGCGAGCAGCACCATCTCCCCCAGCACCTCGGGCCGCGTCAGCCGGCGCACGAGACCGGCAGCGTCGGCGGGCTGCTCGGATGGTTGCTTGTTCTCTTCCATGCTCATCGCGTGTTGTCCTAGTCCGCTGCCGCTTCCTTGAAGCCCTGCGACTGCGCTGCAACCTCTGCCCGCCGCTGGGTCCTCGCCGTCCAGAAGACGAGCCCGAACCCGATGAACAGGATGAGAAGGAACTGTGGGCGCGTGAGCATCTCCCAACCGTAGGCCTGGGAAGCCGTCCAGAGGTTCTTCTCCACCGTCGGGATCAGCACGAGCGCGATCAGGATGGGCGTCCTCGGCCAGCCGTACGCCTTCATGAACAGCCCGAGCGCCGTGAACACGGCCACGATGCCGAGATCCGCCATGCTGGCGGACGACTGGAAGGCCGAGAGCAGCACCACGCCCGCCACGAATGGTGCGATGAGCGTGGGCCGGAGCGCGGTGAATTTCGCGATGGTCCCGGCGAACAGGAACATGATCGGCACGACCACGATGTTGGCCAGAGCGATCGTGAATACCAGTGCGATGGTGATGTCGAGGTGCTCGTTCAGCATGGACGGCCCCGGCACGAACCCCAGCAGGATGAGCAGCGCCAGGAAGATGGCCTTCCCGCCGGAGCCCGGGATGCCGAACGCCAGCGTCGGGATGAGCTCGGCCCCGTCGATGGAGTTGTTGGGCGCGTCCGCCGCGATGACGCCTCTGATGTCGCCGGTGCCGAACGTCTGGGTGGCGCCCTTCTCCGTCTGGCGCGCCTGCGCGTACGAGATCCAGTGCGCCGCGCTGGCGCCGACGCCCGGTATGACGCCCACGATGACTCCGATGATCGAGGAGCGGATCATCAGCAGCTTGTGGTGGAACGCCTCCCGCATGCCTTCCAGCGCCTGCTGCTGCGACGCCTTCCCGTGCAGCACGTCCTCGGCGTGTTCGCGTGCGATCGCCTTGTTGCTCACCACCAGTCCCACCACCTCCGGCACGGCGAACAGCCCGACAACCGACGGGATGAGCGGTACGCCGTCCCACAGGTAGTCGATGCCGAAATCGGTGCGGACGTTCTCGCCCGTGAACGAGTTGCCCATACACGCGATGGTGATGCCGAATGCAGCGGTCAGCAGACCCTTCACCAGCGCACCGCTGCTCACCACCGCAACCGCCGCGATGCCCGCGAGCGAAAGCAAGAAGAACTCCGCGGAACCCAGTAGCTTGAGCACCTCGCGTCCGACCGGCAGGAACGCGTAGAGCACTGCCGCTCCGACGAGGCCGCCGACCAGCGTCGTCGTGTAGCTCGCGCCGAGCGCGTACGCGGCCTTGCCCTGCTGTGCGAGTGGGTAGCCGTCGAGGATCGTGGCCTGCGCGGCGCGCGCGCCCGGGATGCCCATCAGGATGGAGGGCACCGGCTCCGTGATGTCGCCGGCGGCGTCCTTGGCGGTGACGAGCACCAGCGCCACGAGCGGGTCGATGCGGTGAGCGAAACCGAGCAGGATCACCGTCAGCGGCAGGTTCGTGCCCGGCATCAGCCCGCCGAGCAGGGCGTAGGGGATGACGAGGAAGAACGCCAGCAGGGGTCCAAGGCTGAACAGCTGCTGCAGCGCGCTTGTGGTGGCCTCGATCATCGGCAGTGCCTCCTAAGCCTGTCTGATGGCTCGTTGACTGAGGCGTTTCCTGTCTCTGGCGCGCGGATTATACGCCGCCCACGCGCCGCGCACAGGCGTATACTCCGCCTCGAATCACGATGCATCAGGGGAGGTGCACGATGACCCTCGAACGCGAACGAGTCGCCTACACCGACATGCGGGACTTCATACGCCTGCTGGAGGAGAAGGGGCTCGTGCAGCACGTAACGGCGGAGGTCGACCCCGTCTTCGAGCTTGGGGCGGTCGCCGCGCGCTCGTTGGAGCGGCAGGGCCCGGCCATCATCTTCGACAACGTGAAGGGCTACCCGGACAAGCCGATGGTCGTGAACCTGCTCTCCACCATCGAACAGGTCGCGCTCGCGTTCGGCACCGAGCCGGACGAGGCGAAGATACACGAGCGCGTCGTCGGTGGGATGGACCACCGCATGCCGTCCGTCCAGGTCGACTCCGGGCCGTGCAAGGACGTCATCGTCACCGGCGACGACGTCAACCTCGACTTCATCCCAACGCCCGTCTGGCACGAGCACGACGGCGGACAGTACCTCGCTACGACTGCAGGCGTCGTCACCCGCGACCCCATCACCGGCATCCTGAACATCGGTCTCTACCGCGCCATGATCAAGGACAAGCAGACGCTCAGCCTGTCCGGCGGCGTCCGCGGCAGGGACTCCTCCACCGGCCCCGGCGGCGGCGACCACATCCTGGACAACGAGGCGCAGGGACGCCCTACACCCATCGCCATCGTGATGGGCACCGACCCTCTGGTGACGCTCGCGGCGGGCAGCCCCGTCCGGCCAAACACCGGCGAACTGGAAGGCTCCATGGAGTACGAGGCCGCGGGCGGCTGGCGCGGCGAGGCAACGAAGCTCGTGAAGTGCGAGACCAGTGACCTGCTCGTGCCGGCGGATTCCGAGGTGGTCATCGAGGGCGAGGTCGTGCCCAACGAGCGCACCGAGGAGGGGCCGCACGGCGAGTCCACCGGCTTCTACGGTCAGAACCTGGCCGCGTTCGTCATCAAGGTCAAGGCCATCACTCACCGGAAGGACCCGCTGACGTACGGCCTCATCTGCCAGCGCGTCGAGGACTACCCGCGCCAGCTCCTGCGCTCAGGCTCGATGCAGTCCCGGCTTATCGAACGGACGGGCAAGACGAACATCCGCGAGGTCTACTTCCCGGAGGTTGGCCGTCGGGGCATGCTCATCGTGTCCGCGGATATCCAGCACAAGGAAGAGCCGCGCGAGATCATGGAGGCCATCTGGGACGCCGAGGCGTGGCGTTGGATCATCGTCGTGGACGACGACTGCAACGTGCGCGACTGGGAAGAGGTGATGTGGCGCGTCGTCTCCGCGGCGGAGCCGGACGACCACGTCATCTTCGGCCGCGAGTTCGAGCCCACACCTCGATTGCGCGGCGAGGTTGACTTCACTCCGCCGAGGCGCGGCATGGGCATCGACGCCACCATGAAGTTCAAGGACAACGACTTCCCGCCTGTGAACAAGGTGAGCCGTCACATCATGGAGGGCGTCGCCGCGCGCTGGAACGAGTTCGGCCTGCCGTAATTCGCTTATACTGCGCCCAGCGACAGGAGCGTGAGCACAACAGGGGAGGTGCGCCATGTCCGGCTACGTCGACGCAGATGGTCACGTGATCGAGAACGCCGTCGAGATCTTCCAGTACCTCGAAGCGCCGTTCGACAAGATGCGCACGCCGCTCAACATCCTGCCGGACGGCGACAAGTTCCACTCGCCGAGCGTGCAGAGCGCCAACCCGGCGCCGGGAGCGTTCGAGCCCGCCGACGCGACGAAGTGGACGTCGTTCATGGACCTCACCGGCACCGACTGGGCGGTCCTCTATCCCACGCGCGGCCTCTTCTACGGGCGCATCGTCTTCGAGGAGTGGGCCATCGCGTACGCCAGGGCGTATAACAACTGGCTCCACGACAAGTTCGTCAAGGAAAGCCCGAGGTTGCGGGGCATTGCCCTGCTCCCGATGCAGGTCGTCGACGAGGCCGTCGCCGAGCTCCGCAGGTGCGTTCGCGACCTCGGCATGGTCGGCGGCATGATCCCGTCCAACGGCCTCATCAAGCACATCGCCTCCCGGGAGTACTGGCCGCTCTATGAGGCCGCCGAGGAGCTCGGGTGCGTCCTCGCGGTGCATGGCGGCAACTACGAGCGCCTCGGCTTCGACACCATGTCCAACTTCCCGGCCTCACGGGCGCTCGGCATGCCCATCCCGCTGCTCAGCGGCATGACGGGCATGATCGTCGACGGCGTGCTCGACCGCTTCCCGGACCTCCACTTCGGCTTCATGGAGGGCGGCACGGCGTGGATCCCGCTGCTCATCGACCGCCTCGAACGCGAGATGGGATACGGCGGGCTGGAGCTGCCGCACCACCCGGAGGACTACTTCCGCCGCGGGCAGGTGTTCATCGGCTGCGAGGGGAACGAGAAGGCGCTCTCCTACGCCATCGAGCGCGTCGGGCCGGAGCCGTTCATGTTCGCCTCCGACTTCCCGCACGAGATCACCATCGAGAACTGCATGGAGGAGATCGACGAGATCCTCGAGCGGGAGGACATCAAGGAGGAGCACCAGATGCTCATCCTCCGCGAGAACGCCCGCAACATGTACGGCGAGCCTTAGCCGCGCCCTGACCCGTTCTCTGATGCAGGGGCGCCCTTCGTGGGTGCCCTTTGTCGTTCCTGTGCAGGCAGGAACCTCGCAGCCCGCGCCTGCTTCGTCATTCCCGCGAAGGCGGGGATCCAGGGATAACCGGCTGGTCACACATGGAGGGCCTTGTCTATTGGTAACAGATACGTTACCATTGCGTCATGATCGAAGTCAGGGAGAATACAGACGCCGCAAACGGCAGGAGGCGTAGAGATGGCCCTCACGCGTGACTTCAAGGAGACAGTGCAGGCTCGTGCGCGGCGTGACCAGGCCTTTCGCGAGGGGTTGCTGAAGGAAGGCGTGGAATGCCTGCTCTCCGGTGATGTCGATACCGGCAAGGTACTGCTGCGCGATTATGTCAATGCCACCATCGGGTTCGAAGAGCTCGGAGTGTTGACGAACAAACCACCCAAGAGCCTCATGCGCATGTTTGGTCCGATGGGTAACCCTCACGCTCGCAACCTGTTCGAGGTCATCAGCCGTATGCAGCAGCATGAGGGCGTGCAACTCGAAGTGCACGCCGTGCGCTAGCCCTCCGGCCCCTCCCTCGACTTGGCCTGCGCCGGGCTACAGCAGCGACTCGCTGTCGAGCAGTGTTCGCGCCAGGTCGTCGTCGCTGGTGGTGACTGCGACGATGGCCTGTCCTGCCAGGCGGTGCATGATGTGGATGGTCCGCACGTTCAGATCGTGCTGCCCGAAGAGTTGCGCGACGCCGGCGAGTGCGCCGGGCCGGTCGGGCAGGTGGAAGACGACGGCGTCCGACGTCACCGCGCGCAGGTTGGCCTTGAGCAGCGCAAGCAGCGCCGCGTCGTCGTCGCTGGTGGTCAGCGTGATGATGCCCAGTTCGCCCGCCCGCCGCCCGTCGATCGCTTCGATGTTGATCTCCTCTTCGGCGAGCGCCGCGGCGACGCGCGCCAGTTGCCCCGGCTCGTCGGGCACGATGACGATGATGCGACCTTCGCGCATCGGTTGGCCTGTGGGCTGCTGGCTCATGTGTCGGTTGGCGGCTGTGTCAGGCAATCGGCGATGACCTCGTCGATCATCTCGCGGGTGACGTGGGGCATGGTGATCAGGTGAGCGATGTCGCCCAGCGGCGCGAGTTGCCACTGGAAGAGCACCTGCGGGGAGGGGCAGGGGATGACGA
>VXQP01000083.1:37932-57339 GCA_009838965.1 Chloroflexota bacterium | reverse complement strand
ACGTCGCGGAGGTCGCCCTCAGCCGACGAGTTATGAAATCGGTAACGGTTGGTGGACCTGGGGGGATTCGAACCCCCGGCCTCCTCAATGCCATTGAGGCGCGCTCCCAACTGCGCCACAGGCCCACGCTTGGGACGAGCCGGTGAGCCCGGCTCAGCATGGAAGCAGGATAGCACCCGCCTCGCCCGGCGAACAAGGCAGATGGCTGTGGCGGCGGAAGCGCGCTCGCCGTAGCATGCACGCCACAGACCGACCCCCGGAGGAGAGCACCATGCCCCTGAACGTCCGCAGAGTAGTCACCGGCCACGACGACAACGGAAAGGCCGTCGTGTTCATCGACGATACGGCCGGCAACAAGCGCATCCCGCGCCCCGGCGTCGAGACCGTGCTCGCCTGGATGACCGATTCCACGCCCGCGGAGCTGACCGGGCGGGAAGACCTCGGCGCGCGCACCGTGGAGCGTCCTCCCTCCTACCGGGGTTCCATCTTCCGCATCATCGAGTTCTCCCCCGGCAACGAGCGCGACATGCACGTCACCCCCACCATCGACTACGCCGTCGTGATATCCGGCGAGATAGACATGGAGCTGGACGACGGCGTCGAGGTGCACCTGCGGGCGGGTGACGTGCTCGTGCAGCGGGCCACCGTCCACAACTGGAACAACCGCGGCGACGCCCCGTGCGTCATCGCCTTCGTGCTCATAGACGCCCAGCCGTAGAGGGCGGACCAGACGCGGGGCGCAGCCCCCGTCGTTCCTGCGAAGGCAGGAACCTCGTATCCCCCCTCCTGAGAGGGAAGCCGCGCAGCGGCGGGTGAGGGCCCTTCCTGACATCCGCCCCTTCCGCCGACGCTCCTCCGGGCGGTACGCTGGTTGCGTGAGCGTTCGCCCTGTCCCTTCCCATGGCCCGCGTCTGGGAGAAAACTTTAGAACGCATGAGATTGTTGTTGCCTTGGTCGCGAGAAGCAGGCCACGGCCATGGAAATGCCTGTCAAGAGCCGAACAAGAATGTCAGATGGCATGGCCCGTTTACTCCTGATATCGGGCAACAAGAATGTCAAAACTCCGCCCGTTGACATTCTTGTTCGCTCCGCCTCACTCCACATGGAGGCGGTTCATTGACACAACGCCCGAGAAAGCGTACAAACGCTCTCGCAGCGGAGCGTGCTCCGCTGCTATCCGTAGTTGTGCCCGGGAGGAAGACATGACCAGAGGATGGACACTGCGGGCGTTCGCGCTCCTCGCTCTCGCAATCGCAAGCCTCGCGGCCCTCGCTGCGTGCACGTCGGAAGACCCGACGGCCACGCCGACCGCGACGAGCGCCCCCCAGATGGAGGCGACGGAAGAGCCCGCCATGGAGGAGAAAGACGACTCCATGATGGAGGAGGAGAAAGACGACTCCGCGATGGAGGAGGAGAAGGACGACTCCATGATGATGGAGAAGCCCGAGGGGGAGTACGGCGGCACGCTCGCCTACTGGATCCGCAGCGACCCGCCGGGCTGGGACCCGTGGGGCCGCACCCGCTTCTGGGACCCCACCCGCAAGATCGCTGAACTCGTGTTCAACCCGCTCTACTCGCCTGCCCCGCAGCTCGGCGACAGCTGCGAGATAGACCTCGATCCGGAGATCGCGGAGAGCTGGGAGTACGTCGAGCCCACCATCCTGGAGTTCAAACTCCGTGAGGGCATCCAGTGGCACGACAAGGCTCCGCTGAACGGACGCGAGCTCACGGCGGACGACGTCGTCTACACGTACAACGAGCGCTTCGCCAAAGGCCTCGCCGGTCAGGCATACGTCGGCCAGGTCTTCTTCGACCGGGCCGAGGCGGTGGACGACCACACCGTCCGCATCCACCTCAAGCAGCCGTTCGACTTCGTGAGGGGCGTCACGTCCGGCAACCGGCAGGGCTGGATCGTGGCCGAGGAGGCGTCCGGCGAGGAAGCCCTCACGGACCCGAACCTCTCCTGGGTCGGCACCGGGCCGTTCATGTTCTCCGAGCATGAGACCGGCACGAAGGTCGTGTTTGAGCGGAACCCCAACTACTTCAAGGAAGGGCTCCCCTACGCCGACACGGTCGAAGCGCACATCATCCCGGACGCGGCAACCCGCATCGCGTCGCTCCGCTCCGGCCTGATCAACGTCTTCCCCGCGGCCGGCCCGCGCGTGCAGGAAGAGATCCAACGGACCAACCCGGACTTCTTCGTGAAGTCCTGCCCCAGCCTCTTCCACCTCGGCATCCGGATGCGGCTGGACAAGGCGCCGTGGAACGACGTCCGTGTTCGCCGCGCCGTCTCGATGGCACTCGACCGCCAGGCCATCATCGACACCGCACTGCGCGGCAACGGCGAGATCGTCCTCCAGGGCTGGCCGCTCGACCCGGAGACGCTCCAGTTGGAGGACTACCCGGAGGAGCTGGCGCAGTACCAGCAGTACAACCCTGACAAGGCGAAGGAACTGCTGGCCGACGCCGGCTTCCCCGACGGCTTCAGCACCACGGTCGTCTGGACGCCTGCGTACGGCGACCCGTGGCAGGGTGTCGCGGAGATCATGCTCACGATGCTCCGTGCTGTCGGGATCGACGCGCAGTTCAACATCCAGGAGTACGGCCCGTTCCTCGGCATGGGGAGCCAGCAGACCTGGGACGACCTGTACTTCGGGTGGAACAACTCGTTCGACTTCAACGACCTCGCGTCCACCTACTACTGGAGCGGACAGCGGCCGGCCAACGGGCTGACGCTCGCACCCGACGCGACGCTCGACGGTCTCGTAGCCGACCTCTGGGCCTCCACCCCGGAGACCCGCCCCGGCGTGCTCACGCAGCTGCAGCACTACGTGGCGAGCGCCCAGTACCGCATCACCAGCCCGGTCTGGGGCAACGGCATCGTCGCGAGGCCGGAGGTGAAGAACGTCGGCTGGCGCGGCACGAACAAGATGTACCACCAGATATTCGAGAACGCCTGGCTCGAACAGTAGCCTGGGCAGACAGCACTCATTGCGAAGAGGCCCCGGAACATCCGGGGCCTCTTTCATTGCTCTCGCAGGATGAGGAAGGCGCGCTAGTCCAGCCAGCCGGTCCCTGACAGCGTCGTTGCGAACTGCTCCCGGCAGAGTCCGGCGTAGCGCCGGTCCAGCGCCATCAGCTCCGAGTGCGTCCCTCGCTCGACCACCTTCCCTTCATCGATGTACAGGATGACGTCCGCCGCCAGCACCGTCGACAGCCGGTGTGCGATGACGATGGTCGTACGCCCTTCCGTGAGGGTCGCCAGCGCCATCTGTACCGCCCGCTCCGAGTGCGAATCGAGCGACGACGTGGCCTCGTCGAGTATCAGGATGCGCGGGTCCTTGAGCAGCATCCGCGCGATGGCCAGCCGCTGCTTCTCGCCGCCGGAGAGCCGGTAGCCTCGCTCCCCTACCACGGTGTCGAATCCTTCCGGCAGTCTTTCCACCACGTCCAGCACGGACGCTGCCCGGCAGGCCTCCAACATCTCATCGTAGGTCGCGTCTGGGCGCGCGATGCGCAGGTTAACGCCCACCGTGTCGTGGAAGAGGAACGTCTCCTGCGAGACGTATCCGATCTGCTCCCGCAGCGACTCAAGCGTCA
Organism: Chloroflexota bacterium; assembly: GCA_009838965.1. Lineage (GTDB taxonomy): Bacteria > Chloroflexota > Dehalococcoidia > Lucifugimonadales > Australimonadaceae > Bin16. Next base: position 53,739 of record VXQP01000083.1, on the reverse strand, counting down.
GGCCCTTGATGTCGGTGCCGTCGAGCAGCACCCGCCCCTGGGTCGGGTCGTACAGGCGTGGAATGAGGTAGGTGATGGTCGTCTTCCCCGCTCCGCTGGGCCCTACCAGTGCCGCCATCTGGCCCGGCTCTACCGAGAAGTCGAGCCCGTCCAGCGCCCTCCTGCCGGGCGTGTACTCCATGACAACGTTCTCGAACTCCAGGGCGCCCGCCGCGTTCTCGATGTCCACGGCGTTCGGCGCGTTACTGATGTCGGGCTCCAGGTCCAGGTACTCGAAGATACGCTCGAAGTAGGCCGCGGACGTGACCACGTCCACGTGCAGCGACATCAGGTCGGTCGCGGGAGTGTAGAGACGGCTGAGGAGCGCAACGAACGCCACGATCGTCCCGATGGTGAGAGAGCCGGAGATGACCTGGCCGCCGCCGAACCAGTAGATGACCGCCGGACCGCCCGTCGTCACGATGAACAGCAGCATGAAGTACCAGCGCCCCACGAGCGCCTCGCGGACCTGCAACTCCATCAGATCCCAGTTCTCGCGCTGGAACCGCGCCAGCACCTCCCGTTCGCGGGTGAACGTCTTGATGAGCATGAGCCCGCTGATGCCGAGGCTCTCGGCCATCAGCGAATTGACCGACGCGCTCCGCTGTTGCCGCTCAGTGCGCAGGCGCCGGCGCAGTTTCCCGACCGTCAACGTCGGGATGATGAGCCAGGGCAGCACCATCAGCGAAACGATGGTCAGACGCCAGTCGAGCGCGAGCATCGTTACGAGGGTCGTCGTCAGGATGAGCACGTTCTGCGCGACGGTCACGAGCGAGCCCGAGATGATGGTGTCGATACCGGCGATGTCGCTCGTCAGCCGGGACATCAGCTCACCTGTCCGGGCCTCGGTGTAGAAGCGGAGCGAAAGCGACTGCAGCCGCGTGAACATACGCAGCTTGAGGTCGTACATGATCCGCTGGCTGACGACGGTGTTCAGGTAGCTGCGGAGCACGCCGACTAGTCCCAGTGCTACCGCAGCCGAGAACAGGCCCACGGAGAGCCACAGCAGCAGCGGCCTGTCCGCTCCCTCGATCGCCGAGTCGATGATGCCCCGCACGAGCAGCGGGGGCACGAGTCCGATGAAGGCCGCGGCGGCAACGGTGAGAAGGATGAGAACGAGCCGGAACCAGTACGGCGCGAGGAAACCGAAGATACGCCAGAGGTTTCCCTTGCCAAGGGCAGTCTCCGACTTGATGGGCGCGACTCTACCGTGACGCATCGGTTCAGTATACGTACTCTCGGTCTGCGCTATCGCCGCGCGAGGGATGGGAAATCGTTACAGCGGCGTAACGCGTCCGTAACACAGCCGCAACAGACCTCTCCGTAAATGGATATAGCCTCCGTGTGCCGCCATGTGATGGAGGTAGTGTCGCAGCGGCGTCTGTGGGAGGGGTGTCGGACGCGGCACCCGGCCCTCTCTCACAGACGACCCTTCTCGTATCCGGGAAACCGGCCTGCTCAGCCGCCTGCTGCGAGGTTGACCGGCTTGCCGTGCGGTGTGTTGAGATACGCCCTCCGCCACGCCTCCTTGCGGTCCGACGCCTCAGGCCCGGACACGAGTCCCCGCTCCCTGCAGAGGCGCTCCAGCGTGCGCAACCAGTGCCGGTAGTACGTATCTCCCAGGTCCGGATCGCCCTCTCGCTGCGCCGCACGTATCTCCTCGCGCAGCGTCGCCGCCCACTCGTCCCACGTGAAGTGGCCCTCGCCGGAGAGGCGCACCGCGAGAGCGAACGCCGATGCCTCCCACGGCTCGGCGAACACCGGCCTGCCGTCGTCGCCCAGCGGGATGTCCCCCAGCCTGCCCGTGCTGCCGGGCAACTGCGGATCCGTCATGTCGCGGGCTCCAGGTAGTCTTCCCACAGATCGACGTACACGACGCTGTTGGCGTCGGCGGACTCGCCCCACAGCTCGCTCGCGTCGAAGCGCACGCTGTAGAGGTGGTGCCCCTCGTCCACGCCTTCCGCGCTCAGGTCCGGGTACACCTGCGAGCCGTAGTGCTCGTGCACAGTACCGACGTGGCCGCGAACGTAGCGCGGCTCGCGGGTGTGCCCGCGCGGGTGGCGGTTGAGCGCGCGAACGCGGTCGCCCGGCGCGAACCGGGGCGGCGCGGGTTCCGGGCGTACGTAGCTCGTCGTCATGATGGGCACCGCACGCACCTGCTCGGCGTTCACGACCCGCTCCATGATTCCGTCAGGAACAGGAGCAGACGCCCTGCCCGTCTGCAATTCCTCTTCCGAGATGAGGCCGGACTTCACCAGCTGCTTCTGTAAGCCCGCGAACCAGCTCTCGTAGTAGGAGAACGAGAGATAGTCGGCGGGCGGCAGCTGCTCCCTGTTGTAACGCGACTTGTCCAGGTTCCACAGGCCGAGCCGGCCCAGGAGCCGGGTTATGCCGTACACCCGGCTCTCCCACTCCGCATGGAAGACGGGCTCCTCGGACTCCGGCTCGGGCTGGACCGGCCCGAATCCCTGCATACCGCCGAGATCGTGGACACCGTTCATGCTGTACCCACCGTTGCCGGAAGCCGCGCCTCCTCCACGCCGACCATGGAGTTGCGCGTAACCAGTTCCATCAACTGTTCTTCGGTCCAGCCCTCGGTGCCTTCGGGGCGTTGCGGCAGCACGAGGTAGCGCATCTCGGACGTGGAGTCCCACACCCGCACCTCTTTCTCCTCTGGTACTTCCGAGCCGAACTGCCGCATCACACCGCGCGGATCGGCGACGGCCTGCGCTCGGTACGGCATGGACTTGTACCACACGGGCGGCAGCCCAAGGAGCGGCCACGGGTAGCACGAGCAGAGCGTGCAGACGACGAGGTTGTGCACGTCGTCCGTGTTCTCCACGACGCGCACCTGCTCGCCCTGCGAGCCCACGTAGCCCATCGAAGCGATAGCGGCGTTCGGGTCGTCGAGCAGCCACTGCCTGAACTCCTCGTCAGCCCACGCGTGCGCCACGACGTGCTTGCCGTTCGATGGTCCGATCTTGTCCTCGTACAGGTCGATGAGCGCGTCGAGCGCCTCCGGGTCGACGAGCCCCTTCTCCACCAGCAGCGACTCGAGCGCCTTCACGCGCAGCTCGATGTCCGACGGTGGCTCGGTGTGGTCATGATCGTGGTGGCTCATAGTCCTCTCTCCCTCTGTGTTCCTCGCCCAGAGTGTGCCAAGCATCGCGCCGCTGGTCAACGTCACTGTACGGTCTGGACGACGAGCACCCGCTCCCGCTCCGCGAGGTCCCGGACCGCGCGTATCCGTGCGCCGGGGAAGCAGGCAGACGCCGCTTCGGCTGCGGAGGTGGTCTGGCGCGGGTCCATCTCCAGCACCAGCGACCCGCCGGGCAGCAGGCGCCCATCCGCCTCGGCGAGCAGGCGCCGTATGAGTACGAGCCCGTCCGCGCCGCCGTCCAGCGCCTCGCGGGGCTCGTAGCCCGACACCTCCGGCTCCAGCAGCGGTATCTCGTCGGACATCACGTACGGCAGGTTCGCCGCAATGACGTGCACGGGGCGCGGCAACGCCGCAAGCAGGTCGCTCTCCAGAACGTGCACGCGCTCGCTCACGCCGTGGTTCGCCGCATTGAGCGCGGTCAGTTCGAGCGCTCGCGGGGCAACGTCGAGCGCGTAGACGACCGCTTCCGGGCGCGCAACCGCCAGCGCGACGGCGATCGCCCCACTCCCACACCCCACGTCCGCCACCACCGGCGGCGCCTCGCCCTCCACGAGCCGTAGCGTCTCCTCGACGACCGTCTCAGTCTCGGGGCGCGGGATGAGCACGCCGGGCCCGACGGCGATGGGGAGCCCGTAGAACTCGCGCGTTCCCATCAGGTAGGCGACGGGCTCGCGGTTGAGCCGCCGCTCGCAGAGCGCCTCCGCCCTGCCCTTCTCCTCCTCGGTCGGCGTATCGCGGAACGCGGCGTAGAGCGCGGCACGGTCGATGCCAAGCGCCGTCGTCCAGATGAGGTCGGCCTCCAGCCGGGCATCGCCGATACCAGCGGCTTCAAGCCGCCGCGCCGTCCGTCGCACGAGGTGTGCGAGCGTTGGTACGGTTGCATGCCCTCCCGTCGTTCCTGCGCAGGCAGGAACCTCGTCCGGCGCGTGCGGCTGCATCTCTTCCGCCATCGCTACGGCAGCAAGGCGCGTATCGCCGCGAGGTCAGGCGGGCCGCCGCCGCGGTACACGACGACCGCGTCGTCGAACCCGGCGTCCGCGAGCCGCTGTAGCCGCACCGCCGCATCGGGCGGCGCGCAGCGCAGGTGAAAGGCGTTCTCCGTATCCCGCAGGAACTCCGTCGGCGCGTTCAGGTCGAGCGAGATGTTGGTGACGATGGCCCGCTTGCCTCCAGCTTCGCGGTAGCGGTCGAGCCCCTCCTTGAGCGTGTTGTAGCCGGAGAAGAACGCCGACGCGATCCAGCCGTCGTAGTCGTTCGCCGCTGAGGCGATCCACCGAGGCCCTGCCCAGCTGCCGATGAGCACAGACGGTCCGCCGCGCACCGCGCTCGAGGGCGCAAGGTTCACGCCGTCCACCGTCTCGCCGTCCCACAGCCGCTTCATCGTCGCGAGCCCGTCGCGGAGCAGCGTCATCCGGTCTTCGAACCGCTTCCCGACCGCCTCGAAGTCGCCGCGCGTCGAGCCGGAGCCGACGCCCAGCAGCAGTCGCGGACCGCATACCACCTGCGCGGTGAGGACGCGGTTCGCGAGCTCGACCGGGTGGCGCAGCGGCACCTGCAGGATGCCGAGGCCGACCTCGATGCGCTCCGTCGCCGCTGCCGCAACCGCCGCTCCCATCAGCGGATCGAGCGCCATCCGCCCCCGCCCGATCGAGTCGAAGAACCAGACGCTGTCGAAGCCGCTCGCCTCAGCCGCCCGCGCCCCGTCCGAGAGCACGTCCGTCTCGGGATCCGTGCCGAAGTCGATGGGTAGCGCTATGCCGAGTCTCATCCTGCGTTTCACTCCTGAGCCGCCCTACGGCAGCGACGGCCACTCCCGCACGAGCCGTCCCTTGCCCTCGATGCTGAACGTGCCCCCCAGTTGCGAGGCGACCGACCAGATCATCGCCGGGTTGCTCGCCACGATGGGCAGGCCGAACTCGGCCTCCATCTCGTCGATCACCGGGAGCGGGTTCAACACCGCGCCCTGGAAGTAGAGCGCCTGCACTCCGTCCGCCCGCTCCACGGCTCCGCGCGTCATGTCGAACACGATACTCGCGTCGAGGTCGACCGCCTCCTGCTCGCTGTTGAAACCGAGGTCGGCAAGCTGCACGTCGAATCCGGCTGCAGTGAGATGTGGCACAACGAGCGAGTTCATGTACGCGTCGAACGGCGTCAGCAGCAGGATCCGGCTTGCCCCGAAGGCCTGCAGCGCCCGTTCGCCCGCGCCGAGCGCCGTCGTGAACGGAACGTCAAGCGCCTCGGCGAGACGCGCCCGCAGGCCGGGGTTCTGCACTTCGACCGGCGCGCCGGGGACGATGACGCCCTGCCAGCCGTGCTCGCGCGTCCTCTCCGCGACCCGCTCGACGATGGTGTCGATGCGGCCGGCGAAGTCGGTCAGCGCGCTGCGCAGCACGCCGAGCTCCACCATCTCCAGGTCGATGCCCTCGGGCATCATCGCGGCGAACTCGTCGTAGTGCGTGTTCCCCGCGCCGGGCCTCAGGAAACCGATCTTCAGGTCACCGTCTGCCATGAGCGCGCCTCCTCGTGTGGTGCCCGCACTATACGACACGCGGCTCGGGAAGGAGTATCGTACGCGCAGAAGAACGCACGGGGCACGGAGGTGGCGCATGGCCATAGAGCGAGAAGCCGTCGGCAGGATGGAAGTGATCCGCTACGAGACTCCGTCCCTGGATGGGTCGCCCAAGCGGTCCGCAAACATCGCGCGCAGCGACCTGTTGACCGTAAACATGCAGGTCGTCAGCAGGGACGGCGGCGAGACCAACCTGCACGCGCACTCCGCCCAGGACGCCGTCTGGTTCGTGCTGGCGGGCCGCGCCAGGTTCTACGGCAAGGACGGCGAGTCCGTGGAACTGGGGCCGAAGGACGCGCTCTTCATCCCCAAGGGAACGCCCTACTGGTTCGAGTCGGTGAGCGATGAGCCGCTGGAGATCATGCGGAACGCCGCGACGGACCCGGCCATCAAGAACCAGCGCGTGAACTACGAGGCGCTGCGCGAGCGCCAGCAGGACGGACGCCACGCCGGCAGCGTTTACGTGAACAGCTAGCGCGCCGCCTTGGCGCGAGCGCGATTGACCCGGTACCGGTCGTCCGGGTTCAGGATGCGCTTCCGCATCCGGATGCTCTTCGGCGTCACCTCCACGAGCTCGTCGTCGTTGATGAACCCCAACGCCTCTTCCAGGCTGAACCGCACGGCGGGCGCGAGCCGCTCCACGATCTCCTGTGTCGCGGAGCGCATGTTGGTCATCTTGCGCTCCTTACAGACGTTCAGGTCCATGTCGCGCTCGCGGTTGTGCCGCCCAACGATCATGCCCTGGTAGACCGGCGTCTGGGGTTCGACGAACGTCTCGCCGCGCTCCTGGGCGTTCTGCAGACCGTAGGTGACGGCGACGCCGCTCTCGGCTGAGACGACCGCACCGGCGCGCGCAGGCTTCACCTCGCCACCCACCGGCTCCATGCCCGTGAACTCCGTGCTCATCTGACCGTTGCCCCGCGTCGCGCGCATGAAGAAGCTCTGGAAGCCTATGAGGCCCCGCGTCGGCAGCCGGAACTGCAGGCGCACGTTGCCGGAGCCGTCGCTCTGCATGTCCATCATCTGCGCAAGGCGCGACGACAACTCCTCCGTGACGGGACCGATGTAGTCGTCGCGCGTTTCGAGGAAGAGCAGCTCGTACGGCTCGTGCACCCTGCCGTCGATGACGCGGGTGACGGCCTCGGGACGCGAGACCTGGAACTCGATGCCCTCACGCCGCATCTTCTCGATGAGCACGGAGAGATGGAGTTCGCCGCGCCCGCTCACCAGGAACTCGTCCGCGCTGTCGGTACGCTCCACGCGCAGCGCGACGTTCGTCTGCAACTCTTGCTGGAGCCGCTCCCACAGCATGCGGGAGGTCGCATACCGGCCCTCGCGTCCCGAGAACGGCGACGTGTTGACGCTGAATGTCATCCGCACGGTGGGCTCCTCCACCTTCATGCGCGGCAGCGGCTCCGGCGACGCAGGCGACGCGACCGTGTCGCCGATGCGGACGCCGCGCAGCCCTGACAGCGCCACGATCTCACCGGCGGATGCCGAGTCGATCGGATGCCGCGCGAGGTCGCGGAACGTGAACAGGCGCTCCACTCGGTACGGGGCCGCGCTGCCGTCCTGGCCGAGCAGCACGACCTGCTCGTCCTTCGCGATACATCCCCGCGACACGCGCCCGACCGCGATCTGGCCGAGGTGATTGTCGTAGTCGAGCGCTGCCACGAGCATCTGCAGCGGCGCGTCCGGGTCGGCGACAGGAGGCGGCACGCGCTCGACGATGGCGTCGAACAGCGGCCCCATGTCCTTCGGCGCGTCGGTCTCCTCGGCGAGCGCGTACCGGTTGCGCGCGGACGTGTACAGCACCGGGAAATCGAGTTGGTCAGGGTCTGTCGCCAGCTCCAGGAAGAGGTCCTGCGCCGCAGACAGGGCGGCAGGCGCGTCCGCGGTCGGGCGGTCGATCTTGTTGATGACGAGGATGGGGCGCAGGCCCTGCTGGAGCGCAACGCGAAGCACGTAGCGCGTCTGCGGCATCGGCCCCTCGACCGCGTCGACGACGAGCAGGCAGCCGTCGGCCATGTTCACCACGCGCTCGACCTCGCCGCTGAAGTCGGCGTGGCCCGGCGTATCGATGATGTTGATGGTGACGTCGCCATAGCGGATGCCCGTGTTCTTGGCGAGGATGGTGATGCCGCGCTCCCGCTCCTGCGGGTCCGAGTCCATGATCAGATCATCCACCTGCTGGTCCGGTCGGAAGACGCGGCTGTAGCGCAGCATCGCGTCGACGAGGCTGGTCTTGCCGTGGTCGACGTGCGCGACGATTGCGATATTGCGGAGTTGGGACTGGGCTGTTTCCGTCATGTGCCGTCCAGTGCTGTACATGGGTCGGCGCCCGCATCTGCGGACGCCGCTTCGTTAGTCAGGTTCCTGACGCTTCATAGGATACCTCACTCGAGGGGATTCGTGAGGAGCGAAGGCGCTCGTCGCCTGGAGTGGCTAGGGCAAGCCTCGCTCTCCGGCATGACGAGGCACGAGGCGCAGGCTATACTGCGCCCCACCGCACGGGGGAGGCGCAGCATGGCGGAGCAGTTCCGGGTCATTGACAGCGATACGCACGTCGACGAGACCGACGATACGTGGGACTTCATCCTGCCGGAGGACGAGGCGTACAAGCCCACGACGCAGTACCCCTCCAACCCGGACCCGAACCGCCCGCCCGTCCGCTACTGGCTCGTGAACGGCAACCGCAAGCACCGCCGCATCCGCGACGACGGCAAGAGCGGCACGCCGCTCGAGGCCCGCGAGCTGCTGGACGTGCAGACGCGCCTGCGCCACATGGACGAACTCGGCACGCAGACACAGGTCATCTACCCGTCGCTCTTCCTCGTCGAGCCCTCGGACTCGGCGGAGACCGAGCTCGCCATCACGCGCAGCTACAACCGCTGGCTGGCCGACCGCTGCGCGCAGTCCCACGGACGGCTGCGCTGGATATGCGTGCCCCCGGCGCGCAACATCGAAGCCGCGCTGGAGGAGTTGCGCTTCGCCAAGAATAACGGCGCGTGCGGCGTGCTGAAGAAGGGCGACCTCGAAGCCGACAAGTGGAGCGTCGATCCGTACTTCTTCCCGCTGTACGAAGAGGCGGAGCGGCTGGACATGCCCATCTGCTTCCACCTCGGCTCCGGCACGCCGGACTTCACGCCTGCGCGGGAGCTCTCCTACGGCGCGTTCATCAAGCTGCGGATGCCCGCCATCCACGGCATCTACTCGCTCATTCTCCACCGCGTGCCGGACAAGTTCCCGAAGCTGCGGTTCGGCTGCATCGAGTCCGGCGTCTCGTGGGTGCCGTTCGTCGACTACGACCTGCGCCGCAGGCTCGCCCGCAGCCAGGAATCGAACATCGGCAGCGACCCCTCGTTCGAACTGCCGGACGACATCTTCAAGGCCAACCGCATCTATGTGACTGTGCAGGTGGACGAGGACCTGCCGTACGCGCTGCGCTACATCAGCGAAGACAACCTGCTCGCCGGCTCCGACTACACCCACCAGGACCAGTCCAAGGAGTTGGAGTTCCAGAAGCTCCTCCAGCAGCGCGCCGACGACGGCGACATCCCACAGTCGACCGTCGACAAGATCCTCTACGACAACCCCAGGGCGTTCTACGGGCTGTAGGCGGCGCGATGACCACGAACGCCCGGCCCTTGCCCGTTCCCGACCCCGAGTCGCAGCCCTACTGGGACGCCGCGGCGCGGCACGCGCTGGAGCTGCCGTACTGCGACGCCTGCGCGCGCTACGTCTTCCCGCCGCGACCCACCTGCACAAGCTGCCCCGACGAACTGCGATGGGTGGCCGTTAGCGGTCGGGGCACCGTCTACTCGTTCGCCGTCATGCACGAGAGCTACATGCGCGGCTTCGACCCGCCATACCTTGTCGCGCAGATCGAGCTCGACGAGCAGCCCGGCCTGCGCCTCACCACGAACCTCATCGGCTGCGAGCCGGACGACGCGCGCATCGGCATGCGGGTGGAGGTGACGTTCGAAGACCGTGGCGAGGGCGTCGCCGTTCCGCAGTTCCGCCCCACAGCCGAGGGAGGCGCGTGATGGACCCTGCCCTCCGCAACAAGACTGCCATCGTCGGCGTCGGCTACACGTCGATGGAGCGCAAGTCCGGGCGCAGCCTGCCGGACGTCGCGATGGAAGCGGCAAGGAACGCCATCGCCGACGCAGGTTTGACCCCCGCCGACATCGACGGCTACGCCGGCACGCCGAAGGCGCCGAACGCCTCCGCGTTCCACTGGGACGGCGTCGACGAGATCAGCGAGCGCTACATGGGAAGCGCGCTGGGCCTCAACCTGCGCTGGGCGTCCGACTTCAACCGGGGCGTCGTCGGCGACGCCGTAGCGGCGGCGATACAGTCGCTGGTCACCGGCACAGCGAACTACGTGCTCTGTCTCCGCGCGATGTACGAGCGCCCCGGCGTGCGCTACGCGGCCTCCGAGTCGTCCGCCTCCGGCGGGCCGGAGCAGTTCACCGCGCCCTACGGCGTCGGCATCGGCGCGATGGCGATGTGGCTGCAGCGCTACATGCACGACTACGGCGCAACCCGCGAGGAGCTGTTCGACGTCGTCAGCGCCCTGCGCGGGCACGCGCAACTCAACCCGTACGCCTACTGGCGCGGCAAGCCGCTCACGCTCGAGGACTACCTCACGTCCCGCTGGGTCTACGAGCCGATGTGCCTCTACGACTACGACATCCCGGTCACCGGTGCGGGCGCGGTGGTGCTGACGACCGCCGACCGCGCGAAAGCCCTGCCCCACAGGCCCGCGTACATATCGGGGTTCGTAAGCACCCGCGAGCGCGGCGACGCCATCTTCGAGGCGTCCGGCATCGGCCGCGAGGCCGTGCAGGCCGCGCAGCTGTACGACGGATTCAGTCCCGTGGTGTGGAAGTGGCTGGAGGAGCTGGGGTTCGCAGGCAAGGGCGAGGCGCACGAGTTCACCCGCGACGGACGCATCGCGCACGGCGGCGCGCTGCCGGTAACGACGTTCGGCGGCAGCCAGGGCGAGGGGCGCCTGCACGGCATGGGCCACGTCCGCGAGGGCGCGATGCAGGTGATGGGACGCGCGGGCGACCGCCAGGTGCCGGGGCTGGAGAATTGCCTCGTCGCGCTCGGCTTCGACGCCGTCCCCAGTTGGGTGCTCATGCTGAGCACGGGCTGACGGGAGTGCCGGTCTCGTGCCTCCGCTGGACGGCATCCGCGTCATCGCCCTGACGGGTGAACGAGGCGCGTACTGCGCGAAACTCCTCGCCGACCTCGGTGCCGACGTGTTCGACGTCGAGCCCCCGGGCGGCTCGAACGAGCGCACGCTCCCGCCGCTCCTGCACTCCGACCCCGCCGTGAGCCTGCACTTCCTCCACTTCCACCGCGGCAGGCAGAGCGTCGTGCTCGACCGCGAGACCCCCGAGGGCTACGACACGTTCGAGCGGCTCGTCGCTTCGGCCGACGTGCTCATCGAGGACGAGTCGTCCCCATCGCTCGATCACGAAGCGCTGCGCGCCGTGAACCCCGGCCTGATCCACGCGCGCATCACCGGCTTCGGGGCGCTCGGCCCCCGCGCTGGCTGGAAGTCGTCGGACCTCGTGGCGCAGGCCTCGGGCAGCCTCATGTACCGCATGGGCTTCCCGGAGGACCCGCCGAACAGCATGGGCGAGGGCTTCGCGCACCACCAGAGCTCGGCGCACGCGGCCGGTGGCATCCTGCTCGCGCTCGCGCGCCGCGACGCCACCGGCGAAGGCGGGTTCGTGGACGTGTCGCTGCAGGAGGGCATCGCGCTCATGCAGTACGACGTCATGCCGATGTACGTCACCCACAAGACGCTCATCAAGCGCGCGGGGCACGGCCAGGGCTCCAGCGGCAAGCGCTACCGCCGCATCTGGGAGTGCAACCCCGGCCTTGTTCGCTTCCAGCTGCTGAGCCAGAGCTCCGACCGCGAGTGGCCGCTGCTGCTGGACTGGCTCGAGTCGCACGGCCACGGCGAGGGGCTGCGGGACGAGCGCTGGCTCGATCCTGCGGCGCGCACGGCGGGACTCGCGGAGCTGGAGCCGGTGTTCGACCGCTTCTTCCTTACGATGGACGCCCGCACCCTCATGCACGAGGCGCAGGACCGCGGCATCATGCTCATGGCCTTCAACAGCGTCGGCGAGCTCACCACCGACCCCCAGCTCGCCGGCGAAGGCTTCTTCCGAACGATCGCCCACGACGGCGCATCCCTCACCGACGCCGGCCCGCCCTACCGCTTCGCAAGCGGCCTCCGCGAGGGCGCCCTCGCCCCTGCCCTAGGCGACGGGCCTGACCCCCTCTCCGTGCAACCATCCCCGTTATTCCCGCGGAGGCGGGAATCCAGCAGCCCTGAGGCCCCCCTCGCGGGTCTGCGCATCTGCGACTTCACGTGGGTCATCGCCGGCCCGCTGCACACGAAGTGGCTCGCCGCCTACGGCGCGGAGGTCATCAAGATCGAGCGCTTCAAGAAGGGCACCGCGCTCAACCGGGGCAACATGAGCCCGGACTCCGTCGTCAGCTTCAACAACCTGAACGTCGGCAAGCGCTCGCTCGCGCTCGACATGAGCTTCGAAGAGGCGCGTGACGCCATCGTCCGGCTCGTCGAGCGCAGCGACATCGTCGTCGACAATTTCGGGCCGGACGTGCTGCCGAACTGGGGTTTCACGCCGGAGCGCCTCGCCGAGATCAACCCGCGCATCATCACCATGAGCATGCCTGCGCTCGGCAAGACCGGCCCGCATCGCCTCTACAAGGGGCTCGGCTCCTACTTCCAGGCGCGCGCCGCGCTCGACGGCCTCATCGGCTACCCCCACCGCGACATCACGGACGTCGGCTTCGCTTACGCCGACACGACGTGCAACGCAGGCCACGCGCTCGTCGCCCTGCTCGCGGCGCTCCACCGGCGCAACGTCACCGGCCTCGGCGAGCACATCGAGCTCCGCCAGTTGGAGTCCACCATCAACTACCTCGGCCCCGCGCTGCTGGAGTACGAGGCGAACGGCGAGGAGCCCGCGCGCACGGGCAGCCGCTCACGCCACCTCGCGCCGCAGGGCGTCTACCGATGCGACGGCGACGACCAGTGGTGCGCGCTCACCGTCGCTTCGAACGAGGAGTGGGCCGCGCTCTGCCGCCTCATCGGACGCGACGCCTGGGCGGATGACGACCGCTTCGCCGACGCCGTCCGCAGGACGGCCCGCCACAACGAGATCGACGAGGCGATCGAGGCGTGGACGTCACGGCGCGGCCCGCACGATGCGGCGGCGACGCTGCAGGCGGCGGGCGTCGCGGCCAGCGCGGTGCTGCACGCCGGGCAACTGATCGACGACGACCCCCAGATGGCGAGCCGGGACTTCTACCGCCGCTTCCCGGACGGGGGCGTGGTGGAAAGCGCCCCGTTCATCCTGAGCGACGCGGAGCCGCACTTCCCGTCGGCGTCCGCCCCCGAGTACGGCGAGGGCACGCGCTACGTCCTCTCCGAGGTCATCGGCCTCGACGATGCCGAAGTCACCCGGATGTTCGAAAGCGGGGCGGCAGGGGAGTGATTGATCCGCTCTCCCTTGAGGGCGGACTTATCGTTGGAGATTGATCTTGACGCCTCCGACTCGGCTGGCCACCAAGTTGTACAGCCAGGCTCCGAGTGCCCCAGCCACCAACCCCGTAACTCCGCCGATAACCGGCATTCCAAGGAGAGCGCCAAAGGCAAGTGCCGTCCCGGAACTCAGCCCGGGCGTTTCGTCCGAAGTTACCCACCCAGCACTGACGAGTATGTCGATGATGGCGCCACCGAAGGAATAGATGATCCCGGCGATCAATCCGAGGACTACACCTCCGGCAACTGACAACCTCGCTGCCGACCCCACTCCGATTCTGTTCAGAACTTCCATCGCCTCCCCCTACAGCCCGTACAGCCTCCGCGGGTTGTCCGAGAGGATCTTGATCTTCTCTTCCTCGGTGATGTCGTAGTCGGTCGCCCGGAAGATGCCGATTGCGTCCGTCTCGCTGGAGATGTCCGTGTGGCCGTAGTCTGTGCCGATGACGATGTTGTCCGGGCCCGCGTACCTCAGGATGAACGGCAGGTCGTCGTCCGTCTCGCACGCGGCGTAGATGCGGTACTCCGGGAAGACGTCGTACGGCATGTCGTAGCTCAGCTTGCGCGCGCGGCGGCGGGCCTCCTTCACCACCCACGGCACCCACTGCGCGCTCACCTCGATGAACCCCCAGCGCAGGTCCGGGAACAGCGTCGGCACCTCGCTCATGATGTACTCGTGGCAACTCGTCACCGTCGGCACCCGCAGGTTCGAGAAGCTCGACCCCCTGTCGTACGGCGACTTCAGCCGCTCCGACAGCCACGCGTTCGCGTTCGACACGTGCACGACGATCGCCAGGTCGAGACGCTGCGCCTCCTCGTAGATCGGGTAGAAGTACGGGTCGATCAAGTGACGGTTCCCCTCGTGCGCCCGCATGCAGACCGCCACCGCACCGTTCTCCTTGCAGTAGCGCATCTGCACGAGCGCCTCGGAGATCGTCATCGTCGGCAGCACGCACGACCAGCGCAGGCGCCCGTGCGCCTTGTGATAGGCGTCGGCCATCCAGCGGTTCCAGCACCGGGTGAGCACGGCCTCCGTGTCCGGCAGCTCGGCGACATTCGAGATCCAGAGCGTGTTGTGGAGCACCTGCACGTCGACGCCGAGCTCATCCATGTGGTTCAGCCGCAGCTGCACGTCGTCCATCTCGCGAGCGGCGACGGCGGTCACGACGTTGAAGCCGGAGCGCTTGGACAGCTCCTCCAGCTGCTTCTCCGCCAGCGTCGGCAACTTCGTGCCGCGCGGCTTGCCGTCTATGAACCAGAACTCGCTCTGCGGCCGGTCCGGCGAACTGAAAAGCGAAGGGCGGTACTTCTCCTCGTCCGCGTCCAGGAAGTCCCACGTGCGCGGCGACTCCACGACGTGCGCGTCCGCGTCCACCACCATCGTCCTTACCTCGGTCGTCATGACTGCTCCTTTCGCACTCGTCCGATGTGACGAGCCCCGTCCTGGACAGGACAGACACTATCCGGGCAGGCGTCCGCCGTTCACGTTTATCACCGTCCCCGTGACGTACGACGCCTCGTCCGATGCAAGATACAACGCCGCGGCGGCGATGTCCTCCACCGTGCCGCCGCGCCCTACCGCGGTCGTCTGCGCGACCGGCGCGCGCCCTCGCGCGTACGGGTGGACCGCGGCCCGGTCTGCGTGCTCCACGCTGCCGGGCGCGATGGCGTTCACACGCACGGGCGCCCACTCGATCGCCATCGTCTGTGTGAGCGATAGCACGCCTGCCTTCGCCGCGCCATATGCGCCGTTGCCGGGGCTCGGCCCCTGCCCGGAGATCGACGCCAGGTTGATGATGCACCCCTCGCCGCGCTCCACCATCCCCGCTGCGAACGCGCTGCTGCACAGGAACTGGCTCACCAGGTTCAGCCGCAGGCACTCCTGGAAGTCGCGCGGCGACAGCTCCAGCAGCGGCGCCATCTTGAACGTCTCGCCCCACGTCGCGCCCGCGTTGTTCACGAGGATGTCGACGCGCCCGAACGCCTCCGCTATCTGCGCGGCCATCCCCTGCACCTGCTCCGAGTCACGCACGTCGGCGAGGACACCCAGCGACCTGCGGCCAAGCGCCTCGACCTCCTGCACGACCGGATCGACGGGGCGGTGGATGCGCTCCGTGCCCCCCGCGACCGCCTCCGGCTCACGGGCAACGATGGCAACGTGCGCACCGTGCTCTGCCAGCGTCAGCGCGATACAGCGCCCGATGCCCTGGCTCCCGCCGGTCACGACGGCCACTCTGTCCGTCAGGTCGAATCGCATGCCCTCTCCCCCAAGGGGATTCGCCGCAAGGTTACACCAGACGGACACGAATCTGTCATTCCGAGCGGAGCGTAGCGGAGTCGAGGAACCTCTCGGGCGGCCTGGTGTAGGGGCGTCCCTTGTGGGCGCCCTTGTTCGATCCCCTCGCCCCCTGGGAGAGGGAGCCGCAAAGCGGCGGGTGAGGGTGG
>VXQP01000083.1:0-37922 GCA_009838965.1 Chloroflexota bacterium | reverse complement strand
GTTCGATCCCCTCGCCCCCTGGGAGAGGGAGCCGCAAAGCGGCGGGTGAGGGTGGACCGGACGCGGGGCGCAGCCTCCGTAATTCCTGCGAAGGCAGGAATCTCGCCTGGTGTAGGGGCGTCCCTTGTGGGCGCCCTCGTTCGATCCCCTCGCCCCCTGGGAGAGGGAGCCGCAAAGCGGCGGGTGAGGGTGGACCGGACGCGGGGCGCAGCCCCCGTCATTCCTGCGAAGGCAGGAATCTCGCCTGGTGTAGGGGCATCCCTTGTGGATGCCCTGTTCGATCTCTTCCTGAGGGATATAAACCGCCCCGTTGTGGCTTGCTGGAATCCGCTGAAAAACAGCGTACTAGCGTACTGATTCTATATATATCTGTTCATTTGACAGGTGCTTTACGCCTATCTACAATGCGCCGCGCTTCGGCGTAGCGGGAAGCTATGCCGGGTGGGTGAATGGCGGCGGCGGTGGCTGTCCGGCTGACCCCCGAATGCGCATGAGAGGGAGGAACTCCGATGCGAACCATTCCAGCCATCTGCGTTCTGATGCTCGCGCTCGCACTGGTTGCCACGGCATGCCAGGGCGAAGCGGGACAGACTGGCCCCGCCGGCCCTGCGGGACAACAGGGGCCACAGGGGGCCGCAGGACCGGCAGGCCCCACTGGACCTGCCGGCGCCGATGGCGCTCAGGGCCCTCCCGGTGACCCCGCACCCGCCTCCGCCGCCGGCATCTCGCTCGAGAAGGCCGTCTACACCCTCGGCTCCGAGCGAACCTTCACCGTCACTGGTTGGGGGTTCCAGCCTGGCGAGTCCGTCCTCATCATCTTCCACACCGACGTCTACGGCCCCGGCACCGTTGCCGGTATCGACGCATCCCCGTACGGAACGTTCGAAGCAACGCCGCGCGGACGGTTCAGGATGGAGCGCATCCGCTCCGCCCCCGGCACGTACACCGTGAGAGCCGAAGGCAGCATGGGCTCGTTGGCAACCGCGCCCATCACCTTCGCGGCGCCTGCTCCGGCCGAGTAGCTGACCTGTTCGCCGGAGTAAGCGAATGGCAAGTGACAAGGGAGGAACCCCATGACCACCAACAATCGTGTGCTCAAAGCACTGGCGCTTCTTGTGAGCATCCTCGCCCTGACCATGGCGCTGGGCGCCTGTACGTCGGACGACGAGCCTGACCCGACCCCGACCAGCGCGCCGGACACGCAGGCCCCCGCGGCGACTGCTGCGCCCTCGGACGACGGCGGCGGCGACGCAGCGCCCGCCCCCACCCCGACGGCGGCCATGATGATGGAGGAGGCCCCCTACGGCGGCATCCCCAACTTCTCCACCCGCGCCGACCCGCCCCTGGGATGGGACGTATCCCGCTCCGGCACCATCAGCATCCTCATGCCCGGAGGCTCGATCTTCGGCATGGGGAACATGATCCGCCAGTGCTGGGACGACGGCGCGGCGATCTGCCCTGGCATCGCAACAGAGTGGTCCGCGAGCGACGACAGGATGTCCTGGACGTTCACGCTGCGCGACAACGTCTACTGGCACGACGGCGTCAAGCTCACCGCGGCCGACGTGAAGTTCTGGCTGGACCTCATGGTCTTCGGCGTGACGGTCGGACAGGACTCCAGGCGCCCCGCGAACTGGGACTTCGTCCCGTGGGTGGAGAGCGTCGAAGCCCCGAACGATCTCACCGTCGTCATCAACCTCAAGAGCGCCGTCTTCGACTTCGACCAGTTGCTGGCCGTCGACAACCAGCTCATCCAGCACCCGCGCCACCTGATGCAGCCCGAGATCGACGCGGGTAACGTCAACGTCACCCCGCTGGACGTCGGACTCATCGGGCTCGGCCCGTTCTACCTGCAGGAGTACCGGCCCGGCAGCGTCATAGAGGTACGCCGGTTCGACCAGTACTACATGACGGACGAGAACGGGAACCAGTTGCCCTACCTGGACGGCATCGACTTCTACATCACCCCTGACCAGTCCGGCATGGACACCGCCTTCCGAACGGGACGGCTGGACGCCACCGCCCGCGGCGGTGGGTTCCAGCTCACCCCCGAGCGAGAGGAGGCCATCCTCTCCAGCTTCTCGCCCGGAGAGGTCACGATCGTGGAGATGGGCCAGTCCAGCTTCATACCGCTCGCCTTCAACTCCATCCGTGAGAGCCCGGTGAAGGACGTGCGCGTCAGGCGCGCCATACACCTCTGGCTCGACCGCGAGGAGCTCATCCAGGTCACCTTCGGCGGCTTCGCCAAGCGGGTCGGCATGTTCGACCCCGACACCCTGTGGGCGACCCCCGGCCTCATGGACACGCCCGGCTGGAGTACCGAGACCAAGGCGGCCGACCGCGAGCAGGCGAAGGCGCTGCTGGCCGAGGCGGGCTACCCGGACGGCTTCGACCTCGAGTACATGTGCCGCAGGCTGTGGGTCCACATGTGCGAGCCGGTAGCCGGCCAGCTGGAAGCCCTCGGCATCAGCGTCGACCTCCAGCTCGTGGACGACGCCACGCGGGCATCCCGGATATTGGAGGGTTCGTTCGACATGCAGCACGGCGGAGCGACGGTGGCGCTGCCGAGCCAGTACTACTCGACCATCGCGAGCGTCAGCACGAACGCCGCGGCTGGGCCGAAGCACGACGACCCGAAAGTGGACGAGTTCTTCGTCCGCCTGGCTGCGGCGGCCACCATCGAGGAGCGCGTGGAGATCGCACGGGAGATGGAGGTCTACTTCGCGGTGGAGAACGTCTACTCGGCGCCGCTCTACACGGAGAACACGCACACGGTCATCCGCGATTACGTGAAGGGCATGCAGGTGCCCGTGGACAACTACCGCCGCAACCTCGACTTCGCGACGGTCTGGCTGGACAAGTAGCAGAGAGAGCATGAGGGTTCCGCCCGGCAGGGGCGGAACCTCGACGCGAGGGGGCTGCGCCGCATACGGTGTGCGGCGCAGCCCTTTCTTGTCATGCTGAACGGAGCGAAGCCTGCGCTTCAGCGCGCAGTATCCTCTCGGGCTGGGCTGATCCCCTCCCCTTGAGGGGAGAGGGCTAGGGTGAGGGTGAACCGGACGGAACGTCAGTTCCGTCGTTCCTGCGGAGGCAGGAACCTCGCATCCCTTGGTCTGGTACAGGGCGTCCCTCGCTGGGCGCCCTTCCTATCATTCCCTCCAGATTCCTGACACCCGCCCCTTTCGCGGTCGCGCCCGCAGCCGCTACGCTGGGCGTATGACCGTCGCACCGGCAGCACCCATAGATTCCGTTTATGGCTCAGCGTCTCAGCTATCAACAGGGGCTATGGGTCCGGCGCGAAGTTGTGAATTCGTTGGCATCCTTGCATCCTTGGTCGCGGGAAGCAGGCCGTGACCTGGCAAACGCCCCAAACCAAGGATGCCAGGAGGCGCCGGATTGGCATTCTTGGTACTCGTGGACCGGCGACCAAGAATGCCAGAACCGGAAGCCATTGGCATCCTTGGTCGGGCTGCGACGGGGGAAGCCTCGCGGCGGGACGCAGCCTGACCTATACTGCGCCCAACAGACCGCGTGAGCACAGGAGGACGCCACCATGGCAACGAAGAGCGTTGACCTCGAAACCATCATCGACGCGGACGGACACCTCTTCGAGGACCCGGAGGGCATCAGCGCCCTCATGCCGCCCGGCTACCGCGAGCGCGGGCCATTCGACCTGGGGAGGCTCTTCCCGCCGCTCGACCACCTCCACTCGGCCTCCCTCATCCAGCTCCCGCCCGGCTCCTTCGAGCGCTCCGGCACCGAGGGCTGGAAACGCTTCATGGGCGCAGCCGGCATCAGCGCATCCGTCCTCTACCCCACCTCCGCCCTCGCCTACGGCAAGATCGTCTCCATCGACTGGGCCATCGCCGTCTCCCGCGCCTACAACGACTGGGTCTACGACGCCTACATGCAGAACGACTCCCGCTTCAAGGGCATGGCCCTCATCCCCATGCAGGACCCCGCCGCCGCGGTCGCCGAGCTGCGCCGCTCCGTCGAGGAGCTCGGTTTCGTCGGCGCGATGCTGCCGTCCACCGGCCTCAAGGCACACGTCGGCTCGCCGGAGTACTGGCCCATCTACGAGGAGGCGGAGCGCCTCGGCTGCTGCCTGGGCGTCCACGGCGGCTGCCACAGCGGCATGGGACTGGACAACATGAACATCTACCCCGCCGTCCACGGCCTCGGCCACCCGTTCGGCATCATGGTCTCGTTCGCCGGCATCCTCATGAACGGCATCTACGACAAGTTCCCCGGCATCCGCATCGGCTTCCTGGAGGGCGGCGTCTCCTGGTTCCTCCTCTGCCTCGAACGGCTCGACGAGTCCTGGGCCACCCACATCCCCTTCGACCCGGACGCCAAGTACATCCGCCTGCTCGATGGCGAGTCCATCTTCGACTACACCGTGCGGCAGGTGCGCGAGGGCCGCATCTACGTCGGCTGCGAGGGCGGCGAGTTCTCGCTGCCGTACGCCGTGAAGGTCGCCGGGCCGGAGGCGTTCATGTACTCGTCCGACTTCCCGCACGAGGTGAACCGCGAGAGCGTCCGCCACGAGATCGAGGAAGTGCTCGAGTCCGAGATGACCGCCGCGGAGAAGGCGATGGTGCTCCACGAGAACGCGGAGCGCTTCTACGGCTTCCGCGCCCGCGACGTCTCTTAGGCTACGCCACG
Source organism: Chloroflexota bacterium (assembly GCA_009838965.1). Classification (GTDB taxonomy): domain Bacteria; phylum Chloroflexota; class Dehalococcoidia; order Lucifugimonadales; family Australimonadaceae; genus Bin16. Next base: position 33,257 of record VXQP01000083.1, on the reverse strand, counting down.
GAGGGCGGCGCCCCCGCCGATACCTGTATCGACGGCCCGCCACCCTCTTCCGCCTCGACGAACGCGGCTTCCGCCGGAAGGAGCCGGCAGTCCCCGGCGTTCATCGCCAGGAACACGCGGTCGCCGCGAGCGATCGGCTGAGACGCGTGAACGAAGGCACGGATGACCGCGCCGCCGACGTCCACGCGGCAGTCCACCGAGTCGCCGAGGAAGACGACGGTCTCGACCTCGCCCTCGATGACGTTGTCGGCCTCGCGCCGCTCGGCTGAGACGCCGATGTTCGCGGGTCGGATGGCGATCGCCGCGCTGTCGCCCGGCTCGACCAGTTCGACCGCGACGCAGTTGATCGTGCCCTGCGGCGTCTCGACGCGCATCACATTGCCTTCGTGGCTGGTGACCGTCCCCTCGAGCAGGTTGGTCGTGCCGATGAACTCCGCCGTGAACCGCGAGTTCGGGTCGTCGTAGATGTCCTTCGGCCCGCCGAGTTGGACGATCTCGCCGTCCCGCATCACGGCTATCTTGTCGGAGAGCGTCAGCGCCTCCAACTGGTCGTGCGTCACGAACAGCGTGGTGATGTTCAACCGCTCGGTGAGCGTCTTCAACTCGACGCGCATGTCGTCGCGGAGTTTGGCGTCGAGGTTCGAGAGCGGCTCGTCGAGCAGGAGCGCCTTCGGCTGCCGCACGAGCGCTCGTGCAAGCGCGAGCCGCTGCTGCTGGCCGCCGGAGAGCTGCGGCGCGGGCCGCCGTTCCAGGCCGTCGAGCCGCACGAGGCTCAGCGCCTCCAGCACGCGCTCGCGCACCTCGGCCTTGGGCAGCTTGCCCTTGCCCTGCGAGATGGGGAACGCCACGTTGTCGTACACGTCCATGTGCGGCCAGATGGCGTACGACTGGAACACCATGCCGATGGGGCGCTGGTGCGCCGGGACGTGCGCGCCGCTCCGGGAGATGACCACGAGGTCATCGATCACGATCTCGCCGCCGTCCGCCTTCTCCAGCCCGGCGATGCACCGGAGCGTCGTCGACTTGCCGCAGCCGGACGGGCCAAGCAGCGTGAAGAATTCGCCGTGTTCCACCTCGAACGACACGCCGCGAACGGCGTTCACCGCACCCTCATCCGTGGCGTACCGCTTCACCAGGTCCGTGACTCGCACCGTTGCAGGCATACCTTCTCCCCTAGCCGTGTTCTCTCGTAAGGCGCAGCGTGACGAACCGCGCCACGATAACGATGGTTGTCATGAGCGCCATGAGGACTACGCCGAACGCTGTCGCTTCGTCTATGCGCCCGTTCTCCCACGCTCCCCACGTCACGATGGAGAGTATCTGGTTGTCGCGCGTGGTGAGCAGCAGCGCCATGGACAGCTCACGTCCGCTGTGGATGGCTACCCAGAGCCAGCCCGCCACCAGCGACGGGACGAGCAGGCGCAGCGTTATGCGCCGGAATACCGTGAGCCAGCCGACACCGCTCACAGAGCCCGCCTCCTCCAGCTCTTTATGCAACTGGAACATCGCACCGTTCGTCGCTCGGGTGCCGTAGGCGAGGAACCGCGCCAGATGCACCAGCGCTATCAGCCATATCGTGCCGTAGATGGGTATCCAGTCCACCCAGAACGCGATGAGCAGGAACGCGAGACCGAACACGATGCTCGGCGCTGTGAACGGCACGAACGCCAGCGTGTCCAGCAGGCCCCGCCCGCGCGCTTTCGAGCGAACGACGATCCACGAGACGATGGCGGACAGCAGGATAGTGGACGCGGGAACAACGCCGATGAGTATCAGCGAGTTCTTGAGCCCTATCCAAAAGGCTTCCTGCTTGAAGATGAGCCGGTAGGCGTCTAGGTTTGCGGACTGGAACGCCATGATGGACGGTGGCCGGAAGAAGGGCTGCGTGCTCGCGTAGATCAGCACGACCGCAGGCAGCACCACCATGAGGAAGAAGTAGCCGATGATGGCGGCTCCCGCCCACTTGCGGAAGCCGCCCAGGTCTATCCGCCGCGGCCGGTAACCCTTCCCGGTGATCGTCGCGAACTTCTGCTGGATACGCGTCACACGGTGGTAGTAGAAGATGCCGACGATGCCTATGGCCGCAGCGATAGTGCCGAGGCTCGTTGCGAGACCGTAGTCCCGGGGTACCTGGCTCGTCGCGAGATAGATGCGCGTCGCGAACACGTGGATGCCTTCCGGCATTCCGAGGATCGCTGGAATCTCGAAGATGCCGATGGTCGCGGTGCCTACGAAGATGGTGACGCCGAGCAAGCCGGGCAGCATCACGGGGAGCGTCACACGCCGCATCGTCGTGAACGTGTTTGCGCCCGAGGCGGAGGCAGCTTCCTCCAGCGCGGGGTCCATGCTCCGGAAGAGGCCGACGGTCATCAGGAAGATCGTCGGCGTCAGACGGAACGACTCCACAACGATCAGGGTGCCTAAAGTGTGGGGGTCGAAGATGCCCTCGCGCCAGCCCATCCACTGCGTGAAGGGGATATTGAACACCCCGGTGCGCGGGTTGAGCAGGAACACCCATGTCATCGCGTAGAGGATGGGCGGGATACCCGCTGTGATGATGGCGACGACGAACGCGAAGTTGCGGAGCGGAGCGTTCGTGCGTTCGACGATCCACGCAAGCGTGACCCCGAATACCAGGCCGATGGCCACGGAGCCCAGGCCGAAGGCGGCAGTGTTGAACAGGAGCTCGTACGTGGTGCTGGAGAGGAACGTCTTGCGGTAGTTCTCCAACGTGAACGAGCCGCCGGGGTCGGCAGGGCCGACGCTCCACAGACTGTAGAAGAGAAGGATGACCAGCGGAGCGATGACGAGCAGCGCGAGGATGAGCCCCAGCCCGCCAACCAGTATGACGTACTGGGGTTCTACGGTCGTGAACCGACCCGGTAGCGCTCTGCGCACTGCCTGTGTGGAGATCGCCATGACGCCTCCCGCCCTCTTCCCCACACCTGCGCCCTGAAGGGCGCGGCATGTGTAGGGGGAGAGGGCATAGGCCGGGCTTGGAAGCCCGGCCCGTTCACCCGCTCTTAACTAACTGGTCGGGATACCGAGAATCTCGCGGTACTTGATCTGCAGCCGCGTGAAGTGGTCCGCCATCTCGATACCGGTGTAGCCGATCTTGAGGCCCAGGTTGTCGGCCCGTATGGCGATTGGGTCGCCCGAGTCCACGTCGAGGCTCGTGCCAGGCTGGACCTCGACACGCACCGGGATCCCGCCGTCGACACTCAGGAGCCAGCGAAGGAAGAGCCGCCCGCCGGGCGGGTTCGGCCCGCCGGCAACGGCGCCAACGAGCCACTGTTCGATGGCGTTCGGGGTAACCGGCGCCAACTCTACGGGGTGGCCCTGAGAGATAGCAGTCCCGATGGAGGCGACGTTGACGTCCGGGCTGATCGCGCTCTCACCGCTCGCCACGTCGTTGGAGACCGCGGTGTTGCCGTGGAGGATCTTGGGGTCCTGTGCGGCCAGTTTGCTCAGGAAGTCGGCCACCTGGTCCTCGGGCCAGAGGTTCTCGTAGCGGCCGCCGTACTCTTCGAGGTCGGTCAGGTAGATGAAGCCCTTCAGACGGTCTTCCAGCACGAGGTCGTCCTTCCACATCGGGTCGAGCAGGTCCTCGTACGTCTGTGGGATGTCGTCGCCTTTCACGCGGTCGGTGTTGTACATGACGCCGTGCGCCAGCGGCACGTACAGCGTCGCCAGACCGTCGGCGTAGATCGCGCCCTCAGCGATGCCGAGGTCCGCGAAGATGTCCGAGCTGTCGCTGAAGACGCCACGGTCGAGCAACCGCCTGTCACGTCCCGGGTCGGCAACGTCTGCAGTGATCTTGCCGGCCTGGTGCTCCAGGAGCAGGCCCTCAGTGACCTCGCTGGTGCTCTTCTGCGTGTGAATGACGGTCAGGCCGGGGTAGTCCGCCTCGAACACCGCGATGACCTGTTCAGCCTGGGCTGCGCGGGTCGGGAATACCCAGCTGATCTCGCCGTTGTTCGTGGCGAGCGCCTCATCGTAGAGTTTCTCCTCCAGCGTCTTCTCCACCATGGCCGCTGTCGGCGTGGCTGTCGGTGGGACCGGAGTCGCTGTCGGGTCGGAACCGCACGCGGCAGCCACCACCAACAGCGCCAACATCGTGCTCAATACGAGCGTGAACTTTCTCACGACCATCCTCCCTCGGTCGCGGGGCGCAATGCTCCCGCGCGTGATTGACGAACGCTATCTGCATAGCGTCCACACGTCAAGAAGCAGCGCCCCTGAACCGGGGCGCTGCCTGCGAGTCCTGTATTGCGCGAGGCGTTAATCGGCGTCGGCGGTTTCGGTGTGCGTCCAGTCCGACGACCAGACGCTGTGGCCGTCCGGGCGCAGCACGAGGTTCACCTTGTTGCCTTCCTCAGCCGGGTTGTGTCGTTCGCCGAAGACCTGCAGCGTTCCCTGGCCGTCAACCTCGACCTGGTACTCGAAGCGCTCGCCAGTGAAGAGGGCTGCGCTGACGGTCCCGCCGATAGCCCCCGATGGGATGTCGTTGCTGGTTGCAGGCTGGACATCGATGTCCTCGGGGCGGATAGCGGTATACACGTCCTGACCTGTAGACAGTCCATCCGGGTTGTACGAGCGTCCGAATATGACACAATTGGGGCCTCCGGTAATGGCCACGGAGACCTGACCGGAGGGGTTGCTGCTCTCCACCTTGCCCCGCAGCAGGACCGTCTTCCCGATGAAGTCGCGGACGAACTCGTTGGCAGGCTCCTCGTATAACAGCTGCGGGGGGCCCTGCTGTTGCATGATGCCGAGGTTCATGAGCGCGATGCGGTTGGAGAGGCTGAGCGCCTCGATCTGGTCGTGCGTAACGAACAGGACCGCGATGTTGAGCCGCTTCTGCAGCAGTTTCAACTCCACGCGCATCTGCTCCCGGAGCTTCGCGTCCAGGTTGCTGAACGGCTCGTCGAGGAGCAGGATCTTGGGTTCGATGACGAGCGCCCGCGCGAGGGCGACGCGCTGCTGCTGGCCACCGCTGAGCAGCGGGGCCGGGCGCTTCTGCAGCCCGGGAAGGTTCACGAGGTCGAGCACGTGCGCCACGCGCTCGCGTATCTCGGCGCGCCGCATGTGACGCGTTGCAAGCGGGAACGCGACGTTCTCTTCCACGGTCATGTGCGGCCAGATGGCGTAGGACTGGAAGACCATGCCGAGGTCGCGCTTGTCCGGGGGCAGTCGGAAGCGCTTGCTGGTCACAACGACCTCACGGTCGCCGAAGTAGATGTCGCCCTCGTCGGGCACTTCGAGCCCGGCGACCATGCGGAGCGTTGTCGTCTTTCCGCACCCGGATGGGCCGAGGAGCGTGTAGACCTCGCCGTCTTCAACGTTGAGCGAGAGCTCGTTCACTGCCGGGATCTGCGCGCCGGGGTACGTCTTCGAGAGCCCCTCGAGTTTGACCGCTGCGTTCCGTTCGGTTGTTACTGTCGTCATTGTTCCCCTCCGTCATCCGTCGGAATCCGAACGGGCCAAGCCCGTGCACACAGGGAAAGTTGCGTGAACGCTAACCCCATGAAGCCCAAACGTCAAGGCAGGCCGCCCTGCTGGCCTGCCTCCTCCAGCGCCCTATCTGCCCAAGCCGGTCGCCTGGTTCGCTGCCGCGATGCCTTGCGACCCTGCGTCTGCGGGTGCAGTGCTCGTCGCCGTGCTTCGCACGTCGTGCCGCACACCTAGGACCAAACCGAACCGTCGCGCGATCAGGGCAACGACAACCGTCATGCCAACGATGAACAGGCTCACGATGCCAGCCTGTTCGAGCAACGTGCCGTCTGCGTGGGTCATCTTCTCCAACGCCAGGATCGACAGAGTCGTGGTGCCTCTGCTCGCCAGCAGGATGATGCTGGCGGTGGCCTGAGCCGACAGCACGAAGTTGATCGTGCCGATGAGCACCAGCGTCGGCATGATGAGCGGCAACCAGATACGGAGATAGGTGCGGAACCATCCCGCGCCGGCAACGCGTGCAGCCTCCTCCAGATCCAACCCCATCTGCAGATAGGCGCCCTTGATGAGCTGTGTGCTGGTGAGCTTGCCCTGGAGGATGACCACCAGAAGCAGCGCGAAGATCGTTCCGTAGATGGCAACCAGGCCGGGTGTGCCGAGGAACACCCAGAGCAGCCCCAATCCGGCGAGCATGCCGGGGATCGACGCCGACATCCAGAAGAGCGAATCCAGGATTGCGCGCCCCCGCCATCTCGTGCGCACGAGCACGTAGGCGACCATCGAGAAGAGTAACGGGGAGATGATGGCTGTACTCATGCTGAGGATGATGGTTGTGCGGAGGGCCTGCATGAAGAACCGGTCGCCGAGCACGTCCTGCCAGTGCCTGAGCGTCCACACATCATTGATGTTGAACCAGCCGACACGGGTCATGAAACTGCCGCCGACGAGCACGAGAACCGGGACCACGGTGAGCAGCGCCACGAGAAACACGATCGCGCTCCAGAAAACCCATTGCCAAGGGCCGAGGTCGATCAGGCCGGGGCGGAAGCTTCCCGTGACGGTCGTGTAGCGGCGCCGGTTGAGCAGCCAGCGCTGGAGCGGGATGACCACGGCGATGATGATAAGCGTAAGGCTCGCGAGCGCGGTGGCCTGCCCGTACTCCGGTGGGTCGAAGTAGCGGACGAATTGGAAGATCTTGGTGGAGTAGACGTAGAAGTTGATGGGCGTGCCCAGGATCTGCTCGGTCTCGAACGACTGGAAGATGCGGACGATGTTGAGCATGAACACCACGGAGAGGGCAGGGACCATCACCGGCAGGGTCACCCTGATCATGGTGCGCACGTTCGAAGCGCCGGAGACCCTCGCCGCCTCCTCCATACTAAGGTCCATATTGCGGAAGGCAGGGGTGAGCAGCATGACTTTTTGGGAGATGGCGTTAGCCATCAGATGCGCCCAGATGATTCCGGGAACGGAGTAGATGTTGAACGGCCCGCCGTCGAAGCTCCTCTCGAAGAACGGCAGCTTCCAAAGCAACTGGTTGATGAATCCGATGTGTGGGTCGAGCAGGTACGTCCACCCGATGGTGACCGCGATGCCGGGCAACATGAACGACACCCAGAACATGAACTCCAACCCGTAGCTGAACTTCATCTTGGTGCGGGCTAGAAGCCAGGCTATGACGATGGCCACGGGAAAGCTGATGCCCGTATACAGGAAATAGACGACGAAGGTATTGCGAAGCGCTACGAAGAGCGAGGCGTCGGAGAACGCCATCCGCCAGTTGTCGAAGGAGAAGACAAAGGGGTCGCGGACGCGCTCGGCAACGTTGAAGCTGTTGATGAAGATGAGGATGACGGGATAGACGATGTAGACGCCGAACACGATGATGAGCACGGCCATCACGAATGCGCCGGTAGGCGACTGGCCCCGAATGACGGCTCTGCTGCGAGACACGAGCGCCGGCGTTCTCATCGTGAGGGCACCTAGTCTTCTGCCGAGGACCGGAGACTAGCGTCCCCGGTCCCCGTTCTCGTCTGTCAGACTACTAGTAGCCGTACTTCGGCAGTTCGGCACGGAACCAGTCCAAGGCGTCGTCAATCTTGCTCTGGTGTCCGGGATCGGCGCTCGGCACGAGGTATTCGATGCCTTCCTTGGGAAGGTTGCCGGGCACGACGTTGTCCTTGGAGATGTCGATACGCAGCGAGTTGTCGCCATTGGCTTCCTGATAGAGCGTCTGGGCCTCGGGTCCGAGCATCCAGTTGAGGAAAAGCTGGGCGGCGTTGGGGTGCGGCGCCTGGTCCATGACGAAGATATTGTTGCCGCCGGTGCCGATCGTCGCTCCCTCCTTCAGTGGGTGGGGGAACTGGTCCTGCACGGGCAACCCCTGTTCCTTGAGCTCCTCGACTTCAGTGCCACATGTGAACAGGCAGAGGGTGAATCTGCCCTGAGCCAGCCATTCGGCGGCCTGACGGGCGTCCGACGCGATGACAACCTCCATGTCGCGGAACAGCGGGGTCAAGTACGTTTCGTCTAGACCCTGGTCGAAGTAGAACGGGTGGTTGTTCGCGGTTCCCGCCTCGCGGGGATCGCGCATGACAATCTTCCCGACGAACTCGGGTTTCACCAAGTCGACGTAGGACTGGATAGCCGTCGGGTCTGGCAGCAGGTCGGTGTTGTAAGAGATCGGAGCGTTGGATGCGTTGCCGCCGTAGCCGACGATGTACTTCATCTCGGGGTCACCCCAGAAGAGATCTCCGAAGTACCAGTTGTCGCCGTCCAGCACGTCGGGGTGGATGAGCAAAGGCCGCAGGTCGGTCAACGCGCCCTCGGGAACGAGTCGCGTGTTGGTGGTGGTGAGGCCTCCCGTCCATACGTCGAGGCTGTACACGCCGGCGGCACGCTCGGCGAGCACTCGGTCGGCTTGCTGCCGGGATGAGCCGGTGGCGCTGACGATTTCGATGCCGAAGCTCTCCTGGAAAGCATCGACGTGGGCCTCGAACCTGCGGCCCAGTGCACAGCAGATGAAGGCATCGAGCTTGCCCTCTTCCCGCGCGGCGGCGACAAGCGCTTCCCATTCGGCCTCGAAGGGGTCCACCGTAGGCTCCGGCGTTGGCGTTGCCGTAGGGTCGTCGGCCATCGCCATGGCGGTCGGCGTAGGTGTGGGTGGTACGGGAGTGGCTGTGGGTTGTGGTGTCGGAGTAGGTGTGGGGTCAGAGCCGCACGCGGCGACAACCATCAGGAGAGCGAGCGTGCTCACAAGCACGAGTGCCAACTTTCTCATGTCCGTCCTCCCTCGGAACCGGGCCGGGCAATAGCCACGTCCGCACAGGAAAGTTGCGTGCACACTACCTTTACGCAGAGTGAACGTCAAGCGCTGGCTGCGATATGAACGTAATCAGCGGATATTCACTCAGCAGACGACGCAATCCGTAATGGATAGCGGAATGTCTGGGAACGATGTGGCGGGAGTGCGAGGGAGTCGAACCCTCCCCGAACCAGGAAGCTGGCCCGGCAACGGTTTTGAAGACCGCGAGACCCACCGGGACCCATCCACTCCCGCGAGATCCGAGACGCGCAGTATAAGGGCTGCCTGACCCGTTGGCTGGTGTAGGAAGAGTTAACGGCGCAGGCGGCGCCCCCTCACGCAAGAAGAGGCGCCGCCCGTTATCGACTTGAGAGCGGAGGTTCTTACTCCTCGAGCACCTTGTCGATCTTCTTCTTGAGCACGGCTTTCGGCACCGCGCCGATGACGTTCTCGGCCACCTTGCCGTCCTTGAACAGGAGCAGGGCCGGGATACTGCGGATGCCGAACTGCATCGCCGTCTGCGGGTTGGAGTCCACGTCCAGCTTGGCGAACGCGAAGCGGCCCTCGTACTCCTCGGCGAGTTCGTCCACCACGGGCGCGATCATCTTGCAGGGGCCGCACCAGTCAGCCCAGAAGTCGACCAGTACCGGCTGGTCGCTCTCGAGCACGGTCGTCGCGAAATCGGCATCGGTTACGGGCTGGGGCTTCGCCATCTCAGAACCTCCGTTCACTTGCGCCAAGGCGTGAGCGCCGCTGACGTCCAGATTGGTTTCTCATGCACCTGTTGCCAGTATACCCCAACGACGATCCGTCAGCCCGGTCTGCCGTCCGCAATACCGACCTCGGCCCACAGGTCGCCGGCTCCCATCGGCATTTGCGGCACGAATCCGGTAACCCGATCGCTGAACGCCCAGCGCTCCGCGGCGCTCGCAGCCATGAAGAAGAGCGCCTCGCTGAGCATCTCCAGCTGTATCTCCCGTGCGAGCTCCGCCCGGGTTGCATCGTCCAGTTCCGACGCCTGCTGCTCGATGAGCACGTCGAGCGCTGTTGTGCCGCCTGTCACGTTGAATGCGCCGTCGGAATGCACGAGTCCCAACAGGAAGGCATTCGGCGTATCCGTCGGCGGCATCGGCCCGACGAATGCGTCGAAGTCCCGCTCCTCCCACACTCGGCGAAGGTACGCCGCACGGCTCAAGACCTCGACCACAACGTCGAGTCCTGCATCCTCGAGCTGCTCCCCAAGCAGACGGCCGTGCTCCACGTATGTCTCGCCGAAGTTGGCGACAATGAGCATGATCGACTCCCCCAACCCGGCAGCATCGAGCGCCGACCGCGCCCGTGCCGGATAGCCGAAGACGGCGTCGACTTCTTGCGGCGGAATCGCCCACGTGCCGTCGGCAAGTGGCAACCCGGTGGAGACGGAGCCGATGCCGAACGTTTCCCGCAACGCATCGTGGGGAGAGAGCGCCAGGAACGCTGCGCTGCGCACGTCCCGGTCGTCGAACGGGGGTCGCGCCGCGTTCAGACCGAACAACACGCCTCTGCCTGAACGGTGTACGACATCCGATGAGAGCCCCTCCGCTTCGAGCCGCGGCCACTCGGATTCCGACACCTGCGCGAGGTCGACACGACCCTGGCTGAGCAGACGCGTCACCAATTGGGGATTCGATGCTGGATGGAACACGATGCTTTCGACCTTCGTCCCGGTGGCGTGGCCGTCCCACGCGTTGAGCGTCACCTGGCCGGTCCCGCCTCGTTCGTACAGCCAGGGGCCTGCGCCGGGCGCGCCGCTCGTGCGAACGTCCACGCCGTCCAGTGAGTCGGGGGCGAGTATGACCGTGTAGGGACTCGCCAGCTTGATAGGCAGGTCAGGGTCCGGGTACCGCAGGTTGAATCGGACGACGTCCTCGCTCACCGGCTCGACGCTCTCGACAGAGTCGAGTAACGAAGCGTGTGGCAGGCCGGGCGTTCGCAGTCGGTTCATGCTGAACGCTACGTCCTGCGACGTTACCGGCCTCGACTCGAACCCTTCGGCAGGCTGCCACGCCGCATCCGGATCGAGATGGAACTCGGCGGTCAGGTCGTCCACGAACTCCCACGACACGCAGAGGTCGCACTCCACCTCCAGCGTGGGAGGGCTATTGGCGTCGAGCGCGAACTGCATGAGCCGTCCGTGGCTGGGGCCGGGGCCGAACAGCGCCGCCCACTCGGAGAGCATCGCGTGCATGTCCTTGTGCGGCGCCGCGCCGGTGACCCCCACGCGCAACGTACCCTCGGGCGGCGGGAGCGGGGTAGGGTCAATGATGGGAGGTGCCGTTGGGGTAGCAGCAGGATCTGGCGTGGGCGTGGCGCTGCTGCACGCGGCACAGACTGCCAACAGCACTGCCGTGACAACGAACGTTGTACTTCGTATGCGGAGAGGGGTACGCAACCTAATCGCCTGATGCGCCACGGGGTGAGCCGGACGGGTTGCGCAGCGTGCCCAGGCTCATCCTGCCGGTCATGAACAGAGCGATAGCCGTCGGTGGCAGCACGATCAGCAAGTGCATCATCAGCGCGAAGTTCAGCGCGGCGACCTGCTCCGTCCCTGATTCGGTGAGCATCGTTATCACGGCGAAATGGTACGTCCCGAGGCCGGACGGTACGGACGGCACGGCGGATGTGAAGAATGTCGCGGCGACGAGAATGGTCGCCATCGTCACGGGGTGCACGTCCATCCCGAGTCCGAGTCCCAACACCCACCCGGCGATACCCAGCAGCAGCCAGTGCGCGATATTCACACCCAGCGACAGCCATAGTCGGAGGGGCTCTTCCTTGAGCTCAGTGAAGCCCTGGATGATCCGTTGCAGGAAAGCGAACCTGTCCTGCCATGGCACCGCCCCGCGCACGACGGCGGTGAGTATCAGCGCGCTGACGATGAACATGATGATCGCGCCGATGAGCTGGATGTTCGCATTGCTTGCGCGGATGCCCGGGCTCAGGAGGACGCCAAGCCCCATCATCAGGGCGGTCGCGAATATGTCGAGCACGTTCTCGCCTACCAGCGTTGCGAACGCCTGTGGGAACGGCACGCCGTAGCGGCGGTTTATCATCGCCAGCTGCACCGGCTCGCTCACCATGCGCACGGGCGACAGGTTGTTGAAGCCGAGGCCGGTATTCTGTGTCAGCAGCACCTGCCAGAACGAGACGCGCTGCCGGTGCAGTAGCACGTGCCAACGCGACGCACGGAGCGCGATAGCAACGGCAAGGGGAGCGAGGGCGAGGAGTGCAAGCTCAGGAGGGAACTCCAGGAAAGCCTCGGCTACTTCCTTCCAGACGATGTTGTGGGCAACGAGGTACGCAAGCGAGCCGCTCGCGACGACGCCGAACGCGGCCTGTGCCCACCTGTTCCTGGAAAGTCGTAACGCTGCCTGTGCCCACGAAGGCATGAAGACCGTTCTCCTCCCTCAGCCTTCATCGTCTACAATCCGTCCATGCAGGCACCCGCAACCCAGGATTCCCGGAGCGACCGCCCGCTGATCGACGGGCACACGCACATAGACCAGTTCGCTTCCGAAGATATCGGCCCGCTGCTCGACAGGGCACGAGAGGCCAACGTGGGGCTGATTATAGCAGCGGGGGTCACCCTGGACTCCTGTCGGCGCGTGCAGACGCTCGCCGATACCCACCCCATCGTCTACGCGGGCGTGGGCCTGCACCCCGCCGACCTCGCGGGCTGGGTGGACGACCGCACCATCGCCGAACTGCGGCGTCTCGCCAGCCATCCGAGGGTCGTCGAGTGGAGCGAGACAGGGCTCGACTACATGCCGCACTCGCCAGCCTACGACGTGCAACAGGATGCGTTCCGCCAGCAGATACGCCTCGCACGGGAATTCGGTCTGCCCCTCGTGACCCACTCCCGCGAGGCCGACGACGACACCGTCCGCCTGCTCCGGGAGGAGGGCGCGGGCGAGGTAGGCGGCGCGTGGCACTACTTCCAGGGGGACCTGCAGTTGGCCGAACGCGTCATCGACCTCGGTTTCTACATCTCCCTCGCCAAGCCGTTGCTCCGCATACCGGAGCTGCAGGCCGCCGCGGAGCACATCCCACTGGACCGCATCGTCATCGAGACCGACTCCTACCCGCAGCCGTTCAAGAAGAACCCCATCCGCCGCACGGAGCCGTGGCATCTCCCACAGGTCGCGGGGAAGCTCGCCGAGCTCCAACGCACCGACGTCGAGACCGTCGCCGAGGTCACGACCGCCAACTACCTGCGGATGTTGCGTGGTCGCATCGACGAGAGCGTGCTGCAGAACGCCGGCTAGACGCCTGCTGGCGGAAGCCCGAACACCGACCAGCCCGGTCGCAGTTCGAACGACTCCTGGTGTGAGACGAACCCGCTCCCGTAGTCCCTGGCGAGCGCAAGCTTGATCGCCCACAGCGACATCGCCTGCATTCCCATCTTCTCTTCGAGCTCCGGCAGGGTGAAGAAACCTGCATCGAGCGTCTCCACTCCATCCCCGCGTGGCTCACCCGATACCCATTCCAACCAGAAGACGACGTAGAGATTGGCCACCGGACGGTCGGGAAGGCTCGCCGAGTGCCGGAAGCCGATCACCTCCCGCACTTTTGCGATGACCCCTGCCTCCTCGCGCACCTCGCGCTCCGCCGCTGCCGGGATGGCCTCGTCGGCCTCGACGTAGCCGCCCGGTATCTGCCACGTCCCCCGGCCGGGGTTGAGCCCGCGCTGGATGAGGAGAGCCTTGCCGTCCCGGATGACGACGCCTCCGCACCCGATGGACGAATCTCCGAAGTGCAGGAACCCGCAGTCGTCCGTCAGGCACGCGGGCCGCTCACGGCCCCCATCGAACTTCGCGCCCAACACCGATCCGCAACGCGGGCAGTAGACAGGTGGAGTCATGATGCACCTCCTCCCTACGCCACCGCGCCGGATGCGCGGAGCGCTGCGGCCTGTTCCGCGCTGACCCCCGCCTCGGCAAGTACTGCATCGGTATGCTCGCCCAGCTCCGGCGCGCCCCGCCGCACTCCACCCGGCGTGCGCGAGTGCTTCACCGGCGTGTTCGTGAACGTCACCGGCCCCACCTGTGGCGCCTCTGCTTCAACGAACATCCCACGGAAGTTCAGCTGCGGGTCGACCGCGACCTGCGAGACGTCCTGCACCGGGCCGACCGCGATGCCCGCCTGGGCCAACAGGTCCACCCACTCGTGGGTCGTGCGCTGGGCGAAAGCCGACTCGAGGTGGGGGCGCAACTCGTCGTAGTTCACCCGCCGCAGCCAGCCGGACGTGAAGCGCTCGTCTTCGGCCAGTTCGGGTTTGCCGATCAGCGCGGCGAACCGCCCCCAGTGGCCGGTGGGACCGTCCGACGCCGAGACCGCCACGTAGCCGTCCCTCGTCGGCAGCGCCTGCACCGGCGCATTGACCGGGTGCCGCGTGCCGATGCGCTCCGGCATCTCGCCAACGGCGAAGTAGCGCATCAGCGGGTTCTCCAGTATCGCCACCTGGCAGTCCAGCATCGACATGTCGATGTGCTGGCCGAGGCCGGAACGGTCGCGCTCCACGATGGCGGATAGCACGCCGATCGTCGTGAACAGCGCGGCGGTAATGTCGCCCATGCTTACGCCGGGGCGCACCGGCCCGCCTCCTTCTTCACCGGTGATGCTCAGTATCCCGCCCATCGCCTGCACGATCACGTCCAGCGCCGCGCGTCTGGCGTAGGGCCCGGTCTGCCCGAAGCCGGACACGGACGCCATGATCAGCCACGGGTTCCGGGCGCTCAGCGTCGCGTAGTCCACGCCCAGGTTGGCCATCGTCCCCGGTCTGAAGTTCTCCGTCACCACGTCCGCACCGTCCACCAGCCGAAGGAAGGTTTCCCTGCCATCCGGGTTCTTGAGGTCGATGACGATGCTGCGCTTGCCCCGGTTCACGCTCGTGAAGTACGTGCTGCGCTCACGCCCGTCCCTGCCCGCGAAGAACGGCCCGTTGCGGCGCGCCTGGTCGCCGCCCGGCTGCTCCACCTTCACCACGTCCGCGCCGAGATCGGCGAAGATCATCGTGCAGTAGGGACCCGCGAGGATGCGGGTGAGGTCGACGACGCGTATCCCTTCGAGCGGGCCGGGCATGGCACACCTCCTGTGAGACGGCAAGGCAGCGGGATTGTAGTCCCTCGGGAAGATGCAGACCGAGTGAAAGGCAGGTGGGCTAGACGCCCATCACGTTGTAGCCCGCGTCCACGTAGAGGACGTGGCCGGTGATGCCGGAGGCGAGCGGGCTCGCGAGGAAGAGTGCCGCGGAGCCGACCTCCTCCTGTGTGATGTTGCGCTTCAGCGGCGAGCGGCTGGCGTGTATCTCGTGCATGTTCCTGAAGCCGGAGATGCCGCGAGCAGCCAGCGTGTTGAGCGGCCCCGCCGATATCGCGTTCACGCGAACGCCGAGCGGGCCGTACTCCGCCGCCAGCTGCTTCACCTCGTTCTCCAGCGCCGCCTTCGCCACGCCCATCACGTTGTAGCCGGGGTACACCTTGTCCGCAGCGTGGAACGTCAGCGTCAGGATGCTCCCGCCCTCGGTCATCTTCGCCGCGGCGGCACGCGCCACGGGGAGCAGGGAATACGCGCTTACCTCCAGCGCGGTGCGGAAACCGTCCATGCCGGTCCGGGAGAATGCGCCCTCGAGGTCGTCCCGGTTGGCGAACGCCACGCTGTGCACGGCGGCGCCGAGCGGCGCAACCGACGCCGCGGCGTCCACCGCCGCCACGACCGACGCCTCGTCCAACACGTCGCACTCCACGGTCTGCGTCCGCTCCATGCCCTCGACGAGCCCAAGCACCGAGCGTCCCATGCGCTCGTTCTGGTACGTGACGGTGAGCGAAGCGCCCGCCGCGTGCAGGTGCTGAGCGATGGCCCACGCGATGCTTCTCTGGTTCGCAACGCCGAACACCACGGCGCTGCGGCCCGCAAGGTCTATCGCTATTGCCATCTCAGACGGTCTCTCCCGGCCTGCCGGCGTACTGCGCCTCGCGGGCGGCAGGACCGTGCCGCGGATCGGGGATGAAGGAAACTTCCGGACGGCGGCGGCCCCGCCGCATCTCGTGCTCGATCAGCTGGAAGTCACGCTTGGGGATGAGGTGCAGCAGTCCTTGAAAGGCCAGCGGCCAGTCCTCCGGCGGCCAGCGCTTCACGTACTCCATCCGCGGCGCGATGAGCCGCGCGTCCAGTACGTGGTCTGCATCCGGCACGACGTCGGGCTTCGTCTTCACCCGCCAGGCCAGCGGGTCATGGCCCTCGAAACCGGTCCAGAGCGGCGTCTTGTCCTCGTAGTGCGTGCCGGATATGGACGCGATCGCGCCGAACACCAGCCGGTGCGTCACGTAGAATAGCACGCGGTCGCCTATCTCCATCCGCTGCACGCGCCGCCGCTGCTGACGGCCCATCGCCAACACCGAGAAGTCCTTCTCGGCGCACGCGTCGAAATACTCCGGCCAGACGGAGACCATCCAGTAGTTGCGCGGTGCGTTCGCCACGCTCTCATACTACCATGCGCCTGCTGCGCCTCCAGGCAGGTTGACTCGTTGATGCAATCGCACGAAGAACAAGAAGTTCCGCCACTCCCTATGGACGATAGGAAGGTCGCGTCCCCATGATGCGTTCGAGACGCATCGTCCCTATTCAGATGGTGTATGCCGTCTCCCCAACCGGCGTGGTCATCATGGGCGACTCGCTCATGTACGTCGTGCTGCCGGTGGCAGCGATCGAGTTCGGCGTCCACGAGCAGCTTGGTCTCGCGGCATCGTTCTGGATCGGTCTTGCGCTCAGCATCAACCGCTTCATCCGCCTGGTGAGCAACTCCTTCGCTGCCTTCGTCTGCCAGCGCCTCGGCGTGCGCTGGCCGTTCGTCGTTTCCATCGCTGCAGGGGCTTTGTCGACGCTCGCATACGGCTTGGGAAGCGGAGTTGCAGCCCTGCTGTTGGCTCGCGCCGTTTGGGGGGTCTCGTACTCGTTCATGAGGCTTGCCGCGCACCTCACAGCGTTCGGAGTCGGCACGTCCGACATGCGTGGCAGGATGATGGGTCTGTTCAACTCCGGGCAACGGTTCGGCAGCTTCGTCGCGGTCACTGCGGGCGCGATGCTGTTCCATCTCACTTCCAGGGAGGTGACGTTCACCGCCCTGGCTGTCGTCGGACTGCTCGGCGTACTCATCGCCACCCGGATACCCAACCTCAGGCCTGAGCGTGTCCGCTCCTCCGTGGAAGGCTTTCGCGACCGCCTCAACGCCTGGGACCTCGCGATATCCCGGCTGCCCGGATACGGTCGGAAACTACGGCTCCCGCTCCTTTCCATCAGCCTGATGCGTTTCGCCACTGCGTTCGGGGCGAACGGACTGGCTATCGCTACCCTAGCGCCCTACCTCGCCGGGTTCGCTGACGATAGCGACAGGGTGCTCGATGGGGCGTTCGCTGTGGTGACACTCGCAGGCCTGCTGGTCGGTTTCAGATGGCTCTCTGAGATCAGCCTTGGCGTGGCGATGGGGTATCTGTCAGACCGCGTCGGCAGGCGGATGTTCATCGCCTGCGGGATGGCCGTGATGGTTGCCTCTCTGGCCATGATGGTTGCATTCGACTCCGTGGTCGCCGTGGTTGTTGCCATACCGGTGCTGTTCGTCGCAGCCGTGGGAGTGAACACGGCCCTGGATGCGGCCATAGGCGAAACGTCGACCACCTCGACTCGCGCCGCCGTGCTGGGCAGATACTCAACCTGGCTGGACCTGGGAGCGGCGTTGGGCCCGTTCGCGGGATTCCTGATCGCGGACAGGATCGGGTTCAACGGGGGATTCCTCGTAGCAGCCGTGCTTCTGGCGGGTACCTGGACGTTCTACGTGGCTGCCACAGGCGACCCACGACGGCAGCACCGCCGACAGCAGTAACGCGCAACAGTACGGAGGTCGTGCGAACCGCTAGAATGACGGACGGTACAAGGAACGCCACTCAGGAGGCGGACGAATGAACTATCACTACATCTCCGGCGACTCTCACATGGAGGTCGACACCGCGAACTGGACGCCCCGCGTCCCCGAGCAGCACCGCGACCGTGCGCCGAAGCTCGTGCGCCTCGACGACGACACTGACGCCTGGTTCATCGACGGCAAGCAGACGCGCAAGGCGAACCCGGCCGACCTCTACGGCGGCAGGGGACGCGAGCACTACCTGCCGTCCGGAGTGAAGTACGAGGGCACACCCGGAACGGGTACGCCTGAGCAGCGCATGCAGGAACAGGACATCGACGGCGTGGACGCCGAGGTGCTCTTCCCCGCGCAGGCCACCGGCCCGAGGATGTGGCGGATGGTGGACGACAACGAGGCCTACCTGAGCATCGTCCGGGCGTACAACGACTGGCTCATCCAGGACTACTGCGCCGAGGACCCGGACCGTCTCATCGGCGTGACCATCATGCCCATCATCGAGGACCTGGACGCCCATATCGATGAGCTGAAGCACTGCAAGGCGATCGGGGCGAAGGCCGTGATGCTCATGGATTTCCCATCCGGCAAGCAGTATCCGTCCATCGAGGACGACCGGTTCTGGGAGACGGCGCTCGACCTTGACATGCCGGTGACCGTCCACGTAGACATCGAACGCACCGGCAAGGGCCCCTTCCTGGACTACCCCAGGGCCACGCCCGAACTGCTGAAAGAACTCGAGGCCCCGGGGCGCAGTTTCCCGGAGCAGATGGCGCGATTCAGCCCTATCAAGGGCAGCGGCGCGATGCCAGCCGTGCAGTGGACGCTCTCCGGCCTCTTCGACCGCTTTCCCAGCCTCAAGATACTGTTCGCGGAGAACCAGATCGGATGGATACCGTTCTTCCTGCAGAGCGCCGACATACGCTACGAGCGGAACCGCTACTGGGCGGAGAACCAGTTGGGCTTCAAGCCGCTGTCGCGTCCGCCGAGCGAGTATCTGCTGGAGCACACGCTCTGGGGGTTCCAGTACGACCGCGTGGGCGTGCTGGCGCGCGACCAATTGAACGTGGACAACCTCATCTGGGGCTCCGACTTCCCGCACCAGGAATCGGACTGGCCTGACTCGTTGAAGATCCTCGACCAGGCGTTCGAGGGCGCCCCCGAGGAGGTGCGCTACAAGATGACCTGCGGCAACGCGATAGAGTTCTTCAGACTCGACGCGAACTAGGAATGCGCTTCCAGCAGGCCACGGCCTGCTCCGGCCCCATTCGACATTGAGTCCGCGCTCCCGCGCACGGTACAATGACACTCGCGTCATCCCCCGGGCGACTACATCGCAGGAATCTTCCCACCGGTTCCGCTTCCATTGTGGGTTTGAGTCTTCCTGTTTTCGGCAGAGGAGAGCGACTTGGCTACGTCAACCAATCTCGGATTCCCTCGGATCGGCGCGAAACGCGAACTCAAATGGGCAGTCGAGGCGTACTGGGCCGGGAAGATAGACGAACAGGAACTACAGCAACGCGCCGCTGCCATACGCCGGACGCACTGGACCCTCCAGCGCAAGGCTGGCATCGCGCACATCCCCTCCAACGACTTCTCGTTCTACGACCAGATCCTCGACACGAGCGTCATGGTCGGCGCGATACCCGAACGCTATGAAGCCCCTGAGGGTGAAGTCAGCCTCGACACCTACTTCGCCATGGGGCGTGGTCGCACCGCCACCGAAGAGCGCCCCGGCGTCTCCGCCATGGAGATGACCAAATGGTTCGACACGAACTACCACTACATCGTCCCTGAGATCAACCGGAGTCAGATCTTCTCCCTGCGCTCCACCAAGCCGGTCGCCGAGTTCCTGGAGGCGAAGGAGCTCGGCTTACACACCCGCCCAGTCCTTGTCGGGCCGGTGACCTACCTGCTGCTCTCCAAGTCGGACGACCCTTCGTTCGACCCGCTCGTGCTGCTCGAAGGACTCGTGGACGTCTACGAGAACATCCTCAAGCGGCTGGCGGAGGCGGGTGCGGACTGGGTGCAGATGGACGAACCCGCCCTCAGCCTCACGCTCAGTGACAAGCAGCGCTCCGCATTCGGACGAGCTTACGCCCGGCTCGTTGCGGCAGTGCCCGGGCTCAACCTCCTCGTCGCCGTCTACTTCGGCGACCTGCGCCAGAACACGAAAGCCGCGCTCGCGATGCCGGTGCACGCCCTGCATGTCGACCTCGCCCGCGGACGCGCAGATCTCGAGAACATCCTCGCCAAGCTCGGCGAGGGCGTCTCCCTCTCGTTGGGTCTCGTCGACGGACGCAACATCTGGAAGACAGACCTCGAGGACGCCATCGCGACCGCGCGGCGCGCCTCTTCCGTGCTCGGCAACGACCGCATCCTTATCGCCCCCTCATGCTCGCTGCTGCACTCGCCGGTCGACCTGGACAACGAGACGAACCTCGACGATGAGATGAAGTCCTGGCTCGCCTTCGCGAAGCAGAAGGTCGAAGAGGTCGCCATCATCACGAGGGCTGTCAACGGCGAGTCCGCCCGCATCACTAACGCATTGTCCGCCAACGCCGCCGCGATGGCGTCGCGCAGGACGTCCACCCGCATCCACAATCCCGACGTGAAGGAGCGCAGCGCCGCCGTGACGCCGGCCATGGCGCAGCGCACGAGCCCCTATCCGGAGCGCCGCAAGGCGCAGCAGCAGGTGCTGCGCCTCCCCACCTACCCCACTACGACCATCGGCTCGTTCCCGCAGACGCCGGAGATTCGCAGGGCACGGGCGAGCCGCAACCGCGGCGAACTCACCACCGAAGAGTACGAGCAGTTCATCCGTGAGGAGATCGAGCGCTCCGTCCGCTTCCAGGAGCAGACAGGTCTGGACGTACTCGTCCATGGCGAGCCGGAGCGCAACGACATGGTTGAGTATTTCGGCGAACAGCTGGATGGCTACGTCTCCACTGCCAACGGCTGGGTGCAGAGCTACGGCTCCCGCGCCGTCAAGCCGCCCATCATCTTCGGCGACCTCCACCGCCCCGCTCCCATGACCGTCGAATGGATCTCTTACGCACAGTCGCTCACACGCCAACCCGTTAAAGGGATGCTCACGGGCCCCGTGACCATGCTGCAGTGGTCGTTCGTCCGCGACGACCAGCCCCGCAGCGAGACGTGCCGCCAGCTCGCGCTCGTCATCCGCGACGAGGTCTGCGACCTGGAACGCGCCGGCATACGCGTCATCCAGGTTGACGAACCCGCTATCCGCGAGGGGCTTCCCCTCCGCCACGAGGACTGGGACGCCTACCTCGAGTGGGCCGTCGACTGCTTCCGCATCGCCACCAGTGGCGTGGAGGACCGCACCCAGATGCACACGCACATGTGCTATGCCGCCTACGACGACATCATCGACGCTGTCGCCGCCATGGACGCGGACGTCATATCCATGGAGAACTCCCGCTCGGACGGCACCCTGCTCGACACGTTCCGTGTACACCCTTACCCCAACGAGGTAGGCCCCGGCGTCTACGACATCCACTCGCCGCGTGTCGCAGAGACCGAAGAGATGAGCGATCTGCTTCGCAGGGCGGTTGCCGTCATCCCGCCGGAGCGGCTCTGGGTGAACCCGGACTGCGGTCTCAAGACCCGCCGCTGGGAAGAGGTGAAGCCCTCGCTCCTCAACATGGTGGATGCCGCGAAGGAGCTGCGGGGCCAGTCGTGAGCCGAACCGCCTACCGGAAGGCCATCACCTGCTTCCTGGAGACAGCAGCGAAGGTGCGGTCGGAGCAGTGGGACGCACCAGGGCTCGGTGTCTGGACCGTCCGCGACCTCGTCGGCCATGCCAGCCGATCCATAACGCGTGTCGAAGAGTTCGGCACACAACGCGCGCCGTCAGTGGACATCACGTCCGCCACCCACCACTACCGCCGTTCTCTCCGACAGCCGAGCGACGATGAGCGCGTCGCCGAGCGAGGGCGCATCGCCGGCCGCGAACTCGGCGACGACCCGCTCGCCACGATGAACGCCGACTGGGCGCGTTCCGAGCAGGTCCTCGATGCGACCGATGAGGACACTATCATCGCCTACGACAACGGCGGCATCCGCTTCGGCGACTACTTGGAGACGCGCGTCTTCGAGCTCACCGTCCACACGCTGGACCTCGCGAACGCCATCAGCGCCGAGGTCGAGCCGTCGCGCGAGGCGATGGGTGTCACGCTGCGGCTGCTCGCCTCCCTCGCGCTCGAGTCCGGCAGGGGAGCGTCGCTTGCCCTCTCCGGCACAGGCCGCGGCCCCCTCCCGCAGGGCTACTCTGTGCTGGGGTAGCTGCCACTACGCCTGCCCCGTCCCCAACGGCTTCACGAAGTTCGCGAAGTCCGTGCGCTGGCGGAAACCGGCTTTCGCGAAGAATCCCCGCTCAAACGACTCCGCCGCGATGCGGTTGTTCAGCATCAACCGCTCGCATCCCATCTCGCCGGCTCGCGCCTCCACCGCCTCCATCAGCCGGTTGCCCAATCCGTGCCCACGCCAGTCAGCTCCGACGATCAGGTCGGACACGTACCCTTCTCTCCCACCCAGCATCGGAAAGGGGACCCAATGCACCGCGACGTAGGCGACGACCTGGTCCTCTGCTACGGCAACGATGATCTCGTGGCCGGGTTGGCCGATGCACTCCTCTGCCGCAGCAGCAGCAGCCTCTGCATCACTCTTCCCGCCGCGCTCGTCGGCGAGCTCCGCCACCAGGTCCCTGATTCCATCTACGTCCGACGCCTGTGCCGCGCGCAGCGTGACGCCCTCCATGATGCCCCTAGCTCCCCGCCCACGGCCCCTGCTGACCGGACGGGCCCTGTCGCTGCAGCACCGTGCTCACCGGCACGACCGGCTCGGATGGCGCGTCGAACGCGGGGATGACCTCCTCGCCGAACAACCGGATGGATTTGTCGACGTGTTCGGTCGGCATCCGCCCGATGTGGTGGCTGCCGGCCCACACTGTGAACCCAAGCCGCTCCTGCGTCTCCGCTATGCGCCGCGCAACCGTCTCCGGGCTGCCGATGATGGCCAGCCCGTTCTCGATCCAGAAGTCGTAGGACTGCCGCGCTTGCGCGAATATCCTCCCGTTCGCCCGAGTGTGGCGTGTGTTGTCGGTCCCTTTGCCGCGCGGGTCGCTCCCGAAGCCGATGCGTGTGTTCACCACGTGCTCGCGGTCGATGCCGTAGTACTCCAGCAGGTGCGGCTCCGCCTCGGCGCGGGCCTGCTCGTCGGTCTCCGCGACATGGACGACGCGCACCAGCATCTGCCGCGGCATCGGGCCGGGGTGCTCGCACTCATGCCAGATGCTGCGGAAGTGCTCGAACTTGTCGACCAGCTCGTCGTCGGTGGAGATGTTCGTGGCAACGTCGTAGTTGCGCTCCGCCGCCCACTCGAACGCACGCAGGCTGTGGCACGCGATCCAGACAGGCGGGTGCGGCTGCTGGTACGGCTTCGGCATCGGCAGCATCTCGTCGTACTGCCAGAACCGCCCACGATGCGTGACCTCGTCCTTCGTCCACGCGTCCTCGATAACCTTCATCGCTTCTTCGCTCGCGATATGACGGTCGTAGTAGTTGATGCCCCAGCGGATGAACTCGTGCTCGTGCGTCCCCAGCCCGGAGCCGAACTCGACCCTTCCCTTCGACAGGTGGTCGAGCGTCGCCACTTCCTGCGCCAGCCTCATCGGGTTGTGGAACGGCAACTGCCAGATCATCGCGCCGACGTGGATGCGCTCCGTGGCCGCCGCAACCGCCGTGAGGAAGACCGTCGGTGCCGTGATTGCCCCGATGTACGAGGCCTGGTGCTCGATGATCCAGTAGTAGCGGTAGCCGAGCTCGTCCATCATGCGGGCCTGGCGGATATGCTCGTCGTAGGCCGCGGCCGCGGAGCCAAGCCGCTTGATGTCGTTGATCTTGACCGCGCCCCACGCGCCGAATTCCAGATGGGGCATATTGCTCTCCTTATGAGAAGGCGGGAATGACTTCCTGCCCAAACAGCGTCAGCGACGACTCCACCATGTCGTGTGGCATCCGCCCGATGTGGAATTTCCCCGCGAAGTGGTCGTACCCGATTTTCTCCCGGCCCTCCGCTATCTGGCGGGCGACCGACTCCGGGCTGCCCACGAGCGCCAGCCCGTTGTCGAGCCAGAACTCGTACGAGCGCGCGCACTCGCGGAAGATGCGCCCCCGCTCACGGATGTCCTCACTGTCTTCGTGCCCCATCCCGCGCGGGTTGGAGCCGAACCCGATGCGGCTGGACGAGACCAGGTCGCGCCCCAGCGTGTTCGCCTCCAGCAGGTACTGCCGCGCCTGCTCGTGCGCCTTTGCGTCCGTCTCCGCCACGTGCACCACGCGCATGAGGAACTGGTGCGGCATCGGGCCATCGTGCCCGTACCCCTTCCACGCTTCGCGCCATTCCGAGAACTTCTGGATCATCGACTCGTCGGTGTCGATGTTCTGCGCCATGTCGTAGCCGCGTTTCGCCGCGAAGTCTATCGCGCGCGGGCTGTGCACCGCCGCCCATATCGGCGGGTGCGGCTTCTGCAGCGGCACCGGCTGTATCAGCGCCTCGTCTATCTGCCAGTACTTCCCCTCGTATGTCACCGTGCCGTCGCCGCCCCACGCCATCTCGATGATGTCCAGCGCCTCCTCGCCCATCTCCTGCCGAGAGTAGAAGTCCAGCCCCCAGCGTGTGAACTCGTGCTCGTGCACGCCGATGCCGGTGCCGAACTCGGCCCGCCCGCCGGACAGGTGGTCCAGCATCGCCACGTCCTGCGCCAGCCGGATCGGATGGTGGAACGGCAATTGCCAGATCATCGTCCCGAGCCGCAGCGACTCCGTGTGCCGCGCCACCGCCGTCAGGAACATCTGCGGCGACGTGATTGCTCCCACGTAGGAGCCCTGGTGCTCCAGCGTCCAGTAGTAGCCGAACCCCACGCGCTCCATCAGCTGCGCCTGCCGGATGTGTGCCTCGTACACCTCTGCCGCGGTCGTGGCGTTCATGACCTCGTACGTCTGCATCTGGTCCCATACCCCGAATTCGAGACGGTCCATGGACGGAAACCTCCTCTGGCGAAAGCCCCCCTATGCTACGCTTAATACATGGCAGACGCCCCTCTCCGCACCACTGTCCTGCACGACGACCACGTCTCCCTCGGCGCCCGCATGGTGCCATTCGCCGGATACGACATGCCCGTGCAGTACGCGGGCGTCCTCGCCGAGGCGCGAGCCGTCCGCACCGCAGCCGGCATCTTCGACGTCTCCCACATGGGGCGCTTCGCCGTTGACGGGCCGGACGCCCGCGCCCTCCTGGACTGGGTGCACACCGCCGACGTCGGCGAGGCGATGCCGATGGGCCGCGCGCGCTACGGCCTCCTCTGCAACGAGTCCGGCGGCATCATCGACGATGCAATCGTCTACCGGCTCGGCGAGGAGCGGTTCATCATCGTCGCCAACGCCGCGAACGCCCCGAAGGTCTTCGCGTGGCTGGAGCGTTGGCGGGACGAGCGCTTCCCCGGCACAACGCTTACCGACCGCACCGCCGAGATCGCGATGATTGCGCTGCAGGGGCCGGACGCCACCTACATCGCCGGACAGGTCGCAGGCTTCGATCCCGATGCTGTGCGACCGTTCAACGTCGTCGAGACCGAGGTCATGGGCGCGTCCGCCCTCATAGCCCGCACCGGCTACACCGGCGAGGACGGAATCGAGATCATGCCGGCCTCGGAAGTCGCGTCCGCCCTCTGGCGCGCCCTCATGGACGCCGGCGCAGCCCCGTGCGGCCTCGGCGCGCGAGACACGCTCCGCCTGGAAGCCGCTCTGCTGCTGCACGGCTCCGACATGGATGAGACCGTCAACCCCATCGAGGCCGGGCTGGAGCGCTTCGTCCGGCTGGAGCGGGACTTCTGCGGCGCGGACGCGGTGCGGGCAGCCGCGGAGAATGGCACGGCGCGCGTGCTCGCGGGCTTCCGCACGGCCGAGCGAGGCCCCGCGCCGAGGGCACATCACCGCATCCTCATCGACGGCGCCGACGTGGGCGAAGTCACGAGTGGCAGCTACTCGCCTTACCTTGACACCAATATAGGCCTCGGCTATCTTCCGAGAGAGGCCAGCGAGCCCGGAACCCCCATCGCCGTAGACGTTCGTGGACGGCAGATTCCGGCGCAGATCGTGGCCCTTCCCTTCTACAAGAGGTCGCGATAGCTATGTCTGTTCCGGAAGACCGCCGCTACTCCAAAGAGCACGAGTGGGCGTTGGCCGAACGGGACGGCCTCGTCCTCGTCGGCATCACCGATTTCGCGCAGCACGAATTGGGCGACGTCGTCTACGTCGAGCTCCCGAAGCCCGGCGATCGCGTGACCCAGAACGCCCAGATGGGCGAGGTCGAGTCGGTCAAGGCCGTCTCCGAGCTCTTCTCCCCCGTCTCCGGCGAGGTGACCGCAGTCAACGACGACGTGAAGAACGCGCCCGAACTGCTGAACGAGAGCCCGCACGAGAAGGGCTGGCTGATCCGCGTCAAGCCCGACGACCCTGCCGAACTCGACTCGCTACTGGACGCCCCCGCCTACGCGGCGCTGATCGAATGAGGCGCTGAACACGGCCCGTATGTCTGATTCGCCGCTCACCTCGCCCTTCATCCCCAACACCGACGACGACCGCGCCGTCATGCTCGCGGAGGTAGGCACGTCGGCCGTAGAGGACCTGTTCGGCGACATCCCTGAGCAGTACCGCCATCCCGGGCTCGCGCTGCCTGCGCCGATTCCGGAGATGGAGCTCCGCGCGGAGATGACGGCGCTGGCGCAGCGCAACTTCCACGCGGGCGAGCACCCGAGTTTCCTCGGCGCCGGCGTCTACCACCACTTCTGCCCCGCCGTCGTCGCGCCGCTCGTCACCCGCGGCGAGTTCCTCACCTCTTACACCCCCTATCAGCCGGAGGTGTCGCAGGGAACGCTCCAGGGCACGTTCGAGTTCCAGACCCTCACCGCCCAACTGTTCGGCATGGAGGTCTCCAACGCGGGCATGTACGACGGCGCAAGCAGCCTCGCAGAGGGCGCGCTCATGGCTTGCCGCGTCACGAAACACTCCCGTGTCGCGGTGCTCGATACCGTCAACCCGCGCTACGTCGAGACGATCCGCTTCTACGCGCAGCCCCAGGGCATCGAGGTCTACCAGACGTCGCCCACGTCACCGGAGCTCCAGCCCGACACCGCCTGCCTCATCTCCCAGTACCCCAACTTCTTCGGCGCGTTCGAGGACTCGCAGGCGCTCGTAGACCTCGCCCACGAACACGGCGCGCTCGCCGTCATGTCGTGCGACCCCACGGCACTCGCCATGTACAAACCGCCCGGCGCGTTCGGCGCGGACATCGCCACCGGCGAGGGTCAGGCGCTCGGCATACCCCCGAGTTTCGGCGGCCCGTACGTCGGCATCTTCACCTGCCGCCAGGAGTACGTCCGCCAGTTGCCTGGACGCATCGCGGGACGGACGGTGGACACGGAGGGACGCACCGGCTACGTGCTGACGCTCCAACCCCGGGAGCAGCACATCCGCCGCGAGCACGCCACCTCCAACATCTGCACCAGCACCGCGCTCATCGGGCTCTGGGCCACCATCTACCTCTCGCTCATGGGCAAGCAGGGACTCCGCCACGTCGCCGAGCTCTGCCACCAGAAGGCCCACTACGCCGCGTCCCGCATCGCCGAACTTCCCGGCTACAGCCTCCCCAACGACGACCCATTCTTCCAGGAGTTCGTCGTCGCCTGCCCGAAGTCTCCCGCCGAGGTCAGCGCGGCGCTGCAGCAGCGCGGCATCGTTGGCGGACTGGACGTGAGCGACCGCTACCCGAACGGCATGCTGCTCTGCGTCACCGAGGTCAACACCCGCGACCAGATCGACCGCCTCGTGGACGCGCTCGCGGAGATAGGCCGATGACCTCCATGCCGGACACTCCCTTCCGCGAGGAAGCGCATGACCGCCGCAGGCTGCTCATGGAGCGCAGCCGCCCGGGACGAACCGGTGTGACACTCCCCGCGTCCGACGTGCCGCCGCAGCTCATGCCGGAGCAGGCGATGCTTCGCGACGACCTGCAACTGCCGGAGGTGACCGAGGGCGAGGTGGTCCGCTACTTCACCCACCTCAGCCAGCTGAACTTCTCCATCGACACCAACTTCTACCCCCTCGGCAGCTGCACGATGAAGTACAACCCTAAGCTGAACGAGGCCGTCGCCGCGACACCCGGCTTCGCACTCGCGCATCCTGCCCAGCCAGAGGCGCAGGTCCAGGGGTGCTTGGAGGCCATATTCACCCTGCAGACCTACCTGCAGGAGGTGAGCGGCCTCCCGAGCGCGAGCCTCGCCCCCCTCGCGGGCGCGCAGGGCGAACTCGCGGGCATCCTCACCCTCCGCGCGGCGCTCGACGCCCGTGGCGATGGGCACCGGCGCAAGATGCTCATCCCGGACACCGCCCACGGCACGAATCCTGCGTCAGCCGCCATGGCCGGATTCCAGGTCATCTCCATCCCTTCCACGTCCGGCGGCGACATCGACCTCGACGCCGTCCGCGCTGAAGCCGGCGACGACCTCGCAGGCGTCATGTTCACCCAGCCCACAACCCTCGGCCTCTTCGACCGCAACGCCATCGAGATGTGCCGCGTCGTCCACGAGGCGGGCGGCCTCGTCTACGGAGACGGCGCCAACATGAACGCGCTGCTCGGGCGCGCCAAGCTCGGCCACTTCGGCTTCGACGTCGTCCACATGAACCTGCACAAGACGTTCAGCACGCCTCACGGCGGCGGCGGACCCGGTGCAGGGCCCATCTGCGTCACCGAGGTGCTCGCCCCCTTCCTCCCCGGTCCCATCGTCGTACGGCGCGATGACGGCTCCTACGGCAGCGAGATGCCAGCACAGAGCATCGGGCGCTGCGGCGCGTCCCAGGGCAACTTCGGCGTGCTGATTCGCGCCCTCACCTACATCTCGCTCCTCGGCGGCGAGGGGATGCTGAACATCAGCGGCAATGCCGTGCTCAACGCCAACTACCTGCTCGCGAAGCTCCGCTCCCTCTTCGAACTCCCGTACGACCGCTCCGTCATGCACGAGGTCGTCTTCGCCGCCCGCAAACGCGCCGGGGCGACCGCGCTCAACGTCTCCAAGCGCCTGCTGGACCACGGCTTCCACGCGCCCACCATGTACTTCCCGCTCGTCGTGCCCGAAGCGCTCATGATCGAGCCCACCGAGACGGAGTCGAAGGAGACGCTCGACGCCTTCATCGAGACGCTCGAACGCATCGACGCCGAGGCCGCCGCGGACGAGGAGTTCCTGCGCGGCGCGCCGTACGAGACCCCCATCTCCCGCCTCGACGAGGCCCGCGCCGCCCGCCGTCCCGAGCTCCGCTGGCGCCCCGCCGAGGAGTAAGGCCCTGCCCGGAGTACACGGCGCTTGACGACCTTCGCTCGAGGGCAGCCAACATCAACATGGGTCGTTACCGAGGGCTTATAGCCTGCCTAGGCGACCGTGCACATAGTCCCAGTGGGCTGTGCAAAACACCCCGGTGCGGGCATGGATTCCGCGAACATCGCAGGAGTGGAAGAGTCCGCAACTGCGTATGTACAGACATCCGGAGGATGTATCGGTTAGGCTATGGCCATGGATAGCATGGCGGGCGGCCCGCAGGCTACTGCGGTGCTGACTTCAGTCGACACACACCCGGTTTTAAGCGGAGTTGGTCCAGCATCATGCCCGGAATGAGCGGCGGCCCGCGCCGCCCGCCGTCCCGGACTCCGATGCCCTTCGACGAGTAAGGCCCTGTCATTCCCGCACCAACAGGAATCCAGACTCAGGAGATGCCAGCATGTCTGCATACGTGATAACCGATCTTGAGATAAAGGACCCTGAGCTATTCAGACAGTTCTTCGAGCGCGTAACGGGTACTGTGGAAGCTCACGGCGGCAGGTTCGTGGCCCGTGGTGGCGAGATCGAAGTCCGACTGGGCTCCTGGACGCCCAGGCGCCTCTCGATCCTCGAGTTCGGCAGCATGGAGCAGGCTCGCGCCTGGCTGGCCTCCCCGGAGTACACCGAGCTTGGCGACCTTCTCTCGAGGGCGGCCAACATCAACATGGTGGTTACCGAAGGTTTATAGCCTGCGTAGGAGGAAGTGAACCGTGCCCAGAATGAGCGGAGGCGAGGCCCTCGTGCAGTCCCTGCTGCGCGAAGGCGTCGACACCGTATTCGGCATTCCCGGCATACACATGAACGGGATCGTCGCCGCAATGCGGGACGAACCCGGCATGCGCATGATCACCACCCGCCACGAGCAGGGCGCTGCGCACATGGCCGACGGTTACGCCCGCGCATCAGGGAAGCCGGGAGTCGTCATGGTCGTGCCCGGCACGGGCGTCTACAACGCCGCCGCGGGCATCGCCACCGCATACGCCCGCTCCTCACCTGTGCTCCTCATCGCCGGCCAGATCCCTCGAGGCCAGCTCGGTAAGAACCTCGGAGCCGTCCACGAGATCATGGACCAGGGGGCCACACTTGCCCCGGTCACCAAGTGGCGGCGGCAGGTGCTCACGCCGCGCGACGTTCCGGCCGCTGTGTCCGAGGCCTTCCGGCAGATGCGCACCGGACGGCCCCGTCCCGTCTATATCGAGATGCCTCCGGAGACCGGCTTGGAGCGCGACGAGATCCAGCTGCGGAATCCTGCCCCTACCTCGCGCATCGTGCCGAGCCCGGAGCAGTTGCAGGAAGCCGCCCGCGTCATCGCCGCGTCTCAGCGCCCGGTCATACTCGCCGGAGGCGGCGTGGCGCAGTCGGGCGCGGAAGATGCCCTCGTTGCACTCGCCGAAGCAACCCGCATCCCCGTCATCACCTCCGGCGGCGGCAAGGGCGCCATCCCGGACCGCCACCCCCTGTGCTACGGCTCATGCCTCAGCCCCCGTGCGGACGTCCAGGAGATGAACGAACTCGTCGACGTGATGCAGTCCGCCGATGTCGTGATAGGCATCGGGACGCGGTTCTCGATGGGCAACCCCGCCGGCGAAGCCTCTACCCTGATCAACATCAACATAGACGACTCCGAACTCACCCGGGTCCAGGCAAACACTATCCCTCTGCACGGCGACGCAAAGGCAACCATCGAAGCGCTCCTTCCTCACCTCGCCGAGGCCGGAGCAGGGGACCGTCCGTCGCCCGAACCGGCGGTCGCCGCCGCCCGACGCCTCATCGCCTACTACGACATCCACCTCCACGAGCCACAGTTCCCCATCATCGAAGCGATCCAACACGGTGTCCCCGACGATGCCTTCACCGTCTGGGACATCACCCAGCTCGGCTACTACTCCCGCACGCACTACAAGGTGAACCACCCGAAGACATACGTCGACTCCGGTTACTCTTACAATCTCGGCGGTGCGTTCCCCACGGCGCTGGGCGTGAAAGTGGCTCAGCCGGACCGTGCCGTCGTCTGCATCAACGGAGACGGTGGTTTCATGTTCAACGCCGCCGAGCTCTCAACCGCGGTCAAGTACGGCATCAACGTGGTCACCATCGTCTTCAGGGACGACGCTTACGGCAACGTCGCACGCGACCTGGATGACTTCTTCTCCGGCACCTATGAGACCGACCTGCACAACCCGGACTTCATCAGGTTCGCCGAGTCCTTCGGCGCGGTCGGCATGCAGGCGGACGACCCTCTGGACCTGGAACGACTGCTCCCGCTCGCACTGGAACGCCAGGCGCCGGTGATCATCGATGTGCCCGTCCACGACATATCCTTCGCACGTGCCAGGCAGCACGCCATGCTGCCGAAGGTAGCATGGACGCAGCCTCAGGAGGGGCTCATCCAACCCTGACCCATCCCTTCCCGGCCGTTCTGCTATCCTAGCCGCCGTACCTCATACTCCCAGGAGGCCCGAAGATGGTCGACGTAGGCCAGCAAGCCCCGGACTTCACACTCAAGGACCAGAACGGAGAGGACGTCTCCCTCGCCGGCTTCAAGGGCGAGAAGTGGGTCGTCATCCACTCCTTTCCCGCCGCATTCACCGGCGGCTGAACGACCCAGACCGCAACCTTCAACCGTGCGTTGAAGTCGTTCGAAGAGATGGGGGCACGTGTCCTCGGCCTCGGCGCCGACGCCCGCCCCGCCCTCAGGGCGTGGGGGACCAACCTGGGCGGGTTGAACCACTCGCTCCTGTCCGATTTCTGGCCCCACGGCGAAGTCGCCCGTGCATACGGCATCTTCAACGAGGACTCCGGCATGTGCGCCAGGTCCATCTTCATAATCGACCCGGATGGCCTCGTTCGCTACAGGGAGACCTACCAGGGCGTCCTCCCCGACCCCAACGCCATCCGTGAAGAGCTGGCAAAGCTCCAGGGATAGGCGCAGCAGCAACGAACGAGGTGGAGGGGCTGCGGCGGCGCAGCCCCTTCTCGTTTCCCGAACGGCACACCGTGACATCCCCCAGCGAAGCAGACCTCAAGCGCGCCCCGTTCACCGAGGGCGACGTGGCCATGGTCTATGACCAGCGCAAGCGTCGCTACCGCGTCGAGTTGAAGAGCGGCGCGCTTGTCGAGACGCACCTCGGCTACGTCACGCACGACGAGATCATCGGGCGGCACGAGGGCTTCTTCCTCGTCACCAACAAGGGCCACCGGCTCTTCATCCTCCGCCCCCCGTTCGCCGACGCAGTCAGGGAGCTGCCGCGCCAAAGCCAGGTCATCTACCCAAAGGACCTCGCCGCACTCCTGATGCACGCCGACGTCTATCCCGGCGCGCGCGTCATCGAGGTCGGGCTCGGCTCGGGCGCCGCTTCAGCGGCCCTCCTCCGCGCGGTCGGCCCGGACGGCTCGGTCGTCTCGCACGAGGTCCGTGAGGAGGTCGTCGAAGCGGCGCGGCGGAACGTCGCGCACCTCGCGCCCGGCGCAGCGAACCACCGCATCGTCCTCGGCGACGCCTATGCCGACGGCCTCGGCACAGATGAGGCCGACCGCATCGTCGCCGACGTGCCCGAGCCATCGCGGTTGCTCGATGCCGCAGCCGGAGTTCTGAGAACGGGTGGGGTCTTCGCCGCCTACCTGCCGACCGTCCTGCAAGTGCACGAACTGATGATGCACCTGACCCGCGACGACCGCTGGCACATGGCCGAGGCGTTCGAACTGCTGGAGCGCCCGTGGCACTTCTCCGAGACCAGCGCCCGCCCCGACCACCGCATGGTCGGCCACACCGGCTTCATCGCCACCGCCCGCCGCTGCGAACCGCCTCCCCGCAACATGTAATGCTGAGCGAAGCGGACCTTGTCATGTTGAGCGGAGCGCAGCGGAGTCGGCATTCCATCACCGGAGAGGGGCCGCCCCGAACGGCATGTGCCGTGCTCCCGCGAGCGGCGCGGGCGCAGACTGCGGCAGACTCACTCCCAGCACACCGTCTGCCGGCGCATCCTTGGCGAACGCCAGCACCCTGAACCCGCGCATACCCTCACCTGTCGGGTATACACATCTGACGCTGCCGCCGAATAGAGAGGTGTAGGTGTAGGTGGTCGCCGGATGATTAA
>VXQP01000051.1 GCA_009838965.1 Chloroflexota bacterium | reverse complement strand
GGGGGGGGGGGGGGGGGGGGGGGGGGTGGGCGGCGCAGGCGGCGGTCCAGAGGGCGGCGAGCATGAGTGCGGTCAGCAGGGCGAGTCGGGGCATGGGTGGTTGGTCTCCTTTCATAGAATTATACGCGCAAGCGCGTCGACCTCCCCCTCAGGAGAGGTGGGGCAGGCAGGGGGTATAATCGCGGCATGGACGTGCTGATACGCCTCTACGCCTCGTACCGCGAGACCGCAGGGCTTGACCGGGTGACGCTGCCGCTGAACGACGGCGCGGTCGTCGCGGATGCGGTCGCGGCGCTGCTGGCGGCGGCCCCCGCACTGCCGCGCGACTTCAAGCCGCATCTCATCGCGGTCAACGAGGAGTTCGGGAACCTCGCCTACCCGCTGTCGGAGGGCGACGACGTTGCGTTCTACCCGCCGGTAAGCGGCGGGGTGGACGTATGGGTCGGCACGGACGAGATCGACGCGGGCGAGACGGCGGACGCGGTGAAGCGTGCGTTCAACGGCGCGGTGGTCACGTTCGAGGGGACGACGCGCGACAACACCGGCGGACGTCCGGTGCTGCGGCTGGAATACGAGGCCGACGAGCGGATGGCCGAGAAGGTCATCGGCCAGATCCTCGAGGAGACGATGGCGCGGTTCGACGTTCCGGCGATCTCGTGCCGGCACCGCATCGGGCGGCTGGAGATCGAGGACGTGAGCCTCGTGGTATCGGTGGGCGCGCCGCACCGGCTCGAAGCGTTCCTCGCGGGGTTGTACGTGGTCGACCGCATCAAGCACGTGGTGCCGGTGTGGAAGAAGGAGCACTTCGCGGACGGCGAGGTGTGGGTGGGGGCGGCTTGCGACCCGGAGACACATGCGCTGCACCTGTCGGAGGCGCCATACGCGGGGTTCCTCTCGGAGCGCGAGGGGTCTACGCCGCACGTTCACGCGCACGTGTAGGGGTAGGCAACCCTCGCATCCGAGCCAGCGGCCCGATGTTCATACCCCTGCTGGGCGAACAGGAGGACCACCGTGAGCCACAAGCGCCAGCGGGCTACTGTCCTAGTGGTCAGGGATGGGAGGTACCTGCTGGTGAAGGACAAGGGCGGCACTTTTTACGCTCTGCCCGGGGGAGGCATACACCAAGGAGAAGGGGTCCTTACGGCTGCTCGCCGAGAGATCGACGAAGAACTGGGTCTCAAAGCCGACAGAGCCGACCATATCTTTGACTACGACTGCCTTGAGTGCATCAACAGCCACAAGGTTGTACTCGTTTCCACTGATGCAGAACCACGAGTGAATCAGCGGGAGTTGGAATCCCTCAGGTGGTGGGATGGTAAGGAATCCCTGCAGACGTATCCCCATGTTTCGGGCATTGTCGCCAGATATGAGGCGGGGAAGCTACCGCTGCTGGGGTAGCCATCTATGTCCACGCATGATCGAGAGACGATTGACTATCTCCGGAGCCGAGGCATAGCGCGCGAGGCGGCGTCTTCCTGCCGCACGTCAGGCCCGGGATGTCGCTCCTCGATTGCGGGTGCGGCCCCGGCTCGATCACGCTTGGACTGGCCGAGGTGCTCGCTCCCGGAGAAGTGGTCGGGATAGACCGCGACGCGTCGCGGATCGAGATCGCGGAGCAGAGCACGTCAGAGCGCGGGGTTGCCAACGTCCGCTTCCAAACGGCGGACGTTCACGAACTGCCGTTCGCGGACGCTTCTTTCGACGCCGTGTTCGCTCACGCGGTGCTCCAGCACGTCAGGGAGCCGCTCCGGGCCCTCGCGGAGATGCGTCGCGTGCTGAAGCCGGGAGGGGTCGTCGGGCTGCGGGACGACGATCGAGGCTCGGTGGTGATCGCGCCCCAAGTGCCGGAGGTCCTCCGCTTAATCGAACTGCTGACGATGGTAGAGGAGCTGAACGGTGGGGACCCGCGGGTCGGTAAGCGGTACCGGGAGCTGCTGCGGACGTCGGGGTTCGAGGAGGTTGCGATATCGGCATCGTGCGAGTACGACGCGGACATCGCCGCGACGCGGAGGAGGGCGTCGCTGGCCGTGCGCGCTGCGCGGGAGTTCGTGGGGCCGGCCGCCGTCGAGCAGAGGTGGAGCACGCCGGAGGAGATGGAGCGGCTCGCCTCGGAATGTGCGTCGTGGGGAGAGCACCCGGACGCGTTCTCGGCAGTCATCTGGTGCGAGGCGGTGGGGCGGAAGGCGTAGGGGAAGGCCCTCACCCGCCGCGCAAGCGCGTCGACCCGTTCGGCAAGCTCAGGGCAGGCTCTCTCCCCGAGGGAGAGGTGGGCAGGCGCTCCTCCCCCAGCCACACCCAAAGGCTGCGAGGTTCCTGCCTGCGCAGGAACGACGAACCGCCCGAGAGATTCCTCGACTCCGCTGTGCTCCGCTCGAAATGACAAGCCGCGCCGCACGTCCCCGCCGGAGGGCCGTGTGCGCTGACACGCACTTCTGGTTTCCCGCCTTCGCGGGAATGACGGGGTTTAATGCAGCAGGCCGCCGCCGTCGACGACGATGGACTGGCCGGAGATCATGGAGGCGTCGTCGCTGGCGAGGAAGGCGATGAGGGCGGCGAGGTGCTCAGGGTAGACGCGGGCCTTGATCGCCTGGTTCTGCATCGTGCGGTTGAACATCTCCTCGTCGTTGTACTCCAGCGTGCCGGGGGTCGCGACCTGTCCCGGCATCACGGCGTTGACGGTGATGTTGTCGCCGCCGAGCTCCTTGGCCATGTTCCAGCTGAGGCCGATGACGGCGCCCTTCGCGGAGACGTAGGGGGTCTGGCCGGGGTTGCCCATGAAGAAGGTGCGGGAGGCGACGTTGATGATGCGGCCGCGCCCGCTCGCCTTGAGGTAGGGGTGGGCGGCCTTGATGGTGAGGAAGTAGCCGATGTAGTTCACCTGGGCGAACCGTTCCACCTCCTCCTTCGTCCACGTCGCCCAGTCTTTGCGTTGCGCGATGAGCCCCGCGTTGTTGACGAGGATGTCGATGCCACCGAAGGCCGCGTTGACGCCCTCGCACGCGGCGGCGAGCTGCGCCTCGTCCGTGGTGTCGCACGCGAACGCGACGCCGCCGATGGCCTGCGCGACCTCGTTCGCTTCGTCGCCGCGCAGGTCGAGGATGCCGACCTTCACGCCTTCTTCCGCCAGCCGCTCGGCGGCAGCCCTGCCCAGGCCGCGCGCTCCGCCGGTGACGACTGCAATCCGCCCTTCGAGTCCTCGCATCGTCAGTCTCCTTACGTTCGTTACGTTGTTTGTGGGGGACACCCCCATCCTAACCTTCCCCCATCGAGGGGGAGGGACCAGGCGCCCCGCTCCGCCTCTCGCAGCCCCGCCGAGGGCCCTCACCCACGCGCTGAAGCGCGTCGCCCTCTCCCTCAGGAGAGGGGTCAGACCGGGCGCCCACGAGGGACGCCCCTACACCTGAACCGCCCCGCCACCGTTGTGCCCTGGCGGGCACGCTGGATTCCCCGCCTTCGCGGGAATGACGGCAGGGGCGGGAATGACGAAGTCCTAGTCGGGGGCGGTTCTCGGTCTGAAGAGGGCGAAGGAGCTGGTGTAGCCGTGGAGGTAGGTGGTGCCGGCTACGGGTCCAATCTCGCCGTTGCAGAAGAAGCCGCCGAGCGGCATGCCGCCGACCACGTCGCGGAAGATGTCCGTGTCGTGGTCGGGCTTGCCGTAGAGGTAGCGTCCGCGCCCGGTGCAGGAGAACATCAGCGCTCCGGCAGCGATGCGCTCGCCCGCGGCGTCGAGGTAGGTCGCTAGCGACTGCTGCAGGTCCTCGCCAGACGTTTGGGCGTCACGGACGTGGAACTGGACGAGCTGGCCTTCGCGCACAAGCGCGCCCACGGCGAGCGCGCCGGTCTCCTGGTTGACGCCGAGCAGGTTACGTATGAGGTAGCCGCCCGCGGCGTCGGTCAGCTCGAGCGGGTCCATCGCTATGCCCATGAAGAGGTTGTGGCGCATGAGGTCCTGGTCGCGCGGGGAGGCCGCCGCGTAGATGCTCTGGAGGCATTCCATGGGTGGCATACCGTCCAGCGCCTCGATCATGTTCTGCTCCGCGTCGGTGATGTGCATCGGGTCGCCGATGGGGCGGCAGCCCTGCGCAACGACGCTGTCGATGACGATGTTGCCGGAGAGGGCGACGCCGACCGCGCCTTCGCGGAGCATCGCGCCGTTCAGGACGAGGCTGTGCGGCGAGAATCGTCCGCCGCCACTGGCGAGCCCTCCGACCTTGATCGCACCGGGGTAGGCGTAGTCCAGCCCCGCGAGGAGCGCGTCGCCGTCCGTAGTGTACGGCTCGGCGAGGACGATGAAGTCCGGGCGCACGTCCGGCGGGACGCCGAGGAGGGCATGCCAGGCGTCGGGCGGAGCGTCGGGGGACGGCATCCGGTCGCGCGTCACGTGGAACGCATTGAGCACCACGCCGGGCATGACGCCTGCGGTGACGGAGAGCGCGGGCGCTTCCTCCTCCTCACGCCCGGAGCCGATGACGCCCGAGCCGGAGCAGCCGATGACGATGGCATTGGGGAAGCGCTCGGTCACGGCGGCGGGAAGCATGTCCACCTCCGAGCCGAAGTGGTGCGACGTGAACACCGCGACGAAGCTGACGGCGTTGGTATCGTCGACCTGAGCGCTGATCGATGCTGTGCACTCGTCCAGCGCGACGTTCAGGTCTGCATGGCGCGAGAGGCCGGATCCCCATTGCATGACGCTCTCCTTTCGCCGGTGACCGCGAGAGGCGCTCAGTATAGAGCAAGAGCCAGTTGGCAAGCGTCGGGGGCAACCCTCACCCCCAGCCCCTCTCCCATGGGGAGAGGGGAGCCAACAGCCCGAGAGGATCCTGCGCACTAAAGCGCGGGACTCCGCTGCGCTCCGCTCGGAATGACAACCCCCGCAGCCCCGTCGGGGCCCTCACCCGCCGCGCTGGCGCGCGTCGACCTCTCCCAGAGGGCGAGGTGGGCCAGACAGGGCGCCCACGAGGGACGCCCCTACACCAGACAATCCACCGCTCCAGCCCCGAGGACCCTCACCCGCCGCGCAAGCGCGTCGACCTCTCCCAGAGGGCGAGGTGGGGGATGCGGGGTTCCTGCCTGCGCAGGAACGACGGGCCACCCAACCCCACCGCGTGCGCTGCCCGCGCACCCTAGATTCCCGCCGGTGCGGGAATGACGAGGAAGGCGCTGAAGCGCGTTGCCCTCTCCATCAGGAGAGGGGAGCGAGGCTGCGAGGTTCCTGCCTGCGCAGGAACGACGAAGTTCCTAGGCGTCGTTGAGGGCGTCGCGGAGGTAGCGGAGGGTGCGAGTGGCGAACTCGGCCATGTTGGCGACGCGGTCGTCGATGCCGGTCTCGATGACGTCAGTGCGGGTGACGGGGCCCGCGACGCTGAGCGTCGTGCGACCGGCAGGGAAACCGAAGCGGCTGGTGCCCGGCCCGGCGACGCCGGACTCGGCGATGCACCACGTCGTGCCAAGGCGCTCACGCATCGCCTCAGCGAGGTCGGCGAGCATCTCTGGCGTAGTGCCGCGGTAGTTCTCGTAGGTCTCGGCGGGGACCCCGACGAGCGCGATACGGGAGTCGCGGGTGTAGAGGACGCCGCCTCCGGCGAAGTAGCGCGACGCGCCCGCGACGGCCAGCAGCGCCGCGGAGACGAGGCCGCCGGTCGTGGACTCGGCGACGGCGAGGGTCTCCCCGCGGGCGATGAGGCGCTCGGCGATGTCGTTCGCGAGTTGGGTTTGTTCGTCGTTCAACATGGGCATTCTCCTTGGCGAGGCCTTACGCAGGAGGGACGAAGAGGGCGCCCACAAGGGACGCCCCTACACCAGACCCCAGCCTCCCGCAGTGCCCTGGCGGGCACTCTGGATTCCCGCCTTCGCGGGAATGACGGGGAAGGGAGTGGTTCGACAGGCTCACCATGAGCGGGCTGCAAGGTTCCTGCCTCCGCAGGAACGACGAGATTCAGCGGGGCTGGCCGCGCCATCTGTGGGGGTCGACGCCGCGGGAGCGGAACCAGTAGTAGATCCCATCCCAGTAGGGTTCGGGGTCGACGTGTACCACTTCGCCGGTGGCCAGGCGGGTGAGCACGAGCTTGCCCCACTGCTCGGGGTCACGCTGGTCGGCGTCGACCTCGAGGCCGGACACTGTTGCCGTGTCGAGGTTCGTCATGTCGTTCAGGAAGTCGGTGAGGACGTCGGGGTCGGCGTTCCATGTGCGCAGGACGGTGTTGCTGTCCTCGCCGAACTCACCGACGTAGATGAGGGCGTCGTCGCCCCTGCCCCTGGTTCTCCACTCGATGCGTGCGACCATCGCTACTCTCTCTTTCGGGCGCCCACGAGGGACGCCCCTACACCGGACACCCTACCACGCCTCCCGGTTCACCCCCATCCCAGCCTTCCCCCATCGAGGGGGAAGGAATCAGACACGCCCCGCCCCACGCTCTGGATTCCCGCCTTCGCGAGAATGACGGGTGCTAGAGGAAGGTGTTGAGCACCTTGGGGAGCATGACGTTCTGGGCGAGGATGAGCTTGCGGAAGACGAGTTTGAAGCCGGTGTCGGGGTCGCGGCGGAGGAGGTCTTCGCGACGGCCCACGAAGTGGTTCACCTCGTCCTGGAGGCGGTTCTGGTAGCAGAAGAACTTGCTGTTGACCCTGATCTCGTCGCCGTCGACGCTCACGAGCTCCACGTTGGAGATGATGTGCTCGAACCGGGAAACCGGCTCCTCGGGCCAGTGGACGCCCGTCTTCAGTTGCCGGATGCGCCCGGCGAGGATGTCCTTCCCTTCGTCGAACCAGTTGATCTCCTCGTCCATGCTGGTGAACTCGAGGTCCCAGTCGCCGAACTTGATGTTGCGGCGCATGGGCATCCAGTAGTGGAGGTCTTCGGCCAGCAGATCGAGCCACTCTTCGAGCCTGCGCTCGTCGAGGAGCCGCGCCTCCTTGAACAGGAACTGTTCGAGCTCGTGCTTGAGAACGGTCATCTCCAGCGCGTTCTGAGTCTCAACCATCGCCATCCCTCCTCAGATGCGGCCTGCATCCCGCTTCGCGAGCGTCGTTCTTCCCACCCA
>VXQP01000040.1 GCA_009838965.1 Chloroflexota bacterium | reverse complement strand
GCAGCCACCTCGCCCTCTGGGAGAGGTCGCCGCGCGACAGCGTGGCGGGTGAGGGTGAACCAGACGCGGGGCGCAGCCCCCGTCGTTCCTGCGCAGGCAGGAACCTCGCAGCCACCTCGCCCTCTGGGAGAGGTCGCCATGCGACAGCGTGGCGGGTGAGGGTGAACCAGACGCGGGGCGCAGCCTCCGTCGTTCCTGCGCAGGCAGGAACCTCGCAGCCACCTCGCCCTCTGGGAGAGGTCGCCGCGCGACAGCGTGGCGGGTGAGGGCGCCCACTACTCCTCCGCCCCCTCCTCTACCGCACGCGGCTGCCCTCCGCTGTACTCCTCGAACAGCGCCGTCTCCACCAGCGCCACGAGCGGTGCGCTCACACCCAGCGCGACAGCGCCTACTACCGCCGACAGCAACGCGCTTTCTACCGCCGATGACGCCGCTCCGCTCGCCGCCACCAGGATGATCGCGAACAGCAGCACGGGCAGTTGAACGAGGAAGGTGCGCCACCAGTTGCCCTCCACGACCTTCCAGCTGCGTACGAGCGCCTGCAGGGGAGTGCGACGCTCCAGCACGATGGCCGGCCCCGAGAGCGAGAAGCGCACCGCGAAGTAGATCAGGACGGGGAGTGCCGGAAGCGCGAGTGCCGGGAGGTAGTACGAGATGAGCAGCAGCATTCCGCCCCCGACGCCGAGTACCAACCCCACGATGAAGAACCTCGGCAGGAGCGTGACGGCCCCGTACAACGCCGCGGCGCTGGTGAGTGGGTCGCCTCTGCGGGCGAGTACCGCGAGCAGCCACACCGGCGCCTGGAACCCGGTGATCAGCGCGGCGATGATCTGACTCCAGACGAGCGCCGCCACGAACCCGGACGGCGACAGCAGCAGACCGGCGAGGTTCCCCACCAACGCTCCGGCAACCGCGACCGTGATGAACATGGACGCGTTGCGCCCATACAGTGCGACCGCTTCGCCGAGAACCTCGGCGGCTGGGGGTAGGGGTACTCGTTCCGGACGGGGTGCATTCATCGGAGCGCATCAATCCTAGAGTGCATCCGGCCAAACCGTCCACCCGATCCCCCCGTCGTTCCTGCGAAGGCAGGAACCTCGTCTGGTGTAGGGGCGCCCCTCGTGGTGCCCTTTGCCCCACCTCTCCCCCTGGGAGAGAGCCTGCCCTGAGCTTGTCGAACGGGTCGACGCACTTGATGCGGCGGGTGAGGGCGAACCAGACGCGGGGCGCAGCCCCCGTCGTTCCTGCGAAGGCAGGAACCTCGCCTGGTGTAGGGGCGTCCCTCGTGGGCGCCCTTCGGGTCCCCTCGCCCTCTGGGAGAGGGGCTGGGGGTGAGGGTGAACCGGGTGAGCACGCCCTACGATTGCTATACTTCCGCCGTGCCCGAGATACCCGACCTCGAAGTCATACGCGAGTTCCTGAACGAGCGCATCGCGGGGCGCGAGATTGTCCGCGCCAAGGCGCCCAAGCCGTGGATCGTCCGCTCTCTCGCAGCGGACGACTTCCTCTCGGACGTCGTCGGCCGCACCTTCGGCACCATCCTCCGCAAGGGCAAAGACCTCCTCTTCCCGCTGAGCGACGACCGCGTCCTTGTTGCCAACCTCATGCTCACCGGGCGCTTCCAGTACACCGAACCCTCCACCAGGCCGTCGAAGCGCATGTTCTTCATGCTCGGCACCGAGGACATGGACCTCCGCTACCTCGACGACAAGTCCATGGGGCGCATCAACTACGTGACGACGGCCCAGCTCGGTGAGATACGCCGCCTGCAGGAGCAGGGTCCGGACGCCCTCGACCCCGGCGCCACGTTCGAGGACTTCGTCGAGCGCCTGCGCCCCTACACCGGCGAGATCAAGGGCGTCATCGCGCGGGGCAAGGTCGTCGCCGGCATCGGGAACGCCTACGTGGACGAGATACTGTGGGAGGCGGGCGTCTCTCCCTTCCGCAAACGCCGCTCCCTCTCCGACGACGAGTTGCGGAGCCTGTACGATGCCATCCCCAGGGTGCTGAACGAGGCGACCGGGGTGGTGCGGGAGCGCATGCCTCCGAAGATCCACGTGAAGGTGCGCGACTTCCTGAAGGTGCACCGCAAGGGCGGCGACCCCTGCCCCCGCTGCGGCGCGCCCATCTCCGAGATCGGCCCCAACCAGAAGATCACCAGTTGGTGCCGCGCCTGCCAGCCGGGCGGGCTCGTGCGGAACTGACGATGCCACCCGTCGCCAGAGTCATCCCCGCTCCGCAGCCGTTCGACTTCGCGCTCACCGCCGCGCACCAGACCAACTACCGGGGCAAGGCCGGCTCCGACCTCCTCGTCGACGGCGTGTACTACCGTGCGCTCTGGCTGGACGGTGAACCCCTTGGCGTGGCGGCGCGCCCGGTCGACGACGGCATCGAGGTCTCGCTCCCGAACGGCGGCTCGCCGCAGGCGCTCGATACCGCGGCGGAGTGGGTCGCGTGGCTGCTGGGGCTCGACGTGCCGATGGACGGCTTCTACGAGATGCTTGCGAACGACCCTGTCCTCGCCGGTGCGGTCGGCGAACTGCGCGGCCTGCGCCACACGCGTACCGAGACGGTCTGGGAAGCGCTCGTGCACGCCATCGTCGGGCAGCAGGTCTCCGGCATCGTGGCGCGCGTGATACGTGATGGGCTCACGACCGAGTACGGCACGGAGATCACGATAGACGGCCACCTCATCCACGCTTTCCCGCGCCCGCAGACGCTGCTGGAAGCGGGCCACGACGCCCTGCGCGAGCGCAAACTCAGCGCCCGGAAGGCCGAGTACGTGCTCGGCATCGCCGATATGGCGCTCAGAGGCGACCTCGACCACGCAACCCTCGCCCCACTGAGCGACGAGGAAGCGATCGACCTTCTGAGCGGCATCCGGGGCGTCGGACGCTGGACGGCACAGTGGACGCTCATGCGCGCGCTGGGCCGTGTCGACGCCCTTCCCGCCGGCGACCTCGCCCTGCAGCGCGTCGTCGGCGACCACTACTTCGAGGGCAGGCGCCTCACCGAGCAGGAGCTGGAAGACTTCGCTGAGGAGCGCTGGAAACCCTGGCGTGGCCTCGCCGTTACCTACCTTTTCTCCCGCATCCGCCAGGACCGCGTCGCCCGCGAAGCCGCGAAGCGAGGCAACTGACCGTCATTCCCGCACCGGCCCGCGCTTAGCGCGCAACCTCCCCCACCTCGCCCTCTGGGAGAGGTCGACGCGCTTGTGCGGCGGGTGAGGGTGAACCGGACGCGGGGCGCAGCCCCCGTCGTTCCTGCGAAGGCAGGAACCTCGCAGCCTGGGCGAGACTGTCATTCCGAGCGGAGCGCAGCGGAGTCGAGGAATCTCTCGGGTGCCCCCACCTCGCCCCTTGGGAGAGAGCCTGCCCTGAGCTTGCCGAACGGGTCGGCGCGCTTGCGCGGCGGGTGAGGGTGCTTCTACCTAGAACCCCGGCAACCCCAGCCCGCGGAGGTTCCGCTTCTTGCCGGACGCAAGCTGCTTCATCATCTTGCGCATCTGCTGGAACTGGGCGAGCAGCTGGTTCACGTCGGCGGGCGTCGTCCCGCTGCCGTTCGCGATGCGCTTCCGGCGGCTCCCGTTGATGCGCTCCGGGTGACGGCGCTCCCACATCGTCATCGACGAGATCACCGCCTCGGTGCGCCGCAGCCGCTGCTCGCCCTCGGGGCCGGAGGGGAGTTTCGCCCCCATCCCGCGCCCCCCGGGGATCATCTCGAGGATCGACGACAGCGGCCCCATCCGCTGCAGCTGCCGCAGCTGGCCGAGGAAGTCGTTCAGGTCGAGTTCGGCCCGGCGCATCTTGCGCTCGAGCTCGACCGCCTGCTCCTCCGTCGTCTGCTCCTGTACGCGCTCGACGAGGCTGACGATGTCGCCCATCCCGAGGATGCGGGACGCCATCCGCTCAGGGTGGAACGGCTCGAGGGCATCCGGCTTCTCGCCTGTCCCCGCGAACTTCACCGGCACGCCCGTGACGTGCGTGGCCGAGAGCGCAGCGCCGCCTCGCGCATCGCCGTCCAGCTTGGAGAGGATGAGCCCGGTGA
Source organism: Chloroflexota bacterium (assembly GCA_009838965.1). Classification (GTDB taxonomy): domain Bacteria; phylum Chloroflexota; class Dehalococcoidia; order Lucifugimonadales; family Australimonadaceae; genus Bin16. The sequence goes on along the minus strand of VXQP01000040.1, from coordinate 3,782 downwards.
GTGCGATGCGCTCGTTGAACTGGGCGGCTGCGTTCACCGCGTCCTGGCCGGTCATGGCGTCGAGCACCATCAGTACCTCGGCCGGTTCTAGGATGCGCCGCATCTCCTCCAGCTCCGCCATCAGCTCGTCGTCCGCGTGGATGCGCCCGCCCGTGTCCACGATGGCCCACTTCACGCCCATCTCGCGGGCGCGCTTGACGCCGTTCTGAACGACGCGCGGGGCGGCGTCGGGGCCCGCGTTCTCGCGGTAGACGGGGATATCCAACTGCCTGCCGAGCGCCTCCAGCTGGTCGATCGCTGCCGGACGCCGCAGGTCTCCCGCGATGAGCAGCGAGCGCTCCTCGCGCTTGCGCAGCAGCAGCGCGAGTTTGGCGGCGGCCGTGGTCTTGCCGGAGCCCTGCAGCCCCACCAGCATGAGCGTGGCGGGCAGCGACGGGCCGGGCGTGAGCGTGTGGTTCCCCCCGCCCAGCAGTTCGACGAGCTGGTCGTGCACCAGTTTGACGACCTGCTGGCCGGGCGAGATGCCCCGCAGGACGTCGCTGCCGGTCGCCCGCTCCTTCACCTTCGCCGTGAAGTCGCGCGCAACCCTGAAATTGACGTCTGCCTCGAGCAGCGCGAGGCGCACTTCGCGCAACGCCTCGTCGATGTCCTCGTCGGTGAGTCGTCCCTTGCTGCCGACGCGGTTGAACACCGCCGTCAGCTTGTCCGTCAGTGTGTCGAACATGCCGCTCTACAGGCTATCAGAGACTAGCGGTCGAGACCGTTGGTATCACAGAAGAGAGTATCCTGCGGCCCATGAGAGTGGTCACCCAGCCAGGACACTTCTGCAGCACGTATCGCTGGGAGCTGTTTCTCTTCCTAGGCGTCCCGTTGGTGAGAGGGGCAGCGGGGATGTTCTGGGGCTTGGCGACGGACCTTCTTGGCACCGAAAGCTACTCCCCCTACAGTCACGATGTGGTGGCAAGTGCAGTCAGCGTGGTCCTGCTGACGCTTGTCTACGTGAGGGTCCGCCGAGGTGGCGGACGACTGCTGTCCCTGGTGTGCGGCTACATGATCTGCGCAGCCGGCCTCAGCATGCTGTTCTCAACTGTGGCGCTGATCACCCTGTCCGAGGATGACCACGGGCAGTCCTTTGGTCTCTTCTACGTCCACGCGTTGCTCTTGATACCTCTCGTGGTCTGGTTCGCAAGGAAGGCGTCGCGGTTCAGCCTGCTCCATGCTTTCTTCTTCTTCGTGGTAATCCAGGACTACCCGCTGGGGCCTGTCGTTCGTGCAATGTTCGACCTGCGCCCTTTGGACACGGCTGGAAGCGTGGTATCTGGTGTCTCCGTCATTCTCGTAGCGTGCGTGCTCGCCTGGCTGCTCGGCAACTTCGAATGGCGGGGCAGAGTGTTCCGTAAGCGGGCTGTGTTTGCACTGCTCGGAGTGCACGCACTGTTCATCGGCCTGCACCTGCTGGCACCGCTCGCGCTGCTGGGATTCGGCCCGGAGTGGGCGAGGAGCCTGGGACTGTTTTTCACGTTGGTATTGGCGGTCAATTTTCTTCTTCCACCGGCTCTCATCTACCTCACCCGGGTACGCCAACCCGAACCGGGCGGCAGGCCGCTGCCGTAAACCACGGCCGGCAGGCGGGCTGCGTTGTCCTCAGCGATCGCCGGAGCGCCGCACGGGGCGCACCGCCACCAGCAGCGCGCCTGCGACGACAAGCGCCCCGATGGAAACGAACCACGCGGGCGTGTACTCGCCTGCGACGTCCCGCAGGTACCCCGTCACCGGGAACGCCAGCGCGCCCACGCCAACCGTCACCGGTATCGTGAACCCCCGAAGGTCGCCCTGGTGCCGCCTGCCGAACTGGTTCGCCCACATGACGCTCTGCGCGACGTGCGTGCTCTGGAAGCCGAGCGCGTAGAAGATGTTCGCCGCGAACAGCCAGAAGACGCTTCCCGCGAGCAGCAGACCCACCGCGCACAGGGCTCCGACCGCGATGCCGCCCAGCAGCACGATGCGCAGCGGAGCGCGGTCCAGCACCCTGCCGAGCAGCACGCTCGCAACGACGGCGATGACCGCGTCGACGGAGATGGCCGCGGCCACCAGCGTGGGGTCGAGCCCGCGCTCGACGAAGTGCGGCACGCGGTAGATGGTGAGCGTCGAGAGGCCGTACGTCATCGCCGTGAAGCCGGCCAGCATCAGCCAGAAGCGGCGGGTGCGCATCGCCTCGCGCCGCGTGAGCGACCGCTCCGCGTCGGACGCCGCCCGCGCAGCCGCCCTTGCCTCGCCGGACGAGGGCGTGTCGCCGTCCGGGAGCAGACCCGCGTCCTCCGGCTGACGCCGCAGCAGCAGACCGAGCGGCATGGCTATCGCCATGCCGGAGATTGCGAGCGCCGTCAGCGCTCCCCGCCAGCCGATGCCGTCGATGAGCGCCTGCGTGACCGGGTAGTAGATGGCAACGCCCAGCGGTGTGCCCGCGAGCGCGATCCCCGTCGCCAGTCCGCGCCGTCGCACGAACCACTTGGCTATGGGCGCGCCCGCCTGCAGATCGTTCGCACGCCCCATGCCCACGATGCCGATGAGCATGAACGCCAGCGCCAGCTCCCACACGGCCGCGATACGCGACAGCCACAGCACCGCCGCTCCCGCAACGAGCACCGCGCCCACGACCGGCAGTCGCGGTCCGCGCAGGTCGATGAGCCGCCCGATGAGCGGCCCGGCTGCGAGGATCATCAGGAACCGGAGGAAGAACGCCCAGCCGAACGTGGATGAACTCCACCCCAGCTCCTCGGTCATCGGCACGATGAACAGCGCGAAGTTCGCGCCCGCAAGTCCGACCCCCACGGCTCCGAACACGCAGAGAACACCGGCGATCGTCCATCCGTAGAACGGCTTCCCGCGTGGAGTGAGGACGCCCATGGAGAAAGGCTATGCCCCTGCTCTACGTCGCACAACCTGACGCGGGGCGCAGCCCCCGTCGTTCCTGCGAAGGCAGGAACCCCGCATCCCCACCTCGCCCTCTGGGAGAGGTCGACGCGCTTGTCGCGGCGGGTGAGGGTGAACCGGCGGGAGGGCGTAGCCCCCGTCATTCCTGCGAAGGCAGGAATCTCGCCTGGTGTAGGGGCGTCCCTCGTGGGCGCCCTGCCCGCGCGGCGGGTGAGGATTACGAGGCTGCGTCGAGGCGGGCGATGTCGGACTGCCTCTCGGTGAGCAGCGCGATGATCTCGCGGATGCGGGCCTGGTTCTCCTGGATATGCGCCCAGTGCTCCTGCAGCACCCGGTCGCGCTCCGCCTGGTTGGCGTCCATGAGCCGCATGGCCTCGACCAGCCGGGCGACCGCCGCTGCCAGCATCTCGATTCTGTCGGGCGAACTCACCGTGCCTGCTCCTGGAGGGGTTCGCGGACAGTATAGCCTGAACGGTTACGGATACGGCGTACCACGCAGCCCTAACTACGAGGAAACCATCGCCGCATGAGATACGATATTCCGACGAGTGTGTATGCGGCTGCTCAGAGCGAACTTCACTGCCTTATGCGCCCTGGCTATCATCACGGCGCTGGCGCTGGTCGGCGCATGCGCCGGTCCTGAGCAGACGGTCGCGCCTGTTGTCGTCGCGCGGGACACCCCGACGCCTACCGCCACTGCCACGCCTACCGCCACCCCCACCGCGGCGCCCACGCCAACGTCGACTCCCACCGCGACGGCAACCCCCACGTTCACCCCAACGCCGATCCCCACGGCAACGGTGACCCCAACGGCGACCGCGACGGCAACGCTCGCCCCGACTCCTACC
>VXQP01000007.1 GCA_009838965.1 Chloroflexota bacterium | reverse complement strand
GTGGGGGGGTGGCCCGCGGCACGGGCGTGGGGGTTGGCTGGTCCGCCATCATCGCCTCGGCGGTGGGGGTCGGTTTCTCCTCCATCATCGCCTCGGCGGTAGGAGTGGGCTTCTCTTCCATCATCGCTTCAGCTGTGGGGGTCGGAGTCGGCTGAGCCGCCGGACGCGGGGTTGCGGTTGGGTCTTCATCGCCACCGCATGCCGCGAAGAGCGCCAGAATCACTGCTATCGCGCCAAGGGCCAGGAATCGGTGAACCTTCATCTTTCCCTCCTGCCTTGCACTTCCCCTGGATATGCGTTGCCCGGCCTCGTAGGTGAAGGGCCAGTACGTGTTGCTGTTTCGTTGCAGCAGACCGCCGATACTACGATTCGCTGCGGCATACTATACCCGCGAGCACACCTATAGCAAAGTGCGTCAAGCGGGCGAGGCGGGCCCACACGTGTTTGACACACCTGGGGGTGGGGGATAGACTCGTCCTGTTCCCCCGGAGCGCTGGAGGTCCACTCGCAGCGCGGTCGTCGGAGGACGGCTTACCTCAGCGGGGTTTACGGAAGAAGTTGCGTTAGATGTACGGCGAACGCCGACCCGAATTCGATCCGGACCAGGTGGTCCAGAACCTCCGACAGAGCTGGGATGGTATACGCTCACGCCTTCCGGGCGGCGGCTCTCGCCTGTTCATCCTCGGCCTCATCGTCGTTGCGCTTGCTCTCTGGCTTGGCACGGGCTTCTACACCGTGCAGCCGTCCGAGCAGGCGGCGCTCCGCCTCTTCGGAGCGTTCCGCGGCACCGAGGACGAAGGACTCCACTGGTATCCCCCGACGCCCATCGGCACAGTGGACGTCGTATCCGTCGACGAGACGCAGCGCATGGAACTCGGTTTCCGGACCAGCGCCGGCGGCGTCACCACGGACGAAGCGGTCGAGTCCAGGATGATCACCGGCGACCTGAACATCGTCGCCATCGACCTCGTCGTCCAGTACCGTATCAAGGACCTCGGCGCGTTCCTTTTCAATGTCGCCGACCCCGGCGACCCGGCCCGGCCGAATGCCGTGGAGGGCCATCCGGACGGCAGGACGCTCAAGGATGCCGCCGAAGCGGCGCTCCGGCAGGTGGTCGGCCAGCGGTCGATAGACGACCCGCTGCGCGTCGGCAGAGAAGCGGTACAGGCCGACACGCAGGCGCTGCTGCAGGAGATCGTCGACGACTACAACGCGGGCATCGAGATACTCAACGTGCAGTTGCAGGAGGTCCAGCCGCCGGACCAGGTGCGCGACGCCTTCGACGACGTCAACAGGGCGCGGGTCGACCGGGAGAGCCGCATCAACGAGTCGCTCGCCTACGAGCAGGACAGGCTTCCCCGGGCGCGCGGTTCGGCGGAGCAGGTGACCCAGGCGGCGCAGGCGTTCAAGGATGCCCGTATCGCGAGGGCGCAGGGTGAAGCAGCCGAGTTCACCGCCGTCTTTACGGAGTATGCGCAGTCCCAGGAGGTCACGCGGACACGGCTCTTCCTCGAGGCGATAGAGGATATCCTGCCCGGCGTCACCCTCTTCATCCTCGACGATTCCACCGGCGGTGCGCTGCCGCTCCTGCCGCTGACGGAAGGCGTTCTTCCGTCAGTCGCGGGTCCTGCTGCCGCCGGCGCGGGGAACGGGAGCTGATATGAAACTCCTCGTTCCCTTCCTCATCCTCATCATCGCGGCGGTCATCGTCGTTCCGCAGGCACTGTACACGGTCGACGAGACGCAGTACGTGGTCGTCACCCGATTCGGTGAGATACAGAACATCGTGCGCACGCCGGGCTTGAAGGTGAAGGCGCCGTTCGTTGATACCGCGAACGTGCTGGACAAGCGCATCCTGCGCATAGACGTGACGCCGACGTCCATGCCGGACCAGGACAACCAGTTCCTGGAGGTGGACGCTTACGTCCGCTACCGCATCGAGGACCCGCGCAAGTTCATCGAGCGCCTGCGTAGCGAGAACAACGCCGACGCGACGATCCAGCAGATCGTCATCGCAGCGCTCCGCGACGAAGTCGGCCGCAGCACGCAACCGGAGATCATCGGTGGACGGCTCATCGGCATCGAGGAGGACCGTACCACCGTCGAGCCGTTGCTCAACGACCAAGGCGTACCCACACGTGCGGCCATCGTCGTCCGAGCCTTGTCAACTGCCAACGAGGTCGTCAAGTCCCCCGAGAACGACTTCGGCGTCGACATCGTCGACATCCGCATCAAGCGCGCGGACTTCCCAGGCGCGACGGAGGACAACATCTTCACCCGCATGAGGACGGAGCGCTCCGTGCAGGCGCAGCGACTCCGCGCCGAGGGTGAGGAGCTGTACCGCCAGCGCATCGCCGATGTCGACCGGCAGGTGGAGATCATCTCCGCCCAGGCGGACGAAACCGCCAACCGGCTCCGTGGTGAGGGTGAAGGTGAGGCGATCCGCATCCTCGCCGAGGCGCTCGAACAGGACCCCGAGTTCTTCGCGTTCCGGCGCAGCCTCGCAGCGTACCGGACGGTACTGGGAGACCAGACGACGCTCGTTCTGCCTGCCGACTCCGACCTCTTCCGCTACCTGCAGTCGGCCAGCGGCGCAGACAACTCGAACGGCGAGGACTTCCTGGGCGACATCTTCGGCCTCATCGGCAGTCTGGCGGAGAGCGGCATGATGTCGGAGGGCAGCGAACCATCCGGCGACACTGATGGCTCGTAGAGCCGCCCTGCTAGAATGAGGGGCGTGGATCCCGCTCTCATCCGCAACTTCTGCATCATCGCCCACATCGATCACGGCAAGTCGACGCTCGCCGACCGCATCCTTGAGATTACGGGCGCTGTCTCCGCGCGCGAGATGCACGACCAGCTGCTCGACTCGATGGACCTCGAGCGCGAGCGCGGCATCACCATCAAGGCGCAGGCCGTCCGCATGGGGCTCGCCTACCAGGGCCGCGACTACGAACTGAACCTGATCGACACGCCCGGCCACGTCGACTTCTCGTACGAGGTCTCGCGCTCGCTCGCGGCGTGCGAGGGAGCGCTGTTGATCGTCGATGCCGCGCAGGGCATCCAGGCGCAGACGCTCGCCAACGTCTACCTCGCGCTGGAGCACGACCTCACCATCGTCCCTGTCGTGAACAAGATCGACCTGCCTTCCGCCGAGCCCGACCGGGTCATCGAGGAGTTGGTCACGGCGTTCGGCTTCGACGCGGACGAAGTGTTGCAAGTCTCCGCGAAGGACGGCACGGGCGTGCGCGCACTACTGGAGGCGGTCGTGGAGCGGGTGCCGCCGCCTGAGGCGCATGAGGAGAAGCCGCTGCGCGCGCTGGTGTTCGACTCGAAGTACGACTCGTACAAGGGTGTGATGGCGTACGTTCGCGTCGTGGACGGGGCGGTGAAGGGCACGGACCGCGTCCAGATGATGGCGACCGGCACGGAGGCGGACCTGCTGGAGGTCGGAGCATTCCGCCCGGCAATGGCGAAAGCGCCGAACCTGTCGGCGGGCGAGGTGGGCTATCTCGCGACGGGGCTGAAGAGTGTGGGCGACTGCCGCGTCGGCGATACCGTCACACATGCCCGTGCGGGCGCAGCCGAACCGTTGCCCGGCTACGGCGAGCAGAAGCCGATGGTGTTCGCCGGGCTGTACCCAACCGACGGCAACGAGTTCCACAACCTGCGCGAGTCGCTGGAGCGCCTGCAGATGAACGACGCCGCGCTCGTGTACGAGCCGGAGAGTTCGCCTGCGCTCGGGCCCGGCTTCCGATGCGGATTCCTGGGCCTGCTGCACATGGAGATCGTGCAGGAGCGGCTGGAGCGTGAGTACGGCATGGACCTCGTCGTCACCGCGCCGAGCGTCGTCTATCGTGTGACGATGAACGACGACTCGATACGGGAGGTGTCGCGTCCCACGGACCTGCCGACGGGCGGCGAGTCGCAGCAGGTGGAAGAGCCGTGGCTCGACCTGTCCATCCTCACGCCGTCGCGGTTCGTGGGCCCGATGATGGAGCTCATCAACTCGCGCCGGGGCGAGTTCAAGCGCACGGAGTACTTGGACTCCGCCACCGGCGGCGCAGGAGGTGCGGACGCCTCGCCGTCGTCCGATCCGCGCGTACTGCTCGAAGCGTCGGCGCCGATGGCCGAGGTGCTGGTGGACTTCTACGACCAGGTGAAGACGCGCAGCCGGGGGTATGCGTCGCTGGACTACTCGTTCAACGGCTACCGGGCCGCGCCACTCGTGCGGCTGGACATCCTCGTGAACCAGTCGCCGGTCGACGCGTTGTCGCTCATCACGCACCGCGACCGTGCCTACCACCAGGGGCGGATGCTGGTCGAGCGTCTGCGGAAGCTCATCCCGCGCCAACTGTTCGACGTGCCGATCCAGGCGGCCATCGGGAGCAAGGTCATCGCCCGCGAGACGGTGACCGCGATGCGGAAGAACGTGCTGGCGAAATGCTACGGCGGCGACGTGACGCGCAAGCGGAAACTGCTGGAGAAGCAGGCCGAGGGCAAGAAGCGCATGAAGCGCATCGGGCGGGTCGAGGTGCCTCAGGAGGCGTTCCTCGCGGTCATCAAGATGGACCGCTAGCCGGGCCTCGCTACAGTCGCGCTGCCAGTTCCCTGACCCATGCACGCATCGCGTCGGCGTAGTCCGGGCGGCGGAGGGCGATCTCCACGGCGGTCTGCATCAGGCCGAGCGGCGTGCCGGCGTCGAAGCGTTCACCCTCGAAGCGGTAGGCGTGCACGTCCTCGCGCTGCGCGAGGAGGGCGATGGCGTCGGTGAGTTGGAGTTCCCCTATCGCGCCGGCGGTTATCTCTTCGAGGCAGTCGAAGATGGCGGGCGAGAAGACGTAGGGTCCGACGATGGCGAGGTTCGAGGGGGCCTCGTCGCGCGGGGGCTTCTCGACGCTGCGCGTGAGCCGGGTCTCGCGGTCTGAGAGCGGCTCGCCCTCCACGACGCCGTAGCGTGAGACGTCGTCCCACGGCACCTCGACGACGCCGATGGCGTTGCCGCGCCGCTCGTAGGCGTCGAGCATCTGGCGGGTGACGGAGGGCTCGCCGAGGAGTATCTCGTCGGGCAGATAGACGATGAACGGCTCGTTGCCGACGGCCTCCTTCGCCATGAGCACGGCGTGGCCGAGACCGAGCGGTTCCGGCTGGCGCACCGCGATGATGCGCGTCATGCGCCCGACGCGCTCGACCGGTTCGAGCTTCGCGTTGCCGCGCTCGCGGAGGGTGCGTTCGAGCTCGGGAGCGACGTCGAAGTAGTCCTCCATCGCGGTCTTGCCACGCGATGTGACGAGGACGACGCGCTCGACGCCTGCCTCGGCGGCCTGCTCGACGGCGTACTGGAGGACGGGGCGGTCGACGAGGGGCAGCATCTCCTTGGGGACGGACTTGGAGATGGGGAGGAAGCGGGTGCCGACTCCGGCTGCGGTGATGATGGCGGTGCGGACTGGCATGACGGGAAAAGGATAACAGGCAGCCGGGGAGTTGGGGGAGGCGCCGCGTTGACCTGCCGCGCCTGCGCGCATAGCATGGCTGTGGCCGTGCTAGACGGGGAGCTAGCGGTGCCCTGCACCCGAAATCCGCTTCAGCGGGGTTGAACTCCTCTCTAGAGGGCCGGTCTCGCCGTCTCTGGCCCGGAAACGGACGTTGAGAGCCAGACCCTGCGCGACGGAGCCCTGTGAACCGCGTCAGGTCCGGAAGGAAGCAGCGCTAAGCGGAGTGCTCCGAGTGCCGCAGACCAGTCTGGTTCGAGTCCGGGTCCATGGCTAAGCGCGCGGGCTCCCGGTTCGACGAGAGGTGCACGGCCTCTTCTGCAAGTCCGCGCGCCGGAGGCACCGAACCGTCCTCCGGCGCATGCGTTTCCGAGGCCAGCCATGGCGTACGGCGCTCCCAGAAAGAGCCTGGGGCAGCATTTCCTGACCGACCGCAACATCCTCGGCTCCATCGCCGACGCGGCGGAGGTCGGCCCCGGCGATACGGTCATCGAAGTCGGGCCGGGACGCGGCGCGCTCACGGCGGTGCTGGCGGAGCGTGCACAGCGCGTCATCGCGGTGGAGCTGGACGGCGCGCTGGCGCGTTCGCTCGCAGTTGCTGCGCCGTCGAACGTCGAGGTGATGGAGGCGGACGCCCGCGCCGTCGACCCCGCCGCGTTGCTCGGCGGCTGCGCGCCGTACAAGATGCTCGGCAACCTGCCGTACTACGCCGCGATGCCCATCCTCCGACGATTCCTGGAAGCGGAGTGTCGCCCGGAGTGTGCGGCGGTGCTGGTGCAGCGCGAGGTTGCGGAGCAGATGTGCGCCAAGCCGGGCGCGATGTCGCTGGTGTCGCTGGCGGTGCAGCTGTATGGGAGCGCGCGCGTCGCGCGCATCGTACGTCCGGGGTCGTTCACACCGCCGCCGAAGGTGACGTCGGCTGTGGTGGCGACAACGCTGCATGATGGGCTGGCGGAGGGGGTGGACGACGCGGAGCGGTTCTTCGTGCTGGCGCGTGCGGGGTTCAGCGCGCCGCGGAAGCAGTTGCGGAACGCGCTCGCCAGCGGGCTGAAGGTTGCGCCGGATGAGGCGGAGCAACTGCTTGCGGCTGCGGGGATCGAGGCGTCGCGCCGGGCGCAGACGCTCTCGATGGCAGAGTGGGCGTCGCTGTACCGTGTGTGGCGGAGCGCGTAAGCATGGCCGGAGTAACGATACGCGACGAGGGCGGGCTGCAGATGGAGCCGCCGTGCGAGCACTGCGGGGCATCGCGCGTCCGGGAGGTGCCGTACTCGGAGCGCGGACAGCCGTTGTTGCCGAACGAGCTCGACGAACTGGCATGGACGGACTATCTGTGCGACTGCGGCGTCGTCCGCCTGCGCATCGGCAAGCGCCCGGAGTAGAGGCGTCCGTGGCAGACGAGTACACTTACCCGCAGAGCAACAGGCCCATGCGTGAGGAGGCTGTCATGAGTGAGTTGGTGCTGGGAACAGACGAAGGTGTGTTCGCGTTCCACCTGGACAGCGGCAAGTTCCACGCGGAGGAAGGTCCGGGAGCACGACCGCTGCTCGCGGGCGCCGGCGACACGGTGTATGCCGTCACGGACGATGCAGCGGCCTGGCGCCGAAGCGGGCATAACCACTGGGAGCTGATGAACCCCCGCGCGGTAGAGGACCTGCCGTGGACGCTGGGGGCCGACGCACGAGTGCCGGGGCTCGTATGGCTGGGCGTGTCGCCCGCGATGGTGTACCGGAGCGGCGACGGCGGAGCGACGTGGGTCGGCTGCGATACGTTCAACGACATCCCCGGCCGCGAGACGTGGACGTTCCCCCCGCCTCCCCACATCCCGCACGTGCGCTCGATCTTCCCCGACCCCGCGCAGGCGGGCGGCGTCTACGTCGGCGTCGAGGAGGGCGGCGTGTTCCGCAGCGTCGACGACGGCGTGACATGGGAGAGCCTGAACGAGGGGTTGTTCTTCGACGTCCACGAGGTGATGGCAGACCCCGACGCGCAGCACATGTACGCGACCACGGGGTGCGGGTTCCATCGCAGCGAGGACGGCGGGCAGAGTTGGACCCTTGTGCAGGAGGGCCTGGAGCGACCGTACACGATGCCCCTGGTTGCAGCACCGGAAGACCCAAGGCTGCTGTACACGGCCGCCGCCGCAACACCTCCGCCGGGCTGGCGCGCGAACGGCACGGCAAACGCCGCGCTCTATCGCAGCGAGGACGGCGGGATCCACTGGCTCCGGCTCGCGAACGGCCTGCCCGATCCCTTCGAGGCGATGGTCAGGACTATGGTTGCGGGCCCCGGCGGCTCGCTCGTGGCGGCTGCGGCCAACGACCTCTACGTGAGCGAGGACCACGGGGAAAACTGGAGCCTCGCGAAGTCCGGGGTGCCCACGGTGCGGTCGATGGTGCTGGTGTAAACCTCGCGGACACGCATCGGCACGCCTCCTGGAACAGGGAGTATGAAAGGGGCGGCTCCAAGAGCCGCCCCTAGCTTGTACCGGTTGCGATTGCCGACGCTAGCGGTTGT
>VXQP01000079.1:1762-8012 GCA_009838965.1 Chloroflexota bacterium | reverse complement strand
CGTGCGTCCGGGGCCGGTAAACCCGCCTCGGGGCACGGCTGCCCCACCGCGCGGTCCCGTCCTGGTGACCGCCGCCGCCCGGTTCTACGCCGGCCGGCTGCGGCGCAGCCCCGAGGCGCAGGCGTACCTGCGCTCGCGGGGCATCCGGCCTGAGACCGCGCGGCGCCTTGGCCTCGGCTACGCTCCGGGGAGCGGGCTGCGCGCTCACCTCGCTGAGGCTGGGTACGCACCCGAGCGCGTCAGGCGCTCAGGGCTGTTCACCGATGCGGGTGAACGGTTCGCGGGGATGGTCGTCGTCCCCGACCTGGCAGCGGGTGAGCGCGTCCGGTGGCTCGCTGGACGCGCCGTCGACCCGGAGCGTTCGCCCCGGTTCCAGGCGATGCCCGGCCCCAAGCCGGTGCTCGGGACCGGGCGGCTCGGTCCGGCCCCACCGTGGGTGGTGCTGACCGAGGGTCTGTTCGACTGGCTGGCGCTCGCCCAGTGGGGCGTGCCCGCCTGCGCCGCGCTCGGAACGCAGGGCGCCGAGCGCATCGCGGCAACCCTGGCGGGTTGCTCCCGCATCTTCCTCGCGTTCGATGTGGACGATGCGGGTCGGTCGGCGGCTGAGCGTTTCACCCAGCTGCTGGGGTGCAAGGCTGCCGTCGTCAACCTCCCCAACGAGGCCGCCGACGTGGCGGATCTGGCGACGCGCCCCCACGGCTACGCAACGTTCCGGCGCCTGCTGACGCAGGCCGCACGGGCGGCCGCGTAGCCGTCCGCCACCCAGCCCATCGTTCCCCACTCACCACCGAAGGAGGCCGTATGCCCGAGGCATGTCGGCTTGCCCGCACACGGGTCTTCCTCACGGTAGCCCGCGCCCATCGCAAGGACATACCAAGTCAACCAAGGAGACAGCGATGACACAGAACGGAACGGTACACGACGGAACGAACAACGGCGTCCACCGGGACGTCGTTCCCGACAGCCCGCACGACCTGCTGTGGGAGAGCCTCCCGCCGAAGGTCGTGCAGGAGCTGGACAAACCCCTGGACCCGGGGCTGGTCTCCTTCCGCAAGGGGCGGAGGGGCGGCACGTACCCCTACATCGCGGGCCACACGGCGATCGATGAGGCCAACGCCATCTTCGGCTACGGCGGCTGGGGCTACGAGATGGTCGGCGAGGTCACGCAGTGGGCAACCGAGCGCGTGGACTCCGAGACCGGGCAGGTACACCGCTACTGCTCGTACGCGGCGGCGGTGCGCGTGACTGTGCCGGGCGCGCAGCCGCGCACCGACGTCGGCTTCCACACCGTGGCGGATGAGAGCCCCGAGGGGCACGAGACCGCGTACAAGGGCGCGGTCACGGACGCGCTGAAGCGCGCCCTGCGGAGCTTCGGCGGTCGGTTCGGGAACGCCCTGTACGGTGACGGCGTGGCGGAGGAGCTTGCGCCGTCCCTGCGCCGGGTGCTGCTCGACCTCGGCGTGGTGCAGGGCTACGACCAGGCGCAGATGCGCGCCGCCGTGCATGCCAGGACGGGCAAGGGCCTCGACGAACTGCCCGCCTCCGAGCTGGTCCGGCTCGTGGAGGGGGCGGCGCGGAAGATCCAGCAGGCCGGGGAGGCTCAGCCCGAACCCCACCCCGCCGACCAGACCGACATGCCGGCCGCCGCCTGAGCGGCGACCGAGAGACGGACCGAACGGCAGCGGGGTCGCCTCGTGGGAGGCGGCCCCGCTGCGTGTCATCAACCCCTGAAAGGAGACGTCCGATGACGACTACAACGAGCCAGGTGCTCATGGACCGCGTGGAAGAGGGACTCGCCGACCTCTGGTTCCTCATGGAGGAGCGGGGGAAGCCCGACGTCCAGGAGGAGATCGAGGAGGTCGCGCGCCTCTTCCCCGCGCCGGAGGAGAGCGCGGACGCACGCCAGGCCGTCAGGCGGGCGCACGGCCTCTTCCAGCGCGCGCACGCCGCCTGCCCACACTGCAGGTGCGCGGCCTGACGGAGCCCTGCTCCGCACGACCCGTCGCTCCCACGGGAGCGCGAACGACTGCCGCGTCCCGGCTTGGGGGCGGCGCGCGACCCATCACACCGGGCGCGGCTGGGCCGCGCCACGCTTTGAAGTGCAAGGAGGCACACCATGGCAAGGACCATCAACAGGATCGAACTGCTCGGACGCGTCGGGACGGACCCGGAGATGCACTACGCCGACAGCGGCAACGCCGTCACCACCTTCCGCGTGGCGACGGACCGCCGCCGGCAGAACGCTGACACGGAGACCGACTGGCACAACGTCGTCTGCTGGGGCAAGCAGGCGGAGGCGGTCAACACGTATGTCGGCAAGGGCGACCGCATCTACGTGAGCGGCTCGCTGGCCCAGAGCAGCTACGACGGCCAGGACGGCCAGCGCCGCCACCGCACCGAGGTGCATGCCCAGGAGATCGTCTTCCTCGACTCCCGCAACGGGGAGCGGCAGGCGGGCGAGAACGGCCACGCCGTGACGGAGGACGCCGCGGCGCAGCACGCTGTCGCCACGGGCGTCGACCCCTTCTAGCCCACCGCCGGACACGGACGCACCACGGGGCCGCTCCCATCCAGGGGGGCGGCCCCGCTTCATCTCATCCATCCCCATTCCGAAGGAGTGCCCCCATGACCACCGCCACCCCCACCGCCGTGCCCACCGGCATGACGGCGCAGGCGCTGCTGGACGCGCTGCGATCCAACACACTCGTGCTCAGCGAGATCGCCATGCGCTACGGCATCGAGACCCATCCCGCACGACCCGAAGCTCCGCCCGTCCTCTCCACGTCCTACGACGTGCAGAGGCTGCTGGGGCGGGAGATGGCCGTGCTCGCACAGGAGCAGCTGAGGGTGCTCCTGCTCGACGCCAAGAACCGCCTCGTCGGCCAGCGCGTCGTCTACCAGGGAAACATAAGCCAGGTGATGGTGCGGATCGCCGAGGTGCTGCGTCCCGCCATCGTCGAGGCCGTCCCCAGCTTCATCATGGTGCATAACCACCCGTCCGGAGACCCCGAGCCCAGCGCGGCGGACGTCGCCCTGACGAAGGAGATCTACCGGGTGGCTCGGCTGCTCGAGCTCGACCTCGTCGAACACGTCGTCGTAGGCAGGGAGGGCTTCGTGAGCTTCAAGGACCGGGGCATCATCCCCTGCCAGACCTGACCTTCTACGGGAACGGACACCCACGCGGAAAGGACATTCGCCATGCAGAACACTCATGAGACTCCGGAGCCTGAGCTGTTCACGATCACGGCGGGCGGCTTCTCGGCCACCGCCGACGCGTTCGCCAGGGACCCGGAGACCGACGGCCTCTGGTTCCTCTCGATGGTCGGCGCGCAGACGGCGCTCAAGGCCATCTGGGCGTCGCTGCTGAAGCAGCCGCCCGACCCCGCGCACATCATCAAGGGCGCTGACGGGATGGCACTCTCCGGCGGCTACCAGCGCTGCGTCATCCCCCAGCAGACCATCGGCACCTGGACGACCAAGATCGCCCGGCTGCCGGCCAGCGGCGGCTGGCACGCCCTCGTCTACACGAAGATGGCCGAGTTTGCGGCGGAGCACGACGGCTTCCTCATGCTCGCGCACGAGGGCGACGACCTGCCGGGGCTCCACCACCGCTTCCTCGACCGCCGCAGCCCGCTGCCGCTGCACCACACCTGGGCCGAATGGCTCTGGCGGCGGGGGCTGAAGTCGGGGGAGATCAACCCGCTCCAGTCGTCCGGCATCACAGCCTACGTCTGCAACCCCGAGGCCGAATCGCTGCGGGAGGACCTCTCCCGCGCCGTCGCGATCGGCCTGCTCTCCCTACCGGACGAACAGGAACCGGACATCCAACCACGATCAGGAGTTGCCACGCCATGATCGGATACCGCTACGACGACGGCGGCAGACAAGCCGGGGGCTACCGCGGCGAGACGGGCGACTGCGTCGTCCGCGCCATCGCCATCTGCTCCGGAAAGGATTACAGGGCCGTCTATCTGACGATGGCCGAGCACATGCGGCGCAACGGCTACGCCGCGAGCGGCAACGCCTACGCGACGAGTGAGCGCAGGCGCAAGGCGCCGCGCCGACGCGGACAGCTCAGGGCGAAGGACGTTCAGGACCTCGTGCTAGAAGTCCACGGTTTCAGGAAGGTGCGCCTCCCGTCGGGGGCGCGCCCGACGTTCACCGAAGCGCATGAACGCTACGGGGACTGCATCGTCGGAACGACGAAGCACATGGCGGCCATCGTCGCGGGCGCACTCCGCGACATCTGGGACGGCCGCACCTACGCATGGATGGAGCCGGACACGGGCACCGAGACGCGCGAGCGGAAGGCGCAGTCCGTCTGGGTGCGCACCCGCCCTGCGCCGGAACCATCGACACAGACCACAGGGGGAACGCCATGAGACTTGCAGGACAGGCGAAGGGCGGGTTCTACCCGACACCGCCCCGCGTCGTCGACCTGATCGCGGGGCTGATCCACGCTCCCGTGACCTACGGCTCCCGCCGCCGGGGCGGCGGGGAGACGCTCCGCATCCTCGACCCGTGCTGCGGCGCGGGCGAAGCGGTTGCGCAGCTCGCCGAGCGGCTGACGCAGCCGTACACGATGCCCATCGAGACGTACGGCGTGGAGTTGCACCGCGACCGCGCCGCCGAGGCCGGGGAGCGCCTGCACCGGGCGCTGGCCGCCGACCTCTTCCAGACCTCCATCGCCAACCGGGCGTTCGGCCTGCTCTACCTCAACCCGCCGTATGACTACGACAACGAGGAGAAGCGCTCGGAGCACGCCTTCCTGATGCAGACGTCGCGCTACCTCGTCGACGGCGGCGTGCTCGTCTTCATCGTGCCCCGCCAGCGGCTGGACGTCTCCGCCCGCTACCTCTCGTCCCACTACCGGAACCTCCGGTGCTGGGCGTTCCCGGAGCCGGAGCGCGAGGACTTCGACCAGGTGGTGCTGATGGGCTACCACCGGACGGAGCCGCACACCGACGTGCACGCCGAGATGCGGGTGCGCGAGTGGGCTGCGGGGGCGCTGGGGGAGATGCCCTCCGGCGCCTACACGGAATTCACCATTCCGCCGCTGCCGGACGGTGACGTGCTCTTCACCACCCGCACGGTCGACCCCATCGCGGCAGCGGTGGAAGCGCAGCGCACCGGCCTGTGGGCGAGCGCCGCGATCAACGACGCGCTGTGGCCGAGGGGCGACACGCGGACCCGCCCGCTGATGCCGCTCCGCCGCGGGCACATGGCGATGCTGGTGACGGCGGGCTTCCTCGACAACCTCTGCCTGGAGGCCGAGGGGCGCCGCATCCTCGTCAAGGGCCGCACCGGCAAGGAGATGGTGCTGGTCGAGGAGACGCCGGAGACAGAGACGTGGCGGGAGCGCCTGCGGACAACCGTGGTCGCCCTCGGCCTCGACGACGGCGAGATCACCGACATCGCTGCCTAGCCGCTTCCCCATCCCAGCCGAACTCACGGGGCCTGTCCTCCCACCGGAGGGGGTCCTGCCTGCTGCCGGGAAGTCTCATCACCCCATACAGGAGAGGAGAAGGAACCATGCAAGCCAGACTGCAACTGACGCTGTTTCCCCTGACCTGCGCCCGGTGCGAGGAGCCGATCCTCCCCGGCCAACCGTACGCGCAGACGTCCTCGGTCGACGTCGTCGACGGGTGGATCGCCGCCTCGCCGGTGCGCTCGTACCACACGGAGAAGGGCTGCTACCGGGCCGCAAAGCTTGAGCAGTGGGCGGCCGAATCCGCCCGCGCTCCCATTGCCGCCTAGCAGGTTGCGGCGCAGCGGTGGCCGGTGCGCCACCCCGACGGAGGTCTCCCGCGGGTCCTCCGCAGCACTTCGAGAAGGAGATGAGCCGATGGAACTGAGAACCATCACCTGTCCCGCCTGCGGCGGGAGGAACTTCACGGTGGAGGAGGTCGTCGACGACGGCGAACTGAACGGCGTCGACCTGCGCTGCGCGCGGGGCTGCGGCTTCTACACCTACGAGGCGGGCGACCGCTCCGAATGGTGCGGCATAGACGGGAAGGTGGCGGCGGTGCAGTTGCTGGCCTGCAGGGACGGCCACGTCCACCACGTCGCCGGAGTGTACGTACGCCAGTGCGTCCGGTGCGGCGAGCCGGAAGGAGAGAGGAGGGCATCGTGATGCCGACACCCAACGAATACCCCGCGACCGTCGAGGGGGCGCCCGGGGGGGGCGCGGGGGGTGACACGCGGTGAGAAGACACAGACCGCCGAGGGGCGAACGAGATAGGGGAGGCAA
>VXQP01000079.1:0-1752 GCA_009838965.1 Chloroflexota bacterium | reverse complement strand
TCAGGTCCGTGGTGGGTACTCGTTTCCAAACCCCCAACAAAACCCCCCGCCCCCTTCTTGCCCCCGTAGTGCGGGCACGAGGTCGAGACGACGCTGTACGTCTACCAGGACGGCAGCGGCGCATACGTCTTCGGGAAGCACTGCCCGGAGTGCGATGAGGCCGTGGCGATGGACATGAGATTCGTCCTGCCCGGCGCGGCCCGGTGGAGCGGCCTCTGCGCGTGGCTGACGGGCGAGCGCTTCGCTTTGGAGGGCGAGATGAAGCGGATGGCACCTGACCCCGCAAAGCTCATGCGCCTGCGCGGCAGGCTGGACGAGGTCGTGATGGCCCTGCAGCGGATGGACGACCTGGAGAAGGCGGTCCCACCGGAACCGGAGACGTCCTGAACGGGTGAGCACGAACCACAACGGAAGGAGAACAGACCCATGATATTCCGACCTGAGGAGAGCATCGACGCAGACCTCGTCTGCGCTCTGTGCGAGTACCGGAAGCCCGCGACCGCCCATGTGAACGAGTACGGCACCATCGCGGTCAGCTCGGGGTTCTGCCCGAACTGCGACGACACGGAGCCAATGGGCGTCGAACTGCACCGTACGCCCGAACTGCCCGCGGAGAGCTACATCGAGACGCTGATCAAGGAGGCGAAGGAAGCACTCGCGACACCGGTGCCGCTGAACGCGGTGCAATCGGGGGTGCGCAACCGCCGGCTGAACCGCTACATCGACCGGCTCTCCCACGCCCGCAACCTCATCGGCCAGGCGAGGAGAAACCTGGAGGAAGCCCGGCGCGAGCTGAACGGATAGGAGCAACGGACTACGGAGGCTCACTTGGCCCTCGTTGCCGCACACAGCAGACCACACGACGAGAGGGTGCCCCACGGGCATCCGCAGGAGCCCCTTAGGGCGCACCCTCTTCAACGCGACACTTCATCGCTTCGAGGGGGGTAGTGTGCCCGTGCGCCATCTCCCCACCGGGTGCCGGCGCAAGCGGCGGCTCCTGAGGTCCGTGGGGACGCCTCTCTCCGGAAGGAGAGACCCCATGGACCTGGCAGGATTCATCGACACGTTCAAGGACTCCATCGCCCAGCGGGTGGTCGAGTCGTACCCGCCCCTCTACCGGCCGTCCGAGCACGCCGTCCACCTCCCCCATCTCCTGCGCAGACCGCTCGGCGCACAGGCGGACGCCATACGCGGCGCGGCCCTCTCGCTGCGGGCCAACCAAGGCACGACCGTCGTCGGCGAGATGGGCACAGGGAAAACCTTTATCGCGGCGAGCGCCGCGCATGCCGCCGGCTTCAGGAGAGTCCTGGTGCTCTGCCCGCCGCACCTCGTGCGGAAGTGGAAGCGAGAGGTGGAGGAGACGGTGCCCGGCGCACGGGCAGCGATCGTCACCTCCATCACCGACCTCGAGCGCCTCCGCCTCCTCCCGCGCTCGGCCCCGCTGTTCGCGGTCATGTCCCGCGAGCGGGCGAAGCTCTCCTACCGGTGGGAGCCCGCCGTCGTCGAGCGGCTGGCCGTGGCGGACGGCAGGCTAGTGCGTGACGATGACACGGGCGCCCCCATCCGCTTCCCGTCCTGCCCGGTCTGCGCGGCGCAGGCGCTCGACAGGGAGGGCGTCCCACTCACCCTGGGAGACCTCTCCCGGAAGCGGCGTGTCTGCGACGTCTGCGGCTCCCCGCTCTGGCAGGCAGACAACGCCGGCCCCCGCCGCTACCCCCTGGCCGACTACGTCAAGCACCGGATGAGGGGCTT
>VXQP01000030.1 GCA_009838965.1 Chloroflexota bacterium | reverse complement strand
CCCCCACACCGGCCGAAGCGCGCGTCCCCACCCCCGGAGCGACCGCAACTCCCACGGCTGCAGTGTCGGCCCTCGTCCCATCGGCATCACCCACGCCCACTGCCGCCGTGTCGGCCCTCGTCCCGTCGGCATCGCCCACGCCGACCGCAGCCGTGTCGACGCTCGTTGCACCGGCAACCCCTACGCCCACACTCGACCCCAACGTCGTCCGCAACGCGTACGGTGTCGAGGCCGACCCGGACTATGAGGACGGGATCACCGGCATCTACACGCGCATCTGGGAGACTGACTTCCGCTTCCACACCGTCCCGTACCGCGAGATCGTCTCCGGCGGCGTGGGACGCGACGGCATCCCGCCCATCGACGACCCTACTTTCGTCTCGCCGGCCGACGCCGGAGAATGGCTCTCGGACGCGGAGCCCGTCATCGCACTGGAACTGCACGGCGAGGCGAAAGCGTACCCCCTGCAGGTCCTCCTCTGGCACGAGATCGTCAACGACGAACTCGTGGGCCTTCCGGTAACCGTAACCTACTGCCCGCTCTGTAACTCCGCCGTCGTGTTCGATCGCACGCTCGACGGCACGGTCTACGACTTCGGCGTCTCCGGCAACCTGCGCAACAGCGACCTCGTCATGTGGGACCGGCAGACGCAGAGCTGGTGGCAGCAACTTACCGGCGAGGGCATCGTCGGCGAACTCGCGGGAGCGCAGCTCCGATTCCTGCCCGCTCAGATCGTCTCGTGGGCCGCATTCCGCGACGGATACGCGGACGGGCAGGTGCTCGACCGGCCGGGGTTCAGCCGCTCCTACGGGCGCAACCCCTACCCCTACTACGACAACCTGGACTCGTACCCGTTCCTCTTCTACGGCGACGCCGACCCGCGTCTCCCGCCCAAGGAGCGCGTCGCTGCAGTCGAGATCAACGGCGACGCTGCCGCCTTCCCGTACTCCGTACTCGCCATGAAGCGTGTGGTCCATTCCGAGGTGGGAGGCGAGGATCTCGTCGTCTTCTTCGAGTTCGGCACTGGCACCGCACTGGGCAGCGGGACCATCGCGGGCGCCGACGACGTGGGAGCGACGGGCGTCTTCCGCCCTGTGTTGGACGGCGACCGGTTGACGTTTGCTTTCGATGGCGACGGGATAACGGACGAAGGCACCGGCACCAGGTGGAACGTGCTGGGCAGGGCGGTGAGCGGCCCGCTCGCGGGGCGGCAACTCGAACGCCTTAACGCCCAGGACCACCTCTGGTTCGCCTGGGCAGCCTTCAAACCGCACACGACGGTCTACGGCGAGGGCTGAGGAGCTAGTTTCTGCCGCCGCCGAACAGGTTGCTGAAGAAGCGCGCGATACGCTGCAGGAACCCCGGCATCGAACTGTTGGACTCGCTGGAGTCCAATGCCCCCTGGAGGATCTGGTCGAGCGATTGGGATACGACGCTCTCGCCGCCGGTGAGGCCCGTCGCCACCACCGTGACGCGTACCTCGTCCTCCATGTTCTGGTCCGTAATCATGCCGAAGATGATGTTCGCGTGCGGGTCCACGAGGCCCTTGATGATATCGGACGCCTCGTACACCTCTTGCAGCGTCACGTCAGGGCCGTAGGTGATGTTCAGCAGCACCCGGGTCGCGCCTTCCACTGGAACGTGGAGCAGCGGGCTCGCCATCGCCGCGCGAGCGGCCTCGTACGCCCTGTCCCGGCCTCGTCCGTGGCCTATCGCCATCCAGGCGGAGCCGGCGCCGGCCATCACCGCACGGATGTCGGCGAAGTCCAGGTTGATGTCGCCCGCCACCATCACAAGCTCTGAGATGGACTGCACGCCCTGCCGGAGGACATCGTCGGCGATACGGAAGGCGTTCTCGGCGGTCATGCGCTCGTCGGACACGGCATACAGCCGGTCGTTCGGGATCAGGATCAACGTGTCGACGTGCTCGCGCAGTCGTGCGATGCCTTCGTCCGCCTGCATGGAGCGCTGCTGCCCCTCGAAACCGAACGGCTTGGTGACGACGGCTATGGTAAGCGCGCCGACCTCCTTGGCGATCTCCGCGATCACCGGCGCGGCGCCGGTCCCCGTGCCGCCGCCCATGCCCGCGGCCACGAACACGAGGTCGGTGCCGCTGAGCAGGTCGTACAGGTCCTCGCGGGACTCCTCTGCCGCTTCGCGCCCCAGCTCGGGGTTGCCGCCCACGCCGAGTCCCCGGGTGAGCCGGTCGCCGATGCGCACCTTCCTCGGAACGTCCAGCCGGATCAGGTGCTGAGCGTCCGTGTTGACTGCGATGTATTCGACGCCCGGAACGCGCTGCTGGTACATCCGCCGCACCGCGTTGGAGCCGCCGCCGCCCACGCCGACCACCTTGATGCTCGCCACGCCGAGCGTCTGGCCGAGGCCCAGCGCTATCTTGCCGGACGGGTCATCGTCTGCCTCGGCCCACAGCTCGTCCGGGTCCAACTCCGCCTCGGCTTCATCCGAATATGCGCGCCGGACGAGCACTTCGCGACCTTCCAGGAGACGCATCAGGCGCACCCACATGGGTGAGGGCACCTCCGACGGCTTGAGGAGGCCCACCTCCAACATGAGGATGTCTTCGTAGGGGAGGTCCAGCTCGTCGGAAAGTTCACGGATGCTGTAACCCTGGCGATAGCGCATCAGCCGGAGATACGAACCGAACTGCCGCATCTCGGTCGTTATCCGCCCCGAGAGGGTGAGCCAGCGCTCGCCTGCTCCCATGGCGAAACGCACCCAGGGCCCCTTCCCTGAGCGGAAGGTAGTGGTAGGACGTTGTGTCACGAAGACCGCTCCTCGGCGAACTGCGCCAGTATCCCGGCCGTCTCCCGCTGGCTCAATCCGGCCTGTTCGCAGTACATGCGGAACCGCTCCTTGGCGCGGTTCAGGCGTATCGTGATCGCTCGGTCGCTTGGCGCATCCAGCATCACCGCCATCTCATCGGGCGTCCGGTTCAACTGATAGCGCAGGCGCAGGGCGAAAGCATCCCGTGGGAATTCTCCCTCGAAGCGCTGCCATAGCTCCACGTTCTCCTCGAACACCGACGACGCGCCTTCTCCGCTCTCCGCCGCCTCCTGCCTGGAACGCGCGGTTGCCTCCTCGCTCTCCCGTGCCTTGGCTTCCTTGTCCGCAGCGCTCCAGAGCTCCTTGAAGCGGACCTCCACCGCATTCACATACCATTCCCGGATGTTCCGGGGGCTGCCCATCGTGGACACCCGGGAGAGCATCTGCAGCAGTGCGTCCGCCGCAGCGTCCGTGCGGTACTCGACAGGGATCTCATCGATGCCCCAGACGTCGGGTTCGCGGTAGATGCGCTCAGCGAGTTCGGCCGTGAGGTTCCGCACCTCCCGTATCCCGCTCTCACGGCGTATACGGTCCTGGGGTCCGTCTCCCTGCTCGTGAAGGATCACCTGGAGGCGCCTGATGATCTCCTCGTCGGACTGGTAGTAGTGGCCTGTGCTCATGCGGTTCCTGTCTCTGTGCGCAGAGTCCGCCTTACATCATACCTTATCAGGCAATCCTCGGACTCCCGCCGACGCCTGCACGAATCGACAACCTTACAGTGGCGGAGCGCTCCCATCCTTCACGGAGATACGCGGTTTTGCCCGCATGTGCAGGCGATGGTAGGATTCCTCAAGTGCGGCGCAGGCCGTGCTGCAGGGATGTGATGACCGCTGAGAAGACCACAAACAAGGCGCTGGAAGAGCTCCGCCGCCGCAAAGACAAGATCAGTTCGTCGGAAGGGGAAGCGCGCGCGGAGCAGCAACACGCACGCGGCAAACTGACCGCCCGTGAGCGCATCGAGCTTCTCGTGGACCCCGGCTCGTTCGAGGAGTTGGGCTCGTTCGTCACCCATCGCTCCAGCGAGTTCGGCGCGGCGGACAAGAAGTTCCCCGGCGACTCCGTCATCACCGGCTACGGCAGGATTACCGGCCGCACCGCGTACATCTACTCCCAGGACTTCACCGTCTTCGGAGGCTCGCTCTCGGAGGTCGCCGCCGAGAAGATATGCAAGGTGATGGACCTCGCCATGCGGAACGGCGCGCCCATCATCGGCATATCGGACTCAGGCGGCGCGCGCATCCAGGAAGGCGTCGTCAGCCTCGCGGGCTACGGCGAGATCTTCATGCGCAACACCCTCGCCTCCGGCGTCGTCCCGCAGATATCCGCCATCCTCGGCCCCTCCGCAGGCGGGGCGGTCTACTCGCCGGCCATCACCGACTTCACCCTCATGGTGCGGGGCATCTCCCAGATGTTCATCACCGGACCGGACGTCATCAAGGCCGTCACCGGCGAAGAGATCACTCACGAAGCCCTCGGCGGCGCGGACACCCACGCCACCCTCTCCGGCGTCTCCCACTTCACCCTCGACTCCGAGGAGGAGTGCATGGAGACCATCCGCTTCCTCCTCAGCTTCATCCCCCTCAACAACCTGGACGACCCGCCCACGGGCGATATGGACGACCCGGCAGACCGCGCCGACGAGGAGCTGCGCGACGTCGTGCCGCAGGAGTCCGCCCGCTCCTACGACATGCTGGAGGTCATCGGACGCGTCGTCGACCACGGCGAGTTCCTCAACATCCAGCACGAGTTCGCACCCAACATGATTATCGGGTTCGGACGGCTGAACGGTCGCAGCGTTGGCATCGTGGCGCAGCAGCCCGCCTACCTCGCGGGGGTGATCGACATCCACGCTTCTGTCAAGGCGGCGCGCTTCGTCCGCTTCTGCGACGCCTTCAACATCCCCATCATCACGTTCGCGGACGTGCCGGGCTACATGCCGGGGCAGGACCAGGAGCACCGGGGCATCATCCGGCAGGGCGCGAAGCTGCTCTACGCCTACGCCGAGGCCACTGTCCCCAAGATCACCGTCGTCACCCGCAAGGCCTACGGCGGCGCGTACGTCGTCATGGGCAGCAAGCACCTGCGCACGGACATCAACCTCGCGTGGCCGTCCGCCGAGATCGCCGTCATGGGGCCGGACGCGGCCGTCAACATCATCCACCGCCGCCAGCTCGCCGACGCCAAGGACCCCGAGACGACCCGCGCCGAGCTCATCGAGGAGTACCGCGACAGCTTCGCCAACCCCTACCAGGCAGCCGAGCGCGGGTTCATCGACGACGTGATCGACCCGGCGCAGACCCGCCCCCGCCTCATCCACGCGCTCGACGCCCTCCAGAACAAACGCGACACCCTGCCGCCCAAGAAGCACGGCAACATCCCGCTCTAGCTCACTACCACGAACCTGTCCGGGCGCCCTTATGAAATTTCTGGTCAGCCACGAGGTCCTCTACAGGACGACCGTCGAAGCCTCCAACGAGAAGGAAGCCGCCGACGCTGCCGAAGACCTCCCCTACGAGGAGTGGGACAGCAGCACCACCACTCGTGAGGACGTCGTCCCACTGGAGGAGTCGCCCCTCAACCCCATGGCGGGGGGATGAGGCTCACCAACCGTCGACGCCGTACCGCCTGAAGGTCACGAGCAACCAGACCGCGATCGCTACGGTGATGACGGCCGCAAACACCAGTGCGCCCTGTACCCCGATCACCTGCGCTATGCCTCCCGCGAGGAAGGCGGACAGGCCCTCGAGGCCGCGCGTCACCTGCGTGAGGCTGCCCACCCGCCCGCGATATGCAGGGTCGACGGCCAGTTGCATGTACCCGTCGCTGACGGCCTTGCTGGCCGGCCCGGTCGCGCCCATGAAGGCGAATGCGCCTGCAGCCACCGCAAGGGATGGCGAGAAGGCAAAGACCGTCATCCCCACGCCCATCGCCATCCCGCCCGCAACCAGCGCCGTCAAGGAGCTGACGCGTCCTCTCAGGGCAAGGAGCAGGATCGGACCAATAAGGCCGCCGGCCGCCCCGCCGGCCAGGATCGCGCCAACCCCGGTCGCCCCGGCGTTCAGCAGTTCGCCGCTGACGACCGGGACGAGGGGATACGCGAACCCGAACAGCGCGAGCGTCGAGGTTGCGAAGAGCATCCGCAGGATCCCCGGCTGCGCCCGCACGTAGCCCAGACCCTCGCCGATGCTCCGCAGGAACGGCGGTCTCAAGGTGGGGTCTACGGCACGCCGAGGCGTCGATACGCGGAATACGAGGAAGGTCATCGTCGAGTAGAGACCGCACTGGACGGTGAACGCGATCTCCGGCCCGTACGTGCTGATGATTACCCCGACGATCGCGGGCATGATGAGGTGGCCAAGCTCGAACGTCGTTCTGTCGACGGCGAGGGCGTCCACGACACGCGAGCGGCTCACCGAGTCTGCATAGATCGCCCGCCGCGCCGTCGGGCCGAACGTGAACCCGACGCCCACGAGGAACATGTAGACCAGCATATGGCCGAGTCCGACGTTCCCGAGATAGAGCAGGCTCGTGAATCCGAACGACAGGAGCGTGTACCAGAGGGCGTAGAGCCTGAGGATCAGAGGCCTGTGGAAGCGGTCGTTGACTGCTCCCGCGATCAGGCCAACGCAGAGCATCGTCAACGGGCGCATTCCAAGGACCGCACCGACTGCCAGGGGCGACCCGGTGGTCTCGTAGGCCAGCCACCCGAGCGCCACGCCGTAGACGTTATTGCCGGCGGCGTTGAACAGCGTCGCCGTCGCCAGTGGCTTGACGTTGGGCTCGCTGATGACGCCGAATCTTCGGCTCTGCCGGACGAACTTCATGCTCCCTTGAATCCTAGCAGCGCGGTGAGGGTTGCTGCGACGCAGGAACCCTTGTACGGCGCCGGACGCCGGACTAGCATGAACCGTTCCTATGGCACTCTTCGACCTCACCAACCACGTCGCCATCGTCACCGGCGCCAACCACGGCATCGGCGCTGCGACCGCGCGTGTCCTGTCGGAGTGCGGCGCCCGTGTCCTCGTGACGTACCTCCGACTCGATGACGTGGACGGTCCCGGCATGCCCGAGGCATACAGCCAGGGCCGCTCCTCTGATGCTGAAGAGATCGTCGCCCACATCCGGGCGGGGGGCGGGCTGGCAACTGCGGTGGAGGCTGACCTGGCCGACCCGGACACCCCGCGACGCCTGTTCGACGTTGCGGAGGCCGAACTCGGGCCGGTGGACATCCTCGTCAACAACGCTTCCGGCTGGCTGGCCGACACCTTCACGGCCAGGACTCGGGACGGGTACGGCCGCCTTCTGCTGCAGGTCTCTGCTGAGACGTTCGAACGGCAGTTCTCCGTGGACGCCCGTGGCGGAGCCGCCATGATCGCCGAGTTCGCGCGGCGCCACGCAGAGAGGGGTGCCACCTGGGGCCGGATCATCAGCCTGGCGTCGGGCAGTCCGGAGGGATTCCCCGGAGAAGTCTCCTATGGGGCCGCCAAGGCCGCCCTTGAGAACTTCACCATGTCGGCGGCGTTCGAGCTTGCTCGCCTGGGGATCACCGCCAACGTGGTCCACCCGCCGGTCACGGATACCGGCTGGGTGACCGAAGAGGTGAGGCGCTTCGTGCGAGAGAGCACGGACCACTTCAACGTCGCCGGGCCGGAAGAGGTCGCCAACGTCATCGCCTACCTGGCCTCGGACGATGCGCGCCTCATCACCGGCAACGTGGTCCGCCTCCGCTGAATCGCACCTCGCGATGCCTATTCCTTCGCGCCTTCCTCCTCACTATCCGTTGTGCTTTCCTCAGCCTCCCCGGCTGCGTCAGCCTCCGCACTCTCCTCCTCAGTGATTTCTTCGGCTGTGTCTTCCGACGAACTCTCTTCAGTCTCATCAGCCTCCTCGGCTTCCTCCTCCACATCCTCCGTTGCACGGGCCTTCCGGTGGCGCGTAATGACGTAGAAGGCGGCAGCCACCGTCAGCACGACGACAAGCCCCGCAGCCCCCAGGAGCGCGACCGGACTGCCGCTCGAACCGGCAGGCGCCGCTTCGGGCGTGGACGTCGGCGTGGGCGCAGGCGTGGGCGTGGCCACGGGGGCAACCGCAGGCGGTGACGTGGGTGTGGCCGCCGGGGCAGGGGCGGCGGACGCTTCCTGCACCGCCTCGAGCACTTCCTGCACCACCGCGACTGTGAACGTTGAGAACCCGCTCACCGACGCCGTCAGCGTTGCGCCCCCATCCGCGTCCAGCGACAGCGCGGCGGGTATCTCTGTCCACTCCTCGTCGGGGCTATCGCGCGTCAGGACGACGAGACCGTCCATCTCGTGCAGGCTGGTCAGCAGCGGTCCGCCGCCCGCCGCCGCTACCTGTTCGGCGGTCAGCCGGAGAGTCAGCGTCACCGGAGCGTCCAGCTGCACGTCCGTCTCCGCATTGCCATCCGTGTCGAACAGCTCGACCGTTACGCACGGAAGGTCTACGCCGGACGCCGCGCCGTCGTAGGAGCACGCCTCCTCGTCCCCTTCGGCGTAAACGCTCACGCCGAACGAGTCGGCGCGCGAGCCGGCCGGAAAGTCGAGCGTCACCGCGCCGTCGTCGGACTGCACGGCCGTCGGCGTGGACGTATCCACGGGATGCACCACCGGCGCGGGCGTGGGCGTGGGGATTGGCGTGGGAGTAGCCGTCGCCGCTGGCCGTGGGGTCGGGGTGGGTCGCGGCGTCGCTGTCGGCCTTGGGGTCGGCGTGGGGGCCGCCCCCGGAACCCCCCGCGGGCCCCGAGACGAGGGCGGAACCACCCGGGGGCCCCCCCCC
>VXQP01000052.1 GCA_009838965.1 Chloroflexota bacterium | reverse complement strand
GCATCACCGCAGCTTTCACGCCGACGCCTCCGGCGAGCAGCACGAACAGCCCCCCCTGCGCCACGCTTCCCAACCCCTCCCCCGCCAGGAATCCGCCCGCCTCGAACGTGGCATCAACGCCCAGCACGTGCAGCCAGGCAGTCGCACCTATGAGCATCAGGCCGCCGGAGAGTGTGTACGCGAGGTACTTGCGGCCGGCGACCAGCGCTGTCTCAGTCTCACGGTGCGTCACCAGCGGGTACGTAAAGAGCGAGAGCAGTTCGTAGAAGAGGACGAACGTGAGCAGGTTCTCCGCAAGCGCCACACCAGCAGCGGCAGCGATGCTCAGCGCGAACGCAGCAAAGAAACGCGTCTGCTTCTGCTCGTGTTCGCCGCGCATATAGCCAACCGCATAGACCCCGGCCAGCACCCAGAGTACGGAGACGAGCAGCCCGAAGATCATGCCTGCGGGGTCGGCGCGTAACGCGATGTCGATGCCGGGTGAGAGTTCCAACAGCACCGTCCGGTGGATGCGGCCGTCCAGCGTATCGGTGAGCATGACGACGGCGATGACCACCATGGCGATGCCCGCGAGCGTCGCCCACGTATCACGCAGGTTCGGCCAGCGCCCCGTAGTAAGTGACGCGAGCAAGGCGGCGCCCACCGGAACGAGGACGGCGGCGAGCGGCAGGGCGGATGCGATAGTCTCGCTCACGACACCCCCGGCAGCAGGACGTGTTCCATGATGACGACGTTGAACACGCCGAGTACGACGGTCGCAGCGCCGAGCAGCACGAGCGGAAGCCAGACGTCCAGAGGGGCCTCCCGCGCCCGCTCCACTACGGGACGCATCGCCTGCTGCTCAACGGGGTGCGGTGCGCTTTCTCCGGGCGAATCGTGCTCGTCGTCGTGATGCGCGGACGGCTCGGGCTTCGCGGGCCGCAGGTAGACCTGTTCGAGCACTTTGAAGAGGTAGACGGCAGTGAGCAGGCTGCTGAGCAGCACGACCGCGACCACTATCCACTGGCCCTCATCGACGCCCGCCTGCACCATGTACCACTTGCTGAAGAAGCCAGCGGTAGGCGGGATGCCGACCATCGCCACCGACCCGACGGCGAACGCGCCCATCGTCAGCGGCATGCGCGGTCCCAGCCCCGCAAGGTTATGGGTGCGCTGCAACCCGACGCGGAAACGCACGGAGGCTGTCGCCAGGAACAGCGTCGCTTTCATCGCTGCGTGGTTCACGACGTGCA
Source organism: Chloroflexota bacterium (assembly GCA_009838965.1). Classification (GTDB taxonomy): domain Bacteria; phylum Chloroflexota; class Dehalococcoidia; order Lucifugimonadales; family Australimonadaceae; genus Bin16. The sequence goes on along the minus strand of VXQP01000052.1, from coordinate 7,535 downwards.
GCAGCGCTGCGGCCAGCGCGAGCGGCGTGCCCAGCCCGATGCCGACGGCGATGAATGCAAGCTGGCTGATGCTGCTGTACGCCAGCATCCGGCGGATGTCCGTCTGCCCTGCAGCAGCGACGGAGCCGAAGACAATGCCGATGAGGCCGAGTACGAGCAGCGCGTCCGCAATGGGAACGGCGCCGGAGAGGTACCCGGGCGGGAAGACGCTCAGGAACATGCGGAGCATCGCATAGGCCGCAACCTTGGTCATCACTGGCGCAATGAGCGAGTTCACCGAGGAGGGCGCATGCTCGTAGGCGTCCGGCAGCCAGAGATGCATCGGCACGAGCGCCATCTTCAGGCCGAGGCCGGTGAAGATGAACACCGCGCCCACCTGCACTGCCCTCGTGCTCTCCGCCTCTTCCAGCAACTGGCGCGCCTCAATCATGTTCAGCGTGCCAGTCGCGAAGTAGATGAAACCGACACCCAGCAGGTAGAAGGCACCGCCGATGGAGCCGATGATGAGATAGCGGAAACCCGCGAGCATCGCCCTGCGGCCGCCGATGAAGACGAGCGCGTAGGCGGCGAGTGACGCTATCTCCAGGAAGACGAAGAGGTTGAAGAGGTCGCCTGTGAGGACGATGCCGGTAAGTCCTGCCAGAAGCAGCAGCACCAGGCCATAGAAGACGCCGGGACGGTCGCCTGCCTCGCGCTCGGCCCAACGCCGCGTCGAGATCACGACGAGCAGTGACACGCTCGTAACGACGAGGCTGACGACCGCCGATACCTCGTCTATGACGTACTCGATGCCGACGGGCGGTTCCCATCCGCCGAGGTAGTAGCGGAACGTCCCTCCGTCGAGCACTCGCACCAGCGACAGCGCGGACGCGACGGTCGAGACAGCCACCGTCGCCACCGCGACGACGAACGCGCTCTGGCGCCACTTCCGCCCCAGGATGGGGACGATGACTGAGAACAGCAGTGGCGCTCCGACGATGAAGGCGGGGAGTTGCTGCTCCACGACTACTTCCTCATCTCGTCCAGCATCTCGCGCTCGTCGAGCGTTCCGAACTCACGGTAGATCGAAACGAGGAAGCTGAGCGCAACGCCGGTGATCGCCACCCCAACGACGATGGCGGTGAGCATGAGCACGTGGGGCAACGGGTTCACGAAGTCGTCCGGGTCCGCGTGTTCTCCCCCGTGCACGCCGTAGAGGATGGGGAGGGTCGCCCCTTCCAGCAGGGAGCCGCTGATGAAGAAGAGGATGATCGCCGACTGGAAGATGCTCAGGCCGATGACCTGCTTCACGAGGCTGCGCTTGCCGATCATGCCATAGAGGCCAACAACGAGGAGTACCGCGGTCGCCCAATACGGGAAGCGTGCTGCGACCTCGTCGATCATTGGCGCGAGCTGCCCGCGATGAGGTCGTAGATGAGCACCAGCACGGATGCAACCCCGAGGAATACACCGACCTCGATGATGAGGATGCCCATCGCGCGAGGGGTGCGGTCCTCGCCCGCGAACTTGTTGTACCACTCAACCGGGATGGGAGCGTAGTCCAGGAAGTTCGCGCCGAGGATGAGCGGCAGGATGCCCCCGAACATGTAGATGCCGAGACCGATGCACGCCAGCCAGATAAGGAGCCCCTGAGGTATCTGCAGGGCCGCCTGCCGGTTGCCCAACGCGAGACGCACCAGCAGCAGCGCGGCAGCAACGATGGCCCCGGCCTGGAAGCCGCCGCCGGGGCTGAGCTCGCCGTGCAGCAGCACATAGATGCCGAAGACGACGATGAGCGGAATCATCACTACCCGCGCGACGAAGTGGAGTATCACGCTGTCGTAGCGGTCATTCATCCCCATCCTCCTCGGGGACCCGGCGGCTGCGCTGCAGCACCAGCACAACGGCCAGCCCGGCGGTGAAGATGACGAACGTCTCTCCAAGCGTGTCGTAGCTCCGGAAGTCGGCCAGGATGGCGGAGACGAGGTTCGGAATCACGACCTCGGACTCGGTCATCTCGGTCAACTCGGGGGAGAGATGTCGGTTCGCGGGCGCGTGGGGGTCCGCGCGGTCCGGCAGGTCAGCCGACGCCCATACGAGCAGGGCAACCAGCCCGGCGAGGAATGTCAGCATGAGTAGTTTCAATCCGGGGTTCTCCTGTCCACGACGCTGACAGCACCTACCAGCAGCACGCCGGTCACGCCGGCGCCCAACGCAGCCTCCGTGAGCGCAACGTCGACCGCGCCCATCAGCGCGAGCAGCGTGGCGGCCAGGAAGCTGTACACCGACAGCGTTGCCACTGCCGCGATCATGTCCCGGACCGAGAGAGCGATCAGCGCAGCCACCACGAGCAGGCCGAATAGCGACAACTCAAGCCACCAGATCATCCGCCGTCTCCTCGCCGCCAAGGCATCTGACCGGTGCGCAGCGCGGCCCGCGTAAGCAGGTGTGCGCCCACCGGGTTGGCAACCGCAACGAACACCAGTATGAGGCCGATCTTGAGGCTCACCATCGTGGCGCCTTCATGCAGGATGAGGCCAAAGAGCACCAGCGTGATGCCCAGCGTCTCGGACTTGGAGACGGCGTGCACACGGGAGTAGAAGTCCGGTAGACGTATCATGCCCAGGGCCGTGATGACCATGAACGCGAGCCCCAGCGCGATGAGCACCGTGCCTGCGATACTCATACTTCCTCCTCCTCGCTCCGGATCAACGACCACAACTGGTGCTGGCGCGTCTCCAGATACTTCCCCACCACTACCGTGCCGATGAAGTTGAGCAGCGCATAGCTCAGGGCAAGGTCGACGAACATGTCAGGACGTTCAAACACGAACCCGATGAACACGAGCAGGATCACCGCGTTGGTGCCTATGGCCGCTGCAGCCAACAGGCGGTCAAAGGGAGTACGGCCAACGAGAAGCCGGTAGAACAGCACGGCATTGATCGCCACCGCAACGGCAAGCACGGCAACGAACAGCACGCTCACGGCAGCACCTGCTCAACAGCAACCACGTCCGTGAGCTGCACGCTGTCAGGCGCTTCTTCGGCGAATATCCCGGCCGCTTTGCGCTGGAGGCTTCCCTCTTCCATCCCCTGCCTGCTCTTGGCAGAGAGGCAGTGCACCATGAACATCCCGTTCGAAACGTCCACCGTCACCGTGCCCGGCGTGAGGGTTATGGACTGCGCAAGCAGGACCTGGGCGGTCTCCGACCGTAGAGACGTCTCGAACTCCACGAGGGTCGGTTCCACCGGCAGCCGGGGATGCAGCACGAGGTAGGCCACGTGCAAGTTGGAGAGCGCTATCTGCCATAGCAGCCACGGCGCGTAGAGGATGGAACGGAACATGGCTAGAACGAACCACGAGGGTGGGTACGGCTTATGCCTGAAACGCGCTTCCTGGTCGCCTGCGAACAGCCAGTGGGTAAGCGCAGTCCCAATCACTGCAGCGACCGCGCCCATGATGAGGAACTCGATCTCGGTGTGCCCGGAGAACGCGAACCAGACGGCGAAGAGGGCCAGCGTCTGCACTGTCCATCTGAACGCCTGGCGTAGCTTGGTAGGCCGGATATCCACCGGGCGGGGTTCGTTGTTCATTCGACCAAGGTCCGCACTACCCTCATGTTCGCTCGCCTGACGCGGGTAGCAGGCTACGAACGGCGTATGAGGACTGTCAAGGAGACAGGTTGCCTAAAGCGCCTCAGCCGCAGCCTTGACAGCGGCAAGTTCATCCCGCAGGTCGCGCGAAGCGGAGGAACGCATCAGCCGCGTGAGCGTTGAGCCGAGCAAACCGCTGAACTCGCCGTCTATCCGCACGGACGCGCCCTCCGCCGTGCCGCTCACGGTGTACGCGTGGGCGCCGGAGAAGAGGACCGGGATGCCGAACCGCGTCTCCAGGTACTCCGGCGGACACACTGACGCGACGGTTACGGTGAACGCGCGTCGGTCTATGCGCAGTCGTATCTTCGCGCCTGGCTCGAGCACCCCGCCGATGACCTCGGCGCCGTTGACGCGCTCTGAATGAACAACCCTCGACGGGTAGTCCGTCACGGCCTGCCACGCCCGTTCCGGACTTGCGTTCACCGCTATCTCCTCACTGATGCGCATCTCACCGGTCTCCTGCTCAGATGGGATGATTCTTACCGTTCCCCACGCGGGACGGTCAACGCGCTCGTGGCGCGCAAGAGTGCTCGCACGGGTTCGCGAGAACCTGTAACCTCTCGCAGGCAAGGAGGGGTCAGTGGCGCTCACGTTCGAGATTGGCGACGAGTCCCGCCCGAAGGGCCATGCGCTGCTCTACTTCGGCAGCCCGCAAGCCGGGTTGCTGGCGACGTACGTCGTCCTCCTGCCCGTAAAGATGGACATGAGCAAGTATCTGCCCCCCATGCTCGCAGCGCAGTTGGGCGGACTCGCGAGTGAGATGATCGGCGACGGGGGCGGTAGTTTCGCCGCGCCGCCCATCCCTGAGGAGGTGGAATCGATCGAGCCGCTGCGCCACCTGGCGGAGCTGCGTGGCGACGACTTCGTCTGGGGGGGCGACATGGTGCTGGGCGACCTGCAGGCCGCGATGCGGCAGGCCACGGAGGCCGTGCACGAATACGAAACGCTCTACCAGCGCTATCTCGATGCCAACCCCCAGCCTTCCCCATCTGCGCCGGAACGTTCCCTGCCCAGCGACGCAGGCGACACGAGCGGCAGCGTGCAGCAGGTGGTCTATGGACTGATGAGCGACCGCGACCGCCTCGCGGAGCTATCGAAGCTGGTCGGGACGATGCGGTTCGCGCTCGAGTCGCAGGACGAGGCGCTGGCCGAGGAAACGAACGTTTCTCTGCAGGCGTTGGGAAAGGCCCTGCCGGAGCGTTTCTGGGGTGAGCGCGTACGACGCGCGGCGCGCGATTCTTCTGACGCCGGGGCGCGGCTCGCACAGCTGTACGTTGAGCGCTGCTACAAACTGCTGGAGGAGGACTTCGCCGCGGTGCAGATGCTGGAGGAGCAGATAGCCGCTCTCGCGGAGGAGGCTCCGCCCCAGGGCGACCTCCGTAGCTGAAACTGCTGCAGTCTGTTACTCCGCATAGGTCATCGACGCCCAGGTAGGACCGGTCTTGACGTCTATCTGCACCGGTACGCTCATCTCCAGCGCGTTCGGCATCACATCCTGCAACATCGCGACGAGCTCCTCCTCCTCCTCCACGGGCAACTCGAACAACAACTCGTCGTGCACCTGCAACAGCATGCGGCTGCCGAAGCCGTCCCCTTCGAGACGGCGCTGGATGGTGATCATCGCCTCGTTGATGACGTCGGCGGAGGTGCCTTGCACGGGCATGTTGAGCGCGATGCGTTCGCCCGCCTGGCGCACCGGATAGTGCGGCGAGCGCAACTCGGGGATGTAACGCCGGCGGCCCAGGAGCGTCTCCGCGTAGCCATCCGCCTTCGCGCGTTCGACGGTGTCATCGAGGAAGGCTTTCACCGTCGGGTACGTGCCGAAGTACGACTCGATGAATGCAGCGCCTTCTTCGCGGGTGAGCTCGGTCTGCTGCGATATGCCGAAAGCGCTGAGCCCGTAAGCGACGCCGAAGTTCATCACCTTGGCGAGGCGCCGCATGTCCCGGTTCACCTCGTCGAGCGGCACGCCGTAGATGAGCGACGCGGTAGAGGAGTGGATGTCCTCTCCGCGCTCGAACGCAGCCATGAGAGCCGGGTCCTGTGAGAGATGCGCAAGCACGCGCAGGTCTATCTGCGAGTAGTCGGCGCTGAGCAGCATCCACTCGGGGCGTTGCTCCGCGATGAATGCCTCCCTGACGCGCAGACCGAGCGGCGTGCGGATGGGGATGTTCTGAAGGTTGGGGTCGGCGCTGGCGAGCCTGCCCGTGGCAGAGCCCGCCTGGTTGTAGGTGGTGTGGATGCGGCCCGTGCGCGGGTTCATCTGCTGTGGCAGTGTGTCCACGTAGGTCGACTTGAGCTTGGTGAGCTCCCGGTACCGCAGGACGTGGCCGATGACGGGGTGATGGTCGCGCAGGTTCTCCAGGATCGACGCGTCGGTCGAGTAGCCCGTCTGCGTCCTGCGGCCCGACGGCAGCTTGAGTTCCTTGAAGAGCAGGTCGCCGAGTTGGGATGGTGAATTGATGTTGAACTCGTGCCCCACGGATTCGTAGGCGTCGCGCTCCTCTATCTCAATCTCCCCCGCGATCTCCTCATTCAGTTCGGCGAGCACGCTCTCGTCTATGGCGATGCCGTGGGTCTGCATACGCGCGAGCACAGGCACGAGCGGCATCGCATGCTCATCGTGGTAGGTCGTGAGGCCGTCGCGCTCCATGTCCTCGGCGAGCGCGCACTGCAGTTGCAGCGTCACTGCGGCGGCTGTCGCGGCGTATCCCCCGGCGTCTGTCACCGGGACGGCATCGAACGTGATCTGCTTGCGGCCCGTGCCGGTCAGGTCGGTCAGCGCCTGCAGTTCGACGTTGAGCCGGTTGAATGCGAGCGGTTTGAGCGACAGCGCCTTCTCGCCGGTGAGATGTGCCGCAAGCATCGTGTCGAACGCAACGCTCACGGCGGTCGGCGACAGCCCGTAGTTGGACAGCAGCGTCAGCGTGAAATTGAGGTTATGGCCGGAGACGGGTTTGCTCGTGAGGGTCGGTAGCAGCGCGGGCAGCGCCTCTTCCGCAGAGAGCTGGGTCCCCTCCGCATGGCCAACGGGCACGTAGAAACCTTCGCTCTCGTCAACCGCGAACGCCAGCCCGACGAGTTCGGACTCCATCGCTCGCGGAACAGCGGCGTGTGCTTCGACGACGAGAGTGTCTGCGTCGCGCAACCGCTCCACGAGCGCATCGAGCGCGGCAGGCGTATCGACGATGGTCACGCGCACGTCCGCCTCGAACATCGATTGCGGTTCGACGGGAGTGTCGCTTGCTGTGGGCTGCTGCTCGCCGGGGGGCGACGGGATACGCGCGACGAGGCTGCTGAACTCCAGCTCGCGGAACACGTCCAACACCTCGTCGCGGGAGAAGCCGCCGAACGCTGCGGTGTCGAAATCGAACTCCGTCGGCGCTTTGGTCTCGATGGTCACGAGGTGCTTGCTCTTGAGCAATTGCTCCGCGTGCTCGCGCACGAGACCCTGGATACGAGGCGGCGTCACCTCGCCCACGCGCTCGACCAGCGACTCGGCGCTGCCGAATTCGCTGATGAGTTTCACCGCCGTCTTCTGGCCGATCCCGGGAACACCGGGGATGTTGTCGGACGTGTCGCCGGTGAGTGCCTTCACGTCGCGCTGCTGGGCGGGTTCGAGTCCGCCGTAGCGCTCGCGTACGGCATCCTCGTCGTAGATGCGCGTATCGCCGAATCCGGTGGTGAGCAGGACCCGGACGTGCGGCGAGACAAGTTGCAGTGTGTCGGTATCGCCGGTGGCGATGAGCGTGTCCACGCCGTGCTCGGTGCCCCAGGCCGCGATCGTGCCGAGCACATCGTCGGCCTCGTAGCCGGGCGATTCGAGGACGGGGACGCGAAAGGCGTTCATCACCTGCTTCACGCGCTCGACGTTCCGCGTGAGTTCGGGTGGGATGGGGG
>VXQP01000066.1 GCA_009838965.1 Chloroflexota bacterium | reverse complement strand
CTGTCAACTGCCGCTCTTCGGTGGAGTCAAGGCCCATCTGCCAGACCAGTTCGCCATCTTCGATACGGTCAGCGTTGTGCTCGGCAAGCTCTCCGGGGAGCTTGGCGCGCACCCGGAACCACCCGTCTGCCAGGAGTTCTTCCATGAGGGCATCCATACCCAGCAGGTCCCCGGAACCGTCGTTTTCCGAGGCAGCAGGCATGAGCATGGAGAAGCGCCAGTCGCCATTCTCATCCTGGCTGATATCGGGCGGGTCGAGTCCGAATCCACTTTCCTGGTCCGTCTCGTCGACGGACTCCATGATGGACTTGATCTCGGCGTAGTCGGTGAACGGCACGGTAAAGACGACGCCGGTGTAGCCGTCCTCGCTGTAGTCATGGACCTCAGCGCCGGGCGGCAGGTCTCCCTCCTCCACGAGGGAACCCTCTTCGGCTTCCATCCCTTCGGCTTCCATCATTGCCGTGAATTGGTCGCTGACAGCAACGGTGTACTTGACGGCGCCCGACCCGTCGTCGTTCACCAGGAACGCAATCTCGATGCGGAAACATCCGGTCGTCGCCAGGACGGCAAGCGGCAGCAGCAACGCCCAGCAGAGCATGCTGCGCAAGGTTGTCCCACGCTGTGCCTTCGTCATCTCCATGTCTCCTTACTGCTTCTCGGTGGCAATCATCAGGTCGTCGTCATCGGCGTCTTAGTCGACGCTGCTCTGCGCCAGCGCTAGGAGCAGGACCAAGCGCTCCGGCGTTCGCGCTCAGCAGACTTATATGACGCTAGGATGACTTTCTGGAATTTTCATTACGCTATAATGATGTTTCGCCAATCTCCCTTCGTTTTCGCTCGCGTGGCGTTCCCGCCTGCCCGGCGATGTTGTTTCTTTTCGTCACGGGCCGTAAGGTTCATTCGCCCGTAACAGTGGGGTGTCTTTCTACCTTTCGCATCAGGTGCCCTCTTCATTACCGTTCCGCTGGGCGGACCCAACACACCATGGGAGGAATTGCGTTGCGGACCATGCCGCGCGATGCCGTTGACGATTCCCGCCGGACTCCCGATCGGACAGGTGCAGACGACCTGCTGTATGGGGTGAGGATCTCGGTATGGGTGCGATGGTTCCTCCTGCTGGCTTGGCTTTTGCAGTTCAACTACCGGCCCAACTTCGCGCACCCCGCCTACATCCCGACCACGCTGTTCGCCGTATCGGTGCTGGCCTACAACGCCTACGTTCACTACCGCCTCCGGTCGGGTCGGACGGTGACGTGGCGCTGGCCGCTCGCTCTCAGCGCGATGGACGTGACGATGATCACGGCGGGCATCGTGGTCTCGGGCAGCGGATTTCAGAACACCTTCTTCGTGCTCTACTACCCCACCCTCGCCATGTTCGCCGTGGTGTTCACGTCGTTCAGGCTCAGCTTCGCCGGCGCCACGATGGTCGCGGTTGGGTACGCGGCCATGAGCCTGCTGCTGGAGCCGGGGGTCGATTTCGAGAGCAAGGAGGAGAAGGTCCTGTTCACCAGGATCGCCGTCATGTACGGGGTCGTCGCGGCAGTCAATCTCGTCTCCCGGTTCGAGCGGATCAGGAGGAGAGAGGCTGTCGAACGGGAGAGGGAGCTCCAGCGGGAGCGGATAGAGCTCTCGCAGAACATCCACGACACGATCGCTCAGTCCGCCTACATAATTGGCCTGGGCATCGAGACCGCCATTGAGCTGGCGGACGCACGGGAGGATGAGGACCGTGGTGCGCTTCTCGCCAAGCTGCACGCCACGCATGCGCTGTCGAAGGCCACGATGTGGGAGTTGAGGCATCCCATTGAGATAGGCCCCCTCTTCGAGGGGCGGGAGCTGGGCCGGGTGCTGAGCTCGCACGCCGCGACGTTCACCACGATCACGTCGATCCCCACCGAACTGGTCCACTCGGGCAGAGAACCGCCGCTTCCCACGGCCACCCGGCGTCTGCTCTTCTCGATAGCCCACAACGCGATGACCAACGCATTCCGGCACGCGCATCCCGGAAAGGTCACCATCTCCCTGGACTTCGAGGATGACGGCCTACGGATGTCCGTATCGGACGACGGCGTCGGCCTCCCGGAAGGCTACGCGGAACGCGGTCACGGCTTCCGGAACATGGGAGCGGACGCCGAGCGGATGGGGGGCCGTCTCGAAGTGGTCACCGGCGAGCCCGGACGTGGCACGACTGTAACCTGCACGATTCGGTACGACGCTCACCGGGGAGGCGGGTAACTTGGCGCCGGCCGCACAAACGAGGGTGATGCTCGTGGACGACCACGCGATGATGCGCGACGGCCTGCGCGAGGCGCTGTACCGGTTCGGCGGCTTCGAAGTGGTGGGGGAGGTGGGAGACGGTGAGGCGGCGGTGCGGGCGGCCCAGGAACTCCAGCCCGATGTGATTATCATGGACGTGATGATGCCTCTCAAGAACGGCATCGACGCCTGCAGGGAGGTCACGGAGACACTCCCGGACACACGGGTGCTGATCCTCACGGCCGCAACGGAAGAGAATGCGGTGATAGAGGCGGCGGCCGCGGGCGCGACGGGATACTTGCAGAAGTACTCCGGCATGGAGGAGTTGCTGCGCGCCGTCCGCGACGTTGCGGATGGCGAGCACCGCATACCCGCCAGCGCGATCAGGCGGGTGTTCAACGAGATCCGCGCATGGGCCCAGCACGAGAAGACGTCCGACCTCAGACGGCTTACGGAGCGGGAGCGTGAGATCCTCACGCTGTTTGCGCAGGGGCTGTCGTACGCGAAGATCGCGGAGGTGCGGGGTAACCAGCCGGTGACGGTCCGCAACGCCATCTACGGCATCCAGGACAAGTTGGGGATCGAGACCAAGCAAGAACTGGTGGTCTGGGCTGTGCGGAACGGCCTGCTGGACGAGTGGCAGCAGGGGCGGTAGGACTGCTAGACAATGGAGAGGGACTCATACCGCAAAGCAACAAAGCCACTCAACGTGGTGCCCTCCTCCGGCATGGTTGAGGGAACCTGAGAGTGCCCCCCACGCGGACCGACAGGAGGGCGCAGGACGCTCTTCCCATGCCGATGGCTCCGCATCGGACACTCTCACGAGAATGAACCTACCGCAGCCCGATGGCCGTGTCGACGGCTGGGGGTTCTAGTAGATGGGTAGACTGGCGGCGGGAGGCCCAGCGATGAGCAGAAGGACGCACAGCACCGTCAATCCCCCAACGACCGCAGCAGTTACGCTCACGGCTCATAGTTATGTCGTCTCCATCTCCTCTCGCTAGTCGTCGCGGGCCACCTAACTGGACTTGAACGCTGGGGGCACCAGAACTCTCCTAGATTACGAGTAAATCAGGGAGGGGCGCGCATTAGTTGTCACTTTCGTTGTCACTTTTGATTAGAGACGCGAGGCCCTGCGGCAGTGAGTCTTCCAGCAGGAGCCAGCCTGCTATGGAGGGAACAGCCAACCTAGCGTCTTCCGCTTCCGCGGCAGGTCCTGTGCCGTCGTTGACCCAGCCGGACTGTCAGCAAGACGAGATGGTCGGAATGTCACATTCCAGCAAGCAATCCATGAGAGCCAGTGCGAGTTCCTGCCTGGCGTAGGCGTAGCGGTCGATGTCCTCGACCAATCAACGCCACTTGCTCGTTGTACAATGGTTGGGCTGGAGGCAGACTGCTCTTTGCAGGACTATTCACGGGGGAGGTGCGCGCGATGCAATTGCTGAGGGTCAAAGACGTGGAACGGGAGCTGGGGATAAGCCGGACGACGATATGGCGCCTCGTCAAAGCGGGTGCGTTCCCTCCCCCGCTACGAATCACTTCCAAGGCAATCGCTTGACCGGCCTGACCATGAACCAGGCCCACGGGGTGTGGATACACGCGGTGGCGCCGGGCGACCGCTACTACTGCATGGGGAAATACGCCTTCATCACCCCCTTCGACGTGTTGATTCCGGCCGTCACCGGCCTGGAGGCCTACAACTCACCGAGCAACGGACCCGAGCAGGCCACCCTGTCCTGGGATAGCCCCCCGCGACGGGAGATCTGGTCGGCCACCCTGACCGTGGATCAGGCGACCGACAATTCGGCCTTTGGTTGCTCGTCGCTCGTCCCGAATATCGACAACTGCTGGACGGCGCTCACGGCCAGAATCTTCACGAGCGGGGATACCAGCTACGAGATACGATCCCTGGGGCTGGTAACGGGTACTGGACGACTCGAGCTCGTCCTGGACAAAGCGATTCCCCGGGACTTGATCCTGCACGTTGACAATCGCCAGTTCGCCATCGAGGCGAGCAGTCTCAACGATGCGGGCACGCTTGCGGAGTGGAGCAACCCCGGCATCACCTGGACGGACGGCGAGTATGTCTCCCTGCGCCTGACGGCGCCGCCCAGGCGGTACAGCTACGAGTACGCGTTCGACGGGGTTCTCCCCGGCTGGGCCGACAGCGGCTCCGTGAGGGGCCTGCCACGCGTCCGCGGGGGAGTCCTGTCCCCCGACCAGGTCTCGGTGGGCCGGGACGGCACGCTGTACGCCACCATCGGCGGTCTGCCCTGCGACTACAACTACTTCAGCATCTGGCTGCGGGCGAAGGACGGCGACAGCTACGGCCCCCGCATGGCGCTCAACTACGTGTACCTGGGCAGGGACCACGGCTCGCCGCGGGACGGCGAGCACACCGCGGACTACGACCACCGGGGCAACTGCCTCTACGGCTGGGGCGGCGACGACCGGCTCTACGGCGGCGACGCCGGCGACATCCTGAGCGGCGGCACCGGCAACGATGAGCTGTACGGCCGCGGCGGCAACGACTGGCTCCACGGCGGCCGCGGCAGCGACACGCTGGACGGCGGCAACGGCAGCGACACCGCCAGCTACTCGGGGTCGCGAGGCGCGGTGACCATCAACCTGGCCACCCGGTCCGCCAGCGGGGGCCACGCCCAGGGCGACACCCTCGTCAGCATCGAGAACCTCGTCGGCTCGGACCGCGTCGACACCCTCATCGGCAACGCTGACGACAACGTGCTGGAGGGCGGCGCCGGCGCCGACACGATCACCGGAGGCGGCGGCAGCGACACTGCCAGCTACGCCCGATCGCGGGCCGCGGTGACCGTCAACCTGGGCGCCTCGTCGCTCTGCACAACTCACACCGCCACTAGCGTCGCCGCCCGGTTTGTCGGCGGCGGCGACGCCCAGGGCGACACCCTCACCGGCATCGAGAACCTCGCCGGCTCGGACCACGCCGACGTGCTCTGCGGCGACGACGGCGACAACGTCTTCCGGCCCGGCGCGGGAGCCGACCGAATACTCGGAGGGGGCGGCAACGACACCCTCGACTACTCCGGGTCCCCAGAAGAACTGAACATCGATTTGACGACCGTTGGAACTAATCTCGCCGGCGGCCACGCTGCGGGTGACAGGACCCTAGACGTATTCGAGAACCTCATTGGCTCAGACCACGACGACACCCTGCAGGGCGCCTTCGGCACTCTAAATGTGTATGGCGGCGGCGGCAACGACACACTGCGCGGCCCCTTTGGCGGTGACATTTCGCTGTACGGCGGCCCCGGCGACGACAGGGTGGAGGGCGACTCCGGCAACGATTCGCTGTACGGCGGTCCGGGTAACGACACGCTGGAGGACGTCTGGGACTCGAACAACAAGTTTAACGGCGGCACCGGCGACGACACACTGATCCTCGAAGCTGGCAGGAATCCGGCGACCCCCTCTACCCAGGAGCTCTACTTCCACGCGCGCTTCGGGCGGGACACCGTCCAGAACTTCCAAGTCGCCAACGACACCATCTACCTGTGCGGCATGGAGGGCGTGGACTGGACGGGCTGGCCGAGCTCCAACGGCTACCGCATCAGCGTCTGGGCCTACGACGACCTGCCCTACATAGGCCGCACGTTCTGGTCCCATGGCTCCATCACCCTGGAGGGCGTGACGGGTCTGCCCTTCGCCCAAAACAACCCTCCCGGCGGCCTGAAGATTATCGTCAGCAACACCTGCGCACCGCCGGTGGTGGAGAGCGCGGCGGTGACAGGGTCGTCGCTGAAGCTGACCTTCAACGAGAACCTCGAGGCACAGAACCCGGGCGCGTCGGCCTTCACCGTGACCGTGGACGGAAGCAACCGGACGGTCAGCGTCGTTAGCATCTCCGGCAGCACGGTGACCCTCACGCTGGCCTCGGCAGTAACGAGCGGCCAGACGGTGACGGTGAGCTACACCAAGCCGGCCACCAACCCGCTCAAGGGCGACGGTTTCGAGGTGGAGACGTTCTCCAGCCAGCCCGTCACCAACGACACCTCGTAGGACGGCGCGCCAGCCCCGTTTCCATGAGCGCGAAGGGGGGCGGGGCTGGACCGACCGTCACCTTCACAACGCCGCCTAATTGAAGGGAGAGATTGACGGCGCCGGTGCGAGGTCTTGAAGGACCGGCTCAATGCCGCGACAGCGTGCACACCACAGTAGAAGGGTCTACGGGGAGAGTACCCGGAACGTGGGAAAACTCATAGTAATAGCTGTGCTGGGCGTGATGCTCATTGCCACAATGCTCACCGGCTGCACCGATGACCCGGCGCCTACGAGTACCCCCACTGCCGCGCCAACAGCTACGCTTACCGCTGCACCAACAGCTACGCCCACGGCCACGCCACCGGCTGCCGCTTTGTCCCTTGACCAGTACCTGTCAGTGTGCGCACTGCTTGAAGATCAGGACCTTGACGATGCCTCCACCTATGGAGAATTCTCCACTGCTTTGGGGGATCTAATCGGGGGAATGTCGTCATTGGCGCCCCCCGCCGAAGTCGTCGACTGGCACAACAAGTCGTTGGAACTAGCGAAGTTCCTCAAAGGTCTGGTTGACTCGCAGCCTGAAGACAAGGTTATAGGTACCGAGTTCTTCGCCATCGCCGTAGGGTTGCAGGGCCTTCAAGAAGCGTCAACCTGGGCCGAGAATGATCTGCCTGCGGAAGTACGGAGGCAGATGGTGGAGGCGGGCTGTCTGGAAGACGGCGCGCCTGAAGCAGTTACACCAACACCCACGCCCACAGAGCCGGCCACAGCCGCGCCAGCAGCGACGCCCACGGCTGCACCGACGCTGATGCCCCCGGGTCCCAACACGCCGGAGCCAACGGCTGCCGACCCTTTCGCGAAGTGGAACGAGATGTTCGCGCCGCAGCATTGGTGGAGGGAGTCCGAGCCCTACTCGTGCCTCACCCCGCCGAAGGATACGTCCCCATGGATCGAGGCCGGCATGACCGATCTGGGCGGCTCGGACGCGCTGTCGCTCATCCGCTTCTACGAAAACGGCAGCTACCTGCGCTACGGCTACATGGGCTTCGAAGGGTGTACTCCAATCAAGAAGTACACGGACCGCACGCACCTGGACCCTCCGATCGACCCAACGTACTACTCGCTCGGCGACCTGGACATCACGGTTGACATCGCCCGCGTGCCGCCGGACGCCCCGGGGTGGTTCGAGGACGATGGGATGCGGGAGACGATGACGATGACGGAAGCGGTGGAAGTCCTGAACGCGCACGTCGCTCCCTATTTCGAGAAGATCTCTGAGGGCAAGCTCAGGATGCGGTTTCATGCGGGGAACGACTTCGTTCTGGAAGGGGAGGGTTCTCCCAATGACGTGGCGGGCCAGAAGCTGCGGCTTGCAGGGGTGATGGACTGCCGGGGGGATGCGGCGGACAGGTACCCATGCAATTGGGGCGCTCCGGGCGGTCTGAACCGTCTCCTGCTGACCGACGTGACAACCGACACGGGCGGTGGTGCGTACAACGGCGATGCTCGGTTCGGCCTCGTGAGCCTGCGCGAGGCGAACATGGAACTGCTGGTGCATGAGATGGGCCATGCCTGGATGAGCTGGCCCCACTCCTATGCGGAACTTCTGTGGCATCCGGACGGAGCTCAGGCTAACGGAGACGCCGAGCCTCCCAACCCGTACAGCAATGAGTTGGACTTCATGTCGGCCCTTACCCTGTTCCCGGTGCTGGGCTGGCATCAGGACATGCCCTCCACCCTCGCGGTGAACCGCTACGCAGCGGGGTGGATCGATTCCGAGGAGGTCGCGCTGCACCTGAGCGAGGCCGCGACGTATACGTTGCGCCCTCCGCGCGAGAGGGGCTACCAGTTCCTCGTAGTCTCGTCGGGAAGGAAATACGCATTCACGACGGTCGAGGTGTTGGACGAGCGCAATCCCGCCTACGTGGACGAGACGCCCAGGGTGTACGACCCGTCATCGCCCGGAGGGCTGCGCCCGTTTCGATACGATGGAGTGTTGGTGAGCCGCTACGATCAGTCCACGGGCACGGGATCGCGCGTACGCTTCGGCCCCGCGCTGTGGGATGAGCGCAACCCCAACTTCGCTTCGGACGTGGGCTGGGGCAGGGACGACTACTCGGTCATACAGGACGGCGAGTCCCGCGACATCGGCGGCGGCGTTCGCCTTCAGGTATCGCGCAACGCAGACGGGAGCTACGAAGTCTCCGTGAGTGGGGGGCGGATTGCGGAATTCACACCGTGGTGCGTCAACATATGGTTCGCAGCTGGGGAGTATGACACCGGATGTACCCTGGATGATGCGGGATAGGGCGCCCATCACGTTGCCGAGAGGTGGCCAGCTGGAAGGCGATGGATGAAGGTCTCCGAGGGGCGGTTGGACCTGAAGACGGTAGATTGCAAACCAAGGCACAACGTGACAATACGTGCCGAAAACTCAGTTCAAACGTGACAGCCCAGTTATATCCGTGTGGTAGTGTCCGCAGGGAGAGCACCCGGAACATGGAAAGTGCTTACTTGAGCATCCTCCGAAACCCTGCGCGCTGAATCATGG
>VXQP01000056.1 GCA_009838965.1 Chloroflexota bacterium | reverse complement strand
CCAACCCCCACCCCCATACCGCTCCCCACGCCGGTGCCAACGGCAACGCCGACACCGACGCCCACCCCAACGGCAACGCCAACACCGACACCCACGCCAACTCCGGACCCGCTGGCCGGTTTCGTCGCCTGGCTGGAAACCTGGATACAGACGTGGCAAACGTGGCTGGAGCGGCTGCAGGTGGGGTTCTTCCCGTAACGCCACTGACGAGTGCCCTTTGTTGTCGAACCGCGCACGCGTAAGCAGGCGGGTTCGAAGCACCGCTCTGGTAGAATGGACGTGTATATGTTCCGAAGTCTCGTATCACGCTTCATCAAGAAGCCTGGCGCGCCTCCTGCGAGCGAGCCGTCCGCGCCCCCAACCGACCAGACCGGCGGACGCCGGCCTCGACGGCGCAAGCCGCCGGGAACGGCGGAAGCCCCCGGGCCACGCTCCGTTCAGCAGGAGCCGCCGCGCGCTGCTGCGCTTGCCGAGCCACCGGATGCGCCATCCGGCAAGCGCCGCCGCAGTCGCGGCGGCAGGGGCCGGCGCGCAGAAGAGGGCACACCAGTGCGGGAGCGCAGGCGCGAGCCCGCCCCTGCACCGCAAGGGCCATCACCCCGCGACCTGCCGTTCGGCCCCGTGCTCGTCTCCGCGCCCGTCAAACGCGCGCTGGACGAGATGCGCTACGAGTCTCCCACGCCGATCCAGGAGCTCGTCATAGAGCCGCTGCTGAATGGCGAGGACGTCGTGGGGCAGGCGCAGACGGGCACCGGCAAGACTGCCGGGTTCGGCATCCCCATCGCCGAGCAGGTTGACGCTCGCGAGCCGTTCGTGCAGGCGCTCGTCCTCGTGCCGACACGGGAGCTGGCGCGGCAGGTCACGGACGAGGTCGCGGAGATCTGCAGGTACCGTGGCACGCAGGTGGTGCCCGTCTACGGCGGGGCGCGCATCGGGCCGCAGATAACGGCCCTGCATAACGGCGCGCAAGTGGTCGTTGGGACGCCCGGACGTGTAATCGACCTGCTGGACCGCGGGGTGCTCCGGCTGGACCGCGCACGGATGGTGGTGCTCGACGAGGCGGACCAGATGCTGGACATCGGCTTCCTGCCTGACGTTCGCCGCATCCTGCGCTCCACGCCGCGCTCGCGGCAGACGGCGCTCTTCACCGCAACCATCCCGACGATGATCAAGCGGCTCATCTACTCCTATCTCAAGGAACCGCAGACGTTCCGCGTCGGCGCGGAGTCGGAGCCCGTGGAGCAGGTGACGCAGCGCTACTGCGAGGTCGCCAGCCGCGACAAGCTGACCGCGCTCCTGAACGTGCTCGATGAGGAGGAGCAGACGCTTGTCTTCCGTCGCACGCAGGACGACGTGGACTGGCTCGTAAGGACATTGGGGCGGCGCAGGGTGAAGGCCGCCGCCATCCACGGCGGGCTGCCGCAGGGAGAGCGCAACGCCGTGATGCAGCAGTTCCGCAGCGGGGCGCTCAAGCTGCTCGTCTCCACCAACCTCACCTCCCGCGGCATAGACGTGCCCACCGTCGAGAACGTCATCAACTACGACATCCCGGAGAGCGTCGAGGAGTACGTGCACCGCATCGGGCGCACCGCCCGCATGGGACGCGAGGGCACTGCTCTTACGTTCGTAAGCGAGTGGGACCTGGACTTCTTCGACGCCATCAAGGCGCACGTGGGCGACGACCTTCAGCCGTTGGAACTGGGGCTCTACAAGCGCCTGGAAGCGGGCGTGTAGGCTGTCCCCATGCGCGCGACAGAGTTCCTCTCACGCACCCTGAGACAGGACCCCAGCGAAGCAGAGACAGCGAGCCACCGGCTCATGCTCCGGGCGGGCATGATGCTGCAGGCCGCTGCCGGGGTCTACTCTTACCTGCCGTTGGCGCTGCGCTCCATCCGGAAGATAGAGCGCATCGTCCGGGAGGAGATGAACGCAGCCGGTGGGCAGGAAGTGCTCATGCCCGCTTTGCAGACCCTCGAAACGTGGGAAGAGTCGGGACGCGCTGCTGCGTTCGGAGGCAACCTCTTTCGCCTGTTCGACCGGCGTGAGCGCCCGATGGTGCTCGCACCCACCCACGAGGAGGTCGTGACGGCTATCGCAGGGGTGCACGTCGAGTCTTACCGGGACCTGCCGCTCAACATCTACCAGATCCAGACCAAGTTCAGGGACGAGCCTCGCCCCCGCGCAGGTCTGCTCCGCGGGCGTGAGTTCGTCATGAAGGACGCTTACTCCTTCGACACCGATCAGGAAGGGCTGGACGTCACCTACCAGCGGATGCGCGTGGCGTACCGCAACATCTTCCGCCGCTGCGGGCTGCCCACCATCGAGGTCGAGGCGGACAGCGGCGCCATCGGCGGCAAGGACTCGCACGAGTTCATCATGCCCGCGCCGAGCGGCGAGGACGTCATCCTCTATTGCGAGGAGTCCGGCTACGCCGCGAACGTCGAGCGCGCAACGTCGGTTATCGCCCCCGCTGCAGAGGATGAACCGCGCCCGCTGGAACTCGTGGATACGCCCGGTATCACCACCATCACGGACCTCGCCGTGTACCTCGGCATAACGGAGTCGCAGACGCTCAAGGCCGTCTTCTACCAGGCGGACGACGAGACCCTCCTCGTGACGATACGCGGCGACATCGAGGTCAACGAGGTGAAGCTGAAGAACCACCTCCACTGCATCGACCTGCGCCTCGCCAACGCGGAGGAGGTCGCCGCAGCGGGGCTGACGCCGGGCTCCACCTCGCCCATCGGCCTGTCGGGCATCCGGCGCATCGCCGACAACTCCATCATGCAGGGCACGAACTTCGCCGCAGGCGCGAACCAGCCGGACAAGCACTACCAGAACGTGAACTACCCGCGCGACTTCCAGATCGACGAGACCGTGGACATCGCAACCGCCCGCGAGGGCGACGGCAGCCCGGACAACCAGGGCACGCTCAAGGCAGTGCGCGGCATCGAGGTGGGGCACGTCTTCAAGCTCGGTACGTTCTTCACCACCACGCTCGGCGTCGACTATCTGGACGAGAACGGCACGCTCAAACCGCCGGTCATGGGCTGCTACGGCATCGGCGTCACGCGAGTACTCGCCGCCGCCATCGAACAGAACCACGACGACAAGGGCATCATCTTCCCCGCGCCCATCGCCCCGTTCCAGGCGCACCTCCTCGCGCTCAACGCCTCCGACCCGGATGTGATTGCCTCGGCTGACGCGCTGTACGGCGAACTCACGTCGGCAGGCTGCGAGGTGCTCTATGACGACCGCGCCGAGTCGGCAGGCGTGAAGTTCAACGACGCCGATCTGCTCGGCCTGCCGGTGCGCATCGTCGTGAGCCCGCGCAACCTCAAGCAGGGCGTCGTCGAGATCAAGCGCCGACGCGTCGACGAGGCCGCTCAGGTCCCCGCGGACGGAGTCGTGGCAGCCGTGCGGGAACTGCTCGCGCTGGACGAGCTGTAGGACACTCCCGCCTCACCTCGCGTCCCTCCCCGATTGAGCGCCTCTCTCGCACGCCGTATACTGATGCGGGGAGGGACGGCATGAGCACGAACGGCACTGACAACGGCAAAGAGACGGGCACGTTCTCCGTCAAGGCGGGACTGGCCCAGATGCTCAAGGGCGGCGTCATCATGGACGTGGTCACCGACGAGCAGGCGAAGATAGCCGAGGACGCCGGCGCATGCTCCGTCATGGCGCTGGAGCGCGTCCCTGCCGACATCCGGGCGGACGGCGGCGTGGCCCGCATGTCCGACCCCGCGATGATCGAAGCCATCATGCGCGCGGTGACCATCCCCGTGATGGCGAAGGTGCGCATCGGCCACTTCGTCGAGGCGAAGATACTCGAGGCCATCGGCATCGACTACATCGACGAATCCGAGGTGCTGACGCCCGCAGACGAGGAGCACCACGTCTGGAAGCACGACTTCAAGGTGCCGTTCGTCTGCGGCTGCCGCGACCTCGGCGAGGCGCTGCGCCGCATCGGCGAAGGCGCAGCGATGATCCGCACCAAGGGTGAGGCCGGCACCGGCGACGTGGTCGAGGCTGTCCGCCACATGCGGACGGTGATGAAGCAGATACGTCGCGTGCAGCTGATGGGCGACGACGAACTCACCGCGTACGCGAAGGAGATCGGCGCATCGCTCGACCTGCTGCGCGAGACGAAGCGGCTCGGACGCCTGCCGGTGGTGAACTTCGCTGCCGGGGGGGTCGCCACTCCCGCCGATGCTGCGCTGATGATGCACCTCGGCGCGGACGGCGTGTTCGTGGGCTCAGGCATCTTCAAGTCCGGCGACCCCTCGGAGCGGGGCAAGGCCATCGTCAAGGCCGTCACCCACTACGACGACCCGGAGGCTATCGCGGAGGCATCCAAGGGCCTCGGCGAGCCGATGGTCGGTATCAGCGCGCGCTCTCTCGCACCCGGCCAGGAGCTCGCGACCCGCGGCTGGTAGGCCGAACACCACGACGAGGTGACCGCAACGGCAACCGTCGGCGTACTTGCGCTCCAAGGCGATTTCCAGGAGCACTGCGTAGCGCTCCGAGGTCTGGGCGCGTCCGCTGTCGAGGTGCGCAGGACGGATGAACTCGACGCCGTAGACGCGCTCATCATCCCCGGCGGGGAAAGCACCTCCATGGCGAAGCTCATGGACGCCTACGGGATGCGCGCGCCGCTGCAGGCCTTTCCTCGAAGCGGGCGTCCGCTCTGGGGCACCTGCGCCGGACTCATCCTCATGGCCTCCCGCCTGGAGGAAGACCGTCCTGAGCCCCTGGGTTTGATGGATGCCACCGTACGGCGGAACGGGTTCGGCAGACAGATAGACTCGTTCGAGACGGAACTGGCGATCGCCGGCATCCCCGGCAACCCCGTGCACGCCGTATTCATCCGCGCCCCCCTCATCGTGGAGACCGGGCCCGGCGTAGAGGTCCTCGCTGCGCTGGCGGACGGCACTCCTGTCGTCGTGCGCCAGGAGAACCTGCTGGCCTCCGCCTTCCACCCGGAGTTGACAGGGGATGCCCGGATGCACCGCTACTTCCTGGATATGCTTCCGGTGGGTGCCGTCCCATGATCCGCCGGTTCCGTATGACCGACGCGCCTTGTCAACTGCTGCAGGGCCGCCTGAACAGCAGAGACCTCGTCTACACGCGGGCGTCGATCGGATACGGGACCCGGAAACTCACAAGAGCGGCGGCGGCCTGCTACAGCATGTCCAGCGGCCCCGGCCGCAAGATACTCGGTTCGTTCGAGAACGGATGGCTGGAAGCCCTCGCCATCGTACAGACGCGGAAGGCGGCCACGGCCTGGGAGGTCTCCGGTTTCTTCGCCTCCGCCAAGGGATACTCCCAGCTGGAAGATCTACTGTTGGCAGCAGCAGCGGCGGTAGGAGAGTCGGGTGCGGAGCGCTTGTTCCTGCGCTGCGCAACTGAGGGCCCTGCGTGCGGCCCTGCCCAAAGGGCTGGCTTCCACTACGCCTTCGCAGAGGAACTGTTCACCGGCAGGCTGCGGTCCAAGCAGGGTACGCCGATGCACTTCCGCCCCGTACGCGACAGCGACGCGCACGACATATTCCGCCTGCAGATGGCCACGGCTCCTATCGCCTCCAGGCCCGCCATCGGCTTGACCCTCAGGGAATGGGAAGCCTCCAGAGAACTCTCGCCGGGGAGGACCAGAGAATACGTGTGCGATACTGAACGCGGGCTCAGCGCATGGGCGCGTCTGGACCGAACGAACGATTCCCTCACCGTGGAGGCAACCCTGCACCCGGACTTTCCTGGACTCGCACCGATGTTGGTCGAAGGCGTGGCACGAGTCATTGGCCGCGACTCACCGGCCCGCTGGATCGTTCCGACGTATCAGCCGTACCTCGCCACCACGCTCGCGGGCCTTGGCTGGCAGTCGGACAGCACCTACGAAGTCTCGATCAAGCCGGTCGCACGGCAAGTGCACCAGCCGTTCATGACCCCTGTACAGGCATAAGCAGCTCATATGACGACTTCTCCACACACAACGCCTGAAGCAACCGACAGGGAACGGCGGGACCTGTTCGACGTGCTGCCGCCGTCGATCCGCAAAGCGATCGAGGGCCAGCCTGACCCTGAGGACCTGCTCGAAGTCGTGCTCGACCTCGGCAGGCCGCCGCAGGCCCGGTTCGCCGGCAAGGACATCCACCTGGGTTGCGCCGACGTCTCCCGCGATGACCTCGACCACGTCACGGCGCGCGTCGGGGACTTCGGCGACGACAACCGCGCAGGCATCGAACGCACCCTGCACCGGATATCCGCCATCCGGAACCGGCGTGGCGAGGTGATCGGTCTGACGTGCCGCGTGGGGCGTGCGGTGCACGGGAGCGCCCGCGTCATCGAGGACCTCGCGCTCTCCGGCAAGAGCATCCTCCTCGTCGGCAGACCGGGCGTCGGGAAGACCACCATCCTGCGTGAACTTGCCCGTGTCCTGGCAGATGCGAGCAAGCGCGTCATCATCGTGGACACGTCCAACGAGATCGCGGGCGACGGCGACATCCCGCACCCCGCCATCGGCAGGGCACGCCGGATGCAGGTAGCTACGCCGTCGCGTCAGCATGCCGTGATGATCGAGGCCGTGGAGAACCACATGCCGCAGGTCATCATCGTGGACGAGATGGGCACCGAACTCGAGGCCATCGCCGCGCGGACCATCGCCGAGCGGGGTGTGCAGCTTGTCGCGACGGCACACGGCAACACGCTGGAGAACCTCCTGGTGAATCCGACGCTCTCCGACCTCGTGGGAGGTGTGCAGACCGTGACGCTGGGAGACGAGGAGGCGCGCCGCCGCCGCACCCAGAAGACCATCCTCGAACGGAAGGCCCCGCCAACCTTCGACGTGCTCGTCGAGATACAGAGCTGGAACAGCGTCGCCGTACATGCGGACGTGGCGAAGACCGTGGATGCGGTGCTGCGCGGCAGGACCGTCACCCCCGAGACGCGGGAACTGGACGAGTCCGGGACAGTACGCAGGAGCTACCAGCGGGCAGCAGCTCCGCCGGAATTCGAGGTTGCACCGTTCATCTATGGCCAGGAACGAGAGCGCCGCTACGGGCCGGAGCGGGAGCATCGCCCACGAAGGTATTCACCTATCTCGTACGAGCAGGATTTCGCGCCCTCTCCTCCCGCGAAGCCGGCCATGCGCGTCCACCCGTTCGGCGTCAGCCGCGAACGGCTCCTGCAGTCGGCGGGAGGCGCCGGGCTCGCGGTGAAGGTGGCCGACAGCCTCAGCGACGCGGACGTGGTGCTGACGACCAAGGCACACTATCGCCGCCGCGCCAGCGTGCTCGTAGCCGCCGAAGAGCAGGGTGTGCCCGTATACGTGCTGCGCCGCAACACTCCCGGCCAGATCGTCGGTTTCATCGAGCAGCTCACCGAGACTGATGATGACGGCGGTTCCCACCATAGCGGCGCGGCAGAGGCGGAAGAGGGTGTACAGCGCATCCTCGCAGGCGAGGCCAGCACCATCGAGCTGCGCCCGCAGTCGTCGTTCGTCCGACGCATCCAGCACCGTATCGCGGAGCAGGCGCAACTGCGCTCCCACAGCGTGGGGCGGGAGCCCCGGCGGCGCGTCACCATCCGCCGCACGCAGTAGCGGGGCCACGCCCGTGCTATCATCCGCGTTCCGCAGGAGACTCGTTTGAGCGGTTTGTTCATATCGTTCGAGGGTGGAGAGGGCTCCGGCAAGAGCACCCAGTCCGACATGCTCGTGGCGCGCCTGGAAGCCGAGTGCAGCCGCCGTGTCGTACGCCTGCACGAACCCGGCGGCACGCCCCTGGGCGAGTACATACGCGACTGGGTGAAGGCGCAGAGCGCCCCGTTGACGCTGCAGGCCGAACTGTTGCTGTTCGTGGCGTCCCGCGCGGAGCTCGTGCAGCGGGTCATCCGCCCTGAACTGGAGGCGGACTCGATCATCGTGGCCGACCGCTACGCGGACTCGACGACCGTGTACCAGGGCAACGCGCGCGGACTTCCGCTGAAGGACGTAAGGGCCGCCAACGCCATCGCTACGGGAGGCATCTGGCCTGACCTGACGTTCCTGCTCGACGTCCTGCCGGACGCCAGCCTGCGCCGCGCCGGGTTCCAGATGTCGTTCAACGAGGGAGGGCAAGTGGAGCCGGTCCCGCGTGCGGACGACACCGGCAAGCGGCGCTTCGAGGAGCTCAGCACGCCGTTCCACCGGAAGGTGCGTGACGGCTACCTGCAATTGGCGAAAACCGAGCCCGACCGATGGGTCGTGCTCGACGCCAGTCAACCCGCAGAAACCGTTCACGCGCAGGTCTGGGAGCGGGTGCAGGGACTGCTGGCTCCGTGAGTGATCTCGCTTGACAGGCAACAGGGCCGTCGTCTAGTCTAGTCAGGTTCCCTCTCGTGAGGGGACCATGAAGGGCACCTTAACAAGTGAATAGTGGAAGGAAAGCGCCGCGTGCCCCTTGGGGTACGCACCCTGTCAAGGAAAAAACGGGTCTCTGAGAGACCCGGAACTTGATTGAGAGTTTGATCCTGGCTCAGGACGAACGCTGGCGGCGCGCCTAATGCATGCAAGTCGAACGAACGGACCCCTTCGGGGGCGAGTTAGTGGCAGACGGCTGAGTAACGCGTAAGCAACCTACCCACTGGCGGGGGACAACCCGGAGAAATCCGAGCTAATACCGCATGTGGTTGCCTGCCGATAGCGGGTAACCAAAGGCTTCGGCCACCAGTGGATGGGCTTGCGTCCCATCAGGTAGTTGGTGAGGTAACGGCCCACCAAGCCGTCGACGGGTAGCCGGTGTGAGAGCACGACCGGCCAGAGGGGGACTGAGACACGGCCCCCACTCCTACGGGAGGCAGCAGCAGGGAATCTTGCGCAATGGGCGAAAGCCTGACGCAGCGACGCCGCGTGAGGGAAGAAGGCCTGCGGGTCGTAAACCTCTTTTCTCGGGGAAGATAGTGACGGTACCCGAGGAATAAGCCTCGGCTAACTACGTGCCAGCAGCCGCGGTAATACGTAGGAGGCTAGCGTTGTCCGGATTCATTGGGCGTAAAGGGAGCGCAGGTGGCCGGGTTAGTCCGTGGTGCAATCTCCAGGCTCAACTTGGAGAGGTCTACGGATACTGCTCGGCTTGAGGACGGTAGAGGAGCACGGAATTCCTGGTGTAGTGGTGAAATGCGTAGATATCAGGAGGAACACCCGTGGCGAAAGCGGTGCTCTGGGCCGATCCTGACACTCAGGCTCGAAAGCGTGGGGAGCAAACCGGATTAGATACCCGGGTAGTCCACGCCCTAAACGATGAGTGCTGGGTATGGGGGGTATCGACCCCCTCCGTGCCGAAGCTCACGCGTTAAGCACTCCGCCTGGGGACTACGGCCGCAAGGCTAAAACTCAAAGGAATTGACGGGGGCCCGCACAAGCA
>VXQP01000038.1 GCA_009838965.1 Chloroflexota bacterium | reverse complement strand
CCTTCTGCTCCACCGGGTACGCCTTCATCTGGATCTTGTCCTTGAACCGCGCCTCAGGGTCCTCCGTCTCCTCGTACGGCTGCTCCGTGCACTGGCCCGTCTCGTCGTAGAGCCAGCCATGGTATGGGCAGCGCAGGCCGTGCTCCTCAGGGATGCCGTAAATCATGTTCATGCGCCGGTGGGCGCAGTGCGGCTCCATCAGTCCGAACGTGCCGGAACGGTCCTTGTAGAGGATGAGGTCTTCGCCGAGGAGACGCACCTTCATCGTCCACTTGTCGTTCATCTGGGAGACTGCGGCGATGGGGTGCCAGTAGCGCCGCATCAGTTCGCCGGTGGGCGTACCCGGGCCGACTCGGGTATAGCGGTCGTTTGCTTCCTGCGTCAGCATCGCTTCCTCCTTCTGTCTCTCTGCCTCGTCTCGATTTCCGGGCGCATCATACAGCCGCCCGTGTTTGAGCCGCTAGCGGCGATACGACGGTGAGCTGGGGAGCGTCCGCTCCTCGAACGCGCGCTGCACGTCCGCCAGCTTGCGGGGGAACTCCGTCGTCCGGCAGTTGTGCCAGTCGTCCAGCTCGGCCTCCCAGTCGGCGCCGGGCGGCAGGACCGTCGCGCAGGAGCGCACGTTGTACTGCTCCGGATGCTCCGACGCCGGCGGAGGCGTGCCGTCCTCGCGCAGCTGCGTCGCCGCGCGCAGCAGCATGCGCCGGGCGCGGATGATGCTCACGTCCGTTGTCCCCAGGTGCTCGCGGGTCCTGTCCATGATGCGGCCCATGCTGTGGATGACCGCCGAGTCCTGCAACCGGACGGTCGGGATGCCTGTCGCGTTGCGCTGCTTCGCCGTCTGGTCCATCAGGAAATCGCTGTCCGGCGCGGCCTGCGGCCACCACTTCGCGAAGAAGCGCCCATGCTGCTCAGGCTTCATCGGCCCGACGCCCGGCACGAGCGTCCCCGGCTCCTCCGGCAGCGCCGAGTGCGGCCTGCCGTTGCCCGGCATCTCGCCCGCGGGCTTCCACCAGATGCCCATGTGCACGGTGTGATAGTCGTCCACCGGCAGGTAGATCGAGAGCGGCACGACGCCGTCCTGCGCCGGGAACATCCCGTAGATGGGGAAGATGAACTGCGTGGTGCGCCAGTAGACGTTGCCGTCCAGCTCGTGGCGCTCTGCTCCGTAGGTGAACCCGTAGGGCTTCTCCGATATGTGGAAGAGCGCGCGCTGATCGTTGTGGTAGAGGCCGTAGCGCGGCGAGTCGTCGATGTTCAGCCGCCGGTGCAGGAAGTACACGTGCGTCGAGTCCAGCTCGCCCTCGAGCGCCTGCATCCAGTTGCACTCGTACACGATCTTCTGCGCGTAGCTTACGTTCTCCGGCGGTATCTGCCCCCACTCGAACTGCGGGATGCCGGGCGGGTTGTCCTGATCGGGGCCCATGTATATCCACGTGACCCCGCCGTAGTCCGCGCCCTTGTACGCCGTTATCCGCACCTTCTGC
This sequence comes from Chloroflexota bacterium, assembly GCA_009838965.1. Classification (GTDB taxonomy): domain Bacteria; phylum Chloroflexota; class Dehalococcoidia; order Lucifugimonadales; family Australimonadaceae; genus Bin16. The sequence continues at coordinate 8,149 of VXQP01000038.1, read as the reverse complement.
TTGAAGACGCTCTCCGCGGGCTCGTTCGGCATGTCGACGCACTGACCGTCGGCATCGAACTTCCAGCCGTGGTAGGCGCAGCGCAGCCCCTCCTCCTCGGTGCGGCCGAAGAAGAAACCGGCGCCCCGGTGCGGGCAGTTCGACTGGGTGAACGCGGGTGTGCCGTCCAGCGTGCGCCAGACCACGAGGTCCTCGCCCAGCACGCGTACGCGCTGCGGCTGTCCCTCCGCTTCGTACTCCCACGAGTAGCCGACAGGCAGCCAGTACTGCCGCATCAGGTCGCCCATCGGCGTGCCGCGTCCTACGCGGCAGAGCAGGTCCGTGTTCTCAGCAGAGAGCATGCCGTCCTCCCGTTACGCCCAGCAGGCGTTGTGCACTGGGACATCATCCTGCAGGCGCAGCATACGACATAGCGCAAGCCCCCGCACCGTGTGTTGCGCGACCGCGCGCTACGCACGGACGCCCGCACTGGCGTATAGTCGCACCGCACACAACGCCGGAGGAGCAGCAGCATGGAGATCACCGAGAACGTCCTGCAGAGCGGTATGCGGCTCTGGTACGCCCGCCCGGAGACGAGCGAGCCACGCCCCCTCATGGTGATGCTCCACGAGCGCTACGGGCCGGTGGAGCAGAGCTGGAACATCCTCCGGCGCATGGCGGGCTACGGCTACGTCGCCTGCCTCTCCGACCTCTTCCACCGCTACGAGGGCGACCGCGGCCCCATCGAACGCTCCGAGGCCCGTTGCGACCCCACCGACGAGCAGACCGTGACGGACATCGACGAGTCCATCGCCTTCATGCGCACCCTGGACTTCGTCGACGGCAGCAACGTCGGCCTCGTCGGCTTCTGCCAGAGCGGGCGCACGCCCATGGTCTACTCGGCGGCAGGACGCGACGTGCAGGCGCTCGGCGTCTTCCACGGCGGCATCTACCCCCGCGACTACGAGCCCATCTACGAGGGGCAGGAGCCCATCGCCGACGTCATCTCCCGCGTCAACGCGCCGCTCCTCGCCGGCTTCGCCGAGCACGACCAGCTCGTGCCTATGGAGAACGTCCGCCGCTTCCGAGGCGAACTCGAATCGCTCGGCAAACGCGCGAGTATCCGCGTCTTCGGCGGCATCGGACACGGCTGGTTCAACGTCACCCGCCCGAAGGACTACGACGAGGCCGCGAGCGACGCTTCGTGGGACCTGCTCGATGCGTTCGTGACCGACGCGTTCGCGGGCACGCTCAGCGACGCCCCGCGGATCGAGTTCAACGCCGACGCCTCGATCCCGTTCGACTTCTCAGCCTAGCGCGGGTCGAGGACGCCCTCGGGTTTAAGCCGGAACGCCCTCCCGCGTGGGGAGGGCGTCCAACCCTTCTATATCTCTACCTCGAAGCCACCTTGGCCCGGACCCCAGCCGCGAGTTCCGCGCTCTCGGAGACGGCGGTGCCGTCCGGGTCCTCCCACGCCAGCTGGCCGCCGAGGCCGTGCTCGATGTTCCACGTGACCACGTCGAAGCACTTGCCCGTCACCTCGGTCGACGCGCTCTGCTTCGCCAGGAAGAGCGCCAGCGGCACCATGTGGTCGGCCCGCAGCGGCAGCGCCGCGTTCGGGTTCCCCATTCCCTGCTCCCTGCGCGCGATGTTCTGCTCGTCGAAGCCCGTCGTGCGCGTGTGGCCGGGGATCATCAGGTTCACCGCGACGTTGTCTCGCCGTGTCTCGTCCGCCAGGTAGAACATCATCGTGAGCAGCGCGGCCTTCGTAGACTGGTACGGCATCTCCTTGCTGTCCGGGCGCCACGCCTTGTACGCGCCGCCGTACGAGTGGTGCAGCGCGCCGCTGCTGATGATGGAGATGACGCTGCCGGAGCGCTGCTGGATCATCGGCCGGATGAAGCGCCGCGTCACCTTGAGCGCGCCGAACACGTTGACCGCGAACGCCTGCTCCCAGTCCTCGTCGCTCGTCTCCAGTGTCGTGATGCGCCCCGTCGGCGGGAAGAGGATGCGCTGCCGCATCGCCGCGTCGTTGATGACCACGTCGCACGTCCCCCATTTCGCCATCGTCTCCTCGTACGCCGCGTCTATCTGGTCGCCGTTCGCAACGTCCACCGTCGCCACGATCACGTCGTCGGGGCGGGAGCGCAGGCTGTCCAGGAACTCGCTGTCCCTGTCGCTGGAGAACCCCGTCGGCTCCCACGACAGGTCCATCGCCACCACCTTCGCGCCTTCTGCCAGGAACGCCTGCGTGAACGCGCGGCCCATCCCTCGCGCTGCGCCCGTTATCGCCACAACCTTGCCAGCAAGTTCGCTCATCTCGTCTCTCCTCGGATGCCGCCCCAGGACACGCGCGCCGGGCGGAAGATGCGCCAATCATACTCCCTGTGCCGGTGGGACGCTCGCCCCGCGTGTCCGATAATGGTGCGAGTGGGCATACCGCCCGCAGGCGGGTGAACGTGAAGATACTCGGCAAACGCATCGGGCTCGGGAACGGCACGGCGGCGGACGTCGCCCGCTTCCTGCGAGGGCCGGACAGGCGCAGGCGCGAGTTCCAACAGGCCGCCCGCGTCTTCCGCGAGATGATCGGCGGCTTCCGAGCGCTGCACTTCGTCGGCCCGTGCGTCACCGTGTTCGGCTCCGCACGCACGCCGGAGGAGAGTCCGTACTACCGCATGGGCATGGAGGTCGGCGGCGCGCTCGCGGACGCCGGGTTCACCGTCATGACCGGCGGGGGGCCCGGCATCATGGAAGCGGCGAGCCGTGGCGCCAAGGAGGCGGGCGGGCGAACCGTGGGCTGCACCATCCGCATCGATATGGAAGAGGACGCCAACGCCTACCTGGACACCTGCAAGGAGTTCAACTACTTCTTCGTCCGCAAGGTCATGCTCGTCAAGTACTCCTACGGCTTCATCGTCATGCCCGGCGGCTACGGCACCCTCGACGAGGTCTTCGAGACCGCCACGCTCGTGCAGACGAACAAGATCGCCGACTTCCCCATCGTCCTCATGGGCGCCGACTTCTGGCAGCCGATGCTCGGCTTCATCGAGCAGACGCTCGTCGCCCAGGGGATGATCGACCCCGAGGACTTCGCCGCCATCACCGTCACCGACGACGCCAGTGAGGCGGCAAGCCTCATCCGCGACGCCGCCGTCCGCAGCCACGGCGAGCACTTCAACGAGATCCTCCGCCGCAACAGACTGCTCTTCGAATAGCCGCGCGCGGGCGCGGCGCCAGCCGTCTGGTCCCTTCCCCCTTGACGGGGGAAGGTTAGGATGGGGGTGAACCCTACGCGGGCAGATAGTTCGGGAAGCCGTACAGCGCCACGCAGTTGTCGTGCACGATCTTCCGCATGTCCTCCTGCGCCTCGGGGCCGGCGAAGTCGCGCTCGATGAACTCGCGGGACTTCGGCCACGTCGACGCCGCGTGCGGATAGTCCGACGACCACATCACCCGGTCGACGCCGATGTCTCCCCGGTACCGGACCCCCACCTCGTCGTCGATGTAGGTCACGTACACCTGGCGCGCGAAGTACTCCGTCGGCTTCATGCTGAGCGGCGTCGAGAAGCCGCCCCGCCTGCTGGAGCCGCGCCCCACCGTGTTGTCCACCCGGCCCAGCCAGTACGGCACCCAGCCGAGGCCGTACTCGGCGGAGATGACCTGCAGCGTCGGGAACCGCTCCAGCACCCCGGAGGCGATGATGACCGCGAGCGACTTCTGCACCTCGTGCGCCGCGATGATCGGCCGCAGCACCCGGTTCTCCCGTCCGAACTCGTACCTGGGCCGCTCCATCCCCGTCGGCGGGTGGAGGCTGACCGGCATCCCAAGCTCCTCCGCCTTGCTCCAGAAGACGTCGTACATGTCGAGGTGGTACGGCTGGTCCTCGGGCGGTGACGCCCAGATCATCGCGCCGCTCAGCCCCATCTTCGCGCAGCGCTCCAGCTCCTCCGCGCCGAGTTTCGGGTCGTACAGCGATATCAGCGCCAGCCCCTTCAGCCGGTCGGGCGCGTAGCTGCAGTACTCGGCCAGCCAGTCGTTGTAGACGCGGAAGCACTCGCGCTGCAGCGCCGGGTCCAGCAGCCAGAACAGCCGGAAGCCGAGCGTCGTGTACAGCACCTCGGCGGCCACCCCGTCGACGGCCATGTCCTTCAGCCGCTCCGCCGGGTCCCACCCGCCGGGGCGGGCGTCCGCGTAGCCGCCGGTCTTCATGAACTCGACCTTCTCCTCTTCGGTGCGGCTCTTGCCCCCCGCGACCCCGACCGCGAGGTCGTGGGGCTGGTAGCCCTCGTACACCCACCACGCTCCCGGGACGCCGTTGTACTCGTCTTCCACGTGCGGCGCGCGGTCGCGGAACTTCACGTCCATCCGCGTCGTCCACAGGTCCAGCGGCTCGCTCATGTGTGAGTCCGACGATATGTACCACGCATCTCCCATCGGTTTCCTCCGTGTGTCCTTGCGTCTTGTGGTTTGCAATATCCTCCCGCATGCCATCGCCGTCAAATCTCGGCCTAGGGTCTGGCCCCTTCCCCCTCGACGGGGGAAGGCTGGGATGGGGGTGAACCGGACGGAGCGTAGTTCCGTCGTTCCTGCGCAGGCAGGAACCTCGTACCCCCCTCTCCTGGGGGAGAGGTCGATGCGCTTGCGCGGCGGGTGAGGGCCCTCCGGGGCGGCGCGGGAGTGGTGCTTGTCATGTTGAGCGAAGCGCAGTGAAGTCCCGCGCTTTAACGCGCAACATCCTCTCAGGGTGCCTGGTGTAGGGGCATCCCTTGTGGGTGCCCTTCCCCACCTCTCCCCCGGGGAGAGGTCGACGCGCCTGCGCGGCGGGTGAGGGTTGGTTACTTGCGCCCGCCTGCCGCTTGATTGACAATCCGCACTGACTGCAGGAAACGCCAACTAGGAGGACTGCCATGGTCTCGATCATCAGTTCACGCGGCGACCGGTCGCTTCGCAGCCTGGTGAACCTCGACGAGGGGCTCATCGCGAGAGAGATCTACGTCAACGAGGGCATCTACCAGCAGGAGCTGGAGCAGATATTCGCCCGCGCGTGGCTCTTCCTCGGGCACGAGAGCCAGGTGCCCAACCCCGGCGATTTCGTCATCTCCCGCATGGGCGAAGAGGAGATCATCGTCACGCGCGACAGGAAGAACGTCATCCACGCGTTCCTCAACACCTGCCGCCACCGGGGCATGAAGGTCTGCCGCTACGACGACGGCAACACCCTCGTCTTCACCTGCCCCTTCCACGGATGGTCGTACGACACCGACGGCAGGCTCGTCGGCGTCCCGCACCACAAGCAGGCCTACCACGAGGAGCTCGACAAGGGTAAGTGGGGGCTGTTCGAGGTCGCGCAGCTTGCCAACTACTACGGTTCGCTCTGGGCGACGTGGGACCCCAAGGCCCCGTCGTTCGAGGACTACCTCGGCGTCTACGCCCCCACCATCAAGTGGTGCTTCGAGAGCAGCGGCGGCGAGGACAACGGCGTCGAGCTCTTCAACCCCGCCACCAAGTGGTACATCCCCACCAACTGGAAGTTCCCCGGCTTCTCGTTCGACGGCGACAGCGCCCACGGCGCGATGACCCACCGCTCGGTGAACGTGGCCGCCATCGGCCCGCAGGGCGACCTGCAGGGCGGCAGCCGCAGCGGCATGAGGGCCCCCTTCCCCTCCACCTCCTACGAGATGCAACTGCCCGAGCTCGGCCACGGCGGGCACAACTTCATGTTCGAGCAGCCCGGCACGGCGGAGTACATGGACACCTGGCAGACCGAGCCGCCCGAGGTCGACGCCTACTACCGCGAGCAGCGGGAGAAGAAGCAGGCGCGCTACAAGGACACCTACCTCCACGCCGGCAACGGCGGAACCGCCCTCGTCTGGCCCAACGTCAACATCCAGCCCCACCGCATCCTCATCTGGCACCCGCACGGCGTCGGCGTCACCGAGTCCTGGCGGCAGTACCCCGTCGACAAGAACGCCCCCAAGGTCGTGAAAGACGCCCAGCGCCGCTACATGATGCGCTACGGCGGACCGACCGGCCTCACCGAGTCCGACGACATGGAGAACTGGAACTACGCCTTCCCTGCCAGCCTCGGCACCATCGCCCAGCGCATCCCCTACAACTTCCAGATGGGCCTCGGCCACGAGTTCACCGACGAGCGCTTCCCCGGCATGACCTTCTGCTACCGCATCGCCGAGGCCAACCAGCGGGCCCGGCTCCGCCGCTGGATCGAGTTCATGGAAGCCGGGAGCTGGGACGACATCTACCCCGTCCACCCGAAGAAGAACACGGAGCGCTGATGACCTCATCCCCGACCAACAACAGGCTCGTCGGCGTCGGCTTCATCGTGCTCGGCGTGCTCTTCCTGCTGCCGCTCATCAGCAGCTTCGAGTTCTCCTTCGGCGACTGGTGGCCCCTCTTCCTCATCCTCGTCGGACTCGGCAGCCTCTCGAAGGGCAACCGGAAGGGCGGCCTCATCGTCATCGCCATCGGAGTCGTGTTCCTGCTGAACAGCCTGGGCATCCTGAGCGTCACCTTTTGGTTGCTCTGGCCGCTCGCGCTCATCGCCGTCGGCGTGGCCATCCTCTTCGGCCACTCCCGCTCCCGCGCCGCTGTTGAGGCGAGCGATGCTCTCCCCGCGGGCGACGACCTCGCCGTCTCCGCTGTCTTCTCCGGCAGCGAGCAGCGCATCGACAGCCAGCGCTTCAACGGCGGCAACGTCTCGGTCACCTTCGGCGGCGCCGAGATAGACCTGCGCGGCGCGGTCATCGACGGCGACGCCGCCACCATCAACGTCAACGCGGTCTTCGGCGGGGTCAAACTCCAGGTACCGCCCGACTGGGCCGTCCACGTCCGCGCCGACTCGACCTTCGGCGGCGTCGAGAAGAAGCGCCCCGACCCCGCCGAGCCCAAAGCCACGCTCACCGTCACCGGCTCGTGCCTCTTCGGCGGCATTGAGATCACGTCCTGAACCGGACAGGAGGAACGCCATGACGACCGGACGACCGGACCAGAAGGGCGAAGAGCTCATCAACGTCAACAACACCGTCATCCTCACCAACCTGCCCATCGGGCAGCAGATGAAGCTCCGCGACGGCTCCACCGCCGAGGTCACCGCCAACCCGCGCGACGGCGGCTGGGTGCGCGCGCGCTTCCTCGAATCGGCCACCAACCCCGCACTCGTCGGGAACGAGGAGATGGTCTTCGCCACCGACGTCGTCGGCCTCATCGACAGCCCGGACGCCACCCCGTTCGCCGAGCGCGAAGCCGGCCCCGAGCGCGCGGCGGGCCTCGCCCGGCCCGTCACCATCACCACGCCGGAGCAGACCCTCGAACGCCTCCTCCTCGAGCGCGAGATCGAGCGCTTCCTCTACCGCGAGGCCGAGCTCCTCGACGACCGCCGCTTCAACGACTGGATCGAGCTCGTGGCCGAGGACATCCACTACCACATGCCCGTGCGCCGCAACGTCAAGTTCGGCGAGCAACACCGCGAGAACACCGACCCCGAGTCCGAGATATCGTGGTTCGACGAGGGCAAGCGCACGCTCGCCGGCCGCGTCCGCCAGATCAACACCGGCCTCCACTGGGCCGAGGAGCCGTTCTCCCGCGTCCGCCACGTCATCAGCAACGTCCAGGTTGGCGAACTGCAGGGCGACGAGGTCCCCGTCCGCAGCAACTTCTTCGTCTGGACGAACCGCCTGCACGACGAGGTCAACGTCTTCGTCGGCACCCGCCACGACGTCCTCCGCCGCGACCCGGACACCGGCTGGAAGATAGCCCGCCGCCTCATCCTGCTCGACCAGAACGTCCTCCTCTCCAAGGTCATCACCACCTTCTTCTAGGAGCCTCTGCCGTCGTTCCTGCGCCTTTACCGTCATTCCTGCGTAGGCAGGGACCTCGCCCCTCAGGAGGGACAGATACCATGCCCATCCTCCGCATATACGAACCCCGTCCTGGCCACCCGCAGGAGCGGACCTCGTGACCCTCACCGCGGAATGGCGCATCTTCGGCGAGTTCGACGTCGTCCTCGTCGTCGAGGACGGCATCGTGCGCGAGGCGATGACCGCAGACCCCGTCATCCTCCACGACTTCCTCACGTCCATGAGCGGCCTCCACTCCTGGCGCAGCGACCACGCCGTCGAGGGTGAGAAGGAGCGCCCGGAGCCGTGGGGCGCGC
>VXQP01000036.1 GCA_009838965.1 Chloroflexota bacterium | reverse complement strand
GACGGTGGAGGACATCCTTCCGCGCATCCGTCACCACCAGGAGAACCAGGAGCGGTTGGAGCGCGCTGCTGATGAGGCGAGGATGGAGTTGGATGCGCGACTGGCGGGTGTGCAGGACGCCGAGACAGTGGCTGCGTACGCGCGCGAGATGGGGGAGTGGCTGCTGGAGAGCGGGCTTGCTGAGACGAAGGCCTTTCTGCAGACATTCGTGAAGCAGATCGTGGTGAGGCCGGGTCGTGCGACAATCCACTACGCGGTCCCGACGCCGGAGGACAGTCCGATAGGGGGATCGGACGTGGCGGAGGTTGCGCTGGGGCGTCAATTTATCAAATCGGTATCGTCAGGGGAGCCTGTCGAACCACGCAACAGCATCCTAACTGCCTGCTCTCTGGGCTGCACGAGGTGTAAGCATCTTGCCACTGACCCGACGGCCTGCCATGCTGACTACATGAGAATCACACTCAACATCGACGATGACGTAGCCGATTCGCTTAGGGAGCAGGCGCGACTGCTGGACGAGCCCTTCGAGCAGGTAGTGAACGATGTCCTGCGTCGTGGGGTGCCGCCTGTGGCAAACATGGTTCCCACGGAACGATACCGAATCGTGCCGAACCGGAGTGGCCTGGCTCCGGGCGTGGACCCGCTGCGGTTGAACCACCTGAACGACGAGCTGCTTACGTAGCCCGTGCGGCCTCGGAATGTTCTAGAGAGTGGGTGCAGGGGTCACCCTGCCTCGTTGCCGTACGGCGGGCGCATCGTGTGCCAGGGCGTCGCCTGCTCGTAGGCGTGCGCGATGCGGAAGATCGACGTCTCGTCGAAGCGCTTCGCCATCACGTGCAGCCCTATCGGCAGACCGTCGTCGGAGAAGCCCATCGGCACCGACATCGCGGGCGCGCCGGAGTAGTTCGCAGGCGTGTGGAAGCCGTACTTCCGCATCTGCTCCACCGCCGCCTCCTTCGTCGCTGGCTCGCTCTTCGTGTCCGCGATGCGCGGCGGGAACTGTGCGTACGCCGGGGCCACCGTCACGTCGAAGCGCTCCAGGAGCCCGAGCGCCTGCGCCCGCAATCGGCCCCGCAGTTGCAGCGCCCGCTGGTACGTCGCCGCCGGGACCAACGCCGAGATGAGCGTGTTCCGGCGTACCCCTGCGTCGTACAGCTCCGGCGTCGCGTTCAGGTGCGTCCACTGAAGCGCCACGCGCGGCGAGTGCAGTGCGTTGTTGATGAGCGCCGTCATCGTCATCAGCGGCATCGACACCTCTTCGACCTCCGCGCCGAGCGACCGCAGCACGCCCACGGCCTCGAGCGTCAGCTGGCGGATGCGCGGGTCCAGGTGCGGCGCGTCGATCGCCTCCTTGATGACCGCGACCCGCATCCCGCGGATATCGCCGTCGAGCCACGAGGCGTAGGACGGCACTGGAAGCCGCGCCGACATCAGGTCGTTCGCGTCGAACCCGGCGACCGCCTCCAGCAGCAGCGCGCAGTCCGCGACCGACCGCGCGATGGGCCCTGCCGTGTCCTGGTTCCAGCTGCTCGCGATCATCCCGTGCGTGCTCACCCGCCCGAGCGTGGGGCGGATCCCCACCGCGCCGTTGCACGACGCCGGACGCCGTATCGAGCCGCCCGTGTCCTCGGCCAGCGACCCGGCGCAGAGGCCCGCCGCCACCGCGATGCCCGAGCCCGTGCTCGACCCGCCAGCGTCGTGCTCCAGGTTCCACGGGTTGCGCGGCTGGCCGTACGGGAACACCCACGTCACCGGCGCAGCGAACTCCGTCATATTCAGCTTGCCGAGCATCACCGCACCTGCCTCGTGGAACCGCGCGATGGGTGTCGCGTCGAAGTCCGGCACGAACTCCGACAGGATGCTCGAGCCGCAAGTCGTCAGGATGTCCTTCGTGTAGAACTCGTCCTTGTGCGCGAGCGGGATGCCCGCCAGCGGTCCCACAGCCTCACTCCGTACCAGCGCCTCGTCCGCCTTCGCCGCCTGCTCCAGCGCCAGCTCCGCAGTCACCGTCACGTACGAGCGCAATTCGTCGTCGAACCGCTCGACACGGTCCAGGTACATCCGCGTCAGCTCCACCGACGACACCTGCTTCGTCCGCAGCAGGTGCGCCAGCTCCGTGATCGGCTTGTACGCCATCGGGTGGTCGGAGCTTTCCGTAAGCTTAGGCTCCGCTCGCCCTGAGCCTGCCCTCTCCCCCGCTCGTCCTGAGCCTGTCGAAGGGCCCGGCGCCTCCGCCGGGTACTGCAGCGCCGGCAGCGGTTCGACCCCGTACAGGTCGTGCTCGTCGAGCACTTCCAACCCCTCGCGTAACGCGTTGAACTGCACCGTCAGCGGCTCGACGTCCTCGTCCAGCAGCCGCAGCCCCGCAACCTTCGCCAGCCCCCGAAACTCATCCGGTGTGATGTCTGCCATAGGTCAACTCCTTGCATTCGTCATTCCCGCACCGGCGGGAATCCAGGGTGCGCGGGCAGCGCACGTAGTGGGGTTGGGAGGAGGCTTGTCATGTTGAGCACAGCCGGAGGCGGAGCCGAAACATCTCTCTGGAAGCATGTGTGGACAAACGGACTTCTCCTGAGAGATTCCTCGACTCCGCTGCGCTTCGCTCGGAATGACATCCCCCTCACCAGGTCTCCCTGCCCCCGTTCACCAGGATCATCTGCCCGGAGATGAACCGCGCGTCATCCGTGAACAGGAACGCCATCACCCCCGCGAGGTCGTCCGGCACCCCGCGGCGCAGCAGCGACGACTCCGGCTCCGGGTACGCCTCCTCCGCGCTCAACGGCTCCTCGGTGTCCGAAGTCGTGTTGCCGGGCGCGACGGTCACGACGTTGATGTTGTACTGCCCCAGTTCCCGCGCCACGGCCCGTGTGATGCCCGTGATCGCCGACTTCGACCCCACGTACTGGACGTTCGTTGCGTTCGCCGACCTGGCGATGCGGAGCGTGCTGCCGGAGCTCACGTTCACGATGGTCCCGGAGCCCTGCTCCCGCATATACGGGTACACCGCCCGGATGCCGAGGAACGTACCCCGCGTGTTCACCGCGAACACCCGGTCCCACATGGTCATGTCGACGTCCATCAGCGACGCGTACTCCAGCCCGTGCCGCGTCGTGATGCCTGCGTTGTTCAGCAGACCGTCGATGCGTCCGAACCGCTCGTGCGTCTGCCGCGCCATCTCCAGCGTGTCCTCTTCCGACGACACGTCGACGCGCAGCGGCAGCACCTCCGCGCCCCGCGCCTCGCACAGCGACGTTGTCTTCGAGAGGTCGGCGATGTCCGCGAGCGTCAGCCTCGCTCCCTCCTCCGCCAGCCGCGTCGCGTACCTGCGCCCCAGCCCCGACGCCGCCCCCGTCACGATGATCACCCGGTCCTGCAACAACATTCGCGCCCTCCTCAACGTGCCCTCAGGCACGCCGCCATCCTACACCCTGGCAAACTACGTCATTCCTGCGAAGGCAGGAATCTCGCCCGATGGAGGAACGCCCTCATGGGCGCCCTGCCTGCCCCCTCGCTCTCGGGGAGAGGGCAAGCGCTTCAGCGCGCGGGTGAGGGTGAACCGGGGCAGCGGTGCGGTGCTGTCATGCTGAGCGAAGCCGGAGGCGAAGTCGAAGCATCTCTCGGGGTTGCCTCCTCCCCTCGCCCTCCGGGAGAGGGAAACGCGCTTCAGCGCGCGGGTGAGGGTTGCCACCTGTTGATTCCCCGCCCCTTGTGCTAACGTGCACCCGTCAAGCGGCTGAACGGCAACGGAGCAGAAAGGGAGGCCCGTCATGGCAGTCATCGATGCTGACGCCCACGTCGTCGAAACGGAACGCACCTGGGACTTCATCCCGCCCTCCGACCAGAACCTGCGGCCCGTCATGATCACGAAGCCGGACGGCTCGGGCAAGGACGTCCGCTACTGGGAGATCGACGGGGTGATACGCGGCACGGTCCGCCAGCCCGTCGGCAAGCGCGAGGAGTGGGACCCCACCAAGGTCTCGGCGGACATGAGCGCCTCGCAGGCAAGGGCCGGGCGGAAGATGGAGACGCCGGACGCCTCCAAGCACATGGAGGACGTCGGCGCGCGTCTGCGCCACATGGACGAGCTCGGCATCGACTACCAGATGCTCTACCCCACGATCTTCCTCCGCAAGCTCGCCGACCGGGACGAGACGCGGGTCGCGCTCGCGAAGGGCTACAACCGATGGCTCGCCGATATCTGGACGCAGTCGGAGGCGCGCCTGCGCTGGGCCGCCGTGCTCCCGCTCTCCGTCATGGACGAGTCGATCAAGGAGCTGCACTGGGCCGCCGAGCACGGCGCGAACGGCGTGTTCATGCGCGGCGTCGAGGAGGAGGGCGTCCTGCAGGACGAGTACTTCTTCCCGCTGTACGAGGAGATGGCCAAGCTGGACATGGCCGTCACCGTCCACATCGGCAACGGCAACCCGCTCGTGGAGAGCCTGCTCAACCACGGCGCGGGCGGCTCGCCGTTCTCCTCCATGCGCATCTTCTCGGTCGCCGCCTGCCACTCGTGGATACTCGCGGGCATCCCCCAGCAGTTCCCCGGCCTGCGCATCGCGTTCGTGGAGGCCGCGGCGCAGTGGGCGCCCTACGTGGTGAATGACCTGCGCCGGCGCTTCCCCGGACGGCACGGCAGGCCCGCGCCCGACGAGCTCTTCGCCGAGAACCGCATCTGGGTGACCTGCCAGACCGACGATGACATCGACTACCTGGTCGGATACGCGGGCGAGGACAACCTGCTCATCGGCACCGACTACGGGCACACCGACCAGTCGTCCGAGATCGAGGCGATGCGCATCTTCCAGGAGCAGGGCACCGTCGCGCCGGACATCGTCAGCAAGATACTGGACGCCAACCCCCGCGCCGTCTACGGCTTCTAGGCTCCCGGCTCCAGGACCACCTTGCCGGTGACCACGTTGGCGGCGACGAGGCGGAACGCCTCAGCGGCCTGCGACAGCGGCATGATGCGGTCGATCAGCACGCGGTAGCGGCCCTCGGCGGCGCCACGCATCGCGTCGTCGATGAAGGTGTCCCCACGCGAGCCTGCGCCGAGCCCGCCGATGATCCGCAGCCGGTTCCGGTAGAGGCGGCGCACGTCCACGGGCAGGATGCCGTCCCCTGCGTGCGTCCCCACCGTCAGGAGACGCCCGCCGACCGCCATGCTCTCGATCGCCTTCGGCCAGAGCACCGGGTCGCCGAGGTTCTCGAACACGACGTCGACGCCCCGCCCGTCCGTGGCTGCGAGCACTCCTTCCACGAGGTCGCTCTGCCGGTAGTCGATGCCGTGGTCGGCGCCCATGCCCATCGCCGCAGCGACGCGCCCGGCGCTCCCGGCCCCCGCGACGACCGTGGCCCCCGCCTCCTTCGCCAGTTGGATGATACACGTCGACAGCGCGCCCGCGGCCCCCATCACCAGGACACTCTCGCCCGCCTGCAGCCCCGACTCGGCGACCATCGAGTGCGCCATGCCGAAGTGCCGCCGCACGACGGTCGCCGTCGGGAAGTCGACCGCGTCCGGGACGAGCGCCACCCGCGACTCACGAACGACGGCCAGCTCCGCGTAGCCGCCCAGCGTCGAGAGCTCGGTGATGGCTGCGACCCGGTCGCCGGTCTTCACCGACGTGACGCCCTCGCCCACGGCCTCGACGACCCCGGACGGGTCGACGCCCGGCGTGAATGGCAGCGCCGGCGCCATGCCCGCCTCGCCTGCAACGAGGTGCACGTCCAGTGTCGTGTTGACCGACACGGCGTGCACGCGCATGAGTACCTCGCCCGGCCCCGGCGCCGGGTCCGGGACTTCCTCGAGGCGCAGCTGCTCCGGTCCGCCGAACGCCCTGACGACGACTGCCTTCATCTATCTCTCGTCGCCCCGCCCCTGCGACCCGTCGTCGTCCGCGGCGCGCCCGGCGTCCTCGTCGTCCAGGCGGTACGAATAGGCTCCGCCACCGCCGCTGCTGGTTGGACGAAGGATGGACTCCCGGTTCCAGGACCACGCCACCACGATGAGTGCGGGAACGACCACCAGTATGGCGGTCAACGTGGAGCCGGTGAGCGATTCCATAGCCAGGTGTGCGACCCCGGCGATCACGGCGAGCGCCACCGCGTACGGGCACTTCCAGTAGAAGATCCTCCAGAGGACCCAGGCGGTAATGACGTGCATCAGGAACATGCTGCCTCCGGGATAGCCGTCGGTTCACTAAGGTAAGGGCGCCACATCAGAACCCGTAGAAGCGGCTGGCGTTGCCTGCCAGCACGGCGCGCTTCTGGGCTTCGGTGAGCGCGTCGCTCTCCACGGTCTCGCGTATCTCGTGCTGTGCGCCGGGCAGGTCGACCTCGTGCGGGTAGTCGGACGAGTAGGCGAACGGCTCGATACCGACGCGCGAGGCCAGGTACGGCAGGCTCACATCGTTCCCCTCGCAGCCGATGAGGACGTTCCCGCTCGTGACGTACTCGTCGAAGGGACGCTTCGCCACCCTGCCGAAGAACTCGTCGTTGCGCACGGCGCGGTCGAGCACCGGCACGAGCCAGGCCGCGCCGCCCTCCAGGAACGCGAGCTTGAGGCCGGGGTAGCGGTCCAGCACGCCGTGGTAGACCAGCCCCACGAGTGCGTACATGAGCGGCACCGGGTGGTGCAGGATGTGCGAGCCCACGAAGTCGGTGAACGAGTCCAGTCCCAGGCCGTGGTGCGACGCGCCGTGGAGCGCGAGGACGCAGCCGAGGTCCGCCGCCTCCTCGTAGACCGGCCACCAGAACTCGTGGGCGAGATGCAGCGGCAGACCGGCGGCGGGGAGCATCGCGCCCGGCATCCCGAGGTCGCGCACAACGCGGCGCAGCTCTTCGACGGCCAGCGCCGGGCTCACCATCGGGATGAGCCCCATGGGGTGGATGCGGTCGTCCGCTCCACGGTAGCGGTCGTGGACGTAGTCGTTGTAGACGCGGCAGAGGCGGTCGGCGTACTCGGGCGTGCGAATCATGCCGACGGCGAGGCCGCGCGTCGGAAAGATGACCGTCCGCTCGATGCCGGTCTTGTCGAGCAGTGCCGACCAGTCCCCGGCGGAGCCGGTGCGCTCCTCGCTGGCCATCGTGCGCGGCCAGCTGAACCGCCCTCCCCAGCCCCTGGCGTAGTTGTGGATGCCGTCCAGCGAGGGGAACGGCCCGTCCTGCGTGATCATGCGCCCGGCGGTCGCGATCTTGACCATCTTGCTCGTGAGCGGCGCCCGGAGGGAGTCGTCGGCGTACTCGCCGAGCTCCTCGTTGGACTCCATGAGGTGGCCGTCGCAGTCGATCACTCGATAGGGTTGGTCTGTCATGGGCTTATCATAAACCCTCATCCCCGGCCCCCTCTCCCGGGAACAATCACCCTCACCCGCCGCGCTGTCGCGCGCCGACCTCTCCCAGGGGAGAGGTGTGGGTTGCCCTCGCCTGGTGTCCCAGCGCCCCTCCAACCCTGCCACACCGGCTTGCAGCCGCCGCCCGCATCCTGATATACGCTGATGCGAACGGAGGACGCCCGATGACGACGACCAACGCGCTGGACGACCGCTTCGACGAGGCCGAGCGGGGCCTGGAATGGCTGGAGAAGCTGGAGGCGCTGCAGGCCCGCTCCGCATCCTACCGCGCCGCCTTCGAGGTCGCGGAGTACGTGATGCAACTGCGCGCAGCCGTGACCGCGCTCGCCGGAGAGCGCACCGCTTCCGCGTTGACTGAGGCCGTGGGCGCGGAGACGGCGCAACTCGTCGAGGAACTGCGCCAGGCCGGCGGCAAGGACTACTGGAACACGCGCGTCCTCCCCGCCCTGCTGAAGTCGGACCGCTGAAGGGGCTCATCACCACACTCCCAGCCGGTTCCGCTCCGCGCTGTCGTCCTCGTCTTCGTCCATAGGCGCAGGCTCCGCATAGGGCGGCGGGAGGTCGTAGCCGAGGGCGGTGATGTGCGGCCTCGGCGGGGGGTCGCGCAGGAAGGGCTCGGCACCCGTCCAGATGCCGAACGACGGCGGGACGAGGAATGCGAGCGCGAGGGCGTCGGCCTTGTCCGGCGACGGCATGCCGCGCTTCCGCATCTCCGGCTTGCCCTCCAGGCGGATCTGCCCCGAACTCGATATGTCGTAGCGCAGCCCGAGCAGCTGACCGGCCAGCTCCTCGTCGCGCGGGATGGCGATCAGCCGGCGCTCCAGCAGCCTGCGCAGCTCCCAGAAGATCTCCGAGCGACGGTTGAAGAAGCGCCGGGGGTGCTGCGCCGAGCCGCCGAAGTGCACGCCGTAGACCGGCGCTCCGAGCTCGCGCAGGCGGTCGACGACTCCTCCGCCGACGCCGCCCTCGTCGACGAATATCGCCTCCGCGTTCCACTCCCGCACCGCGCGACGCACCTCGAACACCAGGCGCATCGTGTCCATACGCTCGAACGAGCGCACCGACAGCACGCGCTGTCCCTGCCGCACGCAGAGCGCGGACTTGTCGAAGCCGAACCGCGCCACGTCCACGCCGATGTAGACGGGTTCGTTGGGGTCGAAGGGCGGGGATTCCGTCGTTCCTGCGGAGGCAGGAACCTCGCATCCCACCTCTGTTGTCATGTTGAGCGAAGCCGAAGGCGAAGTCGAAACATCCCTCGGGGAGCGTTTGTCCGTAGCGGCCCCTTCTCCTGAGAGATTCCTCGACTCCGCTGCGCTCCGCTCGGAATGACAATCACCTTCCGCAGCCTCCTCCCTACCAAGGGGCGAGGTTCCTGCCTCCGCAGGAACGACGGGGATGGCCTCCCAGCGCTTCATGGCGGACTCGACCGCCTCGCGGCCGATGAGCGAATCGTCGAGCGCGTCGGGGAACTGGGCGAGGACGGACGCGGCGTAGAGCGGGTGGTCCTCGCCGTAGTCGAGCGCGTACTCCTCGGCGTACTCCGGCGTGATCATGCCGCGCCGTCCGCCGTCCTCGCCGGTGAAGTTGGGCGTGTCGGACGCGGAGATGGCGATGCGGCGGTAGAAGCTGCGCTTCGCGTGGTGGGAGGCGTAGAACTCGCCGTCGCGCGAGAGGGCGTTGCCGACGAGCAGGAGGCGGTCCGGCTGCAGCCGCTTGATGGCGTCCATGTGCAACTGCGGCATGGCGTGCGCCTCGGTGACGACGACGAGCAGCTCCGCGCGTGGAAGCCCTGGATGTTGAGCGCGTTGTTGGTCGAGAAGCCGAGCGCGAACCGCTGCTCGTCGATGCGGTATGCGTTCGTGAGCATCCTGCCGCTGAGCACGTCGGCGGCGGCAGCGTACGCCTCGCGCATCTCCCGCCAGACGATCTCCTCGACCTGCCGCTGCGTCGGGCCGAGGGTGAGCGCCTTGCTCTCCGGGCGCGTCTCCAGCCACCACAGCACGGCGCGGCCCGCCGCCCAGTCCTTGCCGGAGCCGTTCGCGCCGACGACGCTGACGCGCCGGTGGTCGACGAGCGCCTCGAGCATCTCGGCCTGCTTCGAGTACGGCGTTCCGGCGCCGCCGAGCACGTCGGTCACGAACCCGACAGGGTCGTTCGCATATCGCGTGAGGTCCTCTGTCACGGCTACCACACCTCTCTCACCCGGATAACGTCCCCTTCCCGCCTTCACCCTGGGTTCCCGCTTTCATCCGTCATTCCCGCGAAGGCGGGAATCCAGAGGGGGTGTGGGGGGTTAACATGAAAAGCCCCCTCGTGCTCTTCGCTGAGGGGGCAGCGTTCTTCCTGCGGCTCGTCCGCAAGGGTCTATGTGCGCGTTCTCTATCGCGCCCTACCATCGTGCGGCAAGGGCGTCACACCGCGCAAGTGGCACGTGTCACAATGG
>VXQP01000044.1 GCA_009838965.1 Chloroflexota bacterium | reverse complement strand
TTCGGCTGGCTCCCCTTCTGGATGAAGCGCATGGAGGACCAGGTCCACTACATGGGCTACGTCGCCGACGGCCTCCGCACCATCGAGGAGTACATGACCGGCGGACGCTTCTTCGCCGGCATCGTCATCCACGAGGGCGAGCAGATGACGCGCATGGTCTCCGAGATGATGGGCGACCACGTTCTCATGTTCGGCTCCGACTACCCCCACGCCGAATCCCGGTTCCCCCGGTCGGCGGACAT
This sequence comes from Chloroflexota bacterium, assembly GCA_009838965.1. Lineage (GTDB taxonomy): Bacteria > Chloroflexota > Dehalococcoidia > Lucifugimonadales > Australimonadaceae > Bin16. The sequence goes on along the minus strand of VXQP01000044.1, from coordinate 79,185 downwards.
CGTCCTCGGCTGGGACAGCCTCGGCGATGACCGTATGCGCAAGCTCATGTGGGAGAACGCTGCCCGCTGCTTCCACCTGGAGTAGGGCACCTTTCGTGGGCGCCCTCCGAGCCGCCGCGCGTGCCGCGTGCTAGTATCGGCGCGCCAGGAATGTAGAGGTAGACACAAGGTTATGACCACCGCAGCCCCGGCAGCCGACGTAGTCGTCGTCACCAAGCCGAAGCGTGTGGCCGGAGTCATCGTCACCGGCCACGGCTTCCAGCACATGTATGCCGACGGCTTCCTCGTCCTGCTGCCCATCATCCAGGACGTGTTCATGATGGGACCGGTTGCGCTTGGCATCCTGTCGGCGTCGCGGCAGGCTGCAGGCGGCATCCTGAGCATGGGCGGCGGCTTCATGGTGGACCTCTTCGCGGGCAACCGGGGCCTCTTCCTCGCCGGAAGCCTGTTCTCCATGGGCTTCGCCTACCTCCTGGCAGGCATCTCGCCGAACGCCGCCATCCTCATCATCGCCGTCTCGCTTGGCTCGGCAGCAGGCTCGTTCTGGCACCCCGTGGGATTGGGCATCCTGTCATTCACGTTCCCGAAAGACCGCGCCCTGCTCATGTCGCTGCACCGCTCCGCCGGAAGCCTTGGCGAGGTGATAACGCCGTTCATCGTCGCTGCAGCGCTCCTGGTCACTACGTGGAGCGGCGTGCTGGTGGGCGGCTTCTTCGTCATCGCCATCGTCTCGGCCATGATCCTGTTCATCCTGGCTCGGCTGGGACTGCCGCGCCGGGAAACCGTGTCCCGGACCGCGGGCGCGCAGTTCAGGAGCATCGGCGGACTGTTCACCAGCCGCGCACTCCCGGTGCTGCTCATCGTCTCCGGCCTGCGCGGCATGGCCGACCGCGCCATCGTATTCTTCCTCCCCGTCCTCATCGCCCAGCTCCTGCGCGAGGTCGAGGACGACCCGAGCGATGCGCGCATCGCCGCAGTCGTCGCGCCCTACCTCGCGCTGATGGTCGGCACGTCCATCGTCGTTTCGCCGCTCATCGGGGCGTTCTCCGACAGAGCAGGGCGCAAGCCGGTACTCGTCGGTGTGCTCCTGTTCTCGACCGTGATCACGGGCATCATGATCTTCACTGCGGAACTGGGCCCGCTCTTCCTCGTGCTGGTCGGCCTGCTGGGCATATTCCGGTTCGCCGGCGCCAACCTCGCACAAGCGGCGTCGCTGGACGTCGCCGAGGGGCGCCACATCGAGGGCAGCATGATCGGCCTGCTCTGGGGCAACAATGCCTTCTTCGGCGCGTTCTCCCCGCTGCTGCTCGGCATCATCATCGCCTGGTTCTCACCGCCGGGCATCGACGACTACCGCCTCATCTTCCCGTACGCCGCTGTCGTGTCCCTCCTCGCAACAGTGGCCGCGCTCTTCCTGCCGCCTATCGGCAACCCGCGCCGCGCGTCTGTGTAGGCGTTCCACCGCGCCGCTCTCTCGTTGACGAGGCTGGCTGGGCGTCCGTATCATCGAAAGGCTGCGCACCGGGTCGAGCGGCTGGCTCCCCGGAGTGCCCGGTGGCAACGTAGCTCAGCGGCAGAGCGGGCGCTTCATAAGCGCTAGGTCACAGGTTCGAATCCTGTCGTTGCCACCAACGACCTCCTCTTATCCGTCCTCTGAACGTACCGACGATGCTCCCTCGTCGATCTCCTGCGAGGACGGCGCGCCCTGCTTGCGCTTCCCCTGCAGGCTCTCCCTCGCCAGCCCGAAGATGAGCACGGCCGAGAGCACGTGCAGGGGAGCGAAGAACCAGAACGCCATTGCAGGTGTGAATGCGCTGGCGATCACCGCTGCCGAGGGCGGCGTCGTGAGCGCCCCGAGTTCGCCGACCCCCCGCCGCAGCGCCTGCAATTGTCCCCGTACGTGCACCGGCACGACGTCGTACGTGTAGATCGTCATCGCTCCCATCGCCAACCCGTTCGCCAGCCCGACTAGGCACATCACGGCGAAGAGCAACGGAATGTTCGTCGCCAGCGGGAAGGCGATGAACGCGATGGTGGAGAACACGGCGGCAGGCCCGGCCGCCCACTTCCGCCCCAGCTTGTCCGAGATGATCCCCGTCGGCGCGATCATCAGGAACGTCGTCACGCCTGCAGCAGTGAACAGAAGTCCCGTGATCGAGGCCGAGTATTGCAACTGGCTCTGCACGTACAGCGGCAGCATCGTGTTCGTGACCTGTCCACGGATCATCTGTGCGAACGTCGAGTAGAAAAGGACCAGGTAGGTGGCGCGGTAGTAGGGGTGTATCTGCGCAACGGCGCGCAGGTCGAACAGTGGAGCGGACGCGCGGCGGGAAGGCCGGGATATCTCCCGGTGCAGCAGCGATATCGCCAGCACGACCGCCGACATACCTGCGTACACGAAGAAGAGGCCCCGGACGCCCATTAGGTCGGTCAGTACGCCTCCTATCGCCGGGCCGAACGCCATGCCCGTGCTGCCGATGCCCATGAGCGCGCTCATCTGCCGCCCCCGCTGGCTCCGCTGCACCATGTCGACTGCAGCGACCTCGCGGCCGAACATCCACGTGCTCATGCCGATGCCCCAGAAGAACTGGGTGACGATGATGACGGTGAAGCTCGGCGCGACGGCCGCAGTGAGAGTGCTGACCGTCGCAAGCGCCGCACCGCCTATCATCAGCGGTTTCACGCCGAACCGGTCGACGATCGCGCCGGTGGGGAGCATGGAGAGCGTGCGCCCGATGAGCTGGCTCGTTATCACCTGCACCGCGAGCGCCTCCGAGACGTTGAACGTTCGGGCTATGGCAGGAAGCGCGGGGATGATCATGCCCTGCCCCATGCTCATCAGCATGGACGGCAGGTAGATGAAGAACGCAGCCCTCAGGAGCGGTGGCCTACCGGAGCGCACGAAAGAGGCCTCCCTTACGGCGGGGGTGCGTCGCGCGCGACGCATCCGCATGGTAGCAGCCTACCGGGCGGGAACGCTCTCCACGGCAGGGGGCGGAGCACCCGGTGCACGCCTGGATGGCAAGCCCTCCCGCGCGAAGAAGACCAGCGCCAGCCCTGCGCCCGTGAGCAGCGGGGCGAACACCCAGAACGTCGTCGATGGGCTGGAGACGCTCGCCACCGCTCCGGCGATGAGCGGCCCCGATATCGCTCCCGTCTCCCCGAACGAGCGGCGCAGCGCCTGCAGCTGTCCACGCAGGTGCACCGGCACGATGTCGAACGTATAGGTGGTCATGGAGCCCATCGCCATGCCGCTGGCGAACCCCATGAACACGAGCACGGCTCCCAGCGTCAGCATGTTGTCTGCGAATGGAACGAAGATGAACGTGGCGCCCGCGATGAGGGCCGATGGCGCGGCAACCCACTTCCGGCCCAGCTTGTCCGAGACGAACCCGGCGGGCAGGATGATCGCGAACGTTGCGATGGCGTGCACGGTGAACAGCAGCCCGGTCGCCGTGGGGCTGTAAGCCAGCTGGTTCTCCACGTAGAGGGGCAGCATCGTGTGGGTGACCTGCGTACGCGTGAGTACGCCGAAGGTGGTGATGAACAGGATGAAGTAGGTGAGCCGGAAGTAGGGATGTATCTGCTTGAAGGCCGTGAAGTCGAACATGGAGCGGTTGCTCTTCGGCCTTTCGACCCGCACGCTCTTGTGAATCACTGCCAGGACGAATATCACCGCGCTGATCCCCGCGAAGATCAGGAAGAGTCCCCGCACGCCAACAGGCTCGACGAGGAACCCGCCTATCGCAGGGCCGAGCGCCATCCCCGCGCCGCTGATGCCCATGAGGGTGCTCAAGGCCCGGCCCCTATGCTCCGCCCGCACCATCTCCGCCGCCGCGATCTCCCGCCCGAACATCCACATGTTCTGTCCGAAGCCCCACACGATCTGCGTGCCCAGGAGCAGCACGAAATTCTCCGTGGCGGCTGCGCCCAGAAGACAGACCGCAGAGACGAACGCGCCGATCATCATGGGGGGCTTCGCGCCCCAGCGGTCGACTATCGCGCCCGTGGGAATGAAAGCGATGAACTTCCCAACCTGCTGGATGGTGACCACCTGTACCGCGAGTGCGGGGGCCACTGCGTACGTCTCCGCCAGGGTGGGCAGCGCAGGGATGAGCATCCCTTGGCCGATCATCATCAGCAGGGACGGGATATAGATGTGGAGCGCGCCGCTCCAGAATCGCCGGGACGTGAGCAATGGGAACCACCAAGGGCGTGATGGGGTTTCTCAGGCTATCACGCCTGCGACAGGTCACGCTGTACACTATCGCCCAAGGGCGAATAGCTCAGCGGTTAGAGCGCCTGTCTTACACACAGGAGGTCGCAGGTTCGATTCCTGCTTCGCCCACCAGACCTCACCGGACCCATACCCCCGGCTGTCCCGCCGGGGAATCGCCGTCGACTCAGGAGCGTCCGCCGGTGCGGAAAAGCGCTGCCACTGCAGCGAGTGAAGCCACCCCGCCGAAGACGAGGAACACGGTCCGCGCGGCGGCTGTCACTGTCCCCGCATTCGCTCCGCCCAGCCCCGGCTCGCCAAGGCCCGAGGTGAAGATCGCCTCTGAGGCCGCGACCCCTGTGATTATCCCGATATAACGAAGGGTCGGGATCAGCGCGGAGACCGTGCCGACGCGTTCCCGCGGGGCTGCACTCATGATGACGCTCTGGTTCGGCGCCTGGAAGAACGAGCCCCCAATGCCGCTCAGAACCAGAATCCCCACGATGACCAAGAGCGACGTACTCAGGTTCAGGTTCGCGAGCAGGAAGAGCGCCGCTGCCGACAGGCTCAGCCCGATCGTCGTGGGAACCCGAGGGCCGATCCGGTCGGAGAGACGTCCGGTGAACGGGGGGAACACGATGAACATGGCAGGGGCCACCAGCATGATCAGGCCGGTCGCCGCCGGTGACAGCCCCCGCGCGATGAGAAGGTAAAACGGCATCGCGAAGGTTACGGCCATCATCGAAACGCCGGCCATCAGCATCAGCGCACTGGAAACGGAGAGGGCCGGATTCCGGAACATCCGTATGTCTACGACGGGGCTGCCTGTGCGGACCGAGTGGAGCGCGAAGGCTGTCATGGCCACCGCGCTCAATGGGAACGCCACGAGAACCAGCGGCGACGTCCAGCCCTCAGCGGAGCCACGGTTCAGCCCCACAGCCATCAGCACCAGCGCCGCGAACAGCAGGGCCGCACCGGAGAAATCGGTCCGCCGGTCGGTGGTCGCCCGTACGTCCCGCAGATAGACCATGGCGAGGACGAATCCGGCGAACCCGAATGGGGCGCGCACCCAGAAGATGGAGCGCCAGCCCAGCGTGTCGAGGAGGATGCCGCCGAGCGCCGGACCCGACATGAGTCCGAAACCGGCGACGGAAGCCATCAAGCCCAACGCCTTGCCGCGCTCGTTGGGTGGAAAGGCGCTCGACACCAGCCCCAGCGAGAGAGAGACCATCATCGCCGCCCCTGCGCCCTGCAACGCCCGAAGGGCGATCAGCGTCAGGATGTTCGGCGCAGCGGCAGCGCCCACCAGGCCGCCCGCATAGATCAGAGCTCCGGTGGCGAAGACGGTCTTGTTGCCGAACTGGTCCCCCAGCCGGCCCATTGGCAGCGCCAGACCGAGCACGATGAGCTGATAGGACAGAGCGATCCAGACGACGGTCGAAGTGGATGCGTCGAACACCTCGGTGAAGGAGGGAAGCGCGATCGCGACTATCGAAAAGTCAGAGGTACCGAGGAGCGTGCTCGCCCCGGCTGCAGCGAGCACCGCCCACTTCGAGCCGGCGTTTACGTGTCTGGTATCGGCTGCTATCGGTTACTTCCTTGGCACAGGAGCGCCTCCGCATCATTGCCTTTGTTGGGCTACGGGGGGATTCCTGAAGTCCTGATGATAGGGGAGTCACACGCATCCTTGACAGCCCACGGCCCACGCCATAGCCTGCTTTCTCGTTACACACATACGATCACTGCTCGTTCAGGTGCCCGTTCCCGGGAGAATAGGGAAGGCGGTGTGAATCCGCCGCGGTAGCGCCACTGTAAGCGGGATCTTCGGAGCCAGACCCACTGTCGGAGAGCCGATGGGAAGGGTCCGGCGGATGAGTCCACCCGCGAGCCAGGAGACCTGCCTGAACGAGAGGTGACCACTCTCCGCCTCAGAGAGGGTCCCTCGGTCGCCGGACGTGAAATTCCGGCAGCGTGAAACCTGACCTCCAGCGGAGATCCGCCGGAGGTCTTTGTGTGAGGACTGTCAGACTCACAACGTTGTGCGGTTACCGCCGGATGGCCGTTACCAGCCGGTTGGCTATCGGCGCATCCGTGCTGCTCCTGCTGATCCTGACGAGCGCCGCCGTCTCACTCAGCCTCGGGCCCGTCAGCATACCCGTCACCCACGTTGCTTCGATCGCGTTGTCATCTCTCGGCTTCGACACGGCGGGTTTCGGCAACACCGAGCGCCTCGTCATCGAGCAGATCCGGCTCCCGCGCATACTGGTCGGCGCCGTGGTCGGGGTCGCCCTGGGAGTGGCCGGAGCAACGATGCAGGGACTTTTCCGCAATCCCATGGCCGACCCCGGCATCATCGGGGTGTCGGCGGGAGGAGCGCTGGGTGCGGTGGTTGCCATCGCCACCGGCATGGCAGGGCTCTTCTTCCTAGCACTGCCAGCCTTCGCATTCATCGGCGCCATGGCCGCCTCGTTCCTCGTGTACGGGATTGCTGCAGTTGGCGGACGCTTCTCCATGGCAACGCTCCTGCTTGCCGGAGTCGCGGTCAACGCATTCCTTGGCGCCATCGTCTCCGCGATCATCATCCTCCTGCCCGACAACGAAGCGCTCCGGGAGATCCTCTTCTGGCTCGCAGGAGGGCTGGACTCGCGCTCCTGGGAGCACGTTCGCATCTCCGCTCCCCTGATACTCGGCGGCGCAGCGGTCATCATGCTGATGGCCCGCGACCTGAACCTCCTGATGCTCGGCGACGACGAAGCCCGCTCGATGGGCGTCCGCGTCGGTATGGCACGCGTCATCCTCCTCGCTGCGGCGGCGCTCGTGACCGGTGCCGCCGTGGCGGTGAGCGGCACCATCGCCTTCGTCGGACTCGTGACCCCGCACATCCTCCGGCTCCTGATCGGCCCGGACCATCGCGTGCTCATCCCCATGAGCGCACTGGGCGGCGCGGTCTTCGTCACCGTGGCCGACACGGTAGCAAGGACCATCATCCAGCCGGCCGAGTTCCGCGTCGGCATCCTCACCGCATTCGTCGGTGCGCCGTTCTTCATCCTCCTGCTCATCAGGAACAAGCGTCAGGTCTACTCGTTATGAGAGCTGACCGCACGCCAAACACCACACCACACGCCCCGTGCGCACTGCCCGCGCGCGTGTGGCCTGACGGTCACCTGGGATTCCCGCCGGTGCGGGAATGACGGGGCCTTGAAAGGAGTCACCTTGCCGATCCGACACTTCTCCACCCTCATCGTCACCTTGTGCGTGTTCGTTGCCCTCATGGCGCTGGCGGCTTGTTCGCAGCCAACCCCGACCCCGACTCCTGCGCCGACGGCAACGCCAATCCCCATGCCAACGGCTACACCCACCGCAGCACCGCTTCCGACGGCGACTCCCACGCCCGAGCCCACTCCAACCCCACCTGCGCCCAAGTTACCCGCGAGCGTCCCTGGCATCGTCGACACCAGCAACCTCGGGTGGCCGCGCGAGGTCGAGGGGCTGAACGGCGTCGTCAGCATCCCGGCCAAGCCGGAGCGCATCATCACCGCTTCCGTCGGACACGACGAAGTGATCCTTGCTCTTGCGCTCGGCGAGCGGCTCGTTGCAGTGGGCAACCCCACGAAGAGCGAAACGTTCTCCAACGTTGCGGCCCTGGTGCAGGGCAAACCTGAGGTCACGCGGGACCCGGAGACAATCATCGCCCAGTCGCCGGACGTCATCGTTACCAGTCCCTTCTTCCCCGCCGAGGGCATCGAGGCCCTGTCGAGGGTCGGTATCCCGGTGGTGCAGACGGAGCTGCAGCACGACCCTGAGGCGCGCATCGATAACATCCTGCTCATCGGCTATATCCTCGGTGAAGAGGAGCGCGCCCTCGAGTTCGCAGCCGAGGTACGCGAACGGTACGCTTCTCTCATCGCCATCACCGGAGCGGCACAACCTCGTCCCCGGGTGCTTGCACTCACCCAGTACTCGGACCAGCTCTGGGTGGCGGGCGGCAACTCCACGGAGGGCGGCGTCATCACGGCTGCCGGAGGCATCAACGCAGCCGAAGAAGCCGGGATCGAAAGCAACCAGCCGACCAGCCTGGAAGGGGTCATCGCCATGAACCCTGAGATCATCATCATCCCTCAGCCGATAGAGTTCGGCGGGGAGGACTTCCAGCAGAGCCTGCTCGCCCACGAAGCACTCGCCGAGGTCCCGGCCGTGAAGAACGGGGCGGTGCACGTGGTGGAGAGCAAGCACGCGACCACCCTCTCCTACTGGAACATCCTTGGGGCTGAAGAGCTCGCCCGGCTGCTGTGGCCGGACGACTTCCCCGCGTCGGAGAGCGCTCCGTTCAGCCTTCCGGACAGCAGATGAACAGCGACAGGCCACAAGCGCTCAGCGCGGAAGGCCTCTCCTACAGCGTCGGCGCGCAGACGCTGCTGGACAACGTGCGTCTGCACGCCGAGCGGGGACAGTTCGTCGGCATCATCGGCCCGAACGGCGCAGGCAAGTCCACATTGCTGAGGGCGCTGTCCGGCATGCTCAGGCAGCAGGACGGAGCCGTGCTGCTGGAGGGAACGGACCTGCGTTCCATGTCATCGAAGGACGTCGCCGCCAGCATGGCGCTCGTCCCCCAGATCGCGCCGTACACGCACGGATTCACGTCGTTCGAACTCGTGCTCATGGGCAGGTACCCCCACCTGGGGCGCTTCCAGATCGAAGGAAGAGAGGACAACCGCATCACCCGCGACGCGATGCGCCAGACCGACACCGAGCGGTTCACCGACAGGACGCTCGATACGCTGTCCGGAGGAGAGCGCCAGCGGGTGTTCGTGTCGCGTGCCCTCGCGCAGCAACCCCGCATCCTCCTGCTGGACGAGCCGACGTCCAACCTCGACGTTTTCCACCAGCTCAAAGTGCTGGACCTCGTGCGACAGCTCGTCAACGAAGGTCTGACCGCCGTTGCCGCGATCCACGACCTGCACATGGCGGCACGCTACTGCGACCGTCTCGTGCTGTTGAGCTCAGGGCGGGTCCTTGCCGAGGGAACCCCCGAGGAAGTGCTGACCCCGAAAACGATCGAGGCCGCCTTCGGGGTGCGGTGCGCTGTCTATCGCGACCCGGTAGCCGGATCACTCGCGATAAGCCTGATCGGCCCTGCGGATGCGGACACGCCGCCTGCCGAGAAGGTCCCCGCTATAACCCAGGGAGTCGAACCGTGAGCGCACAAAGACCAGAGGGAACCGCGCAACCGGTCAGACGCCGTCGCGGACGGCATGGCCTCGTCATCGTCAACACCGGCGAGGGCAAGGGCAAGACGACTGCTGCGCTCGGCGTGCTCTTCCGCGCCTGGGGGCGGAACTTCCGCGTCAGGATGTTTCAGTTCATCAAGCACACCGGCGCGCGGTTCGGCGAACAGCGAGCAGCCGAGCGGCTCGGCATACGTATCGAGGCGCTCGGGGACGGGTTCACCTGGCTATCGAAGGACATGGACCGGACGACGGCGCTTGCCGTGGAGCAGTGGGGACGGTGCCGGGAAGCCATCGTGAATGGAGACGAAGACATCGTCATCCTGGACGAGTTCACCTACGCCATGCACTACGGCTGGGTCTCGGTGGACGAGGTCATCGATACGCTCAGGCAGCGTCCCAGCACACTGCACGTCATCATCACCGGACGATACGCCCCACAAGCGCTGGTCGACTTCGCCGACCTCGTCACCGAGATGCGGATGATCAAGCACCCCTACGCGACGCAGGGCATCAAGGCCCAGCAGGGCATCGAGTTCTAGCGATGACGCTCAGCGATGTGCTCGCGCGCATCGAGCCGATTGACCCCCGCGCGCAGCAGGGAGCTGCACTGCGACAGGAGCGGCTCACCAAGCCGTCCGGGAGCCTCGGACGGTTGGAGGAGCTCTCCCTCCAACTGGCGGGCATACTCCGGACTGAACGGCCCACGATACGCGGCAGGAAGGTCATCGTGGCTGCCGCCGACCACGGCGTGGTCGCGCAGGGCGTCACCGGCTATCCGCAGGAGGTCACTGCGCAGATGGTGCTGAACTTCCTCGCGGGCGGCGCAGCGATCAACGTCATGGCACGTACGGCAGGAGTGGAGTTGATGATCGTCGACGCCGGAGTGGCGACACCGCTTCCGGAGCATCCGGACCTACGAGTCGTCGGGGTGGGACGCGGCACCGCGGACATGACGCAGGGCCCGGCCATGTCGCGAGCGCAGGCCGAGCAGTGCGTGAGCGCAGGCATCAACCTTGCACTGGAGGTTGCCGAGAACGGCGCGGACATCATCGGCGCTGGAGAGATGGGCATCGGCAACACCACGGCGTCGAGTGCCATCACCGCAGTTCTGACCGGCAGTCCACCCAGAGAGACGACCGGCAGAGGGACCGGACGCAACGAAGAGGAGATGGAGCACAAGGTCGCCGTCATAGAACGCGCCTTGGAGGTGAACCAGCCTGACCCCACCGATGGGCTGGACGTACTCGCGAAGGTCAGTGGATTCGAGATCGGCGTGCTGGCAGGTGTCGTGCTGGGAGGAGCGCTCGCCCGAAGGGTTGTGGCGCTGGACGGGTTCGTCTCAACGGCCGCGGGGCTGATAGCGCACAGCCTCTGTCCCCACGTCAGCGGCTACGTCATCGCCTCCCACCTGTCGGTCGAGCCTGGGCATCGCATCGCCTTGAGGCACATGGGACTGCGTCCATTGCTCGACCTCAACATGAGGTTGGGAGAAGGTACCGGTGCGGTACTGGCGATGGGTCTGATCGAAGCAGCCGCTGCCTGCCTGACGGAGATGGCGACCTTCGCCGAGGCCGGAGTGTCCGGCAGTGCAACCGGGGAGGCGGAGTGAACGGCCTGCGACTGGCTATCGGGTTCCTCACGGTGCTGCCGCTCGCGCCAGGCAGCCCGGCGCGGATGGGGCCTGCCCGTGCATACTTCCCGCTCGTCGGGCTGGCGCTCGGCGGCATCCTGGCAGGCCTCGATCTCGTCGCGAGGCAGGCGCTGCCGCCCCTGGCAGTAAGTGCGCTGCTGGTCGCCGCACTGCTGGTGCTGACGCGGGCTCTCCACACCGAGGGGTTCCTCGACTCCTGCGACGGACTGTTCGGCGGCTGTGACCGCGCAAGGCGGCTGGAGATACTCCGCGACCCCCACGTGGGCGCGTTCGCAGTGATCGGCGGCACGAGCCTGTTGTTGCTGAAGTGGAGCGGCATCGCAGGCCTTCCGGACGAGGAACGCACCGCCCTGTTAGTGCTGTTCCCGTGCCTGTCGCGGCTCGGCATGGTGGTCACGATGGAAGCCTTCTCTTACGCGAGGGAGCATGGGCTCGGCACAGCCTTCGAAGACGGGCGAAGCAGGTGGCAGGTTGTGTTCGGGCTCGCGACGGCCACCGCAGCTGCGTTGCTGCTCGGACTCGCCGGACTGGTTCTGCTCGGCGCGACCGTTGCCGCCGCCCTGGCGATTGGCCGCTGGGTCACCGGTCTGCTGGACGGTATGACCGGCGATACGTACGGAGCAGTGAACGAGGTAGGGGAGGTGGTCGTGCTGCTTGGGGGAATCATCCTGTTCCATGTTGCTGCCGGGGTGCTCTTCGCGCCGCTGTGGGAGATGTCGTGACGCAGAACGGGGATACGGGCCGCTGGTACCTGGTACGCCACGGAGAAACCGCGTGGACCAGTAACGGACGCATCCAGGGCCACACAGACGTGGGGCTGGACGACCATGGCAGGCGGCAGGTGCGTGCGCTCGCCGAGAGGCTGGCGGGATGCAGGTTCGCAGCGGTCTATGCCAGCGACCTGTCGCGCGCGGTGGAGAGCGCACGCCTCATCGTGGAAGGCAGTGGCGTTCCGGTCGAGACCGACCCCGACCTCCGCGAGTTCTCTTACGGAGAGTGGGAAGGACTGACGACAGAGGAAGCCGAGGCGAGGGACCCGGAGGACTACGCTCGCCGGATGGCGTTGGACACCGATGCCTTCGCCGCCCCGGGAGGCGAGGACGCCCGGCAACTGCTGGCGAGGGTCCGGCGTTTCCATGAACATGCTCAGGCGCGCCATCAGCCCTCCGATAACGTGCTGGTCGTGGCGCATGCGGGGTCGATACGCGCGCTTCTCGTCTGCCTGCTCAACCTGCCTGATGGGTACTTCTGGCAGTTCGGGGTCGATTGCGGCAGCCTCTCCATCGTCAGCAACCATCCCGGCGGGCGTGTCCTCGAACTATGGAACGAGGTCCCCTGCACACCCGGCAACGGAGGAGTGAAGGCATGAGCAAGCGGCTGACACTCATCCTCGGCGGTGTCCGGGCCGGAAAGAGCAGCTACGCCCAGCAGTTGGCGACCCACGGCAAGCGCGTGCTCTTCGTGGCGACCGCCGAGGCGGGCGACGCGGAGATGGAGGCGCGCATCCGGGCGCACCAGGCGAACCGTCCCGCGCAGTGGGACACCCTTGAAGAGCCGCTCGACCCCGCAACGGCGCTGGCGCCCGTCCTGCACCTTTACGACACGGTGCTGCTCGACTGCCTGACGCTGTGGGTCAGCAACATGCTGCTGAGCGAACGGCCCCATGACATCCCTGCGGAGGCACGACGGTTGCTGGAGCTGTACGAGCAGGGCGACGCGTCGTGGATCGTCGTCAGCAACGAGGTGGGGCTCGGCGTAATCCCGGCAAACGAACTGGGGCGGGCCTTCGCCGACGAGTTGGGGCGCGCGAACCAGCTCGTGGCCGAGGAGGCGGATGCCGTCTACTTCATGGCAGCGGGGCTGCCGCTGGCCATGAAAAGGCCGGCAACCGAGTAGCGGCCACCTTTACAGGTACCCCTGCTCCTGGTAGTAGCGCCTCGCTCCATCGTGCAGCGGCGCGCCCGTGATCCCCTCGTCCCACTGACGGCCGATGGGCCCCGTGAGCGACGACCAGTACGTCGGCCTGATCATCGGGAGGCCTCCGGCCTCGCCGTTGTCGTAGTCGATCTGGATCGACGTGAGCTCGATGTCCCTCTTGTTGTCGTCTATCGCTTTCGCCAAGAGGTAGGCGAGTTCGTCGTCGAGGTCGGCGCGGCACGTGAGCACGATGTGGGAGTCGTCGAGCGCGGTGAGCGTTCTGTCGACGCCGGGCACGAAGCCCGCAGGCGTCACCTGGCGGCGCAGGCCCTTCGCCTCCAGCCGTTGCATCACCTCCTCACTGATGTCGAGGAAGCGATAGCCGCGCGAGCCCACCCACGGCCAAGCCGAGAAGTCGTAGGCGCTGCCGTCGCCCCAGAATGCGTCGAGCCGTCCGGCGTCGTAGCGAGCTTTGGCGGCGCGCGCCGTATGGTCCATGTGGCTCACCGAGCCGCCCCATTGCTCGATGTCGGCGTAGCTGAAGCCGTACTCCCGGAGCACGACCTCGGCGCCGCTGCCGGCCATGTGCAGCACCGGCTTCTCCGCCACAAGCTGCTCGAACGACTCGATGCCCGTCCACGGCGCCATCGCGAAGAGGAAGCGGTCCTCCTGCGGGAGCCACGCGATGGTCCGCAGCCAGTCGTCCGGTTTCTCTCCGGCGAAGATACCCCTCCCGGAATAGCGGTGCTCGTTGACCACCCACTTGGAGAAGACCACGTCGATCGTGCGGTCGGCCAGCGCACTCACCCCACCGGGCCTCAGGACGTGGACCGTCGCGTCGATGCGCTTCAACTCGCTGAGCCCCCGGCCTATGGCCTGCGTGAACCGGAACTGCGTCGACCACGACGTTCCGAACCGGACGGTGGGGACAGGCTGCTGGGTCATGGCGCCTCCTCTGTTCCCTGCTATCGGGTCAGATCAAGATTCCATCGAGGCCCGCATCGTGGAATCTTGGTCGGCATCTTACGAGTGATCGGGCAAGCGGTCCTGGAATCTAGGTTCTCCTTGGTCGGGGGTGTTTCCAAGGCCGTGGCCTGCTTCCTGCGACCAAGGTACCAAGATTTCACTCGTTTTTCATAGTTCTGCTCCGGGATAGGCCCTGTCTGTAGTTGCGCCTATGAGCTATAGGTGCGGTCTATAGGTCGGGCTGGTGCGCGAGTCATACGCCCAGCGTAGCGGATGCGGGCGGCACCGCGTAAGGGGCGGATGTCACATATGGGGGCACGCCAACCCTCACCCAGACATCACCCCCATCCTAACCTTCCCTCGTCGAGGGGGAAGGGATAATGCCCCTGAGAGATACCTCGACTTCGCTGCGCTCCGCTCGGAATGACAGTCCCCTCCATCACCCCGCCCCGGGGGCCCTCACCCTCGCGCTGACGCGCGTTTCCCTCTCCCTCAGGAGAGGGGCCACACACCTCTCCCCATTACCCTACCGTGTACGCTCCGCTGTCGCGCACTCTGGATTCCCGCCTGCGGCCGGCATGACACGCTCGCCCCGCTTCCAACCCCACCAAGGGCCCTCACCCTCGCGCTGAAGCGCGTTTCCCTCTCCCTCAGGAGAGGGGGCCACACACCTCTCCCCACTAACCCACCGTGTGCGCTCCGCTGTCGCGCACTCTGGATCCCCGCCTGCGCGGGAAAGACGGAGGGAAATGCTTGCATGACGGGGTTGCCAAGGGGCAGCGTTGTTGCGGCTGCCGCATGGCCTTAACATAGGAACGCTCCCCGCCTGCCGGACGTGGTTCGACGCGGCGGCGGCAGATGGAGTACACCGGACGTCTCTCGTGCAGGAGCGTGCGTGACCGAACCCCCGGACCGACGGACAGAAACCGCTGAAGCAGCGCCCAGCGCCGGAAGAGTCAGTCCCTGGGGCTCGCTCGCCTTCGCCAACTTCCGGTGGGTGCTCGTCAGTTTCGTCGTCGGGTTCATGGGCTTCCAGATACGGCAGGTGACCAACCTGTGGGTGATCTGGGAACTGACCGGTTCCACGCTCAGCCTCGGCCTGCTCGGCATCTTCCAGTTCGCCCCGATGCTCATCCTCGTTTTCATCGGCGGGTCGATAGCCGACATCGTCGACCGGAGGACGCTGCTCATCCTCACGCAGACGGGCAACTTCGCGCTCGCGGGCATCCTTGCGACGCTCTTTCTCACGGACAACATCCAGGTGTGGCATATCTACATGACCACGCTCGTCACTTCCGCAGTGAACACGTTCGAGGGGCCTGCGCGGATGGCGATGCTGCCCCGTCTCGTGCCGCGCACCCACATGATGAACGCAATCACCATGAACCAGGCGGCGCGCCACGCCTCCATGCTCATCGGCCCCGCCATCGGCGGGCTGCTCATCGGCCTGGTCGGGCCGGGCTGGACGTACGCTGCGGTCTTTGTGGTGTTCATCCCCACGGTCGGCGCGCTGTTCCTCGTCAGCCCGATGCCGCCCGACGCTTCAGCCGGACGGCGGCGCATGGACGTGAGTTCGATGCTTGCAGGGTTCCGCTTCGTCTTCAGCACGCACGCGATACTCGTGATGCTGCTGCTGGACGTCGTGGCGATGTTCTTCACGCACCACCGGGGTCTCATGCCCGTGTTCGAGGAGATCCTGAATGCAGGCTCGTTCGGCTACGGACTGCTCTTCTCCGCTCCGGCTGCAGGCTTCCTGGTCGGTTCCGGCGCGCTTCTCCTCCTCGGCGACTTCAAACACAAGGGCGCGATGGTGGTGGGCTCCTATGCCGCCTATCTCGTTTCCATGGCGATGTTCGCGCTGTCGACCAACTTCCTGTTCTCCCTCGCGGCGCTTGCGCTGGTGGGGGCCACGGACGGCATCGGCGCAATCATGCGCTCGACCATCGTGCAGATGGCGGTCCCGGACGACATACGAGGCCGCACGACGGCGGTGCTGCAGCTCTCCAACCGTGGCGGGCCGTCGCTGGGGCAGGTCATCGTCGGCGCGATGGCGGCAGCCCTGCTCGCACCGAACGCTCTGCTGGTGGGCACTGCCATCGGCGCCGCAACGCTGGTCATCGCACTGCTGCTCGTGCGCGACATCGTTCGGTATCAGAGTTGACGCGCCCGTTCCGCGACAGGAGGCAGTCACCCCCATCCTGACCTTCCCCCGTCAAGGGGGAAGGGACCTGACGCCCATCCGCGCCACGCCCCCAAGGTGCGAGGTTCCTGCCTCCGCAGGAACGACGGATGCCCCACAACCCCACCGAGGGCCCTCACCCACGCGCTCAAGCGCGTACCCGAGAGATGCTTCGACTCCGCTACGCTTCGCTCAGCATGACAGGCCCCACGCCCCGAGCCCGCAGCGAATCGTTCACGGTTGTACAATCGCCAATCAGTAGAGCGCAGTCCCCCACGTCAGACCGGGAGGGGAACGATGGCCACGGCAACCCAAGTCTCCACCGAGCCCGAGGTACGCGACCACGTGGCGGCAGGCGCCATCATCACCAGCCACACGCTGCAGCACCTGTACGGACACGCATTCTGGGTGATACTTCCAACCATCTACGCAGCGTTGGGGCTCAACCCGATAACGGCGGGCCTCGTCGGGACCGTACGGCAGGTGGGCAGCGGAGTCTCCTCGACGGTGGGCGGTTTCCTGGTGGACCGGCTGCAGCACCGGCGTCTCCTGATCCTGTACCTGAGCCTTACCGCAATGGGGCTGGGGTACTTCCTGGTGGGCGCCGCGCCGACCTACGTGCTCATACTCGGGGCCTTGATGGTCGCCTCGATAGCCGGGTCGATATGGCACCCCACCGCGCGCGGGCTCCTTTCCCAGATATACCCGCGACGCAGGGGGTTCATGATCACGGTCGACCGCTCGGCCGGGTCGATAGGCGACAGCGCCGGCCCGCTCCTGGCGGGGTTCCTCCTGGCGTACCTGCTCTGGCAGCAGATATTCCTCGCGGCGTTCCCGCTCGCACTCATCTTCATGTTCTTCCTCTGGACGCTCCTCCGCCGCTCGGAGGCGTTCCAGAACGTCGGTGCGCGTTCGAGGGGTGAGTCCCGTCCGATCGGCGCGCAACTGCGCGAAATCAAGGGTCTCTTCAAGGAGAACAGCCGGATCCTCACCCTGCTCATCCTGATCAAGGCGGTCGCAGGGTTCGGGCAGGGCGGCCTCTTCCTGTGGCTACCGCTGTACCTGTCGGAACAGTTGGGCATGAGCGAGATCGGCATCGGGTTCCACCTCGCCCTGCTGACGGCCATGGGCACCATCACCAACCCCGCTTTCGGGTACCTGTCGGACCGCATCGGGCGCATGCCCGTCATCGTCATCGCGCTGACCGCCAAGGTGGCGATAGCCGTACTCCTCGCGCTCTCCGGAGCAGGCGCCATGTTCACGCTGCTCGTTGCGGTGATGGGGGCGTTTAACTTCGTGGTCAACCCGCTGGTGCAGACGTGGGCGTTGGACATCGCTCACGGGCGCAGGCTGGAAGGGTCGACGCTGGGCGTGCTGGACGGAGCGAACTTCATCTTCACGGGCATCGGGCCGCTGCTGGTCGGCGTCGTCGTGGCCACCTGGGGATTCGAGTCGCTGTTCTGGTACATCGCGGCGATCAGCGCGGCGGCACTGGTGGTGGTCATGTTCACGCTGCCGTTCGCCCGCGCGGGGTGGCAGAGCCGCATGTAGGGGACACCCTCACCCGCCGCGCAAGCGCGTCGACCTCTCCCAGGGGGCGAGGTGGCCCCCAGGCCCCCGCAGTATCCTCACCTTCGCCCTCTCCCCTTGAAGGGAGAGGGGAGCAGAGATACGATGCGCGCGTCCGCCCGCCTGGTGAAAGGAGGCGCTGATGGCAACCGTTGCGAAGACCAGGGTCATCGACAGCGACGCCCACGTCATCGAGTCCGAGCACACGTGGGACTATCTCCTCCCCCACGAGGAGCGGTTCCGGCCAACGCTCTTCATCAATCCCGACAACCCCAACCAGGGGCACTGGGTCATCGGCGGGAAGGTGCGGGGCCACCGCAACGCAACGCCGACGGAAGAGCACCTGCGGAAGCTCTCCGCACAGGTGGGGCGCGACCTCGTCTCCACCCAGGACTCGCGTGAACTGTCCGACGTCTCCACCCGGCTCCGCCACATGGACGAGCTGGGCATCGACATCCAGGTGCTCCACAACACGATGTGGATAGAGCCGGTGACGGACGTGCCGGAAGCCGACGTCGCCCTATGCGGCAGTTGGAACCGCTGGATGGCCGACGTGTGGCAACAGGCAAGGGGACGCCTGCGCTGGTGCGCGGTGATGCCAACGCTCGACATCGAGGCCGCCGTCGAGCAGATCAGGTACGTGAAGGAGCACGGCGCGGTCGCCATCGCCCTGCGGCCCATGGAACTCGGGAAGACGGTGGTCGACCCGTACTTCTACCCCCTCTACGCAGAGGCCGAGAAGCTCAACCTGGCGGTGGCCATACACATCTCCAACGGCAGTAACGCGATGATCCAAACGCTGCGGTCGCCGTTCGACCGGAGCGGCGGTTTCACGCCGTTCCGCATCCCGACGGTCATGGAGTGCGGCGTCATCATGACGAGCGCGGTGCCAGAGCGCTTCCCGACGCTCCGGTGGGGGTTCGTCGAGGCATCGGCAAACTGGGTGCCCTGGGTCGTGCGCGAGGTGAAGCAGCGGTTCATCGCACGCAATCTCGGCGCGCCGCCCGAGAACGTCCTCAAGCACTTCAACGTCTACGTCACCTGCGAGATATCCGACGATGTTCCGTTCGTGCTGAAGCACGGCGGTGAGGACAACATCCTGATAGGCACGGACTACGGCCACACGGACACCTCCAGCGCGATGGACGCCATCAAGGCGTTCTTGGAGATGGACGACGTGAGCGACGAGGCGAAAGCCAAGATCCTGTACGACAACCCCCGAGCGCTGTACGGCCTGTAGAGGCCGGAGGAGGAGAGCGATGCTGGAAGCAGCGGAGAGATTCGTAAGCGAGGTCCGCGCGCTCTGCGCCCGGGAGATGAGCGACGAGGAGCGCTGGACGAAGACGGGAGCACTCCTGCGCGACTTCGCTTCCGACCCGGAGGTGCAGGAGCACGCGAAGAACTGGCCCGCGACCGACCGGACGAGCACAGGGCGCGATCGCACCGGCAACCTGCTCTTCTACGAGGACCCGGACTACGGATTCCTCGTCACCGCGATGGCCAAGGAAGCCGGGCACCACACGACCGTCCATGACCATGGTGAGATCTGGACGATGTACGGGCTGGTGCAGGGGGCCGAGGATATCAACCGCTTCCACCGCGAACGCGACGAAGTCGTCCACGACAGCACCTTCCGCATCGAGCCCGGCGACGTGGACGTGGTGCCGCCGCACCTGGCGCACCAGGAGATCACGATCGGAGAGCGCAGCGCCGCCATCATCATCCGCAGCGAGAAGCGGGCGCGGGGTGCTGAACTGATCCCCTACGCGCTCGAAGCAACCGGCGGGTAGTTGCCCTTGCCGGTATTCGGCGTCCAGTACAACGGGGCCTCGATGGCAAGCGTCATCGGCCCGCTCGATTTCGCCGAGCAGACGGAGGCGCTGGGGTACCGCTCCTACTTCGTTCCGGAGCTCGAGACGCTCCCGACGCTCGACTCCTTCATCCTGCTTGCGTCCGTCGCACAGCGCACGACGCACATGCGCCTGGGAACCGGCGTCGCCGTGCTGCCGTTCCACACCCCGTACCAGATCGCGAAGATCGCGACCTCGATCGACGTGCTGTCGGGAGGGCGAATGGTGCTGGGGCTGGGGTCCGGCGGCGTCTACAACGGCGACTTCGCCGTCGAGGGCGTGCGCGTGGAGGACCGGCGCGGCATCACGGACGAGCGGTTCGCGCTCGTGCGCAGGCTGCTCTCCGAGACGGACGTGACGCATCACGGGACGTTCCACGACATGGAGCACGTGACGCTGGAGCCGCGATCCGTTCAGCAGCCGCATCTGCCCCTATGGACCGGGGCGATGTGGGACGGCAGGTTCACCCGGCATACGCTGGAGCGGACGGCGCGCTGGGCGGACGGATTCCACCCCAACGGCATGACGCCGAAGGGCTACGCCGAGGGCAAGGCCGCCATCGAGGAGATGGCAGCCGCGTACGGACGCGACCCGGCGGCGTTCGAGTGGTCGTGCAACATGTACCTCTGCATGGGGCAGACGAAGGACGACGCCTACCGGGAGGTGCAGGCCGCGATGCGGCATCGCTTCGGCGAGGACGCCTGGGAGATACACCCGGCGACGCTGCCGCTCGGCACGCCGGCGGACTGCATCGAGACGCTCGAAGCGTTCGCGGACGCGGGCGTGACGCACTTCACCATGAACGCCCTGTGCGCGCCGGAGTCGCTGCTGCCGACCTACGAGCGGTTCGCCGCGGAGGTCATGCCGCACTTCGGACAGTGAGGGCAGCAGGCACCCCCGCGCTCCTCAGTCCCGCCGAGGGCCCTCACCCGCGCGCTGAAGCGCGTTTCCCTCTCCCTCAGGAGAGAGGAGGCTCAGTAGGTGGCGGCGATGGCCTCCTTGAGGTTGTCGTGCGTCGTCCAGTCCGCGTCGGTCGGAATCATCGTCTGGCCGGGGCGGACGCGGTAGGCGTCAGGGCTGCGCGCCGAGGTCGGTTCGGCCCCTTCCCGGATGGCCGCGGCCGAGTGCAGAAGCATCCGCCGCATCGCGATGATGCCGATGTCCGTGACGCCCAGGTGCTCGCGCGTGCGGTCGGATATCTGCCCCATGCCTTCCTGCACGGAGAAGTCCTGCTCGCCGGTGCCCTTGATGCCCGTGAACGTGAGATGACGCTGCTCCTCGCGGTCGATGAGGTAGTCGTTGCGCATGTTGCGCACCGGCCAGTGGCTGCCGGGGATGGTCTGCGCGTGGACGCCCTGCCCCTTGCGGAGGTCGGCGATGTGCCTCGCGGAGAGCGGCTTGCCGGTGGTGCTCCACGTGAAGCACCAGCGGGCTGTGGTGACGTCGTCGACGGGGACGAACGCGTGCATCATCTTCCCCTCGCCGCCGCCGGGAGGGGCGGTGTAGAACGGCATCCAGAAGAGGTTGAAGCGCCAGTAGTCCTGCGTCTCGTCGCCGGGGTACCGCCCGCCGATGATGAGGCCGAAGTCGGTCTCGAGCGCGCGCAGCTTGGGCGGGTTCACACGCGTGCGGTACATCTTGGTCACGTCGCCGCTGTCCCTGCCCGCCTCCTGCCAGTCGTTGAGACGGCGGTGGGAGTCCATGGCGCTGTGCAGGTAGACCGAGTGCACGGTGTCGATGCCGCCCTCGATGGCCTGCGCGTAGTTGTTCTCCTGGAAGTTCCAGGAGACGTAGCGGTGGCCGTCCGGCACCCGCGTCCACTCGAACTCCGGCATCGGCTGCATGTGCTCCTTCGGACCCATGTACGTCCAGAGGACGCCGCCGCGCTCCCTGACGGGGTACGCCCTCAGCTGAATCTTGTCCCTGAAGTTGCTGTCCGACGCCTCGGACGGCATGTCCGTGCACTTGCCGTCGACGTCGTACTTCCAGCCGTGGTAGGTGCAGCGGATGCCGTTCTCCTCGTTGCGCCCGAAGAAGAGGTCTGCGTTGCGGTGCGCGCAGAGGCGGTCCACCAGTCCGACCTGCCCGACGCTGTTCCTGAACGCGACGAGCCGCTCACCCAGCAGGGTGACGCGGACGGGGTCGCCGTCGGCTTCGGGGATATCTTCCGTCAGCAGGAAGGGGATCCAGTAGCGGCGCATCAGCGCGCCCATCTCCGTTCCGGGACCGATGCGGGCCAACCGTTCGTTATCCAGTGCACTCAGCATGGCAACCTCCCTCTGAACGTTCAGCGCTTCTCTCGATGCCGCGAGATTAGGACGATATGCCGCGCCGGTCAACAGCGCGGCCTCGTCGCGCAAGGTATAACCGTATGTAAGTCCCGATACGACCAACGTCAGTTGACGGTACTCCACCCTCGAACCTACAGTCGAGGCCCGTAACCCTGAGTGAAAGGAAATCGGGTTGATTATGCGATCAGCTCTTCTCGTAATAGGGGTGCTGGTGCTGCTCGTCGGCTGCTCCTCGTCAGACGACGGCGCCCGCATCGTCTACGAGACACCCGAGGAGTACGCCGATGGGTTCCTGTGCCCCGAGGAGGACCAGGCGATAGCGCGAACCCGAGAGGAGGCAGTACGCCTCTATGAGGAGCAGCTTCTGCACGCAGAGCGCATCGTGCCGCCACCAGGCTTGGAGGCTTACCACGAGGCTGTGATGAACCACCTGATAGCCAAGACCTACGCTACGTCGGAAGCGGCATCTGCTGAGTTGCAGCGGCTTGAACTCGATGTGCTGGGGACACTCATACAGATCTGCGTGCCGCGGGCGCCAGAACAAGACGTGCGACCCCTGACGCCAAACCCTCGAGGGTAACGATACGTCACTGTGCTCTCCCAAGGGGAGAGGTGGGCTGCGAGGTTGCGCGCTAAAGCGCGGGCCTCCGCAGGAACGACGGGGTTTGCTCTCTAGCGGCGGGCGGTGGAGTCCGGGCCCATGTAGATGCCGCGTTCCCAGGTGCGCTTGAGGGGGTCCGAGACGTGGAGCGTCATGCTGCCGATGCCCGCCAGCTCGAACTCCACGGTCTCTCCGTCCTGCAGGGGGCCGAGCCCCTCGTGGTTCGTGCCGCAGCTGAGCACGTCGCCCGTGTTGAGCGTCATGATGCTGGTTGCGAACTCGATCAGCTCGGGCACCCGGTGCTCCATGTCGTCGGTGTTGTAGTCGTGGCGCAACTGGCCGTCGTTCCAGAATCGAACGTGCACGTCGTTCGGGTCGGCGATCTCGTCAGCCGTGACGATGACCGGGCCGAGAGGACCGAAGGTGTCGAAAGACTTGCCCATCCAGCTGCCCGCGCGCCACGTGCGGCGTCCCTCGCCGCGCGCCGACACGTCGATCAGGCCGGTGTATCCGAACACCGCGCTTGCGAAGTCTTCCCTGCTCACGTCCTTCGCCGGGCCCCTGGCAACGATGGCGAGTTCCGCCTCATGCTGGAAGACCCACGGGTCGGTCGTCGACGGCAGGACGATCGTATCGCCGGGGCCTATGACCGCGTCCGGCGACTTCAGGAACATGTTGAGCGGGCGCGGCTCCCGTTCGGCGTGCTCCCAGTAGTTGCCGATGCAGCAGAGTATCTTGCTCGGCCTCGGCAGGGGCGCGCGCAGCCGGAATGAGCCGTCCCCGTGCGACGCCCCGCCTGCGATGATGCGCTCGAACGCGCCGCGCAGGCCTTCGAAGCCGTCGATGACCGCCTCCATGCGCGCCTGGGGCGGCAGCGCAGCCGCATCGCCGAGCGCGGACGTCAGTTCCGCGACGCCGCCGTCGACCACTGCGCCGACGCGCTGATTGCCGGGGGCGTCATTCGTTTCGAACAGGCAGAGTTTCATCCTCTCTTCTCCTTACGGTTTCGTTCTCAGAACTATCGCATAACCGGTGCTCGTGCTGCCCTGCCTCACGGTTCACCCCCATCCCAGCCTTCCCCCTCGATGGGGAAGGAACCACCAAGGGCGCCCACAAGGGACGCCCTACGCCGAGCGCCACCCACCACACCGAGGGCCCTCACCCGCTGCGCAAGCGCGCCGACCTCTCCCTCAGGAGAGGTGAGGGGCGAGGTTCCTGCCTTCGCAGGAACGACGAGTTTGCGTCACGTCTCATGGGCGAAGGTGAGGCCGTAGACCCGTGCGGCGCCCGCGGAGAGAAGCGCCTGCGCAGCCGCCAGAAGCGTCGCGCCGGTGGTCGTGACGTCGTCCACGAGAACGACGGTCGCTCCGTCCACCCCGCCTGTGGGAGTAAACGCTTCGCGCACGTTCTGCAGGCGCTCGGCCCGGGTTGATGTGCTGACCTGCGACGACGTGTCCTTCGTGCGTCGCAGCGCACCGGTCGAGAGCGGAGCGTCCAACAGACGCGCAAGCTCCCGCGCCAGCAGCTCCGCCTGGTTGAAGCCGCGCTCGCGCAGACGCGCAGAGTGCAGGGGTACAGGCACGAGCGTGAACGGCGGCGGGACGGTGACCGCCAACTCCCACGCCATCGGGCGCGCCATCTCCGGCACGAGGGAGCGCAGACCGCGATACTTGAGGTGCTGCACCGCGGTACGCACAACGCCTTCGTAAGCGAACGCCGTCAGCACGTCGGCGAGCGGACCACTCTCAGGCGGAGGACTCGGCGGCGGACGCCTGGCCTTCGAAAGGCAGGCCACGCAGATGTACGCGCCGCTCCTGCCGCAGCCGACGCAGCGAACGGGGAACAGCACGTCGAGACCAGAGCGCAGCAGGTTGGAAACTATGCCCATGGAAACCCTCACCCCCAGCCCCTCTCCCAAGGGGGAGAGGGGAGCAAAGGTGGTAGGCTGGCCGCATGATACGGGCAGTCTTTTTCGATTTCTACGGCACGCTCGCGGACTGGCCGACGGCGGAAAGCCTGCAGCAGGCGGCCGCGGCCGCGGAGGGCATCGCTATCGAGCAAGCCGCGATCGCCGCGGGCTACCGCACGGCGAACGCCTATATGGACGAGGAGAACGCCAAACGCCCTGTGCAGCAGCGGACGCAACCGGAGCGCGACGCCTTCTTCGCGGAGTACGAGCGCCGGCTGCTGACAGACGCGGGCGCGGCGGGCGTGAGCCTCGACGTCGCAGCGCGCGTCTGGCAGCGCGTGCGCAGTGCGCCGGACGAGCTGACGCTTCTCCCCGACGCAGAAGCGGCACTCGCCGACCTGCGTTCGCTGGGGCTGACGCTGGGCGTCATCTCCAACATGGGGCTCGAACTCAACGGGCTGCTCGAACGGCTCGGCATCGCCGGGTATCTTCCCGTGCGCTCCTGCACTGCCACCGCAGGGGTGAGCAAGCCGCACCCACGCATCTTCCAACTGGCGCTTGCGCAGGCGAGGGCACAGCCCGCTGAGGCTGTGCATATCGGCGACAGCATCCCGGCGGACGTGGAGGGCGCGCGGAGCGCGGGGATCGAGGCCGTGCTCGTGCAGCGTGAGCCGGGGCCACCCCCACCCAACGGCGTACGCGTAGTGGCATCGCTAACGGAAGCAGCCGCGCACGTGCGGTCGCTGGTGGGAGGCTGAGGTGGAAAGCGCCGCGTGGTTCGACAGGCTCACCATGAGCGAACAAGCGCAGGCTCACCATGAGCGAAACAAGCGCACAGGTTGCGCGGTTCCTGCCTCCGCAGGAACGACGAGGTTGACGTGAACCGCATCGTGCTCGCCGACAACATGGACGTGCTGCCGGCCATCGAGGACGGCGCGGCGGCGCTCATCTACATCGACCCGCCCTTCAACACGGGGAAGGAGCAACGCCGCGAGCGTGTGCGCACGATGCGCGACGACGAGCACGGCGACCGCACGGGGTTCCAGGGCAGGCGCTACCGGACGGTGCGGCTCGGCGCGCAGTCGTTCGACGACATCTTCGACGACTTCCTCGCGTTCCTCGAGCCACGACTCGTGGAGGCGCACCGCATCCTCTCGCCAACGGGTTCGTTCTTCCTGCACATCGACTACCGGGAGGCACACTACTGCAAGGTGCTGCTCGACGCGCTGTTCGGGCGCGACTGCTTCATGAACGAGATCATCTGGGCATACGACTACGGCGGGAGGCCGAAGTCCCGCTGGCCCGCGAAGCACGACACGCTCCTCTGGTATGCGAAGGACCCCGCGCGGTACACGTTCCACTACGACGAGATCGACCGCGTACCGTACATGGCTCCGGGGCTCGCGGGAGCCGAGAAAGCCGCACGCGGGAAGACGCCCACAGACGTGTGGTGGCAGACCATCGTTCCAACGGTCGGGCGCGAGCGCACCGGCTACCCGACGCAGAAGCCCATCGCCATCCTCAACCGCATCGTGCGGGTGCACTCCGACCCCGGCGACCTCGTGATGGACTTCTTCGCGGGGTCGGGGACGACCGGGGAGTCCGCGGCGCGCAACGGCAGGCGCTACCTCCTCATCGACAGCAACCCTGAGGCGGTGCGCGTCATGGCAGAGCGGCTCGCATTCAGCGAACCGGAGGTGGTAGGGCGATAGGGACGCGATGCGTGCAGACCCCCGAGAGATGTTTCGACTCTGCCTCCGGCTCCGCTCAACATGACAACCCCACACATCTTCCCCACCGCGTGCGCTGCCCGCGCACCCTGGATTCCCGCCGGTGCGGGAATGACGAACGCTATTCCCGCACCGGCAGGTCACCACGATGCGGCTACGAGTGCTTCACGTTGTACTGCAGCGCGGTGTGGGTCGCGTTGGCGCGGTCGCCGGAGCGTTCCGCGAAGGCCACGCGCATGCTGACCACCATGACGTTCTGGCGCTTCTGGACGTCGCGCTCGGTCTCGATGAGCAACTCGCGCTTGAAGCCCTTGCGCCACTGCGTGCGGTTCACCAGCAGCAGACGGCCGGTGTCCGCGACGTTGCCGTCCGACGTGACCTTGCCGTCCGAGTCGGCGAGGCGGAGCTGCTCCGACACGATGACGGGGACGCCCTCGACCGCACCCAACTGCCCGGTGAGGAGCGTCGCGCGCGGGCCGAGCTTGTCCAGTGTCTGGAAGCTCTCCACCGCCTGCATGGCGATGTACGTGCCCACGTCCGTGATGAACGCCAGTTCGGACGGGCGCACGCCGTACTTGCCCAGCATCCGCCGGAGCTGATTGCACATGTCGACGGTGGGCTTCGCGTTGAAGTTGTTCCGCATCGCCGCGTTGTCGATCAGCGGCAGGTGCAGGAGGCCGTCGAACCCCACCAGGTAGTGCGCCTTGCCCGCCGCGGAGGCGGTGAGACTCTCGCCGTCGTGGTTGATGTTGCCCGTCGTGGACACGTCGGCGTTCAGGAGCACGTCGTCCAGCACCTGCGCCGCGTTGCGGATCAGCGTGCCGCGCACCTCGGCCATCATCGCGACGACGGCGTCCTCGTCCAACTCGTACGCCCACGGCACCATGCCGACGAGCTCGTACGCTGTCAGCGTCTGCTTGGCGGTCTTCAGGTCCGTGGCGGTCGTGGCCGTGTTCGCCGTGCCGGGGTACCAGTTGACGTCGCCCAGCTGCAGGGGCACGTCGAACGGGTTGGACGGCATCGTGACCGTCTCGAAAAGCGACGCGACCGCCGTCTCGAGGTTCACGTCCGCCCAGAGCTGGCGGGCCTCCTCCTGCGGGACCAACTCGTCGCCCGCGCCCGCGGTCGTGGAGTCCATCGCCCTGGCGACGCTCTCCTGCCACGCGCGGAGCGCTCGCGGGTCGTAGTCCTGCGGGCGGGCCTGCTGCGCCGCGAGCAGGCTCCGCATCACGGCGAGGTCCACGAGGTCGAAGCCGTCGAGCTTCCCACCGCGCACGCGGACGCGGTCGTTCGAGGTCCGGCCCAGCAGCGCGTCACGCCGCGTCGAGCGGTCGTGCTCCAGCACGGAGCGCACCTCGCCCGCGAGCCGCTCCTGCTCCTCGCGCATGAGGGTCAGCTCCCTGGTCACGGGGCCGAGCCGCTCGCGCACGAACTCCGCGTCTCCACTATCTCCTTCTGCATCTCGTCTATCGCAGACATCTCTCCTCCTTCTGTGTGATCAGTTCTCCCGTTCGTTCACCGGCGCGGCCTCGATCGCTTCCGCGAGCGCCTCGCCGAACCTGCGCGCCGACGACGCCAGCGTGTCCCGCTCCGTGCGGGTCAGTCCGTCCGGCGCGGCGCGGGCCGACTCACGCATCAACCGCGCTCCGCTCTCCAGCGCCTCGGCGGCATCCGGCGCAACCCGGCAGAGGACATCCACCAGCCGCGCCGCCTGCAACGCCACGCGCACCACCTGTGCTATCCGCATCGCTCTCCTCCTTTCCCGGCCGCGATGGGCCGTTTTTTGTTGTCAACCCTCACCCTCGCGCTGACGCGCGTTTCCCTCTCCCAGAGGGCGAGGGGAGCGGGGACAAGGGACGCCACACCGCCCGTGTGCGCTCCGCTGTCCCGCACCTCTGGATTCCCGCCTTCGCGGGAATGACGGGGATGGGCTGCGAGGTTGCGCGCTAAAGCGCGTGCCTCCGCAGGAACGACGGGCTTCATGCGGACACGAGGCCGCGCAGGCGGCGGAGTTCGCTGAGGACGCGCTGGGCGTCCTCCGGCGCGATGCACGACGCGGGAAGGTCGAACGTGAACAGCGGACGCAGCCGCGGCGTCTCGAGCCCGCCTTCGAGCGCCTTCGCCAGCGCGTGCGGGTTCGCGGGCACGGGCACTGCGCTCAGCTCCAGCAGCTCCTGCCTCGTGTACTCGACGCCGTCCACCGAGCCGTCGCGGCCCTTGCGGAACGAGAATTCCCTGGCGCGGAAGCCGACGCTTACAGCGCGTAAGAACCGCTGCCGGTAGAGCAGCTCCACCTCCTGCGCGAATGCAGTGGGGGCGAACTCCACCGTCGCCAGCAGCTTCGAGCCATCCACGCCTACCCATGAACTGCGACCGATGGGCGTACGGGTGTAGTCGTGCGCCCACAGGAAAACGGGGTTGTGCTTGTACGCGTCCAAGTCCCAGCCGCCAGCGCGCACCACGTCGCCCAGACGGTCGGCCGACTCGTCCGACGCCACGACGGTCAGCGGGCGGTCCTCGTTGGGCGCGACGGCGCGGCACATCGAGAACCTCTGGACGACCGGCGCGTCAGCCAGTCCCCGCCGGTACGCCTCCAACGACTCCAGCAGCCGCTCCCGCTCCCAACGTTCGCGCTCGCTCACCCCTGTGCTCACCTCGTACGACACCATCTCTGCGCCTCCTCATGCGCCCGCCGACGCGGTACCCGAACACGAAAAAGCCCCGGCCCTTTCTCAAGGCCGGGGCTCGTCCCCGTGCATACGTTCCGTTCCGGCGAACTTCGGTTGTTGGGATTAGGTTACCGCAATGTCGTCAACTGCGAAACCAGCCGGTGTCACAATTTCGACTTGTCGCCAATCTCCCCCATCCTCACCTTCCCCCATCAAGGGGGAAGGAATCAGGCACCCACCCCTCGCCCTCCGAGGGCCCTCACCCACGCACTGAAGCGCGTTGCACTCTCCCTCAGGAGAGGGGACCAACCACCAGGCGGGTGTAGACCGCACCGGTGGGGAGCAGGTCGCTGTGGTAGAGGCCGACCTCCTCGACCGTGAAGGGCACGGGGCGAACGTCCAGCGCCGCGGCGGACTCGCGCAGGGCCTGCGACTCGTCCCGCGACAGCCTCGTGTTGACCCGCGCGAGCGTGACGTGCGGCGAGAATGCGCGGTCGTCGCTCGGGACGCCAGCCTCAGCAAGCGCGTCCTCGACGCGGTCGCGCAGGCCGGTCAGTGCGTCGACCGCGCCCCCGACGCCCACCCAGAGCACCCGGGGTGCGCCGCGCGGCGGAAAGACGCCTGCACCCGCCAGCGACAATTCAAATGGCGCGATGCCCTCGGCAGCGCGGGCAACCGCCTCGCCGAGCACCGGGGCAGCGTCGGGTGGAGTGCTGCCGATGAACCGCAGCGTCAGGTGCACGCCGTCCACGTTCGCCCATCGTGTGCCGTGCGGCGTGAACGTCCGCATCTCGCCTGCGACGCGCCGCAACTCGGTGCGGACCTCGTCCGGGAAGGCGAGTGCAACGAACAGACGCAGGTTGCGCTCCCGTCGCGCCGGGGCATCCTCAGCCATCCCGCCCTGCCCTGGCGCGGGCGATCAGCTCGCCGAGGCGGCGGTACCAGCCCGCGATGTCGTCCAGCGAGTACGACGCGTTCGCCGGGCTCGGGTTCGGCGCGACGAACACGCGGCTCGCACCCAGCCGATCCTGCTGCTCGCCGAGCGCGACGTCGTCCTGTTTCCGGCTCTCCGCGTACTGCAGGAACCACTTGTAGCCGGTGATGCCGTTGAAGCAGACGACGAGCGGCGACGCGGCCAGCAGCTTCTCGCGCGTCAGCGGCGCCCACGCGCGGAAGTCAGCGGCGCGAAGGCTCGATGCGCTGTTGCTTGCGCGCTTGACCACGTCCGTAAAGCCGATGGCGCGATGCTCGAACAGCCATTCCTCGTCGCCGGGGCCGCATTCGCGCCCGCCGGTCAGGCCGGAGCGGTTGAGCGCGGCCCAGAACCGGTTCTGCGGCGTCGCGAAGTACTTGCCCACGGACGCCGAGTACGCTCCGGGGTTGATGCCGACGAACACGAGGTCGAGGCCGGGCCGCAGGTAGTCGGGCAGCGTCGGCGCGTCAGTCATCGGCGAGCCCCAGCAACCGCACGGCGTTGCCGCCGAGCACCGCCCGTGCCGCCGCGGCATCGAGCGTGCTGCGCGCCTGGTCCGCCACTCGGGACGCACGCAGCAGGGGGTAGTCCGAGCCGAACAGGACGTGCTCCGCGCCCACGGCACGTATCGCAACGTCGAACACCTCGGCGTCGTAGAGGAACGGCGACACCGCGCTGTCGAACCAGGTGTTGGCGAGCGCGGCGCGCACCTCGGGCATGAGCGCATAGAACGGAAGCCCGCCGCCCCAGTGGGCGAACACCCAGCGCACGTCCGGGAACCGCTGCGCCGCCCCGAGCAGCCGCTCCGGCGTCGTCGAGCCCTTGCCGGGATAGGCGTGGCCGACCGGCTCCGAGCCGTGAACGGTGACGAGCAAGCCGCGCTCCGCCGCGAGGCGGGCCAGCGGCGCTAGCGTCTCGTCCGTTGCAAGGTCGATCTCCTGCGATGTGGGATGCAGCTCGCCGATACCGACGGCTCCAGCGTCGATGCAGCGCTCCACCTCACGCAGGGCGTCATCCCCCCAGCCGGGATGCACGGAGCAGAACGCCGCGATACGCCCCGGATAGCGCGCGGCGGCGTCCAGCAGGCAGTCGTTCGCCTCGCGGGCGACGTCGCGGTCGCACCAGCCGAAGCCGAGCACGACGGAGAGGTCGACTCCGCTCTCGTCCATCGCCGCAATCAGGTCTTCCGCGGTGGCCATCCTGCCGCCCGAGCCGAAGAGCGCAGCGAACGTGGCGTCGCGCGCGGCTATCCCCGAGCGCCGCTCGTTGAAAGAGGCGGGCAGCAGGTGCGTATGGAAGTCAACGATCACGAGGCCCCTCGCGCCGGTCGTCCGCTTCCGTGGGGTGGTCTAACAAGCGTACGTCCCCTGAGAGATACTTCGACTCCGCTGCGCTTCGCTCAGCATGACAATACTCCACCCGCCTCCACGCCCCGTGTGCGCTGCCCGCGCACCCTGGATTCCCGCCGGTGCGGGAATGACGGGCATGGTTGACATACCTGGTCTGTGCTAGTTCTCGGAGCCGGGCTCCTCGCCCTCCTCGAACGCACTGCCGGAGAACACGCCGACCTCCCGTCCCTGGTGGACGTGCACGACGAAGTCGTCCCGTTCGAGGCCGATGGCGTCGAGCAGCTCGTCGTCCAGGTCGGCGATGATGTCCTGTATCTCGTCGGTGGTGTAGCGCTCGGAGACGCACAGCGTGGCGTGGATGATGCGCCCGTAGAAGTGCACGTCGAAACGCCCCTGCGGCTGGGGCTGGTCGTCCTCGTAGAGCGTGTACACCTCGGAGAACGGCGTACGGCACTCGCGTTCGAAGCGGATCATGGGTTCTCCTTTGACTCGGCTGCGCCTTACCTGAGGGGAAGAAGCGCTGCTCAGGGACGTACCTGCCCGTCGCCCAGCGCTATCCACTTGTAGCTGGTCAGCTCGCGCAGACCCATCGGCCCGCGAGCGTGCAGCTTGTTCGTGCTGATCGCGACCTCCGACCCCAGTCCGAGCTGGGCGCCGTCGTTGAAGCGGGTGCTCGCGTTCACGAGCACGACCGACGCCTCCACGGCATCGGTAAACCGCATCGCGGCGCTGTAGTCCTCCGTCACGATCGCCTCGGTGTGACCGGAGCCGAACTCGTCGATGTGCTCCAGCGCGTCGTCGAGCGAGTCCACCACCTTCACCGACATCGTCAGGGAGAGGAACTCCTGTCCGAAGTCGTCCGGCCCGGCGGCGCGCACCTGCGACTCCTGCACCGGCCCGATGAGCGACAGCGCCCGCTGGTCGCACCGCAACTCGACGCCCGCCTCCGTCAGCCGGGACGCCGCGCCGGGCAGCAACGCAGGAGCAGCCGAGGCGTGCACGAGCAGCGTGTCCAGCGCGTTGCACACGTCCGGCCGCTGCGTCTTGGCGTTGTAGATGATGCCGGACGCCTTCTCCAGGTCCGCGCCGGCGTCCACGTACACGTGCACGACACCGACGCCGCCGGTGATGGCGGGGACCGTAGCATTGTCCCGCACGTACTTGATGAGCGTTTCGCCGCCGCGCGGGATGAACAGGTCAAGGTAGTCGTTGAGCCGGATCATCTGGTCGACGATGGCCCGGTCCGTGTCGGTGACGAACTGCACGGCCTCCGGCACGGCGTCCTCGGCCGCGAGCGCGTCCTTTACCAGCGCGGCGACCGCCGTGTTGGTATGGACGGCCTCCTTGCCGCCGCGCAGCACGACCGCGTTACCGGACTTCAAGCAGAGCGACACGATGTCCGTCGTCACGTTCGGACGGGCTTCGTACACGCAGCCGATGACGCCCAGCGGCACCCTGCGCCGCTCCACGCGTATCCCGTTCGGCAGCGTGCGGGAGTCGAAGCACTCCCCGACCGGGTCGGGCAGCAGCGCAACACCGCGCACGTCGTTCGCCATCCCGCTTATACGCTGCTCGTTCAGCAGCAGCCGCCCCATCAGCGCCTCGCTCAGTCCGGCCTCGCGTCCGGCTTCGAGGTCGCGCGCGTTCGCCTCCAGGATGGTGGGGCAGTTCGCTTCGAGGGCGTCGGCGATGGCGCGCAGTGCGTTGTTCTTCTGCTCGGTGGAGAGCATGCGCACACGCTTGGACGCCTCGCGCGCCGCCTGCGCCTTCGTGATGAGTTCGGATGTGGCCGTTCCCGTTGCCATGTATCTCTCCTTCGTCCTCAGACGACGACCATGTTGTTACGGTGCACGGCTTCGTCGCCGTTGTGGTGCCCGAGCAACTCCATGATCCGGTCGGAGCGTTCCCCCGCGATCTTCCGCATCTCCGACGAGTCGTAGTTCGCTATCCCATAGGCGAGGCGCGAGCCGCTCACGGAAAGGACTTCCACCACGTCGCCCCGTACGAACCGCCCGTTCACCTCGCGGATGCCCGCCGGCAGCAGGCTGCGCGACTGCTCACAGAGAGCGCGCTCCGCTCCGTCGTCCACCACGAGGCCTGCGTCCTTCTTCGTCATGCCGCTCAACAGCCAGCGCTTCCTGCTCTCCACGACGGACCCTCTCGCAGGGAAGAACGTGCCGTTGTTCAACTGACCGCATGCCGCCTCTCGCACGATCGACGGGTCTCCGCCGAGACCGAACACCACCGCCACTCCTATGCCCGTGGCATGCTGTGCAGCCAGGAGCTTGGAAGCCATCCCTCCGCGGGTCGCGGTGCTCGTGTGCACCTCCGCCAGCGACATGATGCCATCGTCTATCCGGTCGACCCTTGGTATCAGTTCCGCCGAGGGGTCGCGGTTCGGGTCGGCAGTGAACAGCCCGCCGGTGTCCGTCAGCATCAACAGCAGGTCGGCGTCGATCACGTTCGCCACGATGGCGGAGAGCGTATCGTTGTCGCCGAAGCGCTGGCCGTTGATCTCCTTCGTGTCGACCACGTCGTTCTCGTTCACGATGGGCACGACGCCGCGCTCCAGCAGCCCGTTCAGGGTGTTACGCACGTTCAGATAGCCCACGCGGTCGTCCACGTCCCGCGCGATGAGGAGCGTCTGTGCGACGACGATCCCACGCCGCGAGAAGAGCTCCTGGTAGGCGTGCATGAGGCGGCTCTGTCCGATGGCCGCAAGCATCTGGCTGGCAGCGACGCTCTTGCCCTGCACGACACCGGGCGCAGCCTCATGCCCCGCCGCGATGGCGCCCGAGGTGACGAGCACCACCTGCGCGCCCATCTCCACCACGTCCGCGATCTGGTCGACCAGCGACTCCATGACGGAGCGGTCCAGGTGCGCGGTCTTGCGGGTGAGCACGTTCGTGCCGGCCTTGACCACGATCCGCCGGTAGCGCAACTGAGCACCGCCCTGTCCGGCGTCTGCATCTGCCGTCTGGAGTGCCATACTGCGTTCTCGATACCGTGCTGAAGGCTATGGGGACGTGGGAATCGCTCGTACGGGCATTGTACAGTATGCCCCTGCCACGGCAGGGCACGAAGCAACGCGTGCTACCTGACCTCGAGCGTCAACTCCAGCAGGAGACACGGCTCGCCCCACTGCTCCTTGTCGTCGAGCGACCACTCCGCCGACGAGCCGGACGGACGCAGGCGCAACCCCTCGTCTCCACCGTACACCAGCACCACGACGCCGTCCCCGGAGTCCGACACCTTCGCCGCCATCGCCGGCACCGGCTCCCCGCCCGACCAGCCGACCACGTCGCACGGGCCCTCCCAGCCGTCCGGCCGGAACGCGGACTCGACCCACGTCACCTCGCAGGACGGCTCCAAGGCCTCGAACATGCGCGTGACAGAGAGGTCGCAGTTCTCTCCGGCCTCGACGTCTACCTCGACGTACTCCATGCGCGCAGTCTACCGGCAACTACGCGTAGAGCGCATACGCAGCGGACGACGGCCCGCTTCCCAGCCCTTGTCCCGCCGCCCTGCGCCAGAGGGACGCCGATGCCTCGTGCAGCGGCATGCGCAGCCCGTCGCGCCTCGCCTCCGCGAGCAGCGGCTCGTAGCAGGAGACGTAGTCGTCCACCGACGGCTCCGGGTCCCCGGACGCTCCGCCGAGGATGACCCGCCCGATGCGCTCCAACCGCGCCGATGCCCCGGACGCCGTGCGCATCACCTCGTACATCGCCTGAGCGTCCATCCCCAGTTTCGCGGTCAGCGCAAACGCCTCGAATACACCCACTTCGTACATCGCCGCAGTCATGCGGTCGAGTGCATCGTAGGCGCCGCCGTGCGGCGGCACATCTGCGTCGGAAGGCAGCAACTCTCCCGCAACCTCGATTCCCGCGATGGGCTCCAGCGCCTTGATCGCCTCGGGTGGGTCGGCATCGGCCAACCCCTGTTCGGCGGCGTACAGCCACGAATCGCGTGCGGCGTTCCGCAGCGGCAACTCCAGCCCCGCCTGCCCGATCATCCACTCCATCAGGCCCTGGTCCTTGATGTTCGTGGAGACGTACGACGTCTGCTCGAACGAGCGGTCGAGTATCTTCGGCAGGATGCGCTCCAGCTGGCGGCTCACCGACGCGCCCTTGCGCATGACGTGGAAGAGCAGCCCGCAGTCCAGCCCCTGCTTCGCACCGAGCACGAACGTCTCCAGCACGCCCAGCTGGTTGATGTCCTTCACCATGTTGTTGAGCAGCTTGGCCATGTTACCGCTGCCGACCGGCCCCATGAAGCGCGCGTTCGCCGACACCGCATCCAGCGCGGGGCGGGTGCGCTCGAACGCGGCGGCGTCTCCCCCCACCATCACCGTCAGCCTGCCGCCCCACGCCACGTCGCCCGTCCCCGACACCGGCGCATCGAGGTACGTCACGCCCCGCACCGCACACGCCTCTTCCATCTGCCGCGCGAACTCCGGGTGGACGGTCGAGTGGTCCAGCACGATCGTTCCCGGCCCGGCACCCGCCAGCACGCCGTTCTCACCGCACAGCACCGACTCCACGACCGCGTCTCCCACGAGGCACAGCCCGACTACCTCCGCGCCGCTCGCCGCATCCGCCGGCGACCTCCCGGGCGTGGCGCCCATCCCGGCGAGCTCCTGCACCTTGCCCTGACTGCGGTTGACGACCGTCACGTTGTGCCCCGCCTTGAGCAGGTTCACCGCCATCGGCTTGCCCATCATGCCGAGCCCCACGAACCCGATATCCATCCTGCCCTCCCAGGGCTATGTGCTAGTAGTCGAAGCGCACGGCGTAGAGGTCTTCTATCCGTCCGTCGTCCGTGAAGCGCCAGACGCCGATATGGCCGCGCCTCAGGTCGCCGTTGTCGTCCCAGTCCATCGTCGTGGCGGCTCCCTCGTAGTCCACCGCTCCGCCTTCGCCAAGGATGCGCAGGGCCTCTGCCACTCCCGCCGCCGTCGGCGCCGTCACCGTACCCGGCCCGCTGCCGACGCCGCGCAGTTGGTCGCGAATGGCGGCTCCGTCCACGCTTCCCGCGGCCTGCGCCGCCAGCGCGAGAGCGATCGCGGCGTCGTACGTCTCCCGCACGTAGGCGTACTCAGGCGGATTGCCATACTCCGCAACGAACGCTGCGTCCCAGGCGGCTGCGGCTGCGCTCTCCGGCGCAGCCACGCCTGCCGTGCCGTACGCGCCCGCAAGAGCGCCACCGACGGCGGCGCCCAGGGCGGGACTCTTCAAAGCGTCACCCAACACGAACCGGCTGTACAGGCCGCTCTCGACAGCCTCCCGGATAGCCACCGCCGCCTCCACTTCGAACGTGAGAACGACGAGCGCTTCGGCGCCCCCGCTCGCCGTCTCCCGCAACTCGGGGAGGTATGTCGTCTGCCCCGGCGAGAGGACGACGGCCCGCAGCGGTCCGGTCCACGCCGCGGCGAAGGACTCGTAGATGCCGCGCCCCCAGGCGTCGTCGCGGTAGACGAGGCCGACGTTCGTGAAACCGAGGTCGCGCGCCACCTGCGCAAGCACGGGCCCCCGCGCGCTGTCGGACAGGACGGTGCGGAAGAAGAAGTCGTTGTCCGCCACGTTCGTGAGCAGCGGGGAGCTGGCCGACGGGCTGACGACGGGTATGCCCGCCGGACCGGCTACCTGTTCGACAACGGGCAGCGAGTTTGCGCTGGAGTTGGGTCCGACGAGGGCGTGGATGCCGTCTTCTTCGATCATGCGACGGGCTTCTTCCACCGCTACCGCCGGATCGCGCGTGGAGTCCCGAGTCACCGTCTCGACGGGACGCCCGAACACTCCCCCAGCTTCGTTGACGTGCTGCACCGCCAGGTCGAAGGCCCGCTCCCTGTCGCGCGCCTTCTCTGTGGAGCCCTCGCTGTAATCCAGCAGAAGCCCGATCTTGAGCGGCTGTGAACCGTCGCCACAGGCCACAACCGACCCCAGGAGAAGCGCACAGACGAGGACCGCGCGGACTGCAGTTGACGTGAACGTAGCCATGCCACCTCGGGGAACCACTTTCGGCGATAGTTCCGCGAGTATAGCAACCCTTCCCCGCTCCCCCAGCCAGCGCATCCATCCGCTATCATGCGTGCGGAGCGCCTGGCGCAAGGCCCCTATGGGCACTACTCGGAGGAGCAGCACATGCAGTACCGCAGACTCGGCGACACGGACCTCAACGTATCCGTCATAGGCCTCGGCACCAACAACTTCGGCAACCCCTCCCGCATCAGCGACCACGCAGACAGCAAGCGCGTGCTCGACAAGTGCCGGGACGTGGGCATCAACCTCATCGACACCGCCAACATCTACGGCGGCGGCCAGAGCGAGGTCCACATCGGCGAAGCGCTGCGCGGCCAGCGGAACGACTTCCTCATCGCCACCAAGTTCAACCTCAACAGCCTGGATGGCGAGTCGCCCCGCGACCGCATCATGAGGAACGTCGAAGAGAGCCTTACCAAACTCCAGACCGACGTCATCGACCTCTACCAGATCCACTTCATCCCGCACGGCGTCCCGCACGAGGAGTACCTGGAACCGCTGAACGACCTCGTCAAGGAAGGGAAAGTGCGGTACGTCGGCGAGTGCAACTACTCCGGCTGGCGCCACGCCGACGCCAACCGCGCCGCCGACGAGCGCGGCCTCGCGCCGTTCGTCTCCTCCCAGAACAACTACAGCCTCATGCACCGGCAGGTCGAGCTCGAACTGCTCCCGTACTGCACGGAGCACAACATCGGCTTCCTGCCCTACTTCCCGCTCGCGGGCGGATGGCTCACCGGCAAGTACGCGGCGGGCGCGGAGGTTCCCGGCAGCGCGAGGCGTATGGTCGGCCAGCTACAGAGCGACGAGCGCGCCCGGACCGTGCTCTCGCGCCTCGACGCGTACGCGAACGAGCACGGGCACACGGTCCTCGACCTCGCGTTCGCATGGCTGCTCGCGCACCCGGCGGTGAGCTCGGTTATCGCGGGGGCGATGACTGAGGAGCAGGTCGTAGGGAACGCAGCCACGTCGGACTGGATGCTCTCACCCGAGGAGCGCGACGCCGTAGACGCCATCGCCGCGTGGGACGGCACGGACGAAGAGGTCGAGCGCTTCGGCATGGGAGCAGACGTCCCGCAAGCCCCCGTCAGGTAAGGGACAGACCGCCCTCAGGACAGCCTGCGCAGGCGCAGCGCAGTCGTCATCACCCACGTCATCGTCGTGACGAAGAGGCTGCGCTGGAACAACCCTCGCTTGCGGAGCCACGTGCGCGAGTAGTACGGCAGCGTAAGGATGCAGGTCGCGGCGAACATGCCGTAGGAGAACCACCTCCACCACCCGCACCACGCCGGACGCTCCTTCAGCGCGCGGGGCGACAGCGCCATGAGCAGGCCGATGCTCGACAGCGTCATCCCGCCCGCGATGTTGTGGGCGCTGTTCTCCGTGATGCCCGGCAGCACCTGCCGCTCGCTGCGCGTGGGATACTTCGCCGCAAGGACCGCGCCGAGCCCATATATCGCCACGAGCCCCCAGAGGGCGCGTCCCCGCTTCCCCCCTCTCGCCTCATGGTGCAGCAGCGGCCCGAGTCCCTGCACGAGCACGCCGTAACCCGCGAACGCGGCGTTCATCAGCCTGGCGCTGGACGTGCCCCGCGCGGCGAGCCGGCTCATCGTGTGCTGCGTCGAGCTGTAACCGGGCGGGGCCTTGCGCATCGCACGCGCCGTAACCGACGTGTAGTAGAGCGGCGCAAATGCCGCCATCGAGGCCAGTCGATACCGTATCGAGCGGGACAGCCTCATCCCGTTACTCCTGACGTGATCGCGATCACCGCAGCGATCAATACTATCCCCAGTGCGATGCGCCGGAACACCAACGCCGGTATTCGACCGGAGAGCCATATACCACCGAAGACGCCCGCAGCCCCTGCGGGCAGGAGCACCGCCGCCAACTGCACCGATTCGAGCGTCAGGACGCCCGCCACGGCATAGCTCGGGAACGCCGAGAGCGATACCCCAGCCAGATAATAGATGATATCCGCGCGGAACTGTCGCTGCTCAACACCCTGGTTCGCGAAGAAGAGGATGACCGGCGCGCCGGCGAGGCCCGTCGCCCCCGTCAGCAGCCCGCTCGCCGCGCCGACCGGTATCGAGGCGAGACGCTGATTGCGCGCCGTGCGCTGCAACCCGAGCAGCAACGCCACCGCTACCGTGCCCGTCACCACCCCCAGGATTATCTTGATCTGCGGCGCGTCGAGCCGCGTCAGGATGAACGTTCCGATCGGGGTGCAGACCACGCCGGCGAGCATCATCGGCCATATGCGCGCGATGCTGAACTCCCGCCGCGTGTGCACCATCAGCGGGAAGTTCAGGGTCGTACCGACGATCAGCAGCACGGGGATCACGAGTTTCGGGTCGAGGTACGAGGCCATGATGGGCGCCGAGATGACGACGAAGCCGAACCCGGTCGCTCCCTGGGTGAGCGAGGCGAACAGCACCGTGACGGCGGAACCGATGACGAACGGCAGGTCTGGCATGAGCGGGCGCGGGCGCCCTAGTCCGCCGGGATGAAGGGTGCGATCGAGCCGTCGAACAGCAGGCTGCTGGGCAGTATCCTGCTTACTTCCTCTATCGTCCACTTCCCCCTGGTGCGCCAGTCCTTGTTGACCGTCCGCATCTCGGTGGGGTGAGCGTAGAACCCGTACTTCCCGCTCCCCGCGCGGAACACGCAGCCGTTCACGTGCGCCGCTGCGTCGGTCGCCAGCCACACCACGATGGGGGAGACGTGCTCGCCGCCCGGACGGTTCGCCGCGAGTTCGTCGCCAGCCTTCTTCGCCGGGATGCCGGCCTCGGCAAGCACCTGCGGGTGGTTGTAGTTGATGAACCCGCGCGTCTGCGCCATCGGCGCGATCGCGTTCACCGTGATGTTGTGGTAGCGCAGCTCGAACGCGAGGTTCCACGTGAGACTCACGATGCCGCCCTTCGCCGCGCCGTATGCCGCTCGCCCCTCCGGGTTGCGCCACTGGCTGGAGGCCGTGTTGATGATGCGGCCGGAGCGCTGCTCCATCAGCAGCGGCACGGCGTGGTGACAAGTGTTGAACGTCCCCTTCAGGTGCGTCCCCACTACCGCTGCAAAGTCCTCCGGCGTTATCTGGTGGAAGAGGCCCTCGCGCGCGATACCTGCGTTGTTCACCAGGATGTCCAGCTGCCCGTACGCGTCGATCGCCGTCCTGATGATCTGCCCTGCTTCCTCGTAGTCCGCGACCGAGTTGTAGTTCGCAACGGCCTCGCCGCCGTTCTCCCTGATGAACGCTACGGTGTCGTCGGCAGGAGCGCTGCTTCCGCCCGCACCCGTCCGCTCGACACCCGGATCGTTGACCACCACCTTCGCGCCTTCGGCGGCCAGCGCGATGGCATGCGCCCTGCCGATGCCGCGGCCGGAGCCGGTCACGATGGCCACCTTGCCCGCGAGCCTGGTCCCTCTCGGCGGAATGTATTCGTCTGCCATAGCGTTTCTCCTCCGCCTTACGGGATGAACGGGGCCTTCGTCTCGCCCAGCAACACCGTCGATGGAAGGACTTCGTC
The DNA here is from genome assembly GCA_009838965.1 of Chloroflexota bacterium. Taxonomy (GTDB): domain Bacteria; phylum Chloroflexota; class Dehalococcoidia; order Lucifugimonadales; family Australimonadaceae; genus Bin16. Next base: position 38,531 of record VXQP01000044.1, on the reverse strand, counting down.
GAGTTCGTCGAGCGTCCATGGGTCGCCGTTGCCCGCCTCGCGGTACAGCGTTCTGATCTCCGTCGGATGGCTGTAACGCCCGATCTTGCCTGACCCCGCCCTGAACACGATCCCGTTGACCCCTGCCGCCTCGTCCGACGCCAGCCAGACCACCAGCGGCGAGACGAACTCCGGCCCTGCCCGGTTCCCGCCCTGCTCCGCCGGGTTCTTCTTCCGGTCCAGTCCGGCATCCGCCAGCATGTCGCGGTAGGTGTTGTCGTCGAAACTCCGCGTGGCTGCCATGGGAGCGAGCGCGTTCACGGTGATGTTGTGGTTCCGCAGCTCGAACGCCAGTCCCCACGTGAGCGACACGATGGCGCCCTTCGCCGCGCCGTAGTTCCCGCGCCCCTCCGGGTTGCGCCACTGGCTGGACGCGGTGTTGATGATGCGCCCGTAGCGCTGCTCCATCATCACCTTCACGGCGTGATGACAGGTGTTGAACGTCCCGAACAGGTGCACGTTCATCAGCCCGTCCCACTCCTGCTCGGTCAACTGGTGGAAGAGCCGGTACTGGAACGTCCCCGCGTTGTTCACGAGGATGTCCAGCCGACCGAAGTTGTCCACCGCCGTCCTGATGAGGTTGCCTGCCGCTTCGTAGTCCGAGATGTCGTCGTAGCTGGCAACAGCCTCGCCGCCGTTCTCGCGTATCTGCGCGACCGCCTCGTCCGCCGGAGCGCGAGTGCCGCCGGAGCCGTCGCGTTCGACCCCGATGTCGTTCACGACAACGCTCGCCCCTTCCTCCGCGAGCGCCAGCGCGTGGGCACGTCCGATGCCCCGTCCCGACCCCGTGACGACCGCCACTCTCCCCTTGAGCAGATTGCCCATTGCCACGCCTCCGTCCAGACCTGCGAGTTGGCGGAGAGTATAACGCGGGTTTGGCGCCGGAGGGCGTGTCAAGCGAGTCCAGCGGGGCTATCATCCCGCTATGGGATGCCGCATCGAAACCCTGATGGTCGCCTGGGACGAAAAGGCCCACCGGCTTGTTACGATGGGGAACGATACGCTCGGCTTCTGCGAGTTCGCGGCCCTCGCCGGTATCGAAAGCGACCGCGACCTGTGGCGCGTGATAGACGCCTTCTGCGAGGCACGGGGGATGATGTTCCCGTGGCGGTTCCTCGAAGTTGTGCCGGACGAGGACGTGCTGGCGCAAGCAGCGCCGGAGCCCTAGCGCTCGACCCCCGTGTCATTCACGACAACGCTCGCCCCTCCCATGCCGTTCCCCGCCGGCGCGTCAGTCGGACGCGTCGGCGCTGCTCTTGATGAGTTGCACTCCGAGGTAGACGCTCCAGGCAACCCAGATGAAGTAGCACGCCCTCGATACGGTGATCCCCTCCAGGCGCAGATCGACCGAGAAGAGCCCGACAACGAGGCCGACGAGCGAGATAAGGGAGACGGCCACGATCCCGTTCGCCGCAAGTACGTTGGAGCGGGCGCGCATCCACGGGCTCAGGCCCAGGACGAGGAACCCGGCGGCGACCAACAGCCCGCCCAGCACACGGCTCGCGGACTGCACTTCGAAGAGCGCCAGCCCCACCGCCATCGATTCCGCCGACGAAACGTCGATCTCGGAGATCGGGTGGTTCAGTCCCTGGGTTATCCCCCAGACAACCATGCCGGTCCCCAGAAACACCACGGCAAGCAGCGCCGCTCCGATGCCGCCGCCTTCCCGGATCGCCCCGGCCTGCAGGACGATGAACCCGAACAGCAGGAGCGCGAGCCCGAACGGCACGACCAGCGCGGTCAGGTGGGCGAGCGCCGTGTTCGACGCCTTCGCCGTGATACTGGCAACCGCGTCGGTCGAGTCCGCGCTCTCTATCAGCAGGCCTCCCGGTTCGACCAGGAAGAACGCCAACGCAAGCAGGGGGCCTATCACAAGAGCCCATCCACCGGACCTGTTCATCGCAGCACTCATCGCGCACCTCCGTCCAACGGATGCACGGACGCTAGCAAGCCCAAGCGGACGCGGTCAAGCGCGGTTATCGCCTGTTCACCCCCATCCTCGCCTTTCCCCCATCGAGTGAAAAGGATCAGGCGGCTTCCCTAGCGCCGGGGGCGGTGACGGTCTGCTGAGTCCAGGATGAGCGTTACCGGGCCATCGTTCACCAGCGCGACGTCCATCATCGCCTGGAACTGTCCCGTCTCGACGGGGACGCCCGTCGCGCGAAAACGCTCGACCACGTCAGCGAAACGAGCCGATGCTTCATCCGGGGGTGCAGCCTCCGTGAACGATGGACGCCTCCCTCGCCGCACGTCGCCGTACAGCGTGAACTGGCTCACCACCAGGAGGCTCCCGCCAACGTCCTCCACCGAGCGGTCGAACCGGCCCTCGGCATCGGGGAACACGCGCAGGTGCACGGTCTTGTCGACGATGTAGTCTGCGTCCGCGTCCGTATCGTGACGGCCCACCGCCGCCAGCACCACCAGGCCCGCGCCGATGCGCGACACCACCTCGCCGTCGATCGACACCGAGGCGCTGCTCACGCGCTGGACAACCGCGCGCATCGTTTACTCGGACGCGCTGGACGCCTTGCTCTTTGAGTCCGCCGTCTTGGTGCTGTTCTTCTCCGAGGAAGCAGCGGGGGGCGATGACGACGATGAGGAAGACGAAGAGGAGGACGAAGAATCGCTCATGCCCTTACGGGCGTAGTCCGTCGTATAGAAGCCGGAGCCCTTGTAGATCACCGCGGGTACCGAGAGCCGGCGGCGGCTGAGGCCGGAGCAGGCCGGACACGGCTGCTCGGTGCTTGCGCTGAAACTCTGCCGCAGGTCGAACTCGTTACCGCAGGACTCGCATTGGTATGCGTACGTAGGCATGGAGCGGTAGGCCTCTCTCACAGTTAGCAGTCGCGTGTGGCGACTGCTAACGCCAACATACCGCCGCGCCGAAGTGTTGTCAATCGTGCCGCCTTGCCGGTGAGCGTGGCGCTGTGCTAGCATCACACTCGCGCGGAGCATGCGCACGGAGCATTCATGGCATTCGTAGAGATGAGAGACGGGGAGCCGCCTGAGGCGATCGTGTCGCGGTTCCGCGCGGCAGTCACCCGCAACGGCATCCTCAAGGCCCACAAGGACCGGCGCTTCTTCCGTTCCAAGGGAGAGAAGGCCCGCATCGCGGCCCGCCGTTCCGCAAGGCGCCGCCGCCGCTCCGGTATGTGATCCTCCTGCCGAACCTGCACGCGCCGGCTTCCAGCATCGCCGGCGCTCAGCCCCGTCACCGAAGAACGCACTGGGGCGACTCGTGAGGCCCATCCGCATAGCCCTCGGCCAGATGAACGCAACCGTCGGCGACCTGAACGGCAACGCCGAACGCATACTTGCGCTCGTCCAACAGGCCCGGGAACGGCAGGCCGACCTCGTCGCCTTCCCCGAGCTGGCCCTCACCGGCTACCCGCCGGAGGACCTCCTCTTCAAGCGCCAGTTCCTGCTCGACGCCCGGACCCAGCTGGAGCGTATCGCCGAAGCCGCACACGGCATCACCATCATCGTCGGGGTGCCCGAGTTCATGGACGGAGAGCCTTTCCACCTCGGCGCAGCCCTCTACCCCGACCAGATGGAAGGCCGCGTCTACAACGGCGCGGCCGTTCTGCACGGCGGCAGCGTCGCTACCGTCTACCGCAAGATCCTCCTCCCCAACCACGGCGTTTTCGACGAGGAACGCTATTTCGCCCGCGGCAACGAGTGCCCCGTCTTCGAGATCAACGGCGTGCAGACAGGCGTCAACGTCTGCGAGGACATCTGGTACGACACCGGCCCCACAACCGTTCAGCGGCTCGCGGGCGCGGAGGTCGTCGTCACCATCAACGGGTCGCCGTACCACCAGGGACGCTACGCCCAGCGCAGCGCGATGCTCTCACGCCGCGCCGCCGAGCACGGCTGCTTCATCGCATACGTCAATCTCATCGGGGGACAGGACGAGCTCGTCTTCGACGGCCAGAGCCTCGTCTTCGACCCCCGGGGCGAACTCATCGCGCGCGCCCCACAGTTCGAGGAATCGCTGCTGCTCGTGGACGTGGACGCCGACGAGGTCGGTGCTCCCGACCCGGAAGGCCCGCTCGCCCGGCCCGGACTCGAAACCATCGGCGAGCCGCGCCGCTACTTCCTCTCCGCCGCAAGCGCCTCGCGGGGCGAGGCACTTTCGGCCTCCATCGCGGAGGAGTTGCACCCGCTCACGGAGGTCTACCAGGCCCTCGTCACCGGCACACGGGACTACGTGCTCAAGAGCGGCTTCAGGGGCGCGGTCATCGGCCTCTCCGGCGGCATAGACTCTGCGCTCACCACCGCCATCGCCGCCGATGCCCTCGGGCCGGAGCGCGTCACCACGTTCTTCATGCCGTCGCAGTACACGTCCGGCCAGTCCTGGGACGACTCGAAAGCGCTCACGGACAACCTCGGCGTCCGGCTCGTATCGCTGCCCATACGCCCGATCTTCGACGAGTTCCTCGAAACGCTCGCCGGCGAGTTCGCCGGCAAGGAGCCGGACACGACCGAGGAGAACCTGCAGGCGCGCATCCGTGGCAACCTGCTCATGGCGGCGTCCAACAAGTTCGGCTGGATCGTGCTCACCACCGGCAACAAGAGCGAGATGGCCACCGGCTACGCCACCCTCTACGGCGACATGGCGGGCGGGTTCGCCGTCATCAAGGACGTCCCCAAGACGCTCGTGCAGCAGCTCGCCCGCCACCGCAACGTGATGGCCGGGCGGGAGGTCGTCCCCGAATCCATCATCGTCCGGCCGCCGACCGCCGAGCTCCGCCCTGACCAGAAGGACGAGGACTCGCTGCCTCCCTACGACGTGCTCGACCCCATCCTGCAGGCGTACGTCGAGGACGACCGCAGCTTCGACGAGATGCTCGCCGCAGGGATGCCCCGCGACGCCGTTGAACTCACCGTGCGCCTCGTCGACCGCAGCGAGTACAAGCGCCGCCAAGCGCCCCCGGGCGTCAAGATCACACGCCGCAACTTCGGGCGGGACCGCCGCCTCCCCATCGTCAACCGCTATCGCCCCTCCTGAACCTCAACCCCCATGAGCGTCCCGCAGGCATCCGGAATTGTGGGATTCCGGATTTGTGACACGCGCCCATTGCGCGGTTGCACCGTATGCATGGCAAACTCGTCAGCAACCGCCACACAGCCCGCGATAGCGGGTGTGATACGATGAAAACACTGGCATGCGGCAGCCAGGAGACGAGGCCAAAAGGACATGTCTGACAAGGAACAAGCGCTGGCACTGGCTCTCGGGCAGATAGAACGGCAGTTCGGGCACGGGGCGATCATGCGGCTGGGCGAAGCCACCCAGAGCCTGCATGTGGAAGCCATCCCCACGGGCTCCATCTCGCTGGACCTGGCCCTGGGTATAGGAGGAATCCCAAAGGGGCGGATCACGGAGATATTCGGAACGGAGTCCGCAGGGAAATCCACGCTCTGCAGCCACATCGTCGCGGAGGCGCAGCGTCGCGGCGGCACCGCCGCCTACATAGACGCTGAGCACGCACTGGACCCCACCTACGCCGCACAGTGCGGCGTGCAGGTGGACTCGCTCCTCATCTCGCAGCCTGACTCCGGCGAGCAGGCGTTGGAGATCGTCGAGTACCTCGTGCGCAGCGGCGCCGTGGACGTTGTCGTCGTGGACAGCGTCGCCGCTCTCGTGCCCCGTGCAGAACTCGAAGGCGACATGGGCGACGCCCACGTCGGGCTGCAGGCCCGGCTGATGTCGCAGGCGCTCCGCAAGCTCACTGCCGCCACCAACACCTCCCACACCGCGGTCGTGTTCGTGAACCAGCTGCGGGAGAAGGTGGGAGTCTTCTTCGGGAGCCCGGAAGTCACTCCGGGAGGCAGGGCGCTCAAGTTCTACAGTTCCGTCCGCGTAGACCTGCGGCGTATCGAAACGATCAAGCAGGGGACGGAACCTGTCGGTTCACGGGTCAGGGCGAAAGTCGTCAAGAACAAGGTCGCTCCGCCCTTCAGGCAGGCCGAGTTCGACATCATGTTCAAGATAGGCATCAGCAAGGAAGGAGACCTCCTCGACCTCGGTGTGGAGATGGGGATCGTCCGCAAGTCCGGCGCGAACTACTCGTACAACGAGACGCGCCTGGGACAGGGCCGGGAGAACGCCAAGACGTTCCTCCGCGCCAACCCGGATATCGCCGCTCAGATCGAGGCGAAGGTTCGCGGCATCGACGCCGCGAACGGACACAGCGAGGCTCCGGTCCCCGAGGCCGAGCTCCAACCGGCGGCCCCGGCAACCGGGTAACCGGCATCGTCTTACTGGCTGCCACTCGCCAGGAATAAAGGACGGCGGTGGCAGATAACGTGCGCTTCACCGACGCGCAGACCGGCGGGCACCACACCCGCCTCCTCGCGCCAGCGGCCTTCGCGCTGCTGGGCGGTCTTGACGTACCCGCTTCGCTGCCGCTCCCGGAACCGGGGGACCGTCGTCTGTCTACAGCCATGGCCGGTCTGTCCGGTCCCCCTCGACGGGGACGCGCGCGCAGGTCGAGCCCGAAAGGAGACGCTCATGGAAGCGTTGATTGTCGGTATCGCAGGAGCGGTAATTGGACTCGTTATCGGTGTCATAGTGGTCCTGCTCGTCCGGAGTATGGGACGGAGCCGGCGCATGGGAGCAGCCCAGGACGAGGCAACTCGTATACTCGCAAGCGCTGAGGAAGAGAAGAAACGCGCCCTGCTGGAGGCCCAGGAAGAGGCGCTCAAGGCGAAGCAGGAGGCTGAGGCCGAACTGCGCGACAGACGGCGCGAGGTGCAGCGAGCGGAGAACCGTCTCGCCAGCCGCAGTGAGACCCTCGACAGCCGCCAGGAAGGCCTGGAGCTGCGTGAGCAGCGCGTGGCCGACCGGGAGCAGGACGTCGAGCAGCAATACGAGGAAGCCGAGGCCATCAAGGCTGAGCAGGCCGTCAAGCTCGAACAGGTCGCGAACCTCAGCGTGCAGGAAGCGAAGGCCCAGATCATGCAGTCCGCAGAGGACGAGGCCGAGCACGAACTCGCCAAGCGCTATTACGCCCTCGAACAGAAGATGCTGAACGAGGTGGACGAGAAGGCGAAGAAGACCATCGCCCTCTCCATCCAGCGTCTGGCTTCGGACGTCGTCAACGAGTCGACCACCTCACAGGTGGCGCTGCCGAACGACGAGATGAAGGGCCGCCTCATCGGCCGCGAGGGACGCAACATCCGCGCCATCGAAGCCGCCACAGGCGTCGACCTCATCATCGACGACACGCCGGAGGCCGTGACGGTCTCCTGCTTCGACCCCATCCGCCGCGAGGTGGCAAAGGTGGCGCTCACCAACCTCATCGCCGACGGGCGCATCCACCCCGCGCGCATCGAGGAAGCGGTCAACAAGGCGCAGAAGGAAGTTGAGGACTCCATCGCCCGTTCGGGCGAGCAGGCCGTGCTCGACGCGGGCGTCCGCGGACTGAACCCCGAACTCATCAGGCTCCTCGGCAGGCTCCAGTACCGCTACAGCTACGGCGAGAACGTTCTGCAGCATTCCGTCGAGGTCTCGCGCATCGCGGGGCTGATCGCCGGTGAGATAGAAGCGGACGTCCAGACCTCCAAGGCGGGTGGGCTGCTCCACGACATCGGCAAGGCCCTCACCCACGAGTTCGAGGGCACGCACATCGAGCTCGGCGAGGAGGTTGCCCGGCGTTATTCCCTCACACCCGCGGTAACCGCCGCTATCAACGAGCACCATGACGACGACAGAGGGTCTGTCGAGGCTTTCGTCGTCGCGGCGGCTGACGCCATCAGCGCTGCGCGTCCCGGCTCCCGCCGCGACACCGTCGAGCTCTACCTCAAGCGGCTGGAAGCCCTGGAAGACGTCGCCAACAGCTTCGACGGCGTGCAGAAGTCGTACGCCATACAGGCGGGGCGCGAGGTGCGCATCCTCGTCGAGCCGGACGCGATAGACGACGTCGCTGCATCGAACCTCGCGCGCAAGGTCGTCCGCAAGATCGAGGAGAACCTCGTTTACCCCGGCGAGATCGTCGTCACCGTCGTGCGCGAGACGAGGGCTACCGAGGTCGCCCACTAGAACGGACGGGTGCAGCTGCCCGCGCTCGGATCCGAGTGCGGGCAGCCCGGCCCGGCGAGCCATGAAGATAGACCTCCACATGCACTCCACCCGCTCGGACGGGCGTCTGACGCCCACCGAACTCGTAGGAGTCCTCGCTCACCGGGGGGTCGATGTCGCTGCGCTCACCGACCACGACTCCACCGAAGGGCTGGACGAGGCCATCGCTGCCGCCGCCGCTCATCCCGCGCTGCGTATCGTCCCCGGTATCGAGATCAGCGCCTCGCATCCCACGATGGACAACTCGGACGTGCACCTGCTCGGCTACTTCGTGGACCGCACCGACGCCGCGTTGCAGCAGCAACTGGCCGAGCTCCGTCAGGAGCGGGAAGAGCGGGGACTGCGGATGCTCGATAACCTCGCCAGACTCGGCTATCCGATCGACTGGGAGCGTGTGCAGCAGATCGCGGACGGCGCAAGCGTCGGGCGTCCCCACATCGCGCACGCGATGGTGGAGCGAGGCTACCTGGCAACGTACAAAGACGCGTTCAACGGACTGCTGAACAACGGGGGCGCGGCGTTCGTCGGTCGCGTGGGCGTAACGCTGGAAGACGCCGCACGCACGATACGGAGCGCAGGCGGCGCGGCAGTGCTCGCTCACCCGCTCTACGTCGAGGAGTACGAGACGCTCGTTCCCCGGCTGCCTGACATGGGCATCGTGGGACTCGAAGCGCACTACGCAAACTTCAACGCGGACGAGCAACGCGCCCTGTTCGGCCTCGCCAGACGCTACGGCCTCCTGCCGTGTGGCGGGAGCGATTATCATGCGATGGGCAACGAGAACGAGGCGCTTCCCGGATCGGACGGCCCGCCTCCGGAAGTGTTCGAAGCCTTGGAGCGTCTTGCTGGAGCAGGGTAAGAGCCTCTTGCGATGGACGATTCCTTACAGATAGCGCTGGTACTCCTCTACGCGTACCTGCTGGGCTCTGTGCCTGCCGCCTGGATCGTCGCGCGCCTCGTCAAAGGCATAGACCTCCGCAAGGTCGGCAGCGGCACCATCGGCGCATCGAACGTCTACTACAACGTCGGACGCTTCTGGATCCTGCCCGTCGGCATCTTCGACCTCTTCGTGAAAGGGCTCACCCCTGTCTACCTCGCCCGTGCGCTCGGCCTGGAGATAGAGGTGCAGGCGGCGGCAGGACTGCTCGCCGTGACAGGCCACAACTGGCCGGTGTCCCTCGGTTTCAAGGGCGGCAGGGGGGTGGCGCCCTCGGTCGGGGCGCTCCTGGCCCTCGGCCGGCTGGAGCTCGCCTTCTTCATCGTCGTCACCAGCGCCGGATGGCAGTTCACCAAGGCCTCCGGCGTCTGGGTGTTGTTGGGGTTCGTATCCCTGCCGCTCGTTGCGCTTTACTTCCAGAGGCCGTCCGCCGTCGTCCTGCTGATGACCGGGCTGCTGCTCATCACTGTCGTCAAGCGTCTTGCTTCGAACTCGCTGCGCGGCTCCGACGTTCCGCTGCCGCAGCTCCTCTTCAACCGGCTGATGTACGACCGCGACATCGCAGACCACGACGCCTGGGTCCAGCGCAACACGCCGCAGCCGGAGGCGGAATGACGCAAGCGCCGACATGCTACTGGCACCCCAACCGTGAAACGGGGTTGCGCTGCGGCAACTGCGAGAAGTCAATCTGCACGGAGTGCATGCGCCAGCACCCGGTCGGCATACGCTGCAGGGAATGCGGCGCGCCGGTCGGTCTGCCGACCCACGCCGTCTCCGTGAGCTACGTGACACGAGGGGTGCTTGCCGCCCTGGGAGCGGGGGTGGCCGGGTTCATCGCCCTGCAGATCGTGTTCAGGCTCATCCCTTTCGGAGGGTTCTTCACCTTCTTCATCATGCTGGGGCTCGGATATGCCCTGGGCGAGGCCGTCAGCCAGGCCGTCAACCGCCGAAGGGGGCGGACCTACCAGTGGATGGCACTGGGCAGCGTGGCCCTCGCCACCCTTCCGTTCCTCATCGGCGCGCTTGGCGACCTCTCTGTCGGCGGGCTGTTCCGCCTCGCAGCCGTCGGTGTCGCGATGGCGGTCGCCTGGTCGCGCCTCGCGCGGTAGCGCGTGCCAACTCGCCGGAACCGCGCTACAATCTCACGCGGCGCGGGCGTAGCTCAGGGGTAGAGCATCTGCTTCCCAAGCAGAGGGCCGTGGGTTCGAATCCCATCGCCCGCTCCAGGTACTCCCAGTCACTTCCCGTACTCCAGCCAGTCGCGTCCGCCCACAGGAGGAGCCCGATGACAACGTCCACGCCGGAGATACGCCCGGACCAGGAACGCATCGTCAAGTACAACGCCTACCGCGCCTTCCAGGAGAAGGAGGGCATACCCGTCATCACCGGCTTCGCGGTGGACGACCTGCGCACCGTCGAGGTCAAGCCGTGGGCGCGCCTGAACTGCCTCGGCACGTACATCAACCTCGACGGCGCCGGCGACACCAACGGCGCCTATGTCGCTGAGATACCGCCGGGCGGCAAGATGGCGCCGGAGAAGCACATCTTCGAGAAGAACATCTACGTGCTCGAAGGGCGCGGCGCCACGCTCGTCGGCGACGACCCCAACAGCCGGGTCAGCTTCGAGTGGAAGCGCGGCAGCGTCTTCTCCATCCCCATCAACGTCTGGCACCAGCACATGAACGGCAGCGGCTCGGAGCCTGCACGCTTCGTCGCGGTCACCACCGCCCCCATCACCATGAACCTCTTCCACAACGAGGGCTTCGTCTTCAACAACCCCTACGTCTTCGAAGACCGCATCGGCAACCCCAAGCAGTTCCAGGGCGAGGGCAAGATGTGGACGGCCACGACCGGACGCACCAACGCCTGGGAGACCAACTTCGTGCCCGACATCGAGACATTTACGACGTTCTCCTGGAAGGAGCGAGGAGCTGGGGGAGCGCACATCAAGTTCGAGCTCGCCGACCAGACTCAGACCGCCCACGTCTCGCAGTTCCCTGTCGGCACGTACAAGAAGGCGCACAGGCACGGTCCCGGCGCGCACGTCATCATCATCAAGGGCGAGGGTTACTCGCTCCTCTGGCCGTCCCACGGCAGCCCCCACGACGGCATGGAACGCGTCGACTGGAAGCCCGGCTCGCTCGTTGTGCCCCCGAACGGCTGGTTCCACCAGCACTTCAACGGCGGCGCGACTCCCGCGCGGTACCTCGCGTTCCGCTGGGGCAGCCAGAAGTACTACTTCTCACTCGGCGTCGCCATGGAAGGCGAGACTGACGTTGACGTGAACCTGGGCGGCGGTCAGATCGAGTACGAAAACGAAGACCCCATCATCCACGACATGTTCGTCGAGACGCTCGCGAAGTCCGGCGCGGAGTCGCAGATGGCGGAGTTCATCCCCCGCCTCCGCGGCGAATAGGAAGGCACTGGCGCTAGGACGGAGGCGGAACGCCCGGTATGGCGGGCGGCGGCGGTATTACCTCGCCGTCCACGACCAACCCCCCGCCAGGCTCCGGCGTGGCTTCACCGTCCGTCCCGTCAACCGGTTGCCCCGGACTCGTCAGGCTCGCGGGCGGGGCGGACTGTCCAGCGCTGTCATCTCCCCAGCAGACGACGGTGCCCGCAAAGGTGACGCCGCACGTGTGCACTTCACCTGTACAAACCTGTTCCTCACCAACCGTCCCACAGGAATAGTTGCGCCCGCAGCTGATCTGGAAGAACGCATCGGTCGGGACGTCGGCGCCGCCCCAGTCACCCCAGCAGGACGCGGTCCCGTCGCCGCGCAGGCCGCAGGAGTGCGACCCGCCGCTGCTGATGGAGAGGAACGCGACATCGACCGGTGCGTTCGTCCGCTGACCGGAGCTGTCGCTGCCCCAGCAGACCGCGTTACCCTGGGCATTGAGCGCGCACGTGTGGTCGCCACCGCTCGCGATAGCGAAGAACGCCCCCGCCGGTGGGTTCAGCTTTCCATCCGCGTCGTCTCCCCAGCAGACCGCGCTGCCGTCCAGGCGGAGTCCGCACGCATGACGTCCTCCACTGCTGATCTGGGTGAACTTCTCCCCATCGGGAGGGGTGACCCCCTGACCTCCCCAGCAGACCGGAGTGCCGTCGAAAGTGAGCGCGCACGTGAAATCGTCGCCGCTGCTGAGCGCCAGGAACATCTGATCGGTGGGAGCGTTGATCTGGCCGAAGGCATCGCTGCCCCAGCAGATGGCCGCTCCTTCCAGTGTAAGTCCACAGGAGTGGTTGTTCCCGCTGCTTATCGTCCTGAGTGGGAGGAAACCGATCGGTGCCGCCTGTCCTGAATCGTTGTTCCCCCAGCAGGTAGGCGTCCCGTCCGGCGTGACCACACAGGTATGACGGTCACCGGCGCTGATGACGGTCTCCGTCTGCATGACGATGGAGACGTCCGGTTGCGGCGTGAGTATCCCAGGCTCGTCCGGCGTCGGCGTGTGCGTTGGGGTCGGCGTGGGCGTGTCGGTAGGCGCCGGGGTAGGGGTCGCCGTCGGCTCGGGTGTCGGGGTTGCTGTCGGAGAAGGCGCGGGCGTGGGGGTCGGCGTCGGAGTGGTAGGTCCTTCAGGAGTCGCACGCGCTTCGAACTGTACGACTCCGGGCCCCGGCTCGCCGCACGCAGCCAGCGTGAACAGCAGCAGGACTGCAATGGCAAAGGGGCTTGGGAAACGAGTGTGGAAGATACGCATCGTTGCCCGCGGATGACCGCGGCACAGTCACTATACACAGCGGGAGACGCCGGAGTCACCAGCTTCCCCGAGCGAGTATGCTTGGAAGTGTGAGCGGCCAGACCACCAACTTCCGCAGCGGGCTCGTGGCCATCGTCGGCAGGGCGAACGTCGGCAAGTCCACGCTGCTGAACGCCTTGCTCGGCCAGAAGCTGTCCATCGTGAGCGCGAAGCCCCACACGACCCGTCACAGGCTGCTCGGTGTCCTGAACGGCAGCGATTTCCAGGCCGCCCTCATCGACACTCCCGGCTTCCTTCGGAAAGGCCGTGACCAGCTCGACGCAGCGATGGCGCGCCAGCTCTCCGGCGCACTCGGCGACGCCCACGCCATCGTTCTCGCCGCCGAACCGCGTTATCCCGGAGACGTCGAACGAGCGCTCATCGAACAGATCGCCTCCGTGGATGTGCCCGCGTTGCTCGTACTCACCAAGACCGACACCATCGCCAGGCAGAAGCTGCTGCCGGTCATGGCGCGCTACGCCGAAACCCACCCATTCGCCGAGATCGTGCCCGTCAGCGCTCTCCAACGCGACGGGCTGGCCCCTCTCGCGGAAGCGATCGGCGCGCATCTGCCGGAGCAGGACGCCCTCTTCCCGCCGGAGATGCTCACCGACCGCACGACACGCTTCCTCGTGGGTGAACTCGTCCGTGAGAAGATATTCGAGCACTACGCCCATGAGGTCCCGTACGACACAGCCGTGGAAGTCGTTACGTTCGAGGAGCGCGAGGGAGAAGCACCGGACTACATCCGGGCAGTGGTCTACGTGGACACTCCCTCCCAGAAGAGGCTCCTCATCGGCAAGGGAGGAGGGGCGCTCAAGGAGGTAGGTGTCCTCGCGCGTCCTGAGATCGAAGCGCTCACAGGACGTCCCGCCTTTCTCGAACTATGGGTGAAGGTGAACACGCGATGGCGCCGGAAGGCCGGCTTCATCCAACGCACCCTGTAACAGAAACATAACCCCAGCGCTGCCCGCTGGAACGTCCATACGGGTATCATGCCCCTGACGCGAAGGAGGTTCATGCCGTGCCCCTGATCCCGCGAGTGATGAGTACCCAGCACCCGGACAACGCGGAGGCCCCCGCCTACGCCATCGACGGCGTTATCAAGGGCGACGGCGAGATCATCGAAGCCGCCGACGTGCTGGCGCTCGGGTGCGACGAGCAGATGTGGGACTCCGAGGGCAAGGACACCGACACGCACGTCATCCAGAAACTGCTCAGTCACTATCCCGGCTACTTCTCTGAAGAGATGAAACTGGGGCGCGACGCCCTCATCACCCTCCGCGTCCCGAATCCCTCCATCGAACTGGAGATGCGCAAGCTCCTCATCGAAGCCCTCCACGGCATCCCCATCGCCTACGACGTTGCGAACGAGTTCTACGAGGGCGACCTCGAACCCCCCATCCAGGAAGTCATCCTCCCCTTCACCACCAACGCCGCGCAGATAGTCAAGGTGCGGGACTACTACGCACAGTTCATCGCCGGGCAGGAGAGCAGGCATCTGCCGGACGGAAGCACCGTCAGCGACTGGATAGGCGACTTCTACCCCAAGCACATCCGCGTCATCCCGCTCTTCGAGGAGCGGGAGCAGATGATGACGGTGGACGACATCGTCCGCGAATACCTGCAGGGGTGGGAGGTCGAGTACCAGCGCGTCTTCCTCGCCCGGAGCGACCCTGCGCTGAACAACGGCATCGTCGGCGCCGAGCTGATGCTCAAGACCGCCCTCGCCCGGCTGGACCGTCTCGAGGGCGAACTGGGCATCCCCCTCTACCCCATCATCGGCGCAGGCTCGGCGCCCTTCCGGGGGCACCTCTCCCCCGTGAACGTGGACCGCATCTTCCGTGAGTACCCCAGCGTCCAGACGCTCACCGTACAGTCTGCGTTCAAGTTCGACTACCCCCGCGAGCAGGTGGTCGACGCCATCGCACAGCTCCACGCGTACGAGCGCAAACCCGCTCCGCCGGTTGACGAAGCACGCGTCAACGACATCCTCGACAGGGCAGGAGCGGCCTACCAGGAACAGGTGCGCAAGCTCGCCCCTACCATCGCCTCCGTATCCGCTCATATACCGCGCAGGCGGGAGCGCAAACTGCACGTCGGCCTCTTCGGCTACGGGCGCACGCTTCCGGGCGCGGAGGACGTGGCCCTTCCGCGCGCCATCGCATTCGCGGCCACGCTCTACTCCATCGGCGTACCCCCGGACCTGCTCGGGCTCGCCGCGCTCAACGAGGACGACTTCGCCTACCTGCGGGAGATATACCCCAGCCTCCAGGAAGACCTCAGCGCCGCCCTGCGCTTCTCGAACGAGACGCGCATCACGCAACTCCTCGGCGACGACTACCGGCGACTGTTCGTACGCTTCACCCAGGAGATCGACCGCGTCCACGAAGGGCTGACCACGGCGGTCTGGGCAGGGCTCGTGCGGAACCGCACCTCCCGGACACGGCACTTCATCGAAGAAGCCGCCCTGATCCGCCGGTTCCTCGGCTAGTCTTCTTCGGCCTCCACCTGTATCTGGGGCAGCCAGTTGAGGAACCCCGGCAGGTACCAGTTCCGCGCGCCGAGCAGTTGCATGCTGGCCGGAACGAGGATGCTCCTCACCAGTGTTGCATCCAGCAGGACGGCTACCGCAAGCCCGAACCCCGCCTGCTGGTTCACCACCATGTCGCCCGAGGCGAAACCGCTGAACACCGCCACCATGATGAGTGCGGCGCCCGTGATGAGGCTTGCGGTCGAGCGCAGGCCGTACGCCACGGACTCGGCGTTGTCGTGCGTCTGGTCGTAGCGTTCGCGGATGCGGCTCAGCATGAAGACGTGGTAATCCATGGACAGCCCGAACAGGATGGCGAACAGGATGAGCGGCAGCCATGCTTCTATCGTCTCGATCTGTTGGAAGCCGAGGAGGTCTGCCCCCACGCCATGCTGGAACACGAGCACCATCAACCCGTAGGCAGCGCCGACGGAGAGCAGGTTCATGATGATCGCCTTGATGGGGATGACGATGGAGCGGAAGACGACCAGCAGCAGGATGAAGCTCACGCCGAGGATGAACGCGAAGATGATGGGCAGGTAGGCGCTGAGCTGCGTGTCGAAGTCCAGGAACTCCGCTGAGATGCCTCCCACGTGCGCCTCTGCCGGGACACCGGAGAACGCCGCGGGGATATAGTCGTCCCTCAACCGTTCGATCAGGCCGAACGCCTCCGCCCCGCTGGGAGCACCGGGCACCGGTATCGCGATCACGGTGAGGTTGCCGTGCGTCTCCGTCGGAAGCGCAGCGGCGGATGGATCGTTGAGCACCTCCGGATTGCTCTGCAGCAGGGCTGCGATGAGGGCAGGGTCGCTCTCTACGGCCTGCCGGATCTTCTGCAGTGCTTCGGCAACCAGCGGGTCTCCGACTACGGCCTGCTTGAATGTCTGCACCGCAGCCGCTACCGACGGGTCATTGATATCTCCCTCGACGACGATCCTGGCGGGGTTCGCGGAGCCGTACCCCAGCGGGAAGTCTTCTTCCAGGGCAGTGAATGCCTCCCGGGTGTGCGAGTCCTCCGGGAACGTCTCGACGCTGTTGAAGCCGGTGTTGATGCCGAAGTAGCTCACCGACGCCCATACCATCAGCCCGCCGACCACGATGATGCTGACGACGGGGTATCTCATCGTCTTGCGCGTGATGAACTCCCAGAAACCGGGACGCTGCCCTTCTGCAGACGCACTTGGCGCGCTCCTGCGGAAAGGAAGCCGTAGAAGATCAACGCGCGGCCCCAGCACCGTGAGCACAGCTGGCAGGAAGGTGAGCGTCGCCGTGACCGAGACGAGGACCACCAGGATCGCGCCAAGGCCGGTTGCGAAGAACAGCGTGTGCGGGACGATGAACACGCCAAGCAGGGCGATGACCACCGTCATGCCGCTGAAGAACACCGTGCGGCTTGCCGTCGCCCCGGCCTTGACGACCGCGTCCCGCGCGCTCAGGCCACGAGCCAGCTCTTCCCTGAAGCGGGACACCACGATGAGACTGTAGTCGATCCCCACAGCAAGGCCGATCATCGTTATCCACAGCAGCACGAAGAAGACCAGCTCGCCAACGATGTTGCCGATGACCGACACGATTGCCAGCGTGACGAGTATCGAAACGATGGCGAGTCCGACGGGTATCAGCGCGGCCACGACTGCGCCGAAGAGCACGAGGAGGATGAGGAGCGCCACCGGCAGGCCGATGCGCTCGCCCTGCTCCAGGTCCATCGCAGACAGCTCGGCCTGCTCGAAGCGGCTGCTCACGTCGCCCACAACAAGCACGTCGAAGCCGTCCTTGCCATCCGCTTCCTCCACGACGTGGATGACTTCTTCGATGTTCTCCAGCGCCTCCCCGAGTGTGCCGGTCATCTGAACCGCCACGATGGCGCTTCTGCGGTCCGTTGAGACCAGGGCAAGAGAGTCCAGCGGAGTGGTGGCCAGTACCTCGTAGTAGTTCGTGCTGGCCTGTATGACTTCAGGCTCCAACTCCCGGAGCTTGCCGGTGACCTCCTCGACCTTCGCCTTGAATGCGTCGTCGTCCACTGTCAGCGTCCCTGAACGAACGATGACCACCTCAGCGGGCGGAGGCTCGATCGGACTGCCTTCCAGCAGTTCACTGACCGTCACCGAACCGACCTCGCCGAACCTCGGGATGATGCGGAGTTCAGTGGTGGTGGCGGTGGGGAGTAGTTGGCCGACGATTCCGAGGGCAACCAGCACGAGCAGCAACCACACGCCTATGGTCATCCATGGCCTGCTGGAACTGATACGGGCGAGTGTTTCGGTCATCGTTGGGCTCCTCGAGGGATTCTCGGAGACAGGCTTGATCTCCGCACACGCTACTCGGCACGAACGGTGAGCGGGTAGTCGAAGTAGGCCTCGTTGATCATGAAGTGCAGGTTCGTTGCCTCACTCAGGACCCGGCGGAGCAGACCCTCGTGGTCCCTGTTGTCCGGCCACTCGTTCTGCATGAGTGAGAGCAGCCGTCCTATGAGTCGCTGGGCCGCATACCCGGAGTCCGCTCCGGGGCCCGCTCCGAGCGTTGCAAACTCTCCTGAGATCTGTTTGAGCGACCTGTAGACCGAACCGGGCAACAGAGGATCCGTCGCCAGCAGATCGAGCGCAGCGGCCGGGTGCACCGCAGCCCCATAGCGCCGGTTGTACACCTCCAGTGCATGAGAGGCCTCCAGCAGGCTCGCCCAGTCTTCCTCCGCATAGCCGTCGCTCTCCGCATCTATGGCCAGTTGCTGCAGGAGCAGGGCAGGCGCGAACTGCGCCCGCTCGATGAACCCGCCCAGGCGGAGGAAACTCCAGCCTTCGTCACGGTACATGGTCGCTTGGGCAGCGCCGTCGAACGCGTCGGTCTCGGCCGCCAACCCTGCGTAGAAACCTTCCGGCAGCGCTCCCCATATATCCTCTATCTCCATGTCGCGAAGGCGCAGGTAGGCGAGGTTGAGACGCTGCCACATCTCCGCGCTGATGCAATGGCGCATCTGCCGTGCGTTCTCTCTGCCCTGAGCGAAGCAGTTCCACACCGAGTCCGGGTTCGAACGCTCGAAGGTCAGGTCCCCGGCGAGCGTGTACGAGTCCGCGAGCGTGAAGTCGTCGCCCTCCGGGAGAGCCAGCGCGCCTCCCGGCGGTATCCGGCGCAGCACGCCGTAGAGCCTGCGCCATCCGACGTATATGTCGCGCGCCGGACGGTCTACCAGTGCTTCCGTCTGGAGTTGCAGCAGGCGGCACATGCACTCGGTCCGCTCGAGATAGCGGCCCATCCAATAGATCCCTTGAGCGCTTCGAGAGAGCATCTGCCTCACTCTTCCAGTACCCAGACGTCCTTGCCGCCCCCACCCTGGCTGGAGTTCACCACCAGGCTCCCGCGGCGCAGCGCCACGCGGCAGAAGGCTCCGGGCACGATCCGCGTCTCTCGACCCTGGAGGATGAAGGGCCGCAGGTCAACGTGGCGCGGCTCCAGCCCGCCATCCACGAGGCAGGGCGCACGGGAGAACGTCAGCACCGGCTGCGCGATGAAATCCGCCGGGTTCGCCCGCACCTGCTCCGCGTACTCTTCACGCTCCTGTGGTGTGGCGTGCGGTCCCACGAGCATTCCATACCCTCCGGACTCGCCCACCCGTTTCACCACCAGTTCGTCCAGGTTGTCCAGCGTGTACTCCAGATCAGCGGGGCGACGGCACAGATACGTCTCCACGTTGCCGAGTATCGGCTCCTCGCCGAGGTAATAGCGGACCATGTCCGGCACGTAGGGGTAGACGCTCTTGTCGTCGGCAACGCCGACCCCCGGAGCGTTGACCAGCGTGACGTTGCCGCGTTTGCACGCGTCCAGCAGGCCCGGCACGCCCAGCATCGAGTCCGGACGGAAGGCGAACGGGTCCAGGAACAGATCGTCCACGCGGCGGTAGATGACGTCCACGCGACGAAGCCCTGCGGTCGTGCGCATGTACACGAAACCGTCACGCGTCAGCAGATCGCGCCCTTCCACCAGTTCCGCACCGATCTCATGTGCGAGGAACATGTGCTCGTAGAAGGCCGCGTTGTACACCCCCGGCGACAGCAGCACGATGGTGGGGTCGGGCTTGCCTCCCGGCCCCAGCTCCCGCAGCGTCTGCTGCAGAAGGTCCCCATAGTGCTCGACCTCCCGGACACGCGATGCGCGGTACAGGCGCCGCAGTCCTGCCTTCACCGCATTGCGGGTCGCGATCATGTACGACACGCCGGAAGGCGACCGAAGGTTGTCCTCGAGCACGAAGAAGCCGTCGTGCGTCCGAAGGAGGTCCGACCCGCAGATACCCACCCAGACCCCTTCCGGAGGGGAGTAGCCCAGCATCTCCGGGCGGTAGTTCGGGCATCCGATGACCAGGTCTTCGGGGATCACCCCGTCAGCGATGGCGTGCGCACCGTTATAGACGTCATCGATGAAACGGTTGAGCGCGCGCAGGCGCTGGGCGAGTCCTGAATCGAGCAACGTCCATTCCGATGCGGAAAGCACTCGCGGCACGCAGTCAACGGGGATGATCCGTTCCTGGGCCTCCTCATCTCCATAGACCGTGAAGAAGATCCCCTCGTGCAGGAAAGAGCGAGCCACTCCTTCCTGTACGCTGCCCAGGCGTTCGGGGGAGAGGCTCAACAACGTCTCGTACAGCCGCTGGGAGTGCTCCCGCGGCGATCCGTCCGCCAGCAGCATCTCGTCGTAGATGGCAGCGTCGAGGTTATAGGAGTCGAAGTTCATGCTCCCCGCTCCGGTTCGCTAGCCTGCCTTGCCGTCGTCTTCAGCCTCCCCGTCCGACCTCTCTCCCGCGTCATCCTCCTCATCGTCGACGCTCTCGGAAACGCCTTCGGCTTCGGCGTCGTCATCGGGGTCATCGTCTGCGGCGTCATCTTCATCACTGGCGTCGTCTTCGTGTTCAGCAGTTACTACCGGGTACCTGAACGGCAGGGTCACCAGCATTTCGGTGAACTCGCCCGCCTCTGACGTGACCGCTATCGTCCCGCCATGCTGGCGGACGATGTCGTTCGAGATCGCAAGCCCCAGCCCCGTTCCCTTGTCTGTGGGCTTGGTGGTGAAGAACGGATTGAATATCTTGTCGATCGCCTCCTGGGGGATGCCGCTCCCGTTATCCCTGACGCGGACCTCCACCGAGTCATCCGTACGTTTCGAAGAGAGCACCACCTCGGGCATGAACTGCTCCCCTTCCGCTTCTTTCGCTTTCCGCTTCTCGTCCACGGCGTAGCAGGCGTTGCTCACCATGTTCAGGAAGACGCGGCCAAGGTCGCCGGGGATAGCTTCCACCTCGCCCGCATCCGGATCGAACTCCTGCCGGATGGTGAGCTGGAAGTCCGGGTCCAGCGCCCGGGCGCTGTGGTAGGCCAGCGAGGCGTGTTCGTTGACCAGGTCGTTGATGTCGATCGGACGCGCTTCGCCCCCGCCCCTGCCCATCATCAGCATGTCCTGGACGATGCGGTTCGCTCGTTCGCCGTGCGACTGGATGCGCTGAAGGTTGCCGGTCAGATCGGCGGATATCTCTTCGATGTACTGCTTCTGGTCCTCCGTCAACGCATCGCCGGTATCATCGACCGCTTCCTTCAACTCCACGAGCAATTCTGCCGAGGCCTCTGAGAAGTTCTTGACGAAGTTCAGCGGGTTCCTGATCTCGTGGGCAACTCCGGCGGTCAACTCACCGAGCGCCGCCAGCTTCTCCCGCATGACGATCTGGTCCTGCGCCTTGTCCAGATCTGAAAGCGCAGACTCCAACTCGTCGTTCTTCTCCCGCAGCTCCTCTGCCAGATGTTCAACCAGGTTCAGCCGTTGTACCTCCAGCGCGTTCCGGCGGAACACTTCCAGCGCCGCGGCCATGTCCGCCACCTCGTCTCGGCCCTTCACGACCACTTCCTCCTCCAGTTCGCCCCCGGCCATCCGGCGCATCCGGTTCGAGAGGAACGCCAGCCGCCGAAGCAGTACCCGCCACACGAAGAGCCAGTCGATGAGCAACGCTCCTGTCACACTCACGATGCCGATCACGATGAGGAGCTGGCGCCCGGTGCGGATGGACTGGTCGGACGAGAGCGTCGCCGCCTCCGCATGCTGGTTCGCCACACTGACCAGACTGTCCACTTCTTCCACGAGTTCGATCGCGATGGTGCGGTTCAGGGCGAGCAACTCGCGCTGCCGCTCAGCAAGCTCCAGCCCGCTCTGTACCAGCGCGAACCCCCCCTCTTCTTCGCCCAGACCGAGGTCGTAGAGCCGGTCAGCCAGGGGAGTAAGCGACGCCAGCAGGTCTTCGCTCACCTGCCCCAGGAACGTGCTCTCTGCGCCTCTGAATGCGGCGAACTCCGCCTCGAACCGCTCCCGCAACGGCTCTACCAGCGCCGGCTCGGAGACGGTGAAAGCGCTTGCCAGCACCTGCGCCGCTATGCTGAGGGCTCCCTGCAACTCTGCGAGACGCCGGTATTCGATGATCTGATCACCGGAGAAAGACTCCTCAAGCGAGGCGGGGGGCGCGTCGAGGCTGGTGTAGCCCGTCATCAGGTAGAAGAGCTGATCATCCAGCGCCGGGATCAGGACTCCGTCCAGTTCGTCCTGAACAGCCGTCAGGTCCTGCCGGAGAACATCGCTGCGGGCTTCCAGCGCGAAGAACTCCGGCATCTCCGATTTGATCGTATCGATATTGGCGACCAGCCTGTCTGCCTGTTCACGGATGCTGTCGAGGCGCCCCTCCTCGCTCCCCTGCGCTTCCAGCGCAGCCAGTTCTTCTTCGAACGCCCCATGCGCCTGGTTGATCTCAGCGACCACCTCCGCGAAGTCTTCCACCTCGGCGGACGTCAACCGCGGGGCCGCCGCCACCAGCACGCTGGCGGACTCCGCCACGTGGAACGCCGTCGTGATCTCCGGCAGGCTCGCGTCGTTCACACGGCTCTGCGCCTCGCTCACACGGGTGAACGAGAACCAGCCCACGAGACTGGCAGCCAGCGTGAGCGCAACCGCGCCCGCGATCACCAACTGCAACTGCGTGGAGATGCGCGACGGTACTCTGAAGAACCTGAGTGGTTGAATCATGGCTCGACGTCCTGCAACGCCCAGGTTTCCTGCAGCAACTGGAAGTCCCCCAGTGCCTGGATCGGATAATACTGTCCGTCAGGCCCGAGCACGGTCAGGAACACCGTGTCCGAGCCCTGGTTGTCGTCTTCTCCGTAACCCAGGCGGAACCCATCCAGATCGATCATGTCGGGAGTGGTCAGGCTATCCAGGAAACACTGGCGGGTGAGATCACGGCCGCAACCTTCCAGCCCTGCTATCACAAGACGCCCTGCCAGGTATCCTTCGAGTGATACGAAGCCCGGCAACGCACTCGAATCATACGACGTGAGCGCGCTCCGGTAAGCCCGCACGACGGGTTGCGACAGATCGTTCGGGAAAGGCACCACCTGCGTTACGAACACTCCGGCGCCATCGGGACCGAGCTCCCGCGCCAGCGCGTTGCTGCCTACGAAGGAGATGTTGATGAACTGCACGTCCATCCCGATATGCCGCGCCCATCTGATGAAGGTTGCCACCGGTTCATAGGCCCCCACCATGATCACCGCCTCGGGGAGCGAACGCTCTATATCCAGCAACGCGGTCTTCACCGCCGTTGTGTTGCGCGTATACAGCCCGATGCCCACCGGAGACATGTTTCTGCGCCGGAGCGCTTCTACCGCCCCCTGGTAGCCCGCGCGGCCGAAGGAGTCGTCCTGGTACATCACCGCTATCCGCGTGATGCCCAGGTCCTCGGTCAGACGCTCGACCATCTCCTCCGTCTCCTGGTTGTACGAGGCGCGAACGTTGATCACGTTCTCCGGCCCAAGGGTCCGCAGGAACTCCGCTCCCGTGAACGGTGCGAGATAGGGTACACCCGCCGATACGGACACCGGGGTAGCGGAGCGTGACGTAGGCGTCCCCACTGCGCCCATCAGCATGAACACACGCTCATCCTCTATCAGCTGAAGCGTGTTCGTAACCGCTTTCTCTGGTTCGTAGGAGTCATCCAGCGAGATCAACTCCAGTGAGCGCCCGTGTACGCCCCCCGCTTGGTTCGCTTCATGGAACGCCGCCCGGATGCCCAGCCGCATGTTGGTGCCGAGTTCCTCAGCCGGGCCGCTGAATGCAGCGGACTGCCCGAACAGCACCTGATCGTCGGTCACGCCGGACGTTCCTGCGTCTACCGGGGTCGGCGACGGCGTCGCGGTAGCACTCTGCTGATGGGGAGTAGGGGTAGGCAACTCTGTTGCATCGCCGTTACAGCCAACCAGCCCCGCGACGATGAAGAGTGCTGCGATGTACCCGGGCGTACGCCCGGAACGCGGCACGCGTTTCATCCATCCCTCGACATGGCAACGGTCATCCGGTTCTTGCCGTCCTCCCGCCGGTATTGCATGTCGGAGGTCATCGTCCGGACCAGGTAAACGCCCAATCCCCCTATGCGGCGTTCCTCCATCGGCGATTCCATGTCCGGTTCAGGGGCATCGTGCAACGGATCGAAAGGCCTCCCTTCGTCCGTGATCTCAATGACCAGGTCTTCCTCGTTGCACGTAAGCTCAACGTCCAGATGGTGCCCGTCCTCGTCATAGGCGTAGTTGATTACGTTGAGCACCAGCTCTTCCAGGACGAGGTTCACCCTGAACGTCAGCGCGGCGGGCCAGTTGTCCTGCTCCGCTAACGTCTCGACCGCGGCGGTCAGCCGTTCCAACTCTTCGGGACGAGTCTCGAGTGTCAGGGTCAACCCGTTGCTCATGCCTGCGATCTCCCACGCCTCAGCGTCAGACATGTGATGTCGTCCGACTGTGGCGCTCCACTTACGAACTCTCGAACAGCCGCGAACACTGCCTCGTTCGCACCCTCCGCGTCCTGTGGCCCGCCTCCCGCGAACACCGCCCGCAGGCGCTCCATCCCGAACTCTTCATTCACGGCGTCCATAGCCTCTGTCACGCCGTCCGTGTACAGGACCAGCGTATCGCCCGGTGCCAAGGTGAGTTCACCTTCCACAAACTCGACGCCGGACAGGACGGCCAATGCGAGCCCGTCCGTGTAAGGGAGCACAGTGGAACTCCCGTCACCGTGGAAGATCACAGGCAGGTTGTGGCCCCCGTTGGCGTAGGAGAGGTGTCCGGTCGCGGGGTTGTACACCGCGTACAGCACCGTGACGAACATAGCGGACTCGTTGTCCTCAGCGAGCAGGTTATTTACCTCCCGGAGCACCTTCCCGGGATCTGTCAGGCCGATGGCAGAGCCCTTCAGCAGGGTACGGCTGGACATCATGAACAGCGCCGCCGGTACGCCCTTGCCCGACACGTCCGCGATTGCCAGGCCGATCTCTCCGTCATCCAGTTGGACAACGTCGAAGAAGTCCCCGCCAACGTTGCGCGCCGGTTCCATGCTCCCGAATACCTCGAAATCGTCCCCTTGCGGGAACTGTGTCGGGAGGATCGACTGCTGCATCTGGCTTGCAACGTCCAACTCACGCTGCAGCGATACCAGCTTGTCACGGGAGGAGAGCGCCTCCTTCCACGCCTTCATGTTCTCCAGCGTGCGTTCTATCGTCACTTGCAGGTCATCGAAATCGAGCGGCTTGGTAACGAAGTCGAACGCACCGCGGTTCATCGCGGTGCGGATGTTCTTCATATCTCCGTAGGCAGAGACGATGACCGCACGGAGATCAGGGTTCAACTCCGATATCTGGGACAGCAGCGTCAGCCCATCCATCTTGGGCATGTTGATGTCCGAGACCACCATATCGATCTCCGGATCGTTGTTGAGCACGTCGAGCGCCTCGATCCCGTTCTGGGCGAAGACGAATGAGTAGCGCCCGGACCGTATGTGGCGCCGCATCCGCTGTAACATCAACGGCTCTACGTCAGGCTCGTCGTCAACCACCAGTATCCTGTACGAGTCTCCTTCTGATTCAGACATCGTCTCCTCGCGTCTGTTCTTCGCGGGCAGCCTGAATAATCACCCGGCGCCGGCTGACGATTCAGTTGCCGACCCCAGGCTGGTCCTGGCCCTGATGGTTAGTCTTCGAGCGCCTTCAGCGCATCTGTCCGGGAATCGTGCACCGGCACGATCTTGTCGAACCCGCTGATGGCGAATATCTCTCTGACGGATTCGGAGAGCGAGCAGCCCAGCAGTTTGGCATTCTGCTTCTGGAGCGACTTGGCAACCAGAAGGATGACACGAAGGCCCGCGCTGCTGATGTACTGCAGCTGACCCATGTCCATGATGACGCCCTGGTCACTCGGTTGGATTGCTCCCTCGAGCGCGGTCTGGAAGTCCATCGCGTTCGTCCCGTCCACGCGCCCTTCCACGTCCACGATCAGATTCGAGCCTTCCCGTGTACTCTTGAGATCCATGTAGCTTCTCCCCTACTCAGGATTGACGAGCCTCCGACGACTCATCCGCAACTCTACCAAATGTTGCGCGCCCGTGTGAAATCCTGCACACCCTGGCTTCGTGTCTGTCGAACACCCGCCCCATACTTTACAATTGCCGCACGCTCAGCGAGGAGGCATTACCGGATGGGACTGTACTACGACGTATTTGAAACCGGTTGGGGATGGGTGGCAGCCGCCGGATCGGAGAAGGGCATCCGCTACGCCACTCTCCCGGAGCCGTCTCCCGATCGCGCACTGGACGACCTGGAACGCAGTATGCGGGCTCCGCTTCCTGAGCACGTGCCGGACGCGTTCAACGCCTACCGCGCCCAACTCGAGGCGTATCTGAGGGGTGACGCCCCCACGTGGAACGTGCCCCTGGATCTGGATGGCGTGGCCCCCTTCTTCCGCCGAGCATGGGATGCGTGCCGCTCCATCCCTCGTGGGGAGACACGCACCTACGAGTGGCTCGCGGCCTCCGCGGGAAACATCAGAGCCGTGCGCGCCGCAGGGCAGGCGATGGCGCGGAACCGTATCCCCATCGTCATCCCGTGCCACCGCGTCATCGGCAAGGACGGCGGGCTGCACGGGTTCGGTGGTCCCGGCCTTGGCATGAAGGCGCGCCTGCTGAATCTGGAAGCAGCGACCGCCTGATCAGGCCGCCTTCGTCGTCTCCAGCTCCAACGTCAAGCCGCTGTCCCGCATCCCGTTGACGTACGCCGCGAGCGCGTCGGAGAACTGCGTACGGATGATCGGCATCTGGATGCGCCAGAACTGCCCGCCGCTCTCGATGACGAGGTCGACCTCGTCCGTGCCGTGATGGTCCATCAACGTCTCAAGCACCTGCTTGAGCAGGCGATTGTCCTCGGAGGGCTGGTCGGTCTCCTTCATCTTCAAGAGAACTTTGCGCTGCCCTTCGTCGAGGCTGCCAGTTGACGGAACCTCCTCGTGGTGCGCGGCTCCATTCATGGAGTGCGGCTCCACGCCATTGGCGGCAGGCTCCGGCGGCGCGCCCGAGTGCTCCTCCACGGGCGGCTTCCACTCCTCCACCTTTGGAGTGGCAGGAGCAGCCACGGAAGCAGGCTGCGGGTTGGCCGGCGGCTCCGCAAGTTCGAACTCGAGCGCCTCGTCGCAATGTATCGAGGTTTCGTCTCCCCGGTGCCGCACCACCCCTTTCAACTGCACGAGGTTGCCTTCCACCCACAGCTCGGCGGTCTTCTCCACCACCCGGCTCCACACGGCCACGTCCAGCACGGAGCCGTCGAATATCTCCAGTCCCACGAAACGGATCGGCCTTCCTTGCCTGTCCGTCGTGAAGCGGACCGATGCCACCTCGCCCGCCAGCACCACCTTGTCTCCATCCGCACACGCCTCCACTTCCTCGCGGGAGAGGATTGCGCCTGCAGGCGCGTTCACCGGGTCCAGCACGCGACGCCCCAGCGCAACGCCTATCAATTCACGTTCCCAGGCGACCAGTTCCCGTAGCGACGGCTCGGGCGCGGGCAGCAACTCGATCTCCGCCAGCGGCGTGGGGGCGGACGCGCCGAACATGTCGAACATCGTGGACTGGCCGCTCTCGCGCAGGCGCGCTTCGCGCTGCATCAGGTGCACGATGTGGTCTGCGCTCGCAGTGAGCTGCCCGCGAGACCCGAAGGCATCAAGCGCGCCCACCTTCGCCAGACTTTCCACCACGCGCCGGTTCGCGGCTTCCGACCCGGCGCGCCTGCAGAAGTCCTCCAGCGACTGGAACGGGCCGTTCTCGTCGCGCTCAACCACCAACTCCGCCACTGCGGACGCCCCGATGTTCTTGATAGCCGCGAGGCCGAACCGTACGGCTTCCCGGCCATCCTCCGCCCAGTCCACGCTGAAGTCCACGCCGCTCCGGTTCACGTCCGGCGGCAGCACCGGTATCCCCAGTCGCACGCACTCCGCAACCGCGGGGCCCATCCGGTCGTTCCCCTGGTACGCGTTCAGGACGCACGTCATGAACTCCACGGGATGGTTCGCCTTGAAGTACGCCGTCCAGTACGCGACCACGGCGTAGCTCACGCTGTGCGCCTTGTTGAACGCATACCCCGCGAACGGTTCGATCAGGTCGAAGACCGCGGTGGCGGTTGGTTCGTCGTATCCCTTCTCCCGCGCTCCCACCACGAAGCTTTCGCGTTCCTGCTGCATCAGCGACGCGATCTTCTTCCCCATCGCCTTCCGCACCACGTCCGCTTCGCCGAGCGAATAGCCCGCGAACTGCCGCATGATGTGCAGCACCTGGTCCTGGTAGACGATCACCCCGTACGTCTCGTTCAGGATCTCCTGCAGATCGGGATGGGGGTAACTGGCAGGCGCCCGCCCGTGCTTCGAATCGATGTAGCGCCCGATGTGCTCCATCGGGCCCGGACGGTACAGCGCGATCATCGCCGCAAGTTCGCCCAAAGTGCCCGGACGCAACTCCTTGATGTAGCGCCGCATCCCCGGGCTCTCCAGCTGGAAGAGGGCCGTCGTCTCGCCGCTGCCCAGCAACTCGTACGTCTTGGCATCGTCGAACGGGACCTCCTGCAGTCGCACTTGGGTCCCCTTGCGCCGGCGCACCATCTCGATCGTGTTGCTCAGGATCGAGTAGTTGATCAGTCCCAGAAAGTCCATCTTCAGCAGGCCCAGCTTGGCGACGGGCTCCATGGCGTACTGCGTCATCGCCACGCTGTTCTCGTTGCCTTTCGTCGGACGCTGCAGCGGCACGTGGTCGGTGAGCGGGTCCTCGGAGATGACGACCCCTGCGGCATGCGTGCTCACGTTACGCGTCACGCCTTCGAGGCTTCGCGCGGTGTCGATGAGCTTCCGCAGTTCCTCGTCCTGCTCGTACGCCTCCTTCATCTCCGGCGACTGCTCGAACGCGAGGTCTATCGTCATCCCCAGCCGCTGCGGAACGAGACGCGCCACACGGTCCACGTCGGCGTACGTCATCCCCAGTACGCGCCCTGAGTCGCGTATAGCAGCCTTGGCGCCGAGCGTGCCGAACGTGATGATCTGTGCGACGTGGTCGCGCCCGTACTTGTCCGTGACGTACTGGATCGCCTCCTCGCGCCGGTCATCCTGGAAGTCCATGTCGATGTCCGGCATCTCTTTGCGCTCGATGTTGAGGAAGCGCTCGAACACCAGCCCGTAGTCCAGCGGGTCGAGGTCGGTGACGCCGAGGCAGTAGAGCGCCAGCGACGACGCTGCGCTGCCCCGCACCCCGAAGACGATCCCCTCCCGCCGCGCGAAGTCCGCGATGTCCCAGACCACGAGGAAGTAGTTGGGGTACTGCGTCTCCGTTATGACGTCCAGCTCGTACTCCAGCCGCTCCTTCGTCGCGTCCGTCGACCCGTTCGGGTAGCGCTCGCCGAAGCCCTGCCAGCACAGCTTGCGCAGGTAGGCGTCCGGGTCTTCGTTATCGGGGGTCCGGTAACGCGGCAGGCGCAGCGTCGAGAAATCGAGCTCCACGTTCGTCATATCCGCTATCGCCTGCGTGTTCGTCACGGCCTCCGGCAGATCGGAGAACAGTTCCAGCATCTCGTCGGAGCTCTTCAGGTAGTACGACGTGTCGGAGAACTGGAAGCGGTTCTCGTCCCTGATGTTGGAACTCGTGCCGATGCAGAGCAGCACGTCGTGGATACTGGCGTCGCTCTCCTGAACGTAGTGCAGGTCGTTCGTCGCGACGATGGGGATGTCCAGCTCCTCCCCGAGCCGCAGCAGCCCGTTGTTCAGCGGAGTAAGGAAGTCGAGGTTCTCGTGCCGCTGCATCTCCAGGTAGAAGGCGGGGAACATCGCCTTGTGCCACCTGGCCAACTCCTTCGCAGCCTCGTAGTTGCCGTTTATCAGGGCAACCGATATCTCGGAGCTCGGGCAGCCCGAGAAGACGATCAGGCCGTCGGCATGCTCCTCCAGCAGATCGTGGTCTACGCGAGGCTTGTAGTAGAAGCCCTCCAGGTGTGCTCTGGAGGACAGCTTCATCAGGTTCCGGTAGCCCTCATTGTTCTGTGCGAGGACCGTGAGGTGGTGGTTGTTCTGGCCCTTGCCGCCCGAGGTGCGGTCCGTCCGCTTCCCGTTCGCAACGTACAACTCGCACCCGATGACCGGCTTGATGCCCGCTTCCTTGCAAGCGGAGTAGAAGTCCACCACCCCGTACATCGAGCCGTGGTCGGTGAGGCCGAGGGCCGTCATGCCCAGTTCTTTGGCACGGCTCACCATCGCCGGTATCCGGCTCAGGCCGTCGAGCAGGCTGTACTCCGAGTGGACGTGAAGATGAGTGAACGACACCGCTGCAACACTCCGGGACAAGTCGGCCCATTATAAGGACATCGCCCTGCCATGCCCAAGCTTGAAATATGCAGCATTTTCCGTTGTCCTGCCGCTTGCATACAGCATCCTGTGTACTACCGCCCCTGTTGCCTCTCCTTCATCCCGCACCTCTCCGTTGACTGAGCCGACGCGCCGCTGCTACGCTCGCAGCAGGATTCCCATGCCTGCGCACGACCCCGAACACGCCCCAGACACCGCCTACGAAGAAGCCCTGCACCGCCTCCTCTCCCTTGCCGACCTCGAGCGGATGACAGGGCACGCCACTCCTGCGTACAAGTACGACCTGGAACGTATGCGGGAGTTGGCAGCCCGGCTGGGTCTGCTCGACGGTGGGCCGCCGCTCATCCATGTCGCCGGGACGAAGGGCAAGGGCAGCGTCGCGGCCATGACCGCCAGCGCCCTCCGGGCGCACGGCCTGCGGACCGGGCTCTACACCTCTCCCCACCTGCACTCGTTCCGGGAACGCATCCGTCTGAACGGCGACCCGCTCTCCGGGCAGACCTTCGCCGCAGCGGTCGCCCGCATCTGGCCTGTCGTCGAGGAGATGGCGGGTGAACCCATCGGCGCACCCTCCACGTTCGAGGCCCTCACCGCGATGGCGCTGGATGTCTTCCGCGAAGAAGCCACGGACGCTGTCGTCCTCGAGGTCGGCCTCGGAGGGCGGCTGGACGCGACCAACGTCGCCTCATCGAGTGTAGCGGCCATCACCTCCGTCAGCCTCGACCACACCGCTATCCTCGGCTCGACCGTCGAGGAGATCGCGAGAGAGAAGGCCGGCATCATCAAGGGCGCTCAGCCCGTGGTCTCGGCGCCGCAAGACCCCGGAGCCATGGCAGTCATCCGAGCGCGGGCAGAGGCGATGGGCGCGCCGCTCACCGAGGTCGGCCGCGACGTAACCTGCGTGCAGGAAGCACACGACCTCTCGGGGCAAACGCTGTTGGTGGAGACTCCCCGCGACCGATACCATATACGCCTGCCGTTGCTCGGCGCGCACCAGGCCGAGAACGCGGCGGTCGCCGTCGCCGCGCTGGAGCAAACGCCGCTCTCTCTGTCGCGTGACTCCATCGAGGCGGGCCTGACAGCGGTGCGTT
Source organism: Chloroflexota bacterium (assembly GCA_009838965.1). Taxonomy (GTDB): domain Bacteria; phylum Chloroflexota; class Dehalococcoidia; order Lucifugimonadales; family Australimonadaceae; genus Bin16. The sequence continues at coordinate 7,382 of VXQP01000044.1, read as the reverse complement.
GGGACGGCCGCTTCCAACTGCTCTCCACCGACCCATACTTCGTCGTGGACGGCGCCCACAACCCCTACTCCATGGCACGGCTGCGCGAGACGGTGCAGGAGTACCTGCCCCACGCCCGCGTCCATCTCGTGTTCGGCGCATCCGGCGACAAGCAGGTCGACCTGCTCACCGAGGAGGCGGCAGCCTTCGCGGACGAGGTCTGGACCGTAGCCTCCCGCCACCCGCGCGCCACGCACCCGGATGCGCTCGCATCGCTCTTCGAGCGTCTGGGAACGAGCGCGCGCAGTGCCACCAGTGTCGCTGAGGGCATCGAGCAAGCGCTGAACGCAGCCGGAGGCGGCGACCTCGTTCTCGTGACCGGCTCGCTCTTCGCGGTCGCTGAAGCGCTGCAGCACTCGCTCGGCATCGCTGGAGAGCACTATCCTGAGTTCGACCCGCAGGCATCCGCCCTCGGGAGGGTCTGAAGCGCATGACCGGCCTTAACGCGAACGGACGCAAACGAGTGGTCGTTACCGGCCTCGGCGCCGTGACGCCGCTCGGTGAAAGCGTGGCCAAGTTCTGGGAAGGGCTCACTGCGGGACGCTCCGGTATCGGCCCGATGACCCTCGCCGACCCCACCGAATACCCTTGCCGGATATCGGGAGAGGTCTCCGGCTTTGACCCCGAGAACTACATCGAAAAGCGGGAAGCGCGCAGGCTCGCGCGGTTCTCCCAGCTCGCTATCCCCGCGACCGACGAGGCGATGCGCAACGCAGGACTCTCCGCCGCGAACGTGGACGTTGACCGGATGGGCGTCTACCTCGGCAACGGCAACGGCGGCTTCCCCACCATCGACGAGAGCATGCGCATCCTCATCGAGCGCGGCGGCATGCGCATGTCCCCGTTCTTCTTCCCCATGATCCTCCCGAACATGGCCGCCGCGAACGTCAGCCGCCACGTCGATGCGCGGGGCCCCTGCAGCACCATCGTCACCGCATGCGCCGCCTCCACGCAGTCCATCGGCGACGCCGCCGAGGTCATCCGCCGCGGCGCTGCCGATGTGATGATCACCGGCGGAACAGAGGCCGGCATCAGCCAACTCGGCCTCGCGGGTTTCTGCGTCATGCGCGCTCTCAGCACTCGCAACGACGACCCGCCTGCCGCGAGCCGCCCCTTCGATGCAGGCCGCGACGGCTTCGTACCCGCCGAAGGCGCTGGCATCCTCGTCGTCGAGTCGCTGGAGCACGCGCTCAGGCGTGACGCGCCCATCGTCGCCGAGGTCCTGGGCTACGGAGCGTCAGCGGACGCGGGACACCAGTTCCAGCCCGATGACGACGGCGCCGGCGCGGCGCGCGCCATCCGCTGGGCGCTGGAAGACGCGGGCGTCGGGCCGCACGAGGTGGACTACATCAACGCGCACGGCACCTCCACCCCGCTCAACGACGCCTCAGAGACGCTCGCCATCAAGCGGGCGTTCGGCGACGCCGCCTACAAGATACCCATCAGCTCAACGAAATCCATGATCGGCCACGCGCTCGGAGGCGCCGGGGGCATGGAGGCCATCGCCTGCATACAGACCATCCTGCACGGCCTCATCCACCCCACCATCAACTACACGACGCCCGACCCCGCCTGCGACCTCGACTACGTACCGAACGAGGCGCGCCCCGCCGATGTGCGCACCGTGCTCTCCAACAGCTTCGGCTTCGGCGGCCAGAACGCCTGCCTCGTCTTCCGCCGCTACGAGGACTGACCTCTACCGCTTCACCGTCTCCGCGTAGTTGATGCGGTCGTTGATGATGCGCCCGGTGCCGTGCTCCACCTTCACCGTGTTGGCCGTCGCGCCGGACCGCGTGCCGATCATGATGAGCGGCGCGCCGCCGGTGTTGTGCAACTGGTAGAACGACCCGCCCGTGATGGTCGCCATCATGCCCGGCGTCAGCACCGCCTTACCGCCGTCCGGGAAGTTCATCGTCAACTCCCCTTCGATGATCTGGAACGTCTGGTCCTGGTTGTGGCAGTGCATCTCGTCCATCTGGTCCGGCTGGTAGTAGTGGATCCACACGTGGAAACGGTTCGTGTCCATCACCACGGTGCGCTTCTTCGTCTCGTGGCCGAAGGCTTTCGTGTCGAAGACTTCTATCGGCATGGCGCTGCGCCTCCTCTGGATTACGCTGCCCGCACTCTAGGCACGCGGTGGGCTGCGTGTCAAACGTCTCGCACACTGCCGGTTGAACCGGCGACCAGGCCATCGAGCGCCCCCTGAACGGTCAAGGATGGCTCCATGCCCTCGATGCCGACCAAGTCAGGTTGCCAATGGTATGCTGGCGGTGATTCCTCAGCCAGGGACTTCTGAAGAGGTGACCTTCCGATGTCCTACTCTCCAAGCGCTCCCCGCCTGCGTATCGACGTTAACGACCCCACGAACCAACCACTTTCCGAATCATCCCGATTCGCCGAAAGGGCTGAGGAGTTGGGCTTCACCGGCGTGGGTATGCCGGACCATCCGCGCACCGGCAGGGACATGTTCGTGCGACTCGCGCTCGCCGCCCAGCGCACTACCCGTGTCACGCTGTTCCCATCGGTCACGAACCCGGTATCGCGCGGCCCCAGGATGCTGGCGACTCTGGGCGCCACACTGGGAGAACTTGTGCCGGGTCGGGCCCGCCTGGTGGTCAGCAGCGGGAAGGCCGCGGTCGAGTACGTGGAGGGAGCGAGGGCCACGGCGTCTCAGGTGGCGGGAGCGGTAGAGACAATCATTCGAACCCTGGCTGATGAGTTTGCTCCCGTTGCGCCCGTACCGGTGTACATCAATGCGAGCAGCCCCATGATGCTGGCCGCTGCGGGGGCCGCTGCCGACGGTGTGTATGCCATGGTCGGCGTCGACCCTGAGGTACAGGCCCAGGCGATGGCCCATGTGGAAGCCGGAGCATGTAAAGCAGGGAGGAACATGGACAGCATCGCGGTTGCATTGGGGTTGCCCGTCTTCATGGCGGAATCCCAAGAGCGCGCGTATGAGAGCGCCTCGGAGTACGCGCTCTTCAATCTGCAGAACCGGAACAAGGTCTTCTCCAAGGTATTGCGGGAACGGATCCCTGCGCTTGCGGAGGCAGCTGACGCGTCAGACCTGTCATCGGCGCAGCTGTGCCACCTGATCGACGCCATGGTCGTATCGGGCACTCCTCAAAAGGCGGCTGCAAGGGTCCTCTCCATGGCAGAAAGAGCCGTCACTCGCCACTTCATCGCGCGGGTGGAGCTCGCAGGCGAAGACCCGTTCCAGGCCATCGAGGCCTTCAGTTCCGCGCTGTACGCCATCGGGGGTGAGGGAGTCCTGCATCCAGGCGATTGATATTCGAACTGGAGGAGGAGACATGACCACCAAATCACACGGACTGACCCGCACCGTCTGCGAATACGTCGCCACCAGCCGCTACACCGACCTGCCGTCCGACGTCGTCGAGGTAGCGAAGAGGCTCACGCTGGACTCCCTTGGCACGACGCTTGCAGGGGGGACACTCGGCGACGGCGGGCCCGAGACAGCGGCTGTCGTCATCAGTGCCGGGGGCCGCCCCGAGAGCACGGTGCTCGGCTACGGCGAGAAGGTGTCCGCCGTCATGGCGGGCCTCGCCAACGGTGCGATGGTGCACTCGTTGAACTACGACGCCATCGGCGCCGAGGGGGGCCATCCCGGGGCATTCGCACTCACAGCACCCCTGGCAGTCGCTGAACGTCGAGGCGGCGTCAGCGGAAAAGAGTTCATCAATGCACTCGTGGCCGGCGTTGAAGTCGAGATGCGGTCCGTCCTGGCCCTGCTCCGTGCGGGAGTGAACACCAAGGGCCGCTTCCTGGAGGGTCAGCTCCTCAGCTACCTGGGCGCAACGCTCAGCGCAGGCCGCGTACTCGAACTCTCGGTAGACGAGCTCGATAGCGCCCTCGGACTCATGCTGATGCAGGCATCGGGAAGCCGGCAGGTAGTGGTGTACGGCGACCCCCCTGCGAAAGGGATCTACGCGGCCTTTCCGAACCAGGGAGGCGTGCTGGCAGCGCTTCTTGCCCGGGAGGGGCTGGGCGCGCACTGCGACGCCCTCGAAGGCCAGGCGGGCTTCTTCGCTATGTTCTACGACGGCGTGTACGACGCTTCAGTTATCACCGAAGGACTGGGGACGACGTACTACACCCTCGATTCTTCGTTCAAACCCTGGCCCACGAGCGGGCTGATCCACGCGTTCATCGAGGCCGGCCTTCAACTCCGCAATGACGACGGAGTCGACCCCGAGGATGTCGTGGAACTCAGGCTCACTGGTCACCCCAGCTCGAGAAACTGGTTCGAGCCGGTGGAGGAGCGCCAGCAGCCCGGCAGCGCAGCCTCGGCGGCCAACAGCGTCTACTTCGGGGCGGCCAAAGCGTTAGCCAACGGAGCCGTTACGTTAGCCGACTTCACTCCCGAAGGGCTCGGCCAGCCGGAAGCGCTGCGGCTGGCGGCCAGGGGCAGCCACGAGCTTGACCCTTCGCTGTCGCCGCACGCCGGGATAGTGGAGGTCGTTCTCCGTTCGGGTGCCACGGTGACGAGGCATATCGACGTGCCCCTTGGGCATCCGGCGAGACCACTGAGCCGCGAACAGCTCATCGACAAGTTCATGGACTGCGCGTCTCATGCGCCCTTGCCACTCTCGCAGGCGGCGCTCGAATCGGTGGTTGACCTCATCGACCGGCTGGAGGACCTCGACGACGTAGCAGCGATCCCAGAGGCGTTGTCACGGCGATGAGGTCGGCCCGCCGCCAGGCGCAGCGGTTCGTTTGACTGCGCCTCTGGGGCTCTTTACCATGAGCCCTCGGCTGGCCATGTGCGCACCGGAGGGCCCGATGTCCATGGCACGCGGGGCGAGGTGAGCGATGCTGACCGCTGAACAGAACGAACGCCTTACTCGTACGGGTCCCGGAACTCCGATGGGAGAAGCGATGCGGCGGTATTGGATACCGGCGCTGCTCAGCATGGAGCTTCCGGAGCCTGACTGTCCTCCAGTCAGGGTGAAACTGCTCGGGGAGGACCTCGTAGCGTTCCGGGACACCAGCGGCAGGATCGGGCTGCTGAGTGAGTTCTGTCCACACCGTCGAGCGTCGCTCTGGCTGGGTCGAAACGAGGAGGATGGGCTCCGGTGTGTGTACCACGGCTGGAAGTTCGACGTGTCCGGCCAGTGTGTGGACCAGATGAACGAACCCGGCCAGTTCGACTTCAGCAAGAAGGTGCGCGCCAACTCCTACCCTGTTGAGGAGATGGGCGGTCTCGTCTGGGCCTACATGGGCCCGTCGGAGAGCAAACCCCCGCTGCCGGACTTCGAGTGGACCCGTGTGCCTGAGGAGCAGCGCACCCTCACCAAGGTGGTGCAGGAGTGCAACTGGCTCCAGGCCCTCGAGGGAGGCGTGGATACGTCCCATGCGCCGATAATGCACCGCCGCCTGCGCGAGGGCGTGACACTTCCCGGGACCCCCTTCCAGAGCGCATTCGTACAGGGGAGCGCACCGCTTCTCGAACTGGACGAGACGGACTACGGCTACCGCTACTTTGGAGTGCGTCAGCTGGGTGAGGACCGGCGCTACGTGAGGGGCTACCACTTCATCATGCCCTTCACGCAGCTCCGCCCTCCCGGACTCGGTCTGGCCGAGGTACACGGGCATCATTGGGTACCCATCGATGACGAAAGCGTCATGGTCTACAACTGGTACTACGCCTACGGTGACGGGCCCCTGGCCGAAGAAGCCCAGGACCCCCAGGTGAGCGGGAACAGCTTCACTACGGACATCGACATCAACGACGGCTTCCGCAGCTATCGCAACAAGTCGAACGATTGGATGATCGATCGTCAGACCCAGAAGACCGACACGTTCACGGGGATATACGGCATCAACACCCAGGACCGGGCCGTGCAGGAGTCGATGGGCGCGATCGTCGACCGCGAGCAGGAGCACCTCGGCCAGGCTGACCGCGCCATCATCGTGACGCGGAGGATGCTTCAGCAGGCGATCGACGTCGTGAAAGACGGTGGCCAACCCGCGGGGACCTCCCCTACCTACTACGACCTCCGGGCCGCAGAGTGCACCCTGGGGGCCGACGAGGACTGGCGGGCCGCCTTGATGCCCCTGATGTACCCCACGGGCAACGCCGTTTAGGGTCCTTCTCACGCCCCCGCGTCACGGTCTCCGACTGAAGAGGATCCTGAAGAGGCCCCCGCGATTGGCGGGGGCCTCTTCCTGTCCGTTCCAGCCGTCGAGCCGCTAGTTCCTGAGCTGCTCGGCCAGCGCGATGGTGTCCTTCAAGAGGCTCGAATTGCTCTCGAAGTCAGGCACCGTGTAGGTCTCGATGCGGTCGTAGTCCGGGTGGTTCTGGAACGGGTGATGCGGCATCCCCTTACGCCTGCTGTTCGCCATCGTCGACGCCCAGATGCGCTGGCCGTCGTCGCCCAGGAACCAGTTGACGAACACCTTCGTGGCATTGGGGTGCGGCGCATTCTTGTACACGGCGAACCCGTCCGGGCTGATGTGCCCCCAACCCAGCCTTCGCTCGATGGACAGACCTACGCCCTCGGAGTTGAACTCGTCCAGGAAGTTGTCGTACACGCCGATGCCGATAGGCACGCGTTCCGTCACCATCCACTCCGCGGTGGTACGCGGGTCTTCGATGATGATTGGCTCCTGGTCTCTGAGCAGCTGGGTAACGAACTCTTCGCCCTTGAAGGCGAGCAGCGAGCCGATGGCCGCTGTGCCGCCGCCGTTCGCAGCGGGGTCATGGATGAGGATCTTCCCCTTCCACTTGGGATCGAGCAGTTCGTCGGCGTCTGTCAGACCGCTCGGCTCCAGGTCCCGGTTGACGTAGAAGCCGCCGCGCAGGTCCATGGCGAAGTAGAAGACCTGGTCGAGCCCGCTGGCGTCGTTGCCATAGACGTCGAAGCCCAGGTACCAGTTGTCGTCGTCGGTCACCTCGGGAAGTATCAGGAAGGGCTCGAGGTCCTGGAACGTGCCCGCAGGCGCCATGACGTTGGTCATGTTCCCTGCGAAGTTGGCCATCACGTCCCAGAGGTACTGACCAGCCTGTTGCTCAGCGATGATCCGGGGCCCGAATCTGCTGGGGAAGGCCGTCGTGTGCTCTACCTCGATCTCCGGGAACGTCCTCCGGAACTCCTTTATCAGGAAGTTCGCGCCATCCCCGGGTTTGGTGTTGATGACGAGCTTCTCGCTCTTGGCCGCCTCCTGGGCTGCGGCCCATTCCGCAACGTGAGCCCCCTCAGGCGTCGGCGTCGCGGTCACAACCACCTCCACCGGGACCTCTACCGGGACTTCGACCGGAACCTCGACCTCAACGACGACCGGGGTGGGCGTCGGCGCAGGGGTGGGCGTGGGGTCTGCGC
>VXQP01000031.1 GCA_009838965.1 Chloroflexota bacterium | reverse complement strand
AAACCCACTTGTTTTTTGCGGTCCCGCCCCGAACTAGCCCCCCCACAGTTACCCCTACTTCAACAACACACCCCCCGGCGGGCCCCCCCCCGCCCCCCCCTCTCTCGTTAAGCCAGGATTGCCAGCGCGTGTCTACTTCGCCAGCAGACGCTCCCGCAGTGCCGGTGTTTCCGCCATGTCTAGCATCGTCCACGCCATCGCCACTGCGCCGTCGTACAGCGCCTGATCGGCGGCTGGAGTGGCGCATGCCGCTGCGAACTCCGGCTGGTGGTTCACCGCCGGCAGCGAGTCGATCCCTATCGCCGGATGGATGGAGGGCAGGGCAAGCGACACGTTGCCCATGTCTGTCGAGACGGGCGTTGCGGGGCTCGATTCGCCGGGCGCGGGGAACCGCCGCCCGAGGCGCTCCGCGTTCCGCTGGTACGCCGTTGCCATCTCCAGGTCGTGTTCGAGGTGCGCGAATGGCCTGTCGCCGCCGATGACGCTGAGCTTCGCGCCGGTGGCCAGAGCGCCTGCCTTGAAGCAGCGCATCACCTTCTCATAGACCTCGGTCAGGTCGTCCAGCGTGATGGCGCGCACGGCGTAGTCGGCGGAGGCGTGCGCCGGGATGATGTTGAACGCGTCGCCGCCGTGCGTAACGATGCCGTGCACCCGGTCCGTCGAACGGATGTGCTGCCGCAGCAGCCCGATCGCCGTCTGCGCGATGGTCAGCGCGTCCGCCGCGTTGACGCCCTGCTCAGGGAAGCCGGACGCGTGCGCCGCCTTCCCCTCGTAGTGCACCTCGAAGAACGACGCCGCGACGATGGGCCAGACCGCGACGTCCCACGGCGCGGGGTGCGTCATCATCGCGGCGTGAGCGCCTTCGAAGGCGCCGCCTTCCAGCAGGCGTATCTTCCCGCCGGAGCGCAGCACCTCCTCCGCGGGCGTGCCCATTACCGTCACTGTCAATCCTGCGTCGTCGGCCACCGCTCCTGCGCCGATGCCCGCGCCGGCGGCGCTCGCCGCGATGACGTTGTGCCCGCAGGCGTGGCCGATGCCGGGAAGCGCGTCGTACTCTGCGCAGACGACGATGTGCAACGGGCCGGAGCCCTTCGTTGCGCGGAACGCCGTCGGCAGGCCGCAGATGCCGGGCTCCACGGCGAAGCCCGCGGCGTCCAGCATCTCCTCCAGCCAGCCGGACGCCTGCTCCTCCTCGTAGCCCAGCTCCGGGTTCGCGTGGATGCGGCGGCTCAGTGCCGTCAGGTCGTCGCGTGCCGCGTCTACTGTGGCTTGCGCAGCCTCTTTCGCGTCTGCCATCAGTCGTCGTGTCCCTTGTAGAGCAGTTGGAGCCTGTGGCCCTCGGGGTCGTTGAAGTAGATGCACGTCGGGTCGCCGGTGCGGCCCTGCACCTCTATGCCTTCCGCCTCGATGCGCGCCTTCGTCTCCTCGTAGCTTGCGGGCTCCATACGAAGCGCCATGTGGTTCAGCTCACGTCCGCTGGACGCGCCGTCGATGCGCGCGGCGTCGAACAGCGCGATCTGGTCGTGCTCGCCGCACCGGAGGAAGCACTGCCAATCGTTCTCGTGCCCGACGCTCATGCCGAGCACGTCGATGTAGAAGCGCCTGGCGCGGGGCAGGTCGTTCACCCAGAGCACCACGTGGTCTATGCCCGTCGTCTTGATCTGCAACTTCTCTGCCTGCTGCACCATCTTGACCTCCTTTTGCCCTGACTCTCTCCCTCAGGTACCCGTCACACTGTTCCTGACAGCGATAGCGTAGCACCTCCCGCGTTGCGCCGCGCGCACCGGTCCGCGCAGGCGTATACTCCGGCCAGCCGAGGAGACGATAGAGGAGGCGCGGCATGGTCTCTTTCACCGATCGCTACGAACCCTGGAAGTTGACTCCCTACGAGAAATGGGTAACCGATGAAGGGCTGCAGGTGCACACGCAGCAGCTCGTCGAGGACATCCACACCATCGGCGTCGAGCCGTGGGAGCGCACCGGTACCAAAGCCGCACTGCTCGACCTCACCGCCGACCCGCTCGATGGGGCGCTCGTGAACAACCAGGGGACGATCCGCTTCGTCTGCGAGATTCCGCCGGGCGGAACGTTCAACGTCGAGCGCCACATGTACGAGGAGATATTCTTCGTGCTGAAGGGGCGCGGCGCGACCGCCGTCTGGTACGAGGGCCAGCCGAAGCACACGTTCGAGTGGCAGGAGGGAAGCGTCTTCTCTATCCCCCTCAATGCATGGCACGAACTGTACAACGCCAGCGGCGAGGAGACGGTGCGCTTGTACGGCGCGACCAACGCCCCGACTGCCTTCAACCTCTACGGCAGCCCGGAGCTCATCTTCGACTGCCCCATGACGTTCCCCGACCGGTTCGACCCAACCGACGAACTCTACTTCAGCGGGAAGTCGTCCAAGATCGAGGACCGGTTCATGGAGACGAACTTCATCCCGAACGTGCACAACGTCGTGCTGGACAGGTGGACCGCCCGTGGTCCGGGCGAGAACATGATGATCAACATGGCCAACGGCCACTTCATCTGCCACCTTTCTGAGTTCCCCGCGGGGACCTACAAGAAAGCGCACACCGGCGAGGCGAACCGCAAGCGCTCGGGTCTCGTCTCAGACGTCGCGTACCTCTTCCTGAGCGGGGAGGGGTACGACCTGCAGTGGCCGGAGGGCGTCTACCCGTCGCCCGGCACCGAGTGGGAGCAACTGGATTACAAGGCTGGCACGCTCATGTCGCCCGGCACCGGCTACCACCAGCACTTCAACTGCAGTGCGGAGCCCATCCGCTATCTCGTTCTGCGCTACGGCAACCCCAGGTACGCGGGATACGTCGGCGCCCGCTACAAGAACACGGGTGGGCCGCAGATACAGTTCAAGGAAGAGGACCCGGCCATACGGTCACACTTCGAAGAGGAGCTGGCGAAGCGCGGGGCAACCTCCCAGATGGAGGGCTACACGGACGAGCCTTAGGACTCGTCGGCGGGGGATTCCTCGTCAGCCCATTCACCCAGCTCGGCGCGGGCCTCTTCGACAAGCTCTTCTACCACCGGCTTCGCCACGCCCACGTCCAGCAGGGAGACGCGCATCATCTCCAGCGCCGCTTCCAGTTCCGGCCAGACGACCGCGTCCGCGCCGGTTTCTTCCAACGCGCGCACTTCCTCCTGCCGTCCGGCGCGGCTCACGATGCGTATCTCCGGGTTGAGCCGCCGCACGTGCTGCACAGCCACCAATGCAGACACATGCTCCGGAAGCGCTGCGACGAACAGCTGTGCGTGTTGCACGCCCGCTGCCGTCAGCACTGCGTCGTTCGTGGCGTCCCCGTAGATGAGCGAGTCGTTTTCTGCGGTTTCCCGCGAGATGATTGCCGGGTCGGACTCGATCGCTACGTAGGGCAGCCCGAGCTCCCTGATCTCCTGCACGATGAACGACCCCACGCGCCCGTAGCCTGCGACAACCACGTGCCCCTGCAGCGCGGGCCCGCGCTGCAGCGCCGACTCCGCCCCTTCCGCGCCCGCGAGGTGCCGCTCGAAGAATGTGGAACGCGTCCGTAAGGATGTCAGTGTCTTCGACGCCACTGCCACGAATCCCGGCGTTATGCCCATCGTGACCACAGCCGCCGTGATGATGAGCGGCAACAGATCTTCTCCCGCAACGCCCAATGCAACCGCAGTGCCTGCGACGATGAAGCTGAACTCGCCTATCTGGATCATCAGGAATCCGGTGCGGGCTGCAGTGTCCGGCAGGTAGCCCAACGCCCGTGTAAGCGTGTGGATGAGGAAGAACTTGACCACGATCGACGCCCCGATGAAGAGCGCCACCTCGCCCAGGTGCGAAGCGAGGAAACCGACGTCGGTCAGCATGCCCAGCGATACGAAGAACAGCGCAGCAAACACGTCGCGAACGGGTATTACCTCCGAGAGTGCCCGGCGTCCTGCCCAGTCCGACTCGCTCAGCACGAGCCCCGCGATGAATGCCCCCAGCGGCGCGGACAGCCCGCCCCAGGATGTAAGCGCCGCTGCACCGAGCGCTGCAGCCATCACCGTGACGACGAACGATTCCCGCGCTCCCACCAGTGCCACGCGCTTCAGCAGCCAGGGGAGACCGAGCGAACCTACGAACCATACGCCCGCAAGGATGACCGCTGCCTTCGCAGCGCTGATCGCCAGCTCTGCAGCCAGCGAGTCGCCTTCTCCTCCGAGCGCCGCGATGACGGCCATCATCGGCACGAACGCGAGGTCCTGTACCAGCAGCATCCCCGCTGCCATCCGCCCGTGCAGCGTTCCCAATTCACCGCGGTCGTTCAGCGTTTTGAGCGCAACCATGGTGCTGCTGAGCGAGAGCGCCATGCCCGCTACGAGTGAGGCGCGCGCATCCCAGCCCAGCGCCGTGCCGATGCCATAGCCGACTCCTATCGTCAGCGTGATCTGGCCCACGCTGGCGACCAGCACTCGCCAGCCGAGGCGCCGCAGGTCCGACAGCGATATCTCCACTCCTACTGCGAAGAGCAGGAGGATGACGCCGAACTCGGCCAGCGTCTGCACGTCCTCCAGCTCCGTGACCAGCGCCAGGGCCTGTGGCCCTACGATGGCTCCCGCTACGAGGTAGCCGATGATGGGAGGCAGGCGCAGGAGGCGCGCGCCGAGCCCGCCGGCCCCCGCCGCTACGAGGATGACGACGATGTCGTCGAACAGTTCGGTCCCCAGTTCCATTGCGCTACGTTTACCTCACCTCCGGAGCAGGCAGGCAACGGCGCTCGCCTGCTCCGGCCTTGGACACGGATCAGGCTGCCTGCTCCAATTCCATGAGCATCACGTAGACGTGCTGGGGGTCGGTGATGAGGCTGATTCGTCCTATCCCCGGTATGGACATCGGCTGCACCTGCATGCTGCCGCCCATCGCCTGCACCTGCTCCAGGGCCGCGTCGAGGTTCTCCACCCCGAAGTAGACCGTCCAGTTAGGCGGTACTTCTCCCCATATCGGCTGGATGGCGAGCATCCCCGCTGCAGGCGCTCCGTCGTTCGTGAACAGGTTGTACGGCATCCCCCCTGCTCCCGGCACCTCCTGCGCCACCCATCCAAAGAGGTTGCAGTAGAAGCTGCTTGCAGCCTCCGTGTCGTGGGCGTACAGCTCGGACCAGCAGTACGCGCCCGCTTCCCCGATTAGGTCTACGCCGATGTGCGTCTTCGCCTCCCACAGGTTCAGGACGGCGCCGGTCGGGTCGATGATGCTGGCCATCCTGCCGAACTCCATCACGTCCATCGGCGGCATGATTACCGTCCCGCCCAGGCTGGCCGCTTTCGCTGCCGCTTCCCCTACGTTCGCAACCGCGACGTAGGAGTTCCAGTGGGGAGGCACCCCCTGCTCCTGCATATCCGGCATCATCGGGGACATCCCCGCTATGTTCTTTCCGTTCCGGGTGAAGAGGGTGTACACGAAATCGTCGCCTACCGGATTGTCGACGGTCTCGCATCCCAGCAGCGTGGAGTAGAACTCCCTTGCGCTCTCCACGTCGGTGGTCATCAGGTCTACCCAGTTGAACCCACCGGGATAGGGTTCGGACACTTCCGCCATCTGTCTCTCCTTCTGGCGCGTCGTCATCGGCTGCGCGCAATTGTGCTCAAAGGATACGCCAAACGCTATCGGGTTCCTCGCGTGATGCGGCTGCCGTACGCGTCGCGCTACTTGATGATCTCCCTGTCGCGCATGCTCACATAGCCGTCTCGCGCGACAACGACGTGGTCTGCCAGCTTGATGTCCAGCGTCTTGCCGACGGTGGCGATCTCCTTCGTCAGCGCCACGTCCGCTGCGCTCGGGTCCGGGTCTCCGGATGGATGGTTGTGCACCATCACCACACTGGGCGCGTTCACCTGCACGGCCTGCCGGAAGATCTCGACCGGACGTACGCTCACGCTGTTCACTGTCCCCTTGAATACGGTGGACGTGGACAGCAGCTGGTTCCGCGAGTTGAGCGATAACACCCGCAGTTCCTCCTGCGGGAGGAATTCCATGAGCGGTTTCATCATCCGCGCCACGTCTACTGACGTTTGCAGTGTGGGGGGACCCTGCTCATCGTTCGACGCGGCGACACGTCTGCCCAACTCCAACGCGGCCAGGAGGTGTGCGGCCTTCGCCTCACCGAAGCCGTGGAATGCGCACAGCTCGCCGTGCGACACCCGCGCGAGGCGCTCGAGGCCGCCCGCCTCCGATAACAGCCGGTTCGCCAGCGTTACGGCGCTCTCCGCTTTCGTGCCCGTCCGCAGCAGGATCGCGAGCAGTTCCGCGTCGCTCAGCGCGTCAGGCCCGGCGTCGCGCAGGCGTTCACGGGGGCGCTGCTCGCCGGGCATGTCCCGTATCAGCACCGGGCGGTATCGCGGCTCGTGCAGTATCCGTTCGGTGATCGTCGTTGCGTCCGGTTCGCTCATCGCAGGTATCATCGGCAAGAGAACCGCGAACGCGCTACTGGCCGGTGTCACACGATGGCGGAACGAACGATGGAAGAGGAGATAGCGCACTGGCGGGCATTCCCGCGCGAGCGTCCGGCGAACGTCGAGATGCCTCGTTCCGATCAGGAGTCCGTGTGGGACTACCCGCGCCCGCCCCGTGTGGAACCTGTCGGTGCGCGTCTGCGTGTCGAGTTCGCGGGCGTGGCCGTTGCCGAAACCGCGCGAGGGATGCGCGTCTGTGAGACGGCTGGCGCGCCCGTCTACTACTTCCCGCCGGAAGACGTGAAGCGTGTGTTCCTTCACCCCATGAGCCACACGACGCTCTGCGAATGGAAGGGTGAGGCGTCGTACTGGACTCTCAGCGTGCGCGGACGCGAGGCCCAGGCGGCTGCATGGAGCTACCCGTCGCCCTTCCAGGGCTACGAGGCCATAGCCGGGTGGTTCGCCTTCCACGCGGGAAGGGCGGACGCGTGCTACGTCGGCGGCGAGCGAGTCACTCCGCAGCCGGGCGGCTACTACGGCGGTTGGATAACGTCCAACGTCGTGGGCCCGTTCAAGGGCGAGCCTGGCACTGAACGCTGGTGACCCTCTTCATACAAGGCTAAGGAGGACTGCATGCCGGAACCTGCATTCTTCGAGACCCTCTACGCCCAGCGGGCCATCCGTCGGTTCAAACCCGACCCCGTGCCGCGGGAGACCATCGAGCGCATCATCGAGGCGGCGACGCACGCTCCGTCCGGCGGCAACCGCCAGCCGTGGGCCTTCGTCATCGTCACCGATCCGGCGAAGAAGGAGCGCATCGCGGAGTGGTACCACGAGGGGTGGGTGTCGTTGTACGCCTCCGATCCCAACCGTCCACGCAACGCCGTCTACCGTTCCGCCGAGTACCTCGCCGAGCACATGGCCGAGACGCCGGTGCTCATCTTCCCCTGCATCGCTGCGGGCGGGGGACGCAGGCCGTCATTCCAGTCCGGCTCGTCCATCTATCCGGCGGCGCAGAACCTCATGCTCGCGGCCACTGCCCTGGGCATCGGCACGGTCATCACGACGTTCCACATCAGACGGGAAGGGGAAGTGAAGGCGCTCCTCGGCATACCGGACGACTACGCCACCGCCTGCATGATCGCGATGGGCTACCCGGCGGACGGTGAACGGTTCGGCGGCGCGCGCCGCAAGCCCGCCTCTGACGTCACGCACTACGAATCGTGGAGCGGGTAACCCTACCTGTTCAGCCAGCCCCGGCCCTGTAGCGCGCCTCGCGCATAGCAGACCTGCCCCCCGTGATGGATTGACTCCACGATGATGCCCGGCAGGCGTTCGCGCAGCGGCACGAGTTCCGTCCCGCGCACCGGCGGGACCATGCGGCCGAGGTCGGCCTCGGTCAGGGAGTCGAGGAAGGCGTCCGTGTTGGTGCGCACGGCCCTGTAGTAGTCAAGCAGCGTCTCTGCCGGAGGCGAAGCGAACGCGTCCACCTGCTCGTTGGTGTCGCCGTTCCCCCGGTAGGACGGGTCCGGCGCCATGCCGAAGCGCTCGTACCAGCCGTCGCGCACCCAGACCGTCTCCTGCGCGCTCATGCTGGATACCGCGAAGTCCTGTACCCGCGACAGATGCCACATGAGCCAGCCGATGGGATTGGACTCCGGTGCCGGGCGCTGGTGCAACTCCTCGGAGGAGAGGCCCTCCACGGCGGCCAGCATGTACTCTTCGTTCCTGTTCAGCGCGTCCTTGATCACCTGTCCCAACGACGACATGGTGCCCTCCTCTCTCGGATGCGGAAAGGGCGGCCTTCTGCAAGACCGCCCCTTGGTTCCACTCTGGGTTGCCGGGACCTACGCGACAGTTACCGTCGCGCCGGACTCCTCGAGCTTCTTCTTCGTGTCCTCGGCCTCTTCCTTGCTGATGCTCTCCCGCACGGCGACGGGGGCGCTCTCCACCATCTCCTTCGCCTCGCGCAGGCCGAGGTTCGTCAGTTCGCGCACCGTCTTGATGACGTTGATCTTGTTCGCGCCGATGTCGGTCAGCGTCACGGTGAACTCGAACTGCTCCTCTGCCGCTTCGGCTGCGCCATCCCCGCCTGCGGCAGGGGCGGCGGCGACCGCCACCGGTGCGGCTGCGCTCACGCCGAACTCTTCTTCCAGTGCCTTCACCAGCTCCGAGAGCTCCAGCACCGAGAGAGACTTGATCGACTCGATGAGTTCTTCCTTGGTTGCCACGTGGTCCTCCTGTTCCTGTTCCGTTTCTTGCTCTTATCAGGCAGCGCCCAACTGCTCCGCGCGGCGCTGCAGCACGATGGCGAGCGCTCGTGTCGGGCCGCTCAGCACGTTCACCAGCCCGCTGATGGGAGCGTTCATCTGCCCCAGCAGCTTGGCGACGAGTTCGTCCTTGCCCGGGAGTGCGGCCAGCGCAACGACTTGCGCCTCGCTGATCAGCGCCCCATCCATCACACCCTTGCGTACCTTCAGCTCCGCACGCGTCTGTCGCACGTAGTCGTTCACGGCTTTCGCCGCCGCTACCGGGTCGTCGTAGCCCAGCACCACGCCGGTTGCGCCCTCCAGGATGTCCCGGAACGCCTCGACCCCCGACTCGCCGGCCGCGATGGACGCTATGCGGTTCTTGACGACCCTGTACTCGACGCCCTGCTCGCGCAGGCGATGCCGCAGTTCGGTCATCTGGTTGACCTTGAGACCGGAAAAGTCCGTGGCGATGACGATGGCGGCCTTGCTCAGGCGCTCCGCCAGCTCGGTCACCGCTTCCCGTTTCGCTTCCGTCGGCATTGTTTCACCTCTCCATAACAAAAGACCCGCTTCCGAAGACGCGGGCCCTGCGCTCTCATATGAGATATGAGACTGATAAGGCGCGCCTCGGTGGGCCCTTCCGGCTTAACCCCGCGATGCGGGGACCCACGGTCTTCGGCGTTGGCTGTTCGCTTGTCGTACCCAGTCTACTCGACCCTCATCGCCACCGTCGAGCCCACGTCCAGCGGAACGCTGGGGCCCATTGTGGTCGTGAGGTGCGCAGTCTTGATGAACTGCCCCTTCACCGCAGCAGGGCGGAGCCGGTTCACCGTGTCCATCACGGAGGCCACGTTCTCGAGCAGCTGCTCATCCGGGAAACTCGTCTTGCCCACCGGCGAGTGGATGATGGCGGTACGGTCCATCCGCAACTCCACGCGTCCCTTCTTCGCCTCGCGTACGGCGTCCGGGATGTCCTGCGGCTGGACGACGGTGTTTGTGCGCGGGTTCGGCATGAGGCCCCTGCGACCGAGCACCCTGCCGAGGCGCCCGATCTTGCCCATCATGTCCGGCGTGGCGATGGCTACGTCGAAGTCGAGGAACCCGCCCTCGATGCGCTCGATGAGGTCGTCGGCGCCCCCCCCCACCCCCCCCGCAGACACGGCAACCACCCCCCCCACAACCGCCCCCAACCCCCCCCCCCGCCCCAGCATGCCCCCCCCCGCGG
>VXQP01000061.1 GCA_009838965.1 Chloroflexota bacterium | reverse complement strand
CAACTCTTCAGTATCGTCGCAGAGGGCGGGCAGGAGGCGTTGCACCTCCCGTCCGATTGCCTGCGTTTTCTGAGGCTCACCGGCAAGCGGCCCGTTGGACAACACGTAGCGAATCGCCTCGCCGAACACCGCGTTTGCGCTTCGTGACCCGACCTGAGTCGCGACCAGCATCGGGTGGGCTTGGTTCAGAATCGCTTTGAACTTCTGCTGTGCGGCGGGAGTCGTGCTCTTGGCGAGTTCGGCCTCGGCATTCCGAAGTTCGGTCTCTACGGGAACCAAGCTGTCTATGACTCCCAAATCAACCGGACTCCCAATGCGGCTGAGCGCGAGCATGTGCGTTCGTATCTCCTGGACAGCATCCTGATCATGGAACAAGACGCCGTACTCGCGGTTCCGGTCGAGCGCAGCGGGAGTGAGGTTACCGGAGGTCACGATAGCCGCGTGGTCGTCGGCGATGTAGACCTTCGCGTGGAGACTCGGCACGGAGAACAGGCGGGATGCGGGCGACACTGAGGCAAGACGACGCAACGCCGAAACGTCGAGTACAGACGTTCTGACCGCGCGCACGTTGAGGTGGGCCAGCGTCATGAGGCGGACGTCCGGTTGCAGCAGACCGCACAGCCACTCAGCCGCGTCCTCCTTGATGAACGGCGCAACGACGATGAACGACTGCTGCGCGGACGAGGCGACCGCCTTCAGTTCCTCGCGCCACGGAAGATTCAGGAACTTCGTCTTCGTTGCCATCAGACGAACCGGCCTTAGCCCCCTCTCCGCAAGACTTCGCCAAACTGCGCGTGGGCCTGGCTTTCCGGGTCGCTGAGGGACAGGACGCCGCCCTCTTCCCAGACAACATGCAGGTCGAGCCCCGCGTCTCCGTCGCCCTCCATCTCCCAAGGTAGGGAGTTCAGCCAGTCAGCGAGCGGTTCGTGTCTCACGCCGCGCTCCCGTACGTACTCGTCGAGCATCTCGAAACAAGAGGACTTTGTGAGCATCAGCCGACCAAATCCATCTTCGTAATCGAATGCACGAGTAAACCTCTGCATCAGTCCCGCAGCATCGCCTTCCACCCGGGGCAGCCAGCGGACTTCAACAGTACCAATCCGGAATGCTATTTCGGAGGACTGAGGGTTGGAGCCCTGTACCTGGTAGAGCAGGCCACAGTGGTCGCATTTCGCCGCATAATCTCGATGTGCTGCTCCGTCCGGTACTATTTCAACGTTCTTCGTGCTGCACTTTGGGCAGTTACTGAAAGCCAGCATGGGTTCTCCTTGCGAGCAATGGGGCCTGCGTTGTCACGTGAGCGTATCTCCTGTATTAGCAAGCACGCTACCCCCGGGTGTCACACCGCCGCATCCCAAGCGGTCGGGCGAGGTCCCGCTGCACCGGATGGTTCGACCGGCTCACCATGTGCGGGGGACAACCCTCACCCACGCGCTGAAGCGCCGTTGCCCTCCCCAGGGGGCGAGGGGAGAACCAATTGCCGCCCGAGAGATGCTTCGACTCCGCTGCGCTCCGCTCAGCATGACAACCCCACTTCCACCAACCCCCGCCGCGTGACCTGCCCGGTCACCCTGGATTCCCGCCGGTGCGGGAATGACGGGTGCTGGCGCACCGCGTCGGGCGCCCACGAGGGATGCCCCTACAACCAGGCACCCTCACCCGCCGCGGCAGGCGCGTCGACCTCTCCCCAGGGGAGAGGTGAGGGAGGCAGGGCTGCGAGGTTCCTGCCTCCGCAGGAACGACGGCTCCCGCCTACTCGACGAAGATGTGCTCGCGGTAGTAGCGCAGCTCCTCGATGCTCTCGCGGATGTCGTCGAGGGCGAGGTGGGCGCGGCGCTTGCGGTGGGGCGGCAGGTCCGGGTACCAGCGCTTCACGAGCTCCTTGATGGTGCTCACGTCCACGATGCGGTAGTTCAGGTACGCCTCCAGGTCAGGCATCTCGGCGCGCAGGAAGAGCCTGTCCTGGTGCACGGAGTTCCCGCAGAGCGGCGCCTTCTTCTCCTTCACCCACTGCCGCACGAAGTCCAGCGTCATCCGCTCCGCCTCCGCGACGCCGACGGTCGACGCCTGCACGCGCTCCAGCAGGCCGGACTCCGTGTGCGTACGTAGGCTCCAGTCGTCGATGCGGGCCATCTCGTCGTCGGTGCGTGCGACGGCGATCACCGGCCCCTCGGCCAGCACCTCCAAGTCCGCGTCGGTGATGAGCGTCGCTATCTCGAGTGTTACGTGCCGGTCCGGGTCGAGCCCGGTCATCTCCATGTCTATCCAGACGAGCCTTCCCGAGTCAGCCATGCGACGCCTTTCGCGCTTCCTGCGCAGAGAGTTCACGAACGCTGCCGGACGGCAGCCTGCCGAGCCGCAACCCGCCGACGCGCACGCGCGTCAGCCGGAGTACGCGCCGTCCGACCGCGCGCATCATCAGCCGCACCTCGCGCTTCTTCCCCTCCGCCAGTTCAACGGTGTACCGCGCCTCGCCCCTCGGGGCGGCCGGAGCGGGACGTGAGGCACTCCTCTGGGCAGTCCGGGGTCGGTGCGATTCCGCGTTGCCCATGGGCGAGACCGATAGGGCCCGTGCAAGACCGCCTTCGATCTCGACGCCGTCCAGCAGGCGCGCCTGGTCGCGCGGCCAGAGCGCCCTGTCCAGCAGGACGTCGTACTCCTTCACGACGCCGTAGCGCGGATGCGTGACGCGCTCCACGAACGCGCCGTCGTTCGACAGCAGCAGCAGGCCGGTGCTGTCGGCGTCGAGCCGCCCGACCGGCACGAGCCCGGCGACGCGCAGCGCATCCGGCACGAGATCGAGCACGGTGGGGCGCCCGCGCGAGTCGCTCACGGCGCAGAGGTAGCCCCGGGGCTTGTTGAGGAGCAGGTAGACGATGCGCTTCTCCGCCTGCGCGAGCGGCTGCCCGTTCACGGAGACGGCGTCGGACGCACTCACGGGGTGGTTCAGGTTCGTCGCGGGCCGTCCGTTCACGGAGACCGAACCCTCGATGATGAGCGCGGCAGCGCGGCGGCGCGACCCCGCTCCCCCGGCTACGAGGCGCTTCACCAGCGGCATGGACGGAGCGCGGGATGGGGGACTGCTGACCATGGCCTGAGGGTAGCACAGGGAGGGGACGGCTGGTAGAATCGCGCCTCCGGGGAGGAGGCAGGGACGAGGGAATTCCATGGGCAAACTCACAGATAAACTCGAACGCGCCGAGAAGGGCGCAGGCCAGCCGCTGGGGTTCGGCGGCGCCGCGAAGCGCGAGTCCATCGCGCCGTTGCTGCTGTTGGGGGCGGTCGCCGCGGGCGACGCCGTGCAGGCCGGGGTCGTGACCGCGTCGGAGATAGACGGCGCGCTGCTCACTGGCGCGGGGAACGCCAAGAAGGCGGCGCTGAACAGCACGACCAAGGCGCTGGGGGACACCCTGTTCGGCGTGTGGACGGATGAAGGGCAGGCAGAGGAGGCCGGCGGCGCGGACTTCCAGGTGTTCTCGTCCGATGCGACGCCCGCGGGCGCACTTTCCGGCGAGGGTCGCACGCTCGTCATGCAGGTGCAGCCGGAGCTGCCGGACAGCCTGCTGCGCACGATCGACCAGTTGCCGGTGGACGGGTTCCTCGTCGCGCTGGATGCGCCGCTCACGGTGGCGCAGCTCATGCGGCTGGCCCGCGTGCGCGGCGCCACGTCGAAGCGGCTCCTCGTGCACCTGGACGCGCTGCCCGCGAAAGCAGACGCCGAGCAGCTGCGCGACGCCGGAGCAGCGGCGCTGATCGTCGATGCGGCGGGACAGACCGCGGACGCCTTCCGCGAGACGCTCGCGATGCTGCGCGAACTGCCGCACAAGTCTCCCCGGCAGCGCGACCGCGAGCGCTCCGGCGCGACCGTGCCGCAGCCGTCGTTCGGCGCGGCCCGCTCGGCGCCCCCGCCTCCGCCCGACGACGATGACGACTGGGACGACGACTAGTCCCGGCGTCCGGGATGGCGGAGCAGGGCGAGGCGCACGATGCTGCTGGCGGGAATCACCGGCCTCTTCGACGATCCGTTCCGAGCGGTCGTGTGGTTCGTCGCCATCGCAGTCTCGCTGCTCATCGCCATCACGTTCCACGAGGCGTCGCACGCCGTCACCGCATTGCGGCTCGGCGACGACACGGCGTCCCGGCTTGGGCGGGTGACGCTCAATCCGAAGCGTCACCTCGATCCGGCGGGCACGGTCATGCTGCTCATCGTGGGTTTCGGCTGGGGCAAGCCGGTGCCGGTGAACCCCTCCCGGCTGCGGACCGGCAGGACGGGCATGGCGATGGTCTCCGCTGCGGGACCGATGGCGAACGTTGCGCTGGCGGTCGGGTTCGCGCTGCTCTTCCGCATCGGCGTGCTCGACGGCAGCATCACGCGCGACGAGTTGCAGTCGCTGTCGCCGATGGCGTGGGCGAGCCTCATCGCGTGGTACGGCGTGGCGCTGAACCTGCTGCTCGCCGTATTCAACCTGCTGCCGCTCCCGCCGCTGGACGGAGGAGGCATCATCCAGGGCATCGCGCCGCGTAGCTGGTGGCCCGCGGTCATCCAACTGCAGCGCTTCGGCCCGATCGTGTTGATAGGGCTGATCGCGCTGACGTTCGCGACGGACATCGATCCGCTGGGGTACGTCTTCCGCCCCGTCTATGCCGTTGCGGACGCGCTCAGGGGCGTCTGAGGGGCGGGGTTCACTGCCAGGGCAGCGACATCGTTCCGTAGACCTCTATCCCGCAGCCGGCGCTCCCGAGGTGCGGGTGGTCTGCGAGCAACGCCTGCGCGGATTCGAGGTCCTCCGCTTGGAGGACTGAGTAGGTCACCACTCCCATCTCGTTCATGGAGCTTCCCGACGCGGTCATCCTCCCGCCGGGGCTCAGCGGGGACATCTCGACCAGCGCGTCGCCGCACCGGTCGGCCCAGGCCTTCCATGCGCCCATGACGGCCTGCATGTCCTCCGGCGTGGAGTTCATCATCGCCTGCATGGTGGACTCCGTTGCGTAATAGAGCACGAGATACTTCTGCACCTGGCAACCTCCTGAAGTCGCCCGTCTTCGGGGCTGCGCAAGGATACGGGGTCGGCGATGGGGGCGACAATGGCGGGTGTCGCGAGTGGTTGGGGATCAGCGTGCGGACTTCGCCGACTGCAGCTCGTCCAGCATCATCCGCTTCATGGACTCGGCGATACGGGCGAGTTCATTCGTGGTAAGTTTCGGGCCCATGAGCTCGCGCTCGTACGCAGCGATGACGTTGATCAGGGTGCGGTCGTTCGGTGTGGTAAGCGCCATGACGGAACCTCGGAACGGAGACTGCAGGAGATGATAGCGCAAGGCCACATCCTGCACGTGACGACGCCGGAGGCTTGGCGCCGCGATGCGGAGACGCCGTTCTACGAGGCCGAGTCGCTGGCCTCGGAAGGGTTCATCCACAACTGCCGCCCCGGTCAGTTGCGGGGCGTGCTCGGCAGGCACTTCGCCGGCCACCGGGCGCTCGTGCTGCTGGTGGTCGACGCGTCGCTGCTCACGTCGGAGGTGCGGGAGGAGGAGTCGCACGGCGAGACGTTCCCGCACGTCTACGGCCCCATAGACCGTGCGGCGGTCATGAGCGTGCTCCCCATCGAGACGGACAGCACGGGAAGGTTCACGCTGCCGGACGGCATCGAGTAGGCGCCTATGCATCCGCGGGGCGGCTGCCTAGCGATGCTAGAATAGCCCCACCTTCCGGCGCAGGAGCGAGTCCCCCATGCAGATGACAGTGCGGCGGCCCAGACGCTTGCGCGGCGACGTGACCCCGCCGGGCGACAAGTCGATCTCCCACCGCGCGGCCATCTTCAACGCCATCGCCGACGGCGAAGCGCGTGTCGAGAACTACGGCACCGGCGCCGACCTCGCCTCCACGCTCCGTGTGCTGCGCGGCCTCGGCACCCAGATCGAACGGCACGACGACGGCGCGTTCACCGTGCGCGGAGGCATCTTGGCGGAGCCGTCAGACATCCTCAACACGGGCAACAGCGGCACGACGACGCGTCTCATGGCAGGCGTGCTCGCGGGCCAGCCGTTCATGTCGGTGATGACGGGAGACCGCTCGATACGCTCCCGTCCGATGGCGCGTATCGTGGACCCCCTGCGCCTGATGGGCGCTGGGGTGGACGGGCGGGACGGGGGCAGGCTCGCGCCACTGACGTTCCGAGGCGGCAGCCTCCACGGCATTGAGTACCGGATGCCTGTCGCGTCGGCGCAGGTGAAGAGCGCGCTCCTCCTCGCGGGGCTGTTCGCAGAGGGCGAGACGACGCTCGAGCAGCCCGCCGTCTCCCGCGACCACACGGAGCTGATGTTCCGCTCAATGGGCGTCGAAGTCGTCGAGGACGGGCTGACCGTGAGCGTGCGCTCCGGACGGCTCATCGCCATGGACGTTACCGTGCCCGCCGACATCAGCTCGGCGGCGTACTGGCTCGTCGCGGGCGTCTGCCACCCGGACGCGGAGGTGCGCGTGCGCAACGTGGGCGTGAACCCCACACGCACCGGCATCCTCGACGCACTGGCGATGATGGGCGCGGACGTGAGCGTCGAGAATGAGCGTACCGAAGGCGGCGAGCCCGTCGCCGACCTCGTGGCGCGATCGAGCAGCCTGCGCGCAACGGAGATCGGAGGCGACCTCATCCCGCGCCTTGTGGACGAGGTGCCGGTGCTCGCGCTCGCCGCCTGCTTCGCCGAGGGCACGACCGTCATCCGCGACGCTTCCGAACTGCGTGTGAAGGAGAGCGACCGGCTGATGGCCTCCCGTGTGGAACTCTTGCGGTCAGGCGCCCAGGTCGAAGAGTTGGACGACGGCCTGTGCATCACGGGCGGGCGCGCTCTTCAGGGCGCGACGCACCGGACGTACGCCGACCACCGCATCGCGATGACGATGGGCGTCGCAGGACTGGTCGCGGCGGGCGAGACGACGGTCCAGTCGGCGCAGACGGCGTCCGTCTCCTACCCGACGTTCTGGGACGACCTCGGCTCGCTGGGGGAGGGCGCGTAGCCGTGAGGCGCGGTCCACGGTGAGCACCGCCGAACCGCATCCGCTGCTCGTCGTCGTCTCCGGTCCGTCCGGCGTCGGCAAGGACGCGATGCTCGCCCGTGTGCGGGAGCTGCGCCCGGAGGTGTTCTGGGCCATCACCGCCACGACGCGGGCGATGCGTCCGGGCGAGGAGCACGGCGTGCACCACCTCTTCCACACGCGCGAGGAGTTCTTGGAACTGTTGGAGCGCGGCGAACTGCTGGAGCATGCGGAGGTGTACGGCAACCTCTACGGCGTGCCGAAGGCGCCGGTGCGCGAGGCGCTTGCCGAGGGACGCGACGCCATCGTGCGGACGGACGTACAGGGGGCGGCCTCGATCCGCGCGCTTGCGCCGGAGGCACTGCTCATCTTCGTCGCACCGCCGTCGTTGGAGGAGCTCGAACGCCGCCTGCGCAGCCGCGATACCGAGTCGGCTGAGGAGACGGCCCTGCGTGTCGAGACGTCCCGGCAGGAGATGCGCGACGCCGCGTGGTTCGACGCCGTCATCGTCAACGAGACAGGGGGGCTGGAGGAAGCTGCACACGAGGTCATCGCCTTCATCGAGCGGGAGCGGCAGCGCGTCCCTCCACGGGTCGCGCGCCTGTAACCAAAACCTGCCCGCCTCTCTGGTATCCTCCGCGCTATCCCGCACGAGGCAGGTGGCGATGATCACGAAGTTCTCCGTCCTCTACGTCGGCTTCACAGAACTGGACAACGTCGGGCTTGGGGGCACTCCGCCGGACGAGCGGCATCTCTCCAACGAGCAGATCGTGAAGGCGTACCAGATGTCGCTGGACGTGGCGCAGCACATGGACAAGCTCGGGTTCGACACGCTCTGGGGCGCGGAGCACCACTTCCAGCGCGAGGGCTACGAGGTCATCCCGAACCTCATCCTGTGGGGAACGTACCTGGCGGCGCGGACGGAGCGCCTCAAGTTCGGTTGCGCTTTCAACGTCAGCCCGATCTGGCATCCCATCCGGATGGCCGAGGACTTCGCGATGGCCGACATCATGACCGACGGCCGCGTGGTCTTCGGCGTGGGGCGCGGCTACCAGACCCGCGAGGTCGAAACGCTCGGCGCTCCGCTGCTGGACCAGGACGCCAATCGCGAACTGTTCGAGGAGCAGATGGAAGTCATCATGAAGGCGTTCCACGAGGACTCGTTCAGCCATCACGGCAAGCACTACACCATCCCGGCGCCGCAGAAGTTCCGCGGCTATGAACCTACCGAGGTGACGCTGGTGCCGCGTCCGATCCATCAGCCGGTGGAGATATGGCAGGCGATAGCCAGCGGTCGTTCCATCCCCTTCATGGCGCAGAACGGCATCAAGGGGATGATCACGCAGAACGGCGACCGGCTGGCGCGGGAGATATTCCACACGTACCAGGAAGAGGCTGCAAAGGCGGGCCGGGACCTGGAGCTCGGCGAGGACCTCTGCCTCGGGGTCGCGATGTCCATCGCGCCGACGCCCGAGGAGGCGGTCGAGAAAGTGCGCCCCTACCACGACGAGGCGTACAAGTGGTTCGCGCCGTTCGGTTTCGTGCGCTACGTCGACGAAGACGGCCGTCCGTGGGGCACCCCCGGCGCGCCCGCAAGGGTGCCGACGATAGAGGAGGGCGTGAGGCAGCGCGCGTGGCTGTGCGGCCCACCGGAGCTGGTCATCCGCGAGTTGAAGGCGTACGAGGCAGAGTTCCCCGGCCTCGACCAGGTGATGTTCCGCTGGCCGGAGGGCATGCCCGCCGAGCAGTTCAAGGAGCAGCTCTCGCTCTTCGCGGAGCATGTCATGCCGCACTTCGGGCAGGAGTGAGGCGGGGCAGTCAGGCTATCGGACGTACTTGTTGAATACGTCGCGTGCGATCAGGTCGACCTGGCCCTTGTACCGGATGTAGGCGTTCACGGTATCTGTCAGGTCTTGCTGGGCGGTCGCGCCGTCGGTGAAGCGGTTCCTGATGCCCGTGAAGTTCTCCATGTTGGAGGCGAACCTCGTATCCGCCATCGCCGACGCAAGTGCGTCCCGCAACGCCTCAGTCACTCCGGCGGACATCCCGGGCGGACCAATGAGGTTGTACGACATGGCCAAGTCCGGCCGCATCGCAAGCCACAGTGCCTGGTCGTCAAGGTTGTCCACGTAAGTGTCATGGACGTTCGGGCAATGGAAATCGCCCTCTCCGTTGTTCCCGATGTCGACCCCCGGAGCTGAGAGGTCGGCGAATGGCCGCACGAAGCCGCTCGAGACCCAGCCGGGCCGTGTGATCGGTAATTGGTTCCAGACCGAGCGCGATACCCAGGAGTTCACGGTACCGCGTTCGATCATCCTATACTGCTCGGACGTGGCTGCGACGGGGACTCGCCGCATCCTCAACGGTATGTTCAACTCATCGGCCAGCCAGCCCACGGCAACGTTCGAGCCGAGGTCGGCGGGCGTCCGCGCGTCAACTGCGATAGTCAGGTCCGGGAAGGGCGCACCGAAGGCATCCTCGATGCAGTTGTAGGACAGCGTGCCGCGGATGAACCACGCCTCTTCTCTGCCTGAGGTGACGCCGATCATGGTTGCCTCGCGCATGTCGAACTGCGCCTGCGTCGTGAACTGTTCGAGCACGCCGGGTGTCGCCTCCAGCGCAAGCGTCAGGCCGTCCGGCTCCGCATTCCAGACGAAGTTGCGCTCTGCCACGTTTGGAGTCAGGTTCCTGACTTCGATGCGTGGGTTCCCGGGGATGAATTCCGGCAATCTGATCGACATGTAGCGGGCGTGCGCGTCGGTGGTGCCCCCGGCGTTGTCCCCCACCATCAGAGTTATCGTCTTACCCCTGAAGAAGGACGGCGTCGGTGTCGGGGATGGCGTCGGCGATGGCGTGGGCGTCGGAGTGGCGGTTGGAGTAGGGGTGGGAGTCGGAGTGAACGTTGGCGTTGGGGTAGGGGT
>VXQP01000037.1:75314-80058 GCA_009838965.1 Chloroflexota bacterium | reverse complement strand
GAGCCGCAGCAGACGCTGTTCTCCTGGGCCGAGTTCATGGCCGATGGGCCGGTGAAGCCCAGAAGCCGCAGCCGCAAGCCTCAACCCGCGAGTCTCTCCATGTTCGAGTGGGCGCTCGGCATGGAGCGGGAGCGCGAAGCCGCGTAGGGCACGGGAGGGGCCGCCGCGGGGTTCGCGGCGGCCTTCCCGCGAATGGGAACGAAGCACACCGGAAAGGAACACAGGAGGTGAGGACATGGCCAGAGTATTCGTCTACGACGACAGGGAGTTCCCCGACCCGGATCCGCAGATGACCGTCGAGCAGGTGAAGGCGACGCTCGCCGACTTCTACGGGGAGATCGCCAACGCCTCAGTGAAGGAGACGAAGCGCGGCGAGGACACGATCTACGAGTTCCAGCGGCGGGTAGGAACCAAGGGCGCCCACGCCTTCGTCCGGCCGCGGGCGAAGGTCGTGATGGACAGCAGGACGCTTGCCGGTCTGCTGGCGGCGGTTCCGCCGGCAGACCTGAAGATCGTCGAGCTCACGGCGGAGCTCACACGGCCCGACGGCTCCCTCGACTTGGACGCCGCGGCCGCACGGCAATCGGAGGTGGAGCTGGCCTGCGCGCAGGCGCAGGACTACGCGTCGACCACGCGCCGCCTCTCGAGTGCGATCCGATGGAAGCTGCTGCCCCACTCAGACTGAGCGACCTGGCCAAACTGCTCCTGCGGCGTCCGCCGTCGCTGCGGGAGCTGGTCACCCTGATCGGCTACGCCGACGACTACGCGTGGTTCGTGGACCTCGTGCGTCGTCTCTTTCCCGATGAGGCGGAGGCGGTGCTCGCGGCCCCCGACACGCGCGAGCGGGTGGGGAGCTTTGCCCGGCTCTTCCAGGAGCGGCACTTCCCGCTCTACTCCCCCTACCTGGACTTCTTCTGGGAGGACGGTGACGAGCCGCCGTGGTCGTGGCTGCGAAGGGGCATCCCCTTCGACCTGTTCGGCTTCGGCTACGACGGCATCCACGAGATGTGGAACGGCTACCGCGACGGGCTCTCGGCCCTGGCGAGGAGCGCCAGGCCGCCCCAGGACTTCTACGTGGAGCCGGACGGGATACGGGTGGCGTGGCTGGAGTCCGCCGCCGAACGCATCCCGCAGGAGACCCTGCAGCGCATACCCGGAGACGGCATACCCCTCGACGTCCTCACCGGGGCGCTCGAAGGGACGCCGTTCGAGGGGGCGGCGCGAGCGGCGAGGTGGATCTGGGCCGAGACCGACAACTTCTTCCTCGACGCCAGCTACGACGAAGACTACGGGGGCTTCTGCGACCCCTGGGACGATGACCTGATCGCGGAGGCCACCGGTGTGTGGGGCGAGGCAATGGCCCTGATGGACACGGTGGGCCGGCTGACCGACTGGCTAGAGGAGGACCTCCCTCACCGCTTCGCCGTGATGCTGGAGTTCGTCCTGGGGCGGCTCCCTATAGAGGAAAAGGAGGAAACCGAACATGAGTGATGACGTCGACGTCAGCGGGTGGTCCCTGCCAGGCGTGCATGATGCTCCGAGGGACGACCTGAAGATGCAGCTGGAGGTCTACGAGGAGACCATCCTGCTGCGCTGTTTCGAGAGCGGCTCGGCCTGGGTCAGGACCGTCTCCGCGGACGGGATCGCCAGCGTGCTCACGCAGCACCTGGGGTTCTCCTCCGGGCTGCTGCCCGCGGACGCTCTCTGGTGGAACCAGGGCGAGACCGGGCAGGTCGTGGGCCTCTGGAGGCCGCCGCAGGTCTGGCCGGTGGCCCTGCAACGGGAGGCGTTCAAGCCTCCCGCCCGTCTCCGGATCCCGATGCCGGGACTGCTCTTCGTCTGCTCGCCGGGCCGCGCGCCCTGGGCCTACGCCGCAACGGAGAGGCCGTCCGACCCCGAGCAGCAGCTCTACCGGATGCCGGCCTTCAACGTCTTCCGCGACGGGAGGACGTGTCCCGGCAGCCACCGGTACCCCGACGACGTCGGTCTGATACCGGAGTCGTTCTTCCAGTCCTTCTTCTCCGGCACCGGCGACACCCACGACCGCTCGAAGAAGCACCCCGACAACCTGCACGCGCTATGGGAGGAGCTCGATGGAGAGAGTGAATACCCGATGGAGGACCTGGTTCCCCAGTGTACGGTGGCCCACGTCATGGCGGTCTCCGAGGGGAGACGGGGCTACCGCTGACGCCCCGCCGAGGCCGGTGGGCCACCTCGTCAATCACCCCGCCGGGCTCGCCGGCATCCAGGGGATCGGCTACGACTACGTGCTCGGCTCGGGCGGGGTCTACGTCCAGTCCGAGAGCGCCCACCTGACGGCACGCCTACTCATCGCCCCCTGCACGGTGCGCGGGCTCGCTCCCGTGGCCGAGAAGGTGACGCTGCCCCACGGCCGCATCCCGTCCCGCCTCCTCGAGGCGGGCCTGCTCTGGTTCCAGGACGCGCCGCACACGGAACGTTTCTTCGCCGTCCGCTGGGACGGCCACGCCTACCGGCCGGTGGTCCCTCCCCAGACCGGTACGGCCACGAGACTCGCGTACCAGCCCCCGGCAGGGGTGGTCGCCGAGTTCCACTCGCACGGAAGACTCCCCGCCTTCTTCTCGGCCACCGACGACCGGGACGAGCAGGGCTTCCGCATCTATGGCGTCGCGGGACGCGTCGCTTCCGCCCGGCCCGAGCTGCGTCTCCGGGTGGGCGTCTACGGCCACTTCGCTCCGGTTGAGTGGTCGCAGGTGTTCGATGGCCCGGCCCCTGACGTCCGGCTTGCCGGAGAGGAGTCGGAATCACCGCTGGACATCATCCCAACGATATGGAGGTGACTGAGGATGCCCTACTACCTGGACAACGCATTCCTGCTCGACCGGCCGTGGATCACCGTGGTCGGCTGCGGCGGGACAGGCGGCTTCGTCGCCGAGGGCCTCTGCCGCCTCTTCCAGGGCCGGGAGGCCACCATCGTCCTGGTCGACCACGACCGGGTCGAGCCTCACAACCTGCTCCGCCAGAACTTCTACGCCAGTGACGTGCGGGAGTTCAAGAGCAAGGCCCTCGCGGACCGGCTGGCACGGGCATACCGGCGACCCGTCGGCTACTCGGTCTACCCGTTCCGGGAGTCCGGCTCCCACGCCTACGGGCACCGCTACCCCGGCCTTCCAGCGTACGGAGACTGTCTGATCATCGGCTGCGCCGACAACGCGGCCGCGCGGAGGGCGATGGCGGAGTCCCTGCCTGGGGGCCCGCGCCGGTGGCTCATCGACGCGGGCAACGACACCAACTGGGGGCAGGTCCTGATTGGCAACGTCGCCGACGCGGACGAGTGGGAAGAGCCCGCCTTCGCGGGTGAGACCTGCTACCTGCTGCCCGCACCCACCCTGCAGCGCCCCGACCTGCTGACGGCCGTGCCGACCACGCCTCCGGACGTGGACTGCGCGGCCGCCCTCGACCTCACCGACCAGGACCCGACCATCAACCAGATGATGGCCTCCCTGGTGCTACAGGTGGTCCGCCGCATGGTGGCGGGCTCCTGCCCCTTCATGGGCCTCTACCTGGACATGGACCTGGGCACGGTCACCCCTGCCTACGCCACCCCGGAGGCGGTGGTGCGGGTGCTGGGGTCCGATGCCGCACCTTCGTCCGAGGGGTAGGCCCTCACGAATCCACCCTGAGAAGGAAGAACAAGGAGAAACCATGTCTGACGAGAACGGAACCACGACGATATGGCAGTATAACCACAACAGGTACCGCAGACACAAGCTCATGACGAAGGAGCTCGCCGACACGATCCCGCCCCTGTATGAAAACGAGGACGTCGAGGACTACGACGCCGTCGTCGCCAGGGTGAAGCTGTTCAGTCCGTACAACGGCTGGCGCTGGTACGTCACCGAATGGGAGGCCGAGACGGGGCTGTGCTTCGGCCTCGTCGAGGGGTTCGTGACCGAACTCGGCTACTTCGACCTCACCGAACTGGCGGAGGCGACCGTATTCGGCAAGGTTCCCGCCGTG
Source organism: Chloroflexota bacterium (assembly GCA_009838965.1). Taxonomy (GTDB): domain Bacteria; phylum Chloroflexota; class Dehalococcoidia; order Lucifugimonadales; family Australimonadaceae; genus Bin16. Next base: position 76,059 of record VXQP01000037.1, on the reverse strand, counting down.
GAGCGCGATCTCTACTGGGAGCCGAAGACCCTCGGTGAGATCAAGAGAGAGTCGTCGAGGAAGGCGGCCTAGCCACTGGCTACCTTCACGTGCGCCGGAGAAGAACAGGGAAGGAGAGACCATGCCTGACGAGATCGGAACGGAAACAGCCCGCTCGGACGCCCCGAGCGCCGACGACAGCCCCTTCGCCGATGTGGCGGGGGACGCGACTGTCGCAGTCGTCGAAGAGGAACACTCCCACGGGGAGGTCGCACAGGAACCGCAGGGATCCAACGACGAAGAGCAAACCGCTCCATCCGAGGAGCTGAAGGTGGTGGTATCCATCAAGGGAGGCAGGGCCACGATCGGCGTGCAGCAACCCAAGTCGGACCCGCACATCGAGTCGTTCGACGACCGTGACCTGTCGGGGCTGGCGCAGGAGGTCCCCGCGGTGACCGGAAGGGCGAGAGCCAAGTGGGAAGACGAACCCAAATACCCGGCTCACGTGAGACCCGCTCCTCCGGCCAGGCGTCAGGCCCGGCGCGGTCAGGGGTCAGCACAGCCTACAGTCGCAGTGGGAGAGGCAGCTCAACAGCAGGCCGAGACGCTGAGGCTGTTCTGAGGCCGGGGCGTCGCTTACCAAGGTCGGCTTGCTGGGTTGGGGGGGGGGGGGGCCCCCCCGCCGCGGCCCCCCCCGCCCCCCCCCCCGCGAGGGGGGGGGGGGGGGGCGTATGGGGTGGGGATTGGGAGAGGGTGTGAGGAAGTT
>VXQP01000037.1:61258-75304 GCA_009838965.1 Chloroflexota bacterium | reverse complement strand
TTTGCGTCATCCGATACTCGTCTCCTGCGAGTGGTGGTGTTGTTGGTGTGGCGGGGGTTCTATTCGGGTGGGGGGGGGGGGGGGCGCGCGCCCGGCCCCCCCCCCCGCCCCCCCCACCTGCCCTACGGAGCGACAGGATGTGTCGAGGCCTTCGCATCTTGTGTGGGCAATGGTTCCTCGAAGGCAAAGGTTGCTGGGCTGCACCGGAAACTTCGCAAATCGGAATTCACGCCCCGCGGGATCTGTGACTGCCAACCTGGCTGTCGTGAGACGTTGGAGCATGACGTACGGGAGAGAGCCATCCACCTAGGGTTTCTTGGACGGACATCCGCATGTGCGCCCCTTTGGCATTTAAGCGAGGGAGAACTGATGAACGAACGCATACGACAAGACGTTCGAGGGAGCCGTCTCCCCCGTGACCGGTGAAGATCACCGTCTGGGGGCCGCCTCCTACCGTGGCCACTCTCCCTAGAGAGTTCTCCCTGTATACTCGCCACTATGCAGCACAAGGTCGATGCCATCGAGTGTGATTATGGCGAACCGCAAGCGTCAACGAGCTACCGCGCTGGTAGTGCGAGAGGGGAAGTACCTCGTGGTTAGGGACCGAGGCCGTCAGAGATACTCGCTGCCTGGCGGTGGCATTAACCGCGGGGAAGCAGCCCTGACGGCCGCATGCCGAGAGGTCGGCGAAGAGCTTGGTATCAGAGCGTACAAGGCCGAACGTCTCTTTGACTACGAGAGTCCTGACAGCGTCAACCGCCACAAGGTCGTCTTGGTGCTCGCTGGCGGCAAGCCGAGGCTAAACGACCGTGAGTTGGACTCGTTCCGGTGGTGGGACGGCAGAGAACCGCTTCAAGTGTATCCGAGCGTCAGGCGCATCATCGAGATGTACGAGCAGAGTGTCCACGCCAAGCCAACCAGATAGCTCTCCCTTGGAACCATTGACAAGCGAATGAGTGCCCTCTTGGGCGCTTCGCCAACATTCTGCTAGGGTCTAACCTTGGCCTGCACTGACTTGCCAGGGAACACTGGCAATCTCGCTACGGCGGGGGAGGAGGAAGAGAGAGATGGTCACTCGACGAACATTCTTCAGTTTTCATTACAAGCCCGACAATTGGCGCGCAGCCCAGATAAGGAATATGGGTATGGTCGAGGGTAATGCGCCTGTTTCGGACAATGATTGGGAATCCATCACACGTGGCGGAGATTCCGCAATCCGAAGATGGATCGATAGTCAGATGTCTGGTAGGTCTTGTGCGATTGTCTTGGTCGGTAGCAACACCTCGGGGCGGAAGTGGATCAACTATGAGATAGAGAAGGCTTGGAATGATGGGAAAGGGTTACTCGGCATACACATCCATAACCTCAAGAATGTAAGCGGAGACCAGTCCGCAAAGGGAGCAAACCCCTTCTACCGACTCAGCGTAGACGGGACAAGGCTCTCGAACATAGTGCATACGTACGACCCTCCGTACAAGCTCAGTACCTATGTGTACGCTTACATAAAGGACAACATCTCTGACTGGGTCGAGGAGGCCATCCGTATTCGAGGCAAGTATTGAGAAGGGAGAATCATTATGGCTGACAACCAACCTCTGAACGAGAATTCTCCAGCCGTTCAGGCACACCTGACCATGATGCAGGGTGTAATCGGCCGGATGGCAGAGAACAGCCGTTCCTGCAAGGTGTGGTGTGTTACCTTGGTAGCCGCTGTGCTGGTTCTAGTCGCCCGGACGGGGGAGCCGCAGCATGCCCTGATAGCCTTGGTCCCAATGTTATTGTTCCTGTTCTTGGACTCCTACTATTTGGCCCTAGAACGAGCTTTCATCAGGTCTCAGAACGCGTTCGTTGCCAAGCTGCACCGGAACGAGCTGGAGCCCGACGACGTATATCGGGTAGTTCCGACGGGGATGGGCGTACAGCTGGTCGGACGATGTCTCGGCTCCGTTTCAATATGGCTGTTCTATCCCTTGGTCATCGTGACAGTCGTTCTAGCTTGGCAGCTCATACTCACGGCGGGCTCACCGGCGGAGGCGTTGCCATGAGTCAGGTTCCTACACCCAAGGTCTTCATCAGCTACTACCATGAGGGGGACCAAGAGTACAAGGACCGCTTGGTGCAGGCCTTGAGCAGCAAGGCTATAGACAAGTCCGTCAGCCCGGGAGACATTCACGACCCGAATCTCCCTCTGGACGAAGTGCGTCGCAGAATCCGAGACGACCACATATCGGACGCTATAGTGACTATCGTCCTGATAGGTCCCTGCACATGGCAGCGCAAGCATGTCGACTGGGAGATCTCCGCCAGCATAATTGACAGGCGGCGCAACCAGAGATGCGGACTGATGGGTCTCCTTTTGCCACACCACCCTGATTACTGGAGGAGACCAGAAGACCGGAATCCTCGGCTGATTCCGCCCAGGCTATGGCGCAACACCGGCGGCAGTGATCCCTATGCAGTGATCTATAGATGGCCTCGAAGTGGTTTAGCCAGGAGAGTCATGCCGAAGATTTGCAGGGCGTACCTGAGGAAGGACAAGACCCCTTGGCCAGATGACGGCCTTGACCTGTTTATCAACAACCGCAGAGGCAACTGCCGAAGGGGATGGCAGAGCTAGGCGTGAGGCGTGGGTGGCCGGCACGCGAGGGATTTGGCGTGCTCCCGAGGCCTGATGCCATGGGTCCTTAGACGTTACCTAGCATGTACCCGATGCCCTCCTCGAACTCTCTTGGAAAGCGTTGCACCCGTCCAGTTGCCCTTATGCTGGCAGCACAATAGCTGTGGGGATGTGGGTACTGCTCGCCGAAGCTGTTCCTGCCGAGTAGCTCGTACCTCAGGTGTTCGAAGACCCGTTTCCTCGCCAGCAGTTGTGCCAGCAATCTGACGCCTTGATGGAGCTCCGGTTTGCTCTCGAGGTATGGCTTCGTCATTTCATCGGTTTCACGCTCCCACGCCAGAGCCATCTTGTTGACCGCTTCGTCGACCGCGAGCAGAATCGTGTCCTGGATGGGTTTCTCATCCTCCTGCCTCACCCGAATGAAGCTCCAGCGAGACATAATCAACCGGAACGTTTCGTCTTCGAGTATATCCTCTCGGTTGTTGAACGTGCTTATGGCGTACAGCAAGAATCCGAACTCACCCTCCAATGCCCTCGATGCCCTGACCAACTCAGCCTTCGTGTTGGCGCAGTCCTTGTGGTGCCTTTTCAAAGCCTGTGCCTGCTCGTCACTCAACCGCGCCGCCTTTCCCCATTCCTCCGTCATCCCGCCGGACGCCTCTTCGAGGATGGCGGTGATGTGTGGTTCCAGCCGGTCACAGATGTCCAAGAGCGCTGATTCCTCCGTCGTCAGTTGGGACCGGATGGCGGCGCGAAAGACCGCTCGGTCCCGGGCGCAGTAGTCGCACACACAGGTTCGGAGGTCGTGAGACCCTACCCCGAAGCCTTGACGGCTTCGATGGTAAGCCCTCTGTCGTGTTTCCCTATGGCTTTCCTCAACGAACCCAGAGGCTACTATCTTCTCAAGGATAGAGAGTACGGTCTGAGAGGCAGGACAGATTTCTGCGATCAGAGATGGTGTTCCAAACTCGTCAAGTGTCTCCTCTTCCACCTCGGAGACCTCGCAGATCCGGCATATCTTGGTCTCTCCACTGAACATCGTGATTGCGAAGTCGTGCTGTGGGCAGTTGAACTCCTCCAAGGGCATCTGTGCCGGTTGCACTACTGGTTGCCAGGGCTCTGTCCCATCGTAGCGGTTGGATTCAAGCAGCCTTAGGAGGAGGGGGTCGTTGATTTCCGTCCTGCCCGGCGAGAGAAGTATCCACGGTGCGTGGAGCAGTCTTTCTCTGCCGAAGATCAGAGAGTCGTCCTTGTTGTCCTGAGTGGTGCCGGCGTAAAGGTGGGATGGTTGAACGCAGTACGGGCGATTGCAGAGGTGGTTGACCTGCATACCTTCAGGGATATACCCCCGGGTTTGGATGAAGGCGGCTCGATGGGCCAGTACTTGTTTCCCTTCGACGGTCAGGGTGCCGTAGCCGTCCCGGTTCAGGCCGTACTTCCAGACCATGCAGTGCCCGAAGGGTCTGAAGGGAGAGTTCACCTGCATAGGGATACCGAGACAGTCGGCTGGGGTGATGGGGCCTCCTGCCCAATCCCTGCAGGGCCTGGGGTTCCTAGGTTGTGGATTGTTGCCGTACCACCTCCGGATGATTGCGTCCCGCTCTACATGGTAGTCTCTCGACATTTTCTCGCTCCTCCTCAAACCCTACCGTGCATGTCGCTGAACTTGCCAGTACTGGGTCTGTTCGTGGCGGCCTCCGCGTAGTCGCTCCGCGAGCTGCTGCAGCCGCAGAATCCCTAGAGTAGATTGACATTCTGTCAGATAATCATCTATATTTCTGACATAGCGGTGATGCCATGAGAGCAACGGAGATGAACGCAACGAGTTTGCCTCACCGGATAATGAACCATGCGGCGGTGCTGCCCGAGGGTGCGCTGCTCTTCCCCGCTACGCTGCTCCACCTAGGGAACAGGGCTGCCGTGGATCAAGCGTTGTCCCGATTGGCGCGTTCCGGGAGGCTCCTGCGCATCTGCCAGGGCATCTACGCTCTGCCGGTCGAGACGCGCTTTGGCCAACGCTCGCCTTCTGTCGAAAAGGTCCTCGCTTCGCTCTCGGAGCTCTGGGGCGAGACTATCGTTCCCAGCGGCGGCGCTTCAGCCAATGCCTTGGGGCTCACGACCCAAATGCAGGTACACCCTGTCTATCTAACCTCCGGTGCGAGCCGCACACTGCGCTTCGGCAGGCAGGTAGTACGACTGCACCACGCGCCGCGATGGCAACTGGCGGCCCCCAACCGGTTCGCGGGGGCGGCTATACGCGCTCTCGTCTGGCTGGGTCCTCAAGCGGTGGAAGAGAACCTGGAAGCCATCAGGCGCACGGTCCCCGCCTCGGACTTCGACGAATTGGGCAATGCACGGCACCGGATGCCTGAATGGATCACCAAGCCTCTGAATGCCATGCTGGCCCATGGCTGATACCTCCTTCTTCGAACTGACGGAGGCCGACCGGAGGGACGCCCTGGAAGTCGCCGCCAGCCAGACCGGTCGGCCGGCATACCTCTTGGAGAAGGACGTCTGGGTGGTGCTGACGCTACAGGCGCTCCTCAACTCCTCCCTTGGCGAACACCTGACTTTCAAGGGCGGCACGTCGCTCTCGAAGGGGTACCAGGCGATACAGCGATTCTCCGAGGACCTCGACATCACTCACGACATCCGCGTTCTGGCTCCTGACCTGGCGGGCGAGGACCTACCGAACGCCAGCCGCAACAGGAGGGACAACGTGCGTAAGGAGATTGCGCGCAGGCTGAATGATTGGGTTCAGAACGACGCGCTGCCAATCATCGAAGACGGGCTGGGCGAAGCAGGCGGGTCTGCTCGTGTGCGTCTGGTCGGAGAGAAGATATACGTAGTCTACCAGCCGCTGTTCGATGACTATCGCGTGGTGAGACCAGAGGTCATGGTCGAGTTCGGAGGGCTCGATACTGGAGAGCCGCACGAGAGACGCATCATCGAATGCGACGCCGCTTGGTTCATTCCGGATGTTGCATTCCCCTCCGCCTCGCCGTTCGTCATGCGCCCTGAGCGCACCTTCTGGGAGAAGGCGACACTCATACATGTCTTCTGCGAGCGGCAGAAGGGTAGAGGTGAGCGGCACTCTCGGCACTGGCATGATCTTGTGCGGTTGGACGACACAGGCTATGCGGAGACGGCCTTGGTTGACCGTGCTCTCGCGCAAACGGTTGCCCAATACAAGGAGTCGTTCTTCCGTGAAAAGCGCTCTGATGGAGAGTGGATAGACTACGAAGCAGCAGTATCAGGCCACCTTCGCCTCACTCCAAGTGGTGAAGCGTATGATGCGCTCGCCGATGATTACGAAGGGATGGTTCACTCCGGGATGCTTCATGGCGACTCCGAGTCGTTCCAAGAACTGATGGCGCGATGCACTCACATCCAGGCAAGAGCCAACGCTTAGACGCTAGCCGCCTAGCCTTCAGGCAGACCGAGCCACTAGCACATTACATCCAAGAAGACTTAGCATCTGACTGAGCTTGGCTTGGCGTCAGCTACTGCATCGCACATGGTAATGGAGGGCTATGGCATTCGCGATCCTTAGGAGGGCTTACAAGGTATTCCGCCCTCACCTGATTCGTTCTTTCCTGCTCACCGTGTTTTGCTGCGTAATCTTCGAGGTACTGATTTGGTGTTTTGGCCTATTCGATGACTTGTACACTCGTACTATTGTAAGCTTGCTTATCGCATTGGTTCCCATAGGCTTTCACCCTTCACTAAGAACGTGGCAAGGCAATGAGGAGACGCTCTGGCTTATGTCTTTCATCGGGCTGGCTCTGCTCCTTGTCTTGAGCGATAAGTTCAACTGGTCCGTTTTGGCGGCCAACGTGGTCTTGTTTCTGGCTTCACTTCCCTATGCATGGCTGGTCTGGAAACTTATGCGCCGCAATTGGCTGTTGCTGGCCGGCTTGATGCTTGCACTGGCTGTGATGATGGTCTATTGGATAGCTGCATTGATTGGACAAAGCGATTTCCTCACTCTCTTGCTCCTACCGCTACCGGTGGTTGTCTTCGGCGGTGTTATCTGGACACCGATAGCGTCGTGGGTATTCAATACTGCTCAAGAACGGAAGAATCATAGAAGCGGTGGTCCTGGAATGCAGGCTCTCGCAATGATTGTTCTCTCCTTACCTGTCATCCTAGTCGCGGTTGCCGCCCCTGGCATGCTTGAACTTGGGCAAGTCTGGTCGGCAGTATCATTAACCCTAGTGGGCGTGCTGCTTAGTGGTTTGATTGCGGATCCATTGAGACGATTCCTGCTGGAATGGGGAAACTTGGCTCCAGGTCCAGAATGTCCTGAGAAGTGATGAGGCACATCATCGCTCGCCGGGGAAGGACTACAATACGGGGAGGCCTACTTCAGCAAAGCGGTTCCCATGTCAAACGCTGAGGAGAAGATGGACACAACAGAACTTAAGAATGATTGGCTTGCTAGCAACGCTGTGACAGCCTTCGTAGGCGTACTGTTGATAGCGCAGTCTTGGCAACAGCCAGACGGCACTTACGAATTCCCATTCAACGTGATGTCTCCTACTCTTGCAGGCTTCGTTCAGTTGGCGGGCACCGCTGCCCTTTTCCTTTCATCATTCGTCTTTGCGTTGGCTTCGATGGTGCCGCCTTTCCGACATCCAGTACTTCGAGCAGCCCCACCCGTAGTGCCGTTCCTAGGGTTTTTTGTCCTAGTCGCATTCTTCTTCACTTGGCTATCAGTCCCGGAACTCATCCATGGCGAGACATGGTCCCCGGTCTTGTTCTATGGGGGAGCTGTGATGTTCTTCTTCATTCTATTCAGGAGTCTGCATGGCTCATGCCGGCTCTTATTTCGATCTAAACCGAAGCAGGACGTTAAGCTCAGTAAGCCCCATGATGTCGTATCGGAAGAGGCGACTGAGCAAGCAAGCCTCAGAAAATGCATGCGCCGTCTCTGTGAGAATTGGCGATTGAGACCGCGTCAATGGTGCAGGAAAAGAGGCATAACGGAAAGCGCCACGCTTCTCTTGCTGGTGATTAGCACAATATTTTTCGTCCTCGGATTGCTCCTCCTGTTGCTAGCAGGTAAATCGGATGTCTGGTTAGCCATTTCAGTTGCGTCCGTGGGGTTGTCCGCTGTCGTCCTATCGTACTCCTTATGGTCATTTCGTTCAGACAGAGACTGGAGGAACCCCGGAGAGTTCGTCCAGGAAGTCATGAAACCTGTCGTTACCCTGTTTGCCCTAGGAGGCATTGCTTTAGTATTCCAAGGACTAGGCGCTCTGGCAGGCTTGGATGGGTTACGCTCGGTCGGAGATACTTTCGCTAAGCTTTTTGGAGGGTCTTGAGGGAGTGCTGTCGCGAATTAGCGTTCCTGCCGTAGAAAACGAAGGTGCAAACGCAAGGGCGGGCAAACCTAGAAGAGAAGTGCTCGGTGCCTTAGTCGTAGGTCCGGCTGGCTGACCGGGTGGGGATTTAGAATGCTGCCACCTACTGGAACGATCGCAAATGCGGCGGGGAGGATGAACTCCGTCTGATCCGACCAGTCAGCTGCTGTAGCAGGCGTAACTGCGTCGAGCGACTCCTCACTGACGGTGACCTATTCGCATCAAGCCATGGACAGCACTGGCCATATGGAAGGAGACGGAGTTAAGCGGTGTCCGTAAACGAAATGCCTGCTTGGGCGCCAGGAAACGGCTCTTGCGCACAGGACATACGGCATCACGGTGTAGCCCAGTCCACTTCGACGTCAACTACGTCAACACAAGTCTGCCGTTGTGTATGCCTGTCGATGGTGTACCAAGGCCCCGGTCTTACCGACACGTCGGACAGTTCATCGATAAAGAGGCACCGCCATAGCCGTGAGTCTGGAGTGACTACTCCGGCACTCCCACTGTATCCACCAAATTGGCAAAACAAGGCTTGCTCTCTGTCATCCTTGAGGCCAATGGCATGGGGGCACATTTCACGTTCATGACCCTGGTAGACTGCAACGACCTGGCATTTATCGATGATAGCTTGGCGAATTAGGGCGTAGTTGGATGACGGCATCAGCTTCTCCCTAGATATGTGGTGGTGTGGCTCTTGGTCGCGCTGTCAGGCTTCCATTCCGGCCCTTTTGTCGCAAGCGACCTCTTGTTGACCCGCTTCACGTTTGGCATTGTAGCATGATGTCATTAGGGGTCGTTGCTGAACTCGTGGACGCCTAGGGAACATCGCTCCACCACGCCAGCCGTTGTCTAGACTGCTTCAGCCTCCTGCCTTGGATGGCGTCCCCTCTGGTGGCCCCCTACACTGCTGCGTACGGTGAAGCGTATGCTTTGGTGTCCGATTCCCACCGTTCCCAACCGCTTCCTCACGCGGTCTTTGTTCCCACCTTCTCTGAGGCGCGCCGTAGTGGGAATCCTCCCAGCCCGATAGTAACTGGGCGCAATCCTACAAGCGTGCCTGAGATTCGGTGCCAGCCACCGGCCTACGCGTATCGCGGCTCTTCGTTGCCATAGCCCAACAACCAAGGGCACCGAATGCAGCTGTACGTATCGCATCTACTTCGACCAGTGCCTCCTCCGCTTCGCTTATAATGGGTTGGACAAGATTGGAGTAGGTGTACTCTAGCTCATGCTGTCTATGGAAGGAGACGATGGCGAACAACCCAGCAGCGCCCGATGCCACACGTTTAGCGCTTCGGAGTCTGTGCGTTGATAACCTGCGCTGTCTTCAGGACTTGCCGCCTGCCTCTCTTGAGCCAAGCCTGACGATTCTCACCGGACCGAACGGCAGCGGTAAGACGTCGTTTATCGACGCTCTCTCAATGCTCCTTGAAGGTAGCTCGCCCAGCGAGGAGGCACGCTCTTCTAGCGATCGAAACATTACGGTGACTGGCGAGTTTAGTTCGGCCGACGAAAATAAATGCATCAAGGTCCGAGCTACCTACTCAGCGGGCCGCGTACAGCGTGAGGTTCTGCGCCTCGTACATCCTGATTTTGGCAGTCCACCGGAAAGCATGACCATTCAAGCACTTCGAGAGGCGTTTGCATCTGCCGGGGTCGAATCGCCGGGGGGTGCCAGCAAGGCTCCATTCGTTGAGGCGGCGATGGAATGGATTAGCCAGCGCCCTCTTGCTGAACTGCAGGAGGCTTGGGTCTCCCTGCCGCCTGAGACGGCGGCACAACTGCCTCGTCTCACTGTTTTCCGATCGCAAGATGCTGCGGATCAACCTGGGCAGGTCCGGCGTTTGGTGTCACGAGAAGCACAAAGGCTACTGACGACAGAAGCATACGCGCCAAGGCTAGATGAAATTGCTGCCGAGGTCCAGGAAGGCATCGATCCTGTATTGGATTCCATTAAGGCAATGATTGGACGCTATTGTCCCGGCATCGATGATGTCTCAATCACCACGAGTTTTGATTTTTCTCGCATCAATCCACAGGTGCAAATGCGGCTTACAAGGGACACCGGAGAATCGATTGACCTTAACGAAGCGGGGTCAGGCCTGACACAGCGTGTGGGACTTGCGATCTATGCAGCGACTCTCGCGACTTTACAAGGAGAAGGAGTAGAAGTCGTTGGAACTTTGTTGGCTTACGACGAGCCTGATACTCATCTCGACTATCAAGCTCAGCGTGAACTCTTCGAGATTATCCATGAGCAAGGTAGTCTGCCGCACGTGCAAGTGGTGGTTGCTACTCACTCCGTAAACCTGATCGATACAGTGACGCTTCAGTCTCTCCGTCATTTCCGCTTGGAGAATCAGAGAACCCGAGTAGATAATCCGTCTGACTACGGAGACAGTGAGGAAGCAGTGTTCATTGATGACCTCGTGTCGGGGCTTGGCATGCGCAACTCCGTGCTTCTCAGCGAGAAGTGTTTTTTGGTCGTTGAGGGACCAACCGAAGAACGTGCGCTCCCGATTCTATTCAAGAAGATGATCGGCGAAACCTTGCCGAGTGCGGGCATCACGCTCGTCAACACGGACGGCGTCGGTAGCGTTCGGAGGTTGGTTGAAGTCCTCATAAGACAGTTGAACCGGTCGGTGGTGGTTCTCGTTGATGGAGACGCGAGGCATAGCCCCGGTAGGATCAACGATACGTGGCTCTCTGAAATGCGATTGGTGGAGGGCACCAACGGCTTCTTCGTTGGCGCTAAGGAATTTGAAGATGCCTTCGATGACGAAGTGTGGTTGCGCGTTGCAAGAGAATGGTTCCCGCTTGACGATGGATCCTCGTGGCAGTCAAGTGATTTTTCCAATGCGCGCGTTGATGAACACGGAATGGGCCAAGCTCTTGAAAACCTGTTCTCGCGGCGGTTGCGTAGCCGGGTCAGCAAACCGCAGATAGGAGAAGCGCTGGCACGCACTGTGACAGACGATGAGATTCCGGAAGCCATTCGCAAGGCCGTCTCAGCAGCATCCGACATCTCCAAGAAGTACTACCTTTCTGCAGAGAAGTGTTGTGGTCCGGAGTAAGGTGGCTGATATTGACCAAGGCGTGATGGGTTGTTCCTTCGAAGAATAGCGCTCGCGACAAAATGTTGTCCTTCACACTCAGGGGGTTGGTGAGTAACCCTCAATAGGTAGTTGCCTGCTGCTGCGACATCGGCGCGTCGAGCGTTTCGGCAGCCTAGAGGAACTTCAGACCCTTCCATGTGCTGGCGGCTTGCTCTCGAAGCAATCATGGCACACGCGCAAACTGCAGCCAGTTCGCAGATATCGCACTGTACGACATATTCTCAATCCAGCATGCTGTAGTGTTCAATCGGCTTCACACAGCATAGTCGTACGGAGCAATCTGATGACCCTGGCCAGCTATGCGCACGAGGAGCTGAGTGCCATGAGTGAGGGCATCCTAGGTTTAGTTTAAAATAGACCGCAACAAGTCTCTGACCCGTAGTGTTATCTTCGTGGTCTCCACATTCTTCCAAACAGTCGATGAAGAATCTGCATTATCTTGTCCTTGCGGCCCCGCTTTGTCCTGAGATCCGCGACACTGTGGGTGGAATCAATACCGTAGCCTCCGTGGACGGAGTACGGCGGTAACCAATCCACACGGTTGTTCCTAATCCAATAGTGAGTCCTACAGGGCAATTGTCTGTTTCCGATCGAAGGACATAGAGAAACTGTCTCCCCATTGAATGTTAGGCGCCACCGGCGCGGAGACAACGTCGTAGAGATTTCGTTCCCACAGCCACAGCAACAACGGTGCATAGCCAACCTTAGGTGCACCGAGATGTAAAGCACGCCGTCTTCCAATTCGGGAGGCATATATTCAACGAATTCGTGCCGGAGTGTGTTATGCATTGTCCCTTAGAATTGCCGACGTCCTGTTGGTCAAGACGTTTCCGTTCACTTGGTAGGCAGAAGAATACTCCATCTGGTGATCGGAATAGAATCCGCAGATTTTCTTCCACTTGATTACTGCCAGTGATGCGTTGAGAGCATTCAGATCAGCAACCTGAATGTTGGTGGTATAAATGCCGTCTGCTTCTGGGGTAATGGCAGGCAAGCGTTGCAACGCTAAGACTCGGGTAGTAGATGTACTCGTAGTTACTCTCAACATTCCGAGAACTGAACCCTCCACCTGCTCTAGGCCCATTCCAACGTCAATGAACGGTACATCGAATTCTTCTAACTTCTCTGCTATAAGTCGCCTGGCAGCGGCGTTCGCTGCGATGAACACGAAGTCCATGTCCCTCAAGGAACCTACTGTTGATTCGTCAATTGCCCCATGGGCGTGGATGTGGTTGCGCATAGGCGAATACAAGTCTCTAAAATACTCTGCCTTTGAAGGTACACTCCTCAACAGTTCAACGGATGGTGCGCCTGGCGCTCGGAACGCGTTGTGTTGCAGGAACGTATCTCCGTCGAACAAGTGTATCTCTCGCACCGGGGTCTTTGCGACCAAGTCCAAGATGTATGACCCTGTGCCCCCAAGTCCTACGATAGCAACGGGACCGATCCTCAATTTCGCACTGGCGAGGCCAATCTCGGCCCGGCTGGAGGCTGTGTCCAGATACTTGAACGGGGAATCGGCGTTCTCCGCCTCAACCACTGCGAATGTCCTTGGCGTCGCTGAAGGGTCTATTCCTGCAGCGGGTTCACTAATGGCTCTCACGTAGCGGGTCATCTTGTCGTAGTAGTCCACATATCCGCCGGGAGGCTTTCTCGAGAACATCCATTGAACTGCGAGCCCGTCTCCTAGATCTTGCGCGTTTGGGGCACAGCCCTCTTTCCATACCGGCCTTCCGTTTAAATCGTGCGGTAGATTTCCGTCGAAGTACACCACATGGTCGTCGGGCTTTGTGGTCGTATCCCCGCTCATAGCTAGCCGGGATACTAGAGTGCCCCGCTCAACGTTGCCGCCTTCGTTTACGTATGGGATGTTCCGCAGAACAAGGTAGTTTGCCTGCACTCCCACCTCGTAACCCTCATTCCTAAGCCGCCGGAGGTCATCGCTACGAGTTATCAGTGTAGTCGACATTGAAAACCGTTCCGTCCTGAACCTTCACCTTCTCACCAGGATCGAGGTCTCCTTGAGACGGTCTTCCAGCAGCGTTGAAGTAAGTCACTTCAAAGACGATGTCTTGTCCTGTGGGTGCCGGATCGTAGGCACGCGCTACCACTTGCTCAAAAGATAGTTCCCCGTCAGGTGTCAATTCGTCAAGAGAAAACACTTGCTGTCGACCTTTAATGACCACCGTAACGGTGCCTTTGTCTGAAACGCCTTCCTTGTCGAACGTAACCATACCCGTACCTCTCCTCCGCTCGCTATTCAAGTATTATGCTAGACCACCGTCGGCATTAGGTCAACGGCTCGTGGCATCTCGCCGAGGACAACAGAGGAAATGCACGTGCGTTGCAGGGAGGCCAGCTGAGTCGCGGCGTGTGGCAAGGCATGACCGAGAGACATGCCGTCGGTTCTGAACTGGAAAAGGCCCATGGATATGTCTGTGCCGCTGGAAGGAGCGCGCCTTCGTGAGGGTGGGGACGGCTAAGTATCAGAGTGTTCCAGGACGGCAGTGAACGCCATCTCGCGGCGTGTTCCAGTCCTGCGCCAAAAAGCACGATACTTGCTGGATACGGAACGACATGGGGTTGCCTCATCGTGCGAGTGGAGAAGAGAGCATCGACGGGCTAGTGTGCGCGCGACGTGAGCGCTTCGTGTTTCATCTCATAAGCGAGGAGAAGGGTGTAGCCCTTAAGGGAAGGTTCATTCCTGGCTACTGGCCGCTGGTGATGTGCATCGGACAATTAGTCAGGACTTAGCCAAGCCATCGGACTCCTTCGCCTAGAGGCCCCACACTCTCTTTAAGAGGCGATACTGAGCTTCGTAACCGTATGCCAGCACGTGCCTAAGGTAAATCTCCCTTGGCGGTATGATGCTGTAGTACGGGTTGGGAGCAGGGCCGGTGTAGAGGCCGCCGCCAGGGCCGGTGTAGAGGCCGCCGCCAGGGCC
>VXQP01000037.1:0-61248 GCA_009838965.1 Chloroflexota bacterium | reverse complement strand
CAGGGCCGGTGTAGAGGCCGCCGCCAGGGCCGGTGTAGAGGCCGCCGCCAGGGCCGGTGTAGAGGCCGCCGCCAGGGCCGGTGTAGAGGCCGCCGCCCGGGCCGGTGTAGAGGCCGCCGCCCGGGCCAGTGTAGAGGCCGCCGCCAGGGCCGGTGTATGCACCACCCCCAGGGCCAGTGTATGCACCACCCCCAGGGCCGGTGTATGCACCACCCCCAGGGCCAGTGTAGAGGCCCCCGCCCGGGCCAGTATAACTATCTCGCGGCCATCCCTTAGGTTCGTCAGTCGATTGTGATGACATGCCATAGCCTGTTGTTGAAGGGTTTGCCTCGGGGTCCTAATCGGGTTGAAGGTCCCGGCGCTCGATGCGATATAGCGAGGCCTCTCTCTTGTTAATCCGGGCTTGGGCTTCTGGAAGCACCTCAACGCCCGCAACCACCGGATCCGCTCGGAGGCCGGTGTACCGCGTCAAATAACTAGCGTTCCTCACTGCACGATCTATGTCGCGGCCAGCGACCGTGAATGAGGCCTCAATCGCCAAGTAGCGGGGACGGCCTTGGTCGTCTGACACGTAGAGAACCAAGTCGGCTTGCTGAAAGCTCTTCACATCGTCGGGGGGTTCACTGTTGCTCGCTGCCATTCTGCTGAACCCGAGGATGATACCCTGTGGCACCTCGGAGATAAGCTGGCAACCTAACCCGTCTGCGACGAGAGCGGCGTTGCGGAGTACAGCGCTGCGAGCATGCCCTCCTCTGACTTCGCCAAGGTCTTGCCTGATTCCGTCGACCTTTGCATTCATCTCTGTTGAGAGGCTATCGACCTTGGCAGTGAGAACATCGACGCTCTCCTGCAAGTTAGGAGTCTGTTCGGTGCCGGGCTGTTCATTTTCGGAGTAGTTAACCACCCTGGAATTATACTACTACCCTACACTGCATCACTTTGGCCAACGAGTGACTATCCCGTGGATCATTAGGGTGGCTAGCAGAACGTCGTCGTTCCCACCGCCCCATTTGGGAGCTTCGAACGCTCGCCCTCCGGCGTAAGCATGGTGTAGCGACCTGAGCGCCGGGCGGCCTGCGCCGCGAGGTGGATTGTGATGGCACGCATCCTCGCTCAGAGGAGAGCATCGCGGGACGAACCGTCCATGTCGCCCTAGCCTGCGAGGCGGGACCGCGACGACGAAGCAGGATGCAGCCAGTCTCCCCCGGACGATATCAGACCCGCGAGCGTCCAACTGCGTCTCGCGCTCGGTGTATCGTTGAACTGACAGGCGCCTATACACCCTCCCCCTCAACCGTGGACACTTTCAACCTACTGAGAGAATCTGATCCAAAACACGGCCCAGAGAGTGAGAAGCACAAGGCCCGTGATCCAAGCTGCGGGCCATACCTTGACATCTTCTCTGTAGCGATTATCTGCCCACCGTTTCAGACACAGCAACGGCGGAAGAATGATTAGGGACATGCCACTCGCCGCCAGTACCGTGGCCGCAATGGCAGCCATGGTGTCTGTGAAGCTTTCTAAGTGCTCGTTCAGGAGTCCGACTACTAGCCCAGCGAAGATGAACGGTACAGGTTTGCCGCCTACGTGCACCAAGTTGGCCAGGATATCCTTGAGCTTCTCCATGTCTCCGCCCATACAACGTCGTAGTGCCGGTCTCGTGCCGTGCAGATGCCGTCAGTCTAGTAGCCTTCACTATCTCTGAGACCTCAACCAGTGAGGCGAGGTACCACCTCCAGCACCGTCTCCGTCCGGGTGCATCAGACCCTGGGGGATCAACGTCTGCCAGGGTCATTCGCTGCTACTCGGGCTCTTCTCTCAAGATCTCCTCTGCCTGATTCTGACATTGGTTTGCCGCCCTACCTCGTTGAGCTGGAGCAGCGCCTTCGCCCCCAAGAGCTTTTGCAGGAGCCTCGCCAGCTACTCTTCCTCATTCGTCGGACAAGCTCTCTCCGCCAGACATGTCTAAATGCATCTTCGGTCTCCTTCACTCCACTATCGGCTCCGCGCCCACGTACTCCCGCACTTCCAGCCAGCGGTCAACATCATCCGAGCGCCACGCTAGCGCACGAAGACCTAGCTTGATGGGTTCAGGGAACTCCGCGTTAAGCCGTCTTAGGCAACGTCATGCGGTGAACCGGCAGGATGGCGAGTGCATCACCGCGTGGTAGAAGCCTGACTGTTGGGGAAGTCGTTGTCAGGCACCTTCTCCTGAAGAGGATTCTACACAACGCCGTTCGTCTACTTCGAGGTAGAAGGCCCCTGCTGATGGAGTCAAGAGCCAATACGCCTTCCAGAAAAGTGAGTAAGGGAGTGAGTAAGGAGACCGCTCAACCTACCTATCTACGGGTAAAAGCGGAGATTCTTGGTGACCCGCGAGGGACTCGAACCCACAACCCGCTGATTAAGAGTCAGCTGCTCTGCCAAATTGAGCTAGCGGGCCACGTCCTCTCAGGGTAGGGGACACGGCGCTGCCTCGTCAACGCGGAGGCGCAGGGCGTGTGCAGGTTCTATAATCTCCCCCGCCGCGCCCGGCGCGGCCTGGGAAGCACGAAGAGATGGACCTCAACACGCTCGAACCCGGCCACGCACTGGTCGACCGGGAGATAGTCATTACCTCCCCGATGGCTGACGCCTACATCAGCGCCGTGGGCGACGGCAATACGCTCTATGCCGAGGAAGGGCTCGTGCCGCCGATGGCCGTGGCTGCGTTGGTGATGGCCGAGGCGATGGATGCCGTGAGCCTGCCTGCGGGCACGGTGCACACAGGCCAGGAGCTGACGTTCTCCCGTCCTGTCGCGATGGGAGCGACAGTGCGCTGCTCGGCGACCGTCGCGGCGAACAGCGTACGGCGCGGGACGCGCTTCCTGACGCTGGACCTGCGCGGCGCGCTTGATGGCGAAGCGGCAGTGGAGGGCAGAGCGGCGCTCGCGATCCCGGAGGCGGACGGATGAGCGTCACGCCGGAGACCCTGCAGCCGGTTGAGCGCCGCATAACGCAGGAGCAGTTGGTACAGTATGCGGACGCCAGCGGCGACCATAACCCGCTGCACCTGGACGAGGAGTTCGCGCGCGGTACGCCGTACGGCAGGACCATCGCGCACGGTATGCTCGTGCTGGCGCTGGTGTCGGAGTTGATGACGCACTCGTTCGGCGGAACCTGGTTGCGCGGCGGGAGGCTCAAGACGCGCTTCCGGGCGCCGGTCTTCCCGGGCGACATCGTGTGCGCGACGGGAACGCTGAAAGCGTCGGACGGGGGCTCGGCCACCTATGAGGTGACGGTGTCGAACCAGGACGGAGAGAACGTGATCACAGGTGATGCGTCGGTGGCGCTGAACGCCTGACCGGCGGAGGAACAAGAACTTGGCGAAGTACACGATCGCATTGGACGCGATGGGCGGTGACCTCGCTCCTGCAGTCCCGGTGGAGGCCGCAGTCATCGCGGCGCGCGAGTACGACGCGGCGATAGCGCTCGTGGGCGACGAGGCGGCTGTCACGGCGGAGCTTGCGAAGCACGATGCGGGTGGCCTGCCGGTGCAGGTCGTGCCGTCCGAGGGCGTCGTCTCCGAGGATGAGGCCCCGGCGCGCGCGCTGCTCAGCAAACCGCGGGCGTCCATCGCCGTTGCGGTGGGAATGGTGAAGGCGGGGCAGTCGCACGCCGCTATCAGCATGGGCTCGACGGGCGGAACGATGGCCGCCGCCGTCCTCGCGCTGGGGATGTTCCCGGGACTGGAGCGTCCGACGCTCGGCGGGCCGTTCATCGGACTCGCGCCGGAGACGACGATCATCGACCTCGGTGCGAACGTGGACTGCAAACCTGCGCAGATGCTCAGCTTCGGCGCGCTCGGGGCGTCGTTCGAACGCATCTACCACGGCAAGGAGTCGCCGCGCGTGGGCCTGCTGAGTGTCGGCTCGGAGGATGGGAAGGGGAACAAGCAGGTGCAGGAGGCGTTCCCCCTGTTCAGGGCGAGCGGTCTCAACTTCGTGGGCAACGTCGAGGGACATGAGATATTCGCAGACAAGGCGGACGTGCTCGTGTGCGACGGGTTCGTGGGGAACGTGCTGCTGAAGTACACGGAGGGGCTGGCCGCCGCGGCGGGGCGCTACCTGGCCTCGCGGCTGGGACCGGACAATGCCGCCGTGCAGGCGATAGCGGGCCTGGCGTCGGCTGCGGAGGGCGGAGGCGGACCGCTGTTCGGTGTGAACGGCGTTGTCATCGCAGGGCATGGGCGATCGAGCGCGCGCAGTATCGCGCGCTCCGTTGGGCTGGCGTGTTTCGCACTCGAACGCAACCTGATAGGGACGATGCGTGACGACCTCGCGCAGGCGCTCGTCCGCGCGGAGGTCGGCAGTGAGCAGGCTTAGCGGCCAGCGCGCGCTGGTCACGGGCGCGAGCCGGGGCATCGGTCGCGCCGTCGCGCTGCGGCTCGCCTCGGAGGACGCAAGCGTCGCGCTGAACTACAACTCCGGCCAGGAAGAAGCGGAAGCCGTCGCGGCGGAGATCGCCGCGGCAGGCGGTAGCGCGGTGGCACTGCAGGGGAACGTCGCGGACGCCGCGCAGGCCGAGGCGCTGGTGGACGCTGCGGCGGAGGCGCTCGGCGGGCTGGACATCCTCGTCAACAACGCCGGCATCACGCGCGACAACCTGCTCATGCGCCTCTCCGAGGACGACTGGGATGCGGTGATCGACACGAACCTGAAAGGCGCGTTCCTCTGCACGAAAGCGGCCATCCGCCCGATGCTGCGCCAGCGCTCGGGACGCATCGTCAACATGTCGTCAGTCGTGGCGATCACAGGCAACCCGGGGCAGGCGAACTACACCGCGGCCAAGGCGGGACTCATAGGCTTCACGCGAACGGTTGCGCGGGAGGTGGCGTCCCGCGGCATCACGGTGAATGCGGTCGCACCGGGATTCATCGCGACGCAGATGGTCGATTCGATACCGGAAGAGCTGCAGGCGCAGATACGCGAGCGCATACCGCTGGGAGCGTTCGGCACGCCGGAGGACGTGGCGGGCTGCGTCGCGTTCCTGGTCAGCGCGGACGCCGCATACATCACGGGCCAGGTGCTCAGCATAGACGGAGGTTTGGGGCTGTAATGACGGACTGGCCGGAAGACCACGAAGGTCCTGGGCACAAGATACTCGTTATTGTCGCGCACCCGGATGACGCCGAATTCATGTGCGCTGCGAGCGTCGCGAGGTGGACGTCGGAGGGGAAAGAGGTCGTCTACGCGCTCGTTACGTCCGGCGACAAGGGCACGTCCGACCCGGACGTAGTGCCGTCGGAGCTGGCGGCGTTGCGTGAGGAGGAGCAGCGGGAGGTGTGCCGTATCCTCGGTGTGAAGAAGGTGGAGTTCCTGCGCTACGAAGACGGCATGGTGCAGAACACACTGGAACTCCGGAAGGACATCGTTCGCCTCATCCGCACGCACAAGCCGAGCGCGGTGATCACGCAGAACCCCATGGTGCGGTGGTCAGGCCACTACATCAACCACCCTGATCACCGGAACACGGGCGACGCGACGCTCGATGCGGTGTTCCCGTCGGCGCGGGACGTCCACATGTTCCCGGAACTCGCGCTCAATGAAGGGTTGGAGGCGCACATCGTCGAGCACGTCTACCTCGGCGCCCGCGACGACATCGCAGACGTTTACTTCGACGTCACGGACACGGTGGAGACGAAGATCCGCGCGCTCAAGGCACACGCCAGCCAGATGCGGTTCACTCCCGCCAACGGCGCCGAACCATCCGATGAGGAGCGGGAGTTCGGCGAGCGGCTTGCGGGCTGGCTGAAGGACCGCGGCGCACAGAAGGGCATCCCCTACGCCGAGTCGTTCAAATACTTCTACCTGGGGTAGGAACGCGGCATGGGTAAGAGCGCAGAGGCCTACAACCGCATCACGCAGATAACGCATTGGGCAAGTGCACTGCTGATCCTGGGGATGCTGGGGATGGGACTGGCGATGACCCGTATCGGCGAGGGCGGGACTCAGGAGGCGCTGTACAACGCGCACGTGGGCATGGGCCTCGGGACGCTCGCGCTTACCGCCGTCCGCCTCGTGGCGCTCGCCGTGCACCGGTGGCCTTCGCCGCCGCCCGGGCTCTCGCGGGTGAACGAGCGGGCGTTCACCGGTACGCACGTCCTGCTGTACGTACTGCTCATCGCGCTGCTGGCGAGCGGCATCGGGATGCTGGCATTGAGCGGAGTAGCGCTCGCTCCCGGCAGTATCGTCCCCGCCGACATCGAGAACGTACCGCCCCGCATGGCGCACGACGTGCTCTCCAAGGTCTTCATCGCACTGTTGCTGGTCCACGTCGCGGGCGTCGTGCGCTACCAGCTGGGAAAGGGCGATACGTTGGGGCGGATGGGGGTCCCGTGGTTCAGGCGGAGTGCATAAGCGACTCGCCAGCGGCGGTACTACACCTCGACCGGCTCCGTCGCCAGCGCATACGCAGGCTCCGACAGCGTAATCGAGCCGCCGTCTGCGAGGCGCAGCGAGGAGCCTGCGGTCGCGTGTTTCGCCGCAACGAGCGCCAGTCCCAGCGTGCCGTCGCCTGCGGCACAGGCCGACGTGACGACGCCCGCTGAGGAGCCGTCCTCCGCTTCCAGGGCGTCGCCCGGCACGGCGGGAGTGTCTGACGTGAACGACATGAGCAGCCGCTGCACCTTGCGGTACGTCTGGAGCCGGGCGATGACCTCCTGGCCGGTGTAGCAGCCCTTGTCGTCGCTGATGGAGCCGAGCAGCCGCGCCTCCAGCGGATTGTTGAACGCCCCGAACTCCGCGCCGTAGATGGGCATGCCCTGCGCGATGCGGTACGCCTCGAAGATTTCCGCCTCCACCTCGTGCGCGCTGGCCAACAGTGCTGCCTTCGTGCGCTCAGTGTCGGCGAGCGGTAGCAGCACGTCGTAGGCCGGGTGCGTCCCGAACGGCGAGGCGACGACCACTGCGCCGTCCTGCACGAGCACGCCGTCGAGCGGGGGGGTCGGGAAACCTGCGCGAGCAATCGCCTCGGCAGCCAGCGGCCCGAGAACGGTGAACTGTGCGGTCCTGCTGCTCTCGTCGACGACCGTGACGTCCTCACCGAACGTGTAGAGGTCGACCCAGTCGGCGACGTCCTCCGCTCTACCGGGGCTGGTGATGCACCACAAACCGCCGTCGACTGCCGCGAGGCGCAGATGGTCCAGCACGCGGGCATCGCCGTTCGTCAGCACGGTCGAGCACGTCGTGCCGCCGGGCAGCGTTTCGAGCTTGTTGGTCGTGAGGCGGTTGAGGAGGTCGAGCGCGTCGTCGCCCGTGATCCAGAGTCGTCCACAGTCGCTGCGGTCGGTGAACCCGGCGCGCTCCGTGAGCGCGGCAAGGGATGCGGTGTCGGTGCTCATGGCACGAGCATAACAGGGCAGGGCAAGTGCGGGGTCGGCGGGGCTAGACGGAGAACGAGGTGCCGCACCCGCACGCCTTCTTGGCGTTCGGGTTGTTGAAGACGAACCCCTTGCCGTTCAGGCCGCCGGAGTAGTCCAGCTCCGTACCGGCGAGGAAGATGTAACTCTTCTTGTCCACGGCGAGCGTGATGCCGTTCTGCTCGATGAACTTGTCGCCTTCCTGCGCCTCGCTGGTGAGGTCGAGAACGTAGGTGAGGCCGGAGCAGCCGCCGCCCTTCACCGCGACACGCAGGATGCCGTGATCGACGCCCTCGGCAGCCATGAACTGCTGCACGTGCTTCGCGCCGTTCTCGGTGATGGTGATGGTCAGAGGCTGTTGCGTCGTGGTCATCTGCGTGTCCTCGTTCTTCGCTGGTCGGCTGTCCAGCCTATCGTAGGGAGGGAATGGGAGTGCGTCAAGCGGCGTGCGTCACCATGCCGGGCGCGCGCTGTCATACGGGACGCGCATCGCGGTGGGTCGCTGGCTTACAATGCCGCCGTGCCCACGTTGATGGATAAGATACTGAGCGACAACTCTCACGCCCTCTACGGCGTTTCGTAACCCATGACCGCTCGCGCCGATGCACTGCTGGAAGGGCTGAACCCGCCGCAACGCCAGGCCGTCCAATGCGTGGATGGGCCGCTGCTCATCGTGGCGGGGCCGGGCTCCGGCAAGACGCGCGTTATCACGCACCGCATCGCCTACCTCAACCGCCACGTTGGCATCAGCCCCTGGCGCATCGCCGCGGTGACGTTCACGAACCGCGCCGCGAGGGAGATGCGGAATAGGCTCGCCGCGTTGATGGGCGACGGCGCGCAGCGCCTCACTGCCGGAACGTTCCACGCGCTCTGCGCCTCGGTCCTGCGCCGCGACGGCGAGGTCATCGGCATCCCGCCCGACTACGTCATCATGGACGACGAAGACCAGATGAACCTGATCAAGCAGTCCATGGAGCAGCTGCAGCTGGACCCGAAGCGTTTCCCGCCGCGCTCAGTGCTCTCGGCGATAAGCCGGGCGAAGTCCCAACTCCTCGGGCCGGACGCTCTCGCAGCGAAATCAGACGGCTACTACGACGAGGTAGTCCACCGCGTCTTCGCGGCGTACCAGGCCGCGCTTGCTCGGAGTCATGGGGTGGACTTCGACGATCTGCTCGGGAAAGCAGTCGAACTGTTCCGGCGCGCACCTGAGGTGCGCGACCGGTGGCAGGAGCGGTTCATCCATTTCATGGTGGACGAGTTCCAGGACACGAACACCGCGCAGTACGAGATCGCGCGCCTGCTCGCGGGCAAGCACCGTAATCTTGCGGTTGTGGGCGACCCCGACCAGTCCATCTACTCGTGGCGCAACGCCGACATCCGCAACATCCTCTCGTTCAAGAAGGACTACCCGGACGCGACCATCGTCGCGCTCTCGCAGAACTACCGCTCCACGCGCACCATCCTGGACGCCGCGCGGCACGTCATCCGTGCGAACAGCCAGCGCATCGAGCAGGAGCTGTTCACGGAGAACGGACAGGGCGTTCCCATCCGCATCGTCGATACTTACTCGGAGGAAGAGGAGGCGCAGGAAGTCATCCGCGAGGTGCAACGCCTCATGGAACACGAGGGCGTGACGCTGCGCGACTGTGTCGTGACGTATCGAGTGAACGCCCAGTCCCGCGCGCTTGAAGAGGCGTGCCTGCGCTACGGCATGTCCTACAAGATCGTGGGAGGCGTACGCTTCTACCAGCGGCGCGAGGTGAAAGACCTGATCTGCTATCTCCGCCTCCTGGAGAACCCCTTCGACGAAGTGAGCCTCACCCGCGTCATCAACGTCCCGGCAAGAGGCATCGGCAAACGCACGGTGGACGAACTGCTCGCCTGGGCGAACTCGCGGGAGATCCCAGCCTACACGGGGCTGCAGATGCTGGGGAGCGATGATTACCCCTCACCCTTCGACGCGCGCCAGAAGCGGCAGCTCACCGGATTCCTCTCGTTGCTGAACGGGTTGAGCGCCCTCAAACCGGAGATGGAGTTGCCGCAACTCATCGACGAGGTGCTGGAGCAGTCCGGCCTCCGCCGGGCCATCCTGGAGTCCGACGACCCGGACGCAGAGGACCGCCTGGAGAACCTGCGGGAACTGCGCGGGCTGAGCGCCGAGTTCGCGGATGCGTCTGCCGACGAGAGTCTTCCGGCTTTCCTGGAGCGCATCGCCCTCGTATCGGACCAGGACGTGCTGGACGAGGATGAGCAGCAGTACATCACGCTCATCACGCTCCACCAGATCAAGGGACTCGAGTTCCCCGTCGTATTCATCACCGGCATGGAGGACGGCGTACTGCCGCACATGCGTTCCATCGACGACCCCGACCAGCTGGAGGAGGAGCGGCGCATCGCGTACGTGGGCATGACGCGGGCGCGCGACCGGCTCTACCTCTTCCGCTCGCTGCGGCGGCGCATGTTCGGCTCGTTCGGGTCGTCGCGTCGATCGCGCTTCCTCAAGGACATCCCATTCGGCTTGCTCGAAGCGCCGGAGCGCGGGCAGCGCTTCGGGAACGGCGACACAGGTCGGCCCGAACGCGAACTCGCGGCTGTTGGCGCGGACGGCGCTCCGGTGCAGGCGCCGCCGTTCAAGACGGGCGAGAAGGTGACGCACCCGGTCTTCGGGCTCGGCATCGTCGTAGACTGCAGTCCGCGCCCCGGCGACTACGAGGTGACGGTCGCGTTCCCCGGCAACCAGGGCGTGAAGCGCATCCTCCACAGCTACGGCAAACTCGAAGGAGTACAACGCTCGTGAGCGCCCTGCTCTCCATCGTCATCCCTGCCTATAACGAGCAGGAGCGCATACGCCCTACGCTGGAGGAGTACGTCGAGCACTTCCGCAGTTGGTACGAGGGCGATTTCGAGATCGTCGTCGTGCTGAACGGCTGCCGCGACGACACGCGAGGGGTCGTGGAAGAGGTTGCTGCATCCGCGCCGGAGGTGCGGCTTGCCGAGTTCGCCGCGCCGCTCGGGAAGGGCGGGGCGCTCCGCGAGGGGCTGGCGCTCGCGGAGGGATCGCTCATCCTGTTCGTCGACGCCGACAACATGGTGCGCGCGCCGGAGGCTGCGAAGCTGGTCGATGCGCTCGAAGAGCACGACATCGCCATCGGCGACAGGTTCCACGGTGAGGACGAGGAAGAGGGCAAGTCCCGTTCGCGGCGGTTCGTCAGCAAGGCGTCGCGGCTCTGGGTGCGTCGGTTCCTCGGCCTGCCGTATTCGGACACGCAGTGCGGGGCCAAGGCGTTGCGTGCCGAGGCGTGGCGGACCATAGCCCCGCACATCCGTGAGAATGGCTGGGCGTTCGACCTCGATCTGCTCGGTCACGCGGAGCGGCTGGGCTGCTCCATCGTGGACGTGCCCGTGCGCTGGCAGCACATCGCGGAAGGCTCCAAGGTGCAGGCGTGGCGCGACGCCCCGGCCACGTTCCTCGCCACCTTCCGCATCAGGTCGCGGATGCGGAAGTAGCCGGAGCCCGGCGGAACCTGCGAGGGGCAAGCCGGAGACAGAGCACCGCGAGCGCAATCGCCTCCCGTGCGTCCGCCTTCGAAACTCCCGCGTAGCGGTTCTGAAAGACGATGGGCGACTCGTGCACCCGCAGTCCGCGGTACACCGCAAGCAACTCCAGCAGCCACTTGAACCCGCGCGACGAGTACCGCGTCGGCATATGCGTGAGCAGTTCGCGCCGGCAGAGCGCGTAGCCCGTCAGCACGTCGTGCTGGGGCAGTACGAGCATGATGCGCACGCCGGTGTTAAGCACCCGGCTGATCAGCCGCCGCACCAGCGGCTGGTGGGCGAACGACCCGCCGCGCACGTAACGGGAGCCGATGATCACGTCGCAGCCGTCCTCGGCGTGGGCGAGCATCTCCGGCAGGAGCTCGGGGTCGTGGGAGAGGTCGGCGTCCATGACAGCGACGAGTCGTCCTCGTGCCTCCGCCGCTCCCGCGAATACTGCGCTCGCAAGTCCCGCCTTGCCTGACCGCTCCACGAGCCGCACGCGCGCGTCGGATCCCGCCATCTCACGCACGGCGTCTGCCGTGCCGTCCGGGCTCCCATCGTCGACCACTATCACTTCGCAGGGGACGTCCTGGAGGATGTCGAGGAGTCTCGGCACGAGTACGGACACGTTCTCGCGCTCGTTGTACGTCGGGAGGATGACTGAAAGCAGGGGTTCGGGTGCGGCGGCCACGGCAGGTTCCGGCGGGAGTATAGGAGCGCTCCGCGACGGTGGACAAGGCGTCTGCAGCCGCGTTTACCTGTCTCTCGTCAGCCCGATAGACTACGTAGCGTGAGTACGATAGCCCAACCGAAGATCGCGCTGGTGCTCGCCGGAGGCAAGGGCGAGCGCCTCTGGCCGCTCACGCAGGACAGGCCGAAGCCGATGGTGGAGGTCAACGGCAGACCCATCGTTGAGCACCACCTCGCGTGGTTGCGGGCCAACGGGATCGAGCGCGCGTTCCTGCTGACCGGCTACATGCATGAGGTCATCGCTGAGCACTTCTCCGTGCCGCGCGTCGACGGGCTTGACGTGCGCTGCATCGCGGAGGCGTCGCCGCTCGGACGGGGCGGCGCGTACAAGAACGGCTACCGCGAGGCGGGGCTTGCCGACAACGCCGTTATCGCAACGAATGGCGACGTGCTCACGGACCAGCCGCTCGCCCCGCTGGTGGAGACGCACGAGCGGGCGGATGCGCTGGCCACCGTCCTGCTGACGCCCATGATCAGCCCGTTCGGCATCGTCGAGACGGACGGCGGGCTGGTCACCGGCTTCCGGGAGAAGCCGCCGCTGCCGTACTGGATCAACGCGGGGGTCTACGTGCTGACGCGGGAGGCTATCGCGCGCTTCCCGGACGTGGGCGACCACGAGACGGAGACGTTCCCCGCGCTGGCGTCGGAGGGCCGCCTGGCGGCATTCGAGAGCGGCGCGTACTGGAAGTCCGTCGAGTCGCAGAAAGACCTGCGCGAGGCCGGTGAGCGTCTGGCGCAGGTATCATAGGAGCGGCGTAGCAGCCTCGCGTGCTAGAATCGAGACAGCGGCCTTCGTGAGGCCGCTTCCCACGTCGGGGAGTAGCGCAGTCCGGTAGCGCGCTACGTTCGGGACGTAGAGGCCCCGGGTTCAAATCCCGGCTCCCCGACCAGATCTCCCCGGGCAACCCCTGTTTGCGTAATCGATCGGCTTCCTGCTGCGTGCTTTGCGCGCGTTTGCGTGCGTGGAGTGGTATGCTTTCGCCGAAAAGCCCGCCAGGGAGGGTAGAAGATGCTGACGACGGAACAGAACGAACGGTTGGCTCGCGTCGGCCCGGGCACACCCGGAGGCGAGTTGCTGCGCCGGTACTGGGTGCCGTTCCTGCCCAGCGCGAAACTCGACGAAGACCCCGTGCAGGCCGTCCGCCTGCTCGGCGAGGACCTCACCTGCTACCGCGACAAGTCCGGCAACATCGGCCTCATCGGTCAGCGCTGCATGCACCGCGCCGTCGACCTGCGCTGGGGCATCCCGGACGAGAACGGCCTCCGCTGTCCCTACCACGGCTGGATGTACGACTCCAACGGTGCATGTATCGACGCACCCCTGGAGGCCCGTCGCGATATGTTCGCCGACCGGCTCAAGCTCCCCGCCTACCCGGTGAAGGAGATGGGCGGCCTGCTCTTCGCCTACATGGGCCCGCAGCCCGCACCGCTGCTCCCTCCGTGGGACCTGTTCGTCTGGCCCAACTCCGTCCGGCAGATGGGTATCGCCGTTCTGAATGCGAACTGGCTCCAGTGCCAGGAGAACACCGGCGACCCCACGCACGGCGTGTGGCTCCACGGATTCCAGTTCCAGTACATCCTCGAGAAGATGGGCGACCACGACCGCCTCGAGAAGATGAGTAAGGGGTTCATGCAGCAGGGCGTCGGCATCAAGGACCTGTACGTCCACTCCACGCAGTACGGCATGGAGAAGGGGGTCATCTTCTCCAAGGAGCTCGGCGCGGCTGAGGACAAGAAGTCCCGCCACTCCACCGTCATCTTCCCGTTCTACACGGAGCAGAACGCTGCAGGCGCTCCCTGGAGCGAGTTCCAGATCCGCGTGCCGATAGACGACGAGCACACCTACCACATCTCCTACAACACCTACGCTGCACCGCCCGGCGTGGAGGCGCCCAAGCAGGACAAGGTGCCCTACTACGAGGTGCCGATCTACGACGAGGACGGCAAGCCGATCCTGGACTGCATCCTCAACCAGGACTTCATCGGCTGGTGGGCGCAGGGCCCGCTGACCGACCGCAGCGCGGAGAACCTCGGACGCACGGACATCCCCGTCGTCTTCCTCCGACGCCAGCTGGACGAGCAGATGCGCATCGTCGAGGAGGGCGGCGACCCGATGAACGTCTTCCGCGACGAGGCGGAGATCGACGCTCTCCCACACGAGGACGGGGAGATTGCCATCCTGTACGGCGGCGGCAGGCCTGCCGACGCGTGGCTCAACCCCGACTGGGCGAAGGACGTTCCCGAACTGACGCGGAACACCCGTGCCCAGTACCACAAGGGCGGCGCGGTCTGGGAATCGGACCGCTATGGCCCGGCTATCCCGCTGGCGGCCGAGCTCCATCGCCGGATGGAGGAGGCCGTGGAAAAGGCGAAGGCCGGCCCCGCGTAACGCCATCGCACCCGTGCACCTGCGGAGAAGCCCGGCAAGCGCCGGGCTTCTCCTGTTAACCGGCGTGTCGGAGTTGGCGGGTAACGGGCAACGGCACGCTTAAACGTAGTAGGGTATGGGGCGCACCACATCGGATGACCGAGGGCAAGCCTCGTTCTTCGGAGAGAAGCGTGACCCAGAGCCAGACAGACCAGACCCCGCCCCAGGTGCTGCCCGAATTCAGTGCCGCACTCGACGAACTCATCGCCCTCGCGAAACGCGGCCACGCCTCGGGCAGCGAACTCTTCAACCCCAGCGACGAATGGCTCGTCTCCCGCATGCGGGAGATCGGTGGATTGCCCGACTCCGAACGCGGAGCAGCGCTCGACGAATGGCGAAGCATCGCGGAGGAGGCTGCCGCCGCGAACGCAGAGGGCAGGGCGGCCGGGCGCGCAGGCCCTGAGACGGTCGTCCGGTTGAACTCCGGCGGGTTCGCCTTCTACAGCCAGCGCGGCGTCGCTCGCCAGCCGCATCTCACTCGCTACCTGATGGACGGCTTCACGCCGAACCGCGACTCCCTCGAGTTCGGCCACGACGATCAGCGGCTCTTCTGCCGCATCCTGCCGATCATCACCGCGAGGCTCAGTGAATGGCTTGACGCGGGCGAGACCGTCGTGCAGTCCGACCGCCGGGTATGCGACGCACCGGGACGCTCGTTCCATGCGCGGCAACTGGTCGTCGGCGCGCGCTACCTGCAGCTGCCGTACCTGTGGCGGCAGCTCACGTTCGACCTGCCGGAAGAGGAACGCTCGGGCGAGCCGGACATCGTGGAGTTCTCGATACCGGAGTGGCTGGAGATACTCGACCTGCCAGCCGACGTACGCGATGAGATAGCGGCGCAGAGCCTCACGCGGCTCGTGTTCAAGGCGCCGACGCGCGGGCTCTCGCTCCACCTCGGTTTTGACTACGTGGGCGAGCACAAGATGGGCCCGCTCAGCATCGCGATGCACCAGACGAAGATGAACGGCGGACTTGCTCTGCAGGCGGCATTGAGCGTCGCGCGCATCCGTGCGCTGGACGGCAGCATGAACAACGCAGCCGTCGTCACGACCGGGCCGTCTCTCCACGGCAAGAGCACGCTCACCATCATGATCGAGCTGGCGAACAGCGAGCTCGCCTCCCGCCTCTCGCTCCAGCCCGACCCCGAGGAAGGGGTCTACCCCATGAACGACGACATCATCCTGCTCCAGCCGCTCGCCGAACCGGTCGACGTGGAGCTGGACGGGCAGCGCGTCTCCTACGCCTACGGCATCGACGGCACGGAGAACAACTTCTACGCCGTCCCGTCCGGTCTCACGCGCGAGGACGATCCCGTGACCTACGACGTCGTGCGCGGCGCGCCCGGCGAGCCGAACCCGCAGGAGACGCTGGAGAACGTCGTCGCCGACCCGGCGACCGGCGAACCGGACTTCTCGCAGAACCCCACGCGGAACATGCGCATGGTGCTCTCGCGGCGCAGGCTGCTGCAGCGCAAGGGCGTCGCCGGGGTCATCAGTCGCGTGACGGGCGGCGCGCTGACCGAAGCCGCTCACGTCCCGATGGGGCACATGCACCGCATCATCTGGCAGGCCGTCATGCGGGAGAACACCGTCATCCCGCCGTTGCGCAAGCTCAGCCTGGAGCAGTACGTCCGTGTGCTCATGTACGGCGAGGCGGTGCAGATGGGCGCGGCCGCGGGCGCCATCGGCAGGCCGTACGTCGAGTACTTCTCGGACCCGTTCATCATCGGGCTGGAGGACGACAACGCGAACCTGCTGTACGACATCCTCCGCAGGATGCAGGCGGACGGCGTGCGGCAGGAGTTCTACGCCTTCAACACCGGCGGCCTCGGCGCGGACACCAACGACGCGGCAGAGGGCCGGCTCTACCGGAAGATCCCGCGCGAGGTGACGCTGGCGCTGCAGGAGGCCGTGCTCCGCAACGCCGCCAAGTACGAGTATGACCCGTACATCGGCTCGGAGGTCGCCGCTGCAGTGACCGACGCTTCGGGGAACGAGGTGCTCGACCTGCGGGCCGAGTGGCTGCCGCGCAACGTCTACGGCGAGGAAGACTACGTCCGCCGCATCGACGCGCTGCGCTACCGCCGCTTCTACGGCTCGCCGGAGAACGAGCGCACCGGCATCCTGCGCTACACGAAGGTCGTGAACGCGCTCACCGATCTGAGCGACGTTCCACCGCCACGCTCCGAGTGGGAAGCGGCACGCCTGCTCTCCTTCTACTGGAGCCTGGACCGCTCTTACGAGACGCTCGCCGAGACTGCAGCGCGCCGTACGGAGGGAGAAGCGCCATCCGCCGAGCTGCTCAGCGCGCTGAGTTATGCTTGCGCACGGGGCGTCGTGGAAGGGCTGGCGCTTTCCTCCGGCGCAGAGGCTGCTCTGCGGGAGCTCGGCATCCGGATATAGCAGGGCAGGGCCGCGTTCGCCTGACTCGGTGCTCCCTGCAGTCAGAGTGAAGATGGTCACGCAACAACGCAGAGAGGAAGGCAGCGAATGGCAAATGTGGAACATCTGCAACCGGAAGGCATGTCCCCGAACGGCGGACGCTACACGCACGTTGTGAAGGTCGGCCCGTGGGTCTTCATCGCGGGTCAGACCGCGTCGGACGAGAACGGCGACGTGGTGGGCATCGGCGACCCCGCCGCGCAGGTCGGGCAGGTGATGAAGAACCTGCGCCTCGCGTGCGAGTCGGTCGGTGGGAAGTTCGAAGACATCGTCAAGACGACGGTGTACGTCGTGGGCGAGGAGCACGTGGAAGCGGTGCGGGAGGCGCGCTCGAAGTACCGCCCCGAGAAGCCGCCGACGAGCACGCTCCTGATCATCTCCCGCCTCGCGAGGCCGGAGTTCATCATCGAGATAGAGGCAGTCGCCTACGTGGAATAACCGCGCTGGGTAGCCTGCGTGGAGCAGGCCTGCTTGCAGTAGGATACGCACGAGCGAAACAGAGGAGGGAACAGCATGGCAGCAGTAACGGTCCTGCACCCGGGAATGACGACAGAGACGATCCAGATCACCGGACACAACGGCGACGAGATAGATGCCTACGTGGCCAGGCCGGAAGGCCCCGGCCCGTTCGCGACGGTGCTCGTGGCGCACCACATGCCCGGATGGGACGAGTGGTGCATCGAGGTGACGCGCCGGTTCGCCCACCACGGCTACCTGGCGGTCTGCCCGAACCTGCACCACCGCATGGGCCCCGGCACGCCTGCCGAGATGTCGGCCCGCATCCGCGACGACGGCGGGCAGCGCGATGCGTTCGTGCTCGGCGACCTGCAGGGCGCGCTGGACTACATCCGTGCGCGCGACGACGCGACGGGCAAGGTTGGTGTCATCGGCTTCTGCTCCGGCGGGCGCGTCGCCTACATGGCGGGCTGCAACCTGGAGCTGGACGCGGCCGTCGACTGCTGGGGCGGCAACGTCATCCCGACGCCCGACCGCATCAACGAGAACCAGCCGACGCCGGTCATCGACATGACTCCCAGCATGGGCTGTCCCGTTCTGGGGCTGTTCGGGAACGACGACGGCAACCCGGACATCGAGCAGGTGAACGCCATAGAGGCGGAGCTGCAGAAGCACGGGAAGGAGTACGAGTTCCACCGCTACGACGGCGCGGGGCACGCGTTCTTCAACTGGAGCGGCACGTCGCACCGTCCGGAGCAGGCCAAGGACGGCTGGGACAAGGTGTTCGACTTCTACGCCAGGCACCTGAGCTAGGGGGAGAACCAAGCGGTGAAAGCGGCATTCATACGGAACCACGGAGGGCCCTCCGTCATCCAGTACGGCGACATGCCGGAGCCCGAGGCCGGGCCGGGCGAGGTGCTCGTTCGCGTGCGTGCATCGGCGCTGAACCGGCTGGACCTCTACACCCGAGCCGGACTGCGCGGCACGAAGGTTGCGCCGGAGGACATGCCGCGCATCCTGGGCGGCGACTGCGCCGGCGAGATCGCCGCACTGGGCGAAGGGGTGGACAGCGTCAGCGTCGGGCAGCGTGTTGTCGTGAATCCGCTCTGCGGCACGAGCCCCCCCTCGATGATCGGCACGAACCGGCAGGGCTCGAACGCCGAATACGTTGCGGTCCCGGTGGAGAACGTCGTGCCGATACCGGACTCGCTCTCCTTCGAGGACGCGGCGGCGCTGCCGACCATCTACCTGCCTACGTGGGGCATCGTCGTGCGTGAGGGACGGCTCCAAGCGAACGAGACGGCGCTGGTGCTCTCGTCGTCCAGCGGCGTCGGCACCGCGGCCATCCAGCTCATCAAGGGCGTCGTCGGAGCGACGTGCATCGCGGCCACGAGCACGGGCGAGAAGGTGCGCAAGTCCAAGGAGCTGGGCGCGGACTACGCCATCAACTACAAGGTGGAGAACCTCGCGCAGCGGACGAAGGAGCTGACCGGCGGGCGCGGCGTCGACCTCGTGGTGGACAGCACCGGTGCGGCGTTCTTCGAGGACGCCTACTCGTCGCTGGCGCGCGGCGGCAGGTACGGCATCTGCGGCGTTACGGCGGGCTACCAGGCGCAGATACACCTGGGGCAGCTGTTCAGCAAGCAACTGCGGCTGTTCGGCACGTTCATGGGCTCGACGGACGAGTTGCGGCGCATCGTCGATGCCGCCGACAAGGGTCAGATAGGCACGGCCATCCAGGCCAGTGTTCCACTGGCAGAGGCCGCCACCGCGCACGAGGAGATGGAGAAGTCGGAGCACTTCGGCAAGTTCGTCATCGTCGTGCCCTGATGGGCCCAACCGCCGCCCCGGGCCAAGCACCCTCACCCGCGCTGTGGCGCGCGCCCTCTCCCACGGGGAGAGGGAGACGGGGTTATGCAGGAGACTGAGGGGTACCGGCCTCCGACACGGCGGCGCAAGCGCTGGTTCTACGGCTGGACCATCGTCATCGTCCTCTCGGTCATATCGTTCGCGGGGGGCGTCGAGACGAACCCGGTGCTCGGCGTCTTCCAGGGGCCGATGACGGACGAGTTCGGCTGGAGCCGCGCGATCTACACGCTGCCGATGTCGATCGGCTCGTTCATGGGCGGGCTTGCTTCGCTGATCGTCGGGCCGCTGATGGACCGGTACGGCTCGCGCATCATCATGACCGTGGCCATCGCGCTCATGGGGCTGACGTTCGTGCTGATGGGAGCGGTGCAGGAGCTGTGGCACCACTTCGCGCTCCAGATACTCGGGCGGACGGTCATCGCCTCCACGTTCTTCATGGTCATCGGCGTTGTCATCCCCAAGTGGTTCATCGTCATGCGGGGCAGGGCGGGGGCGCTCGCGAACCTCGGCCAGCGGCTGGGGCAGATCGCGTTCCCCGTCATGGTGGAGCGTATCCTCGTCACCGGCTCGTGGCGGACGGCGTGGGTGGCGATGGGCGTCACGGTCTGGGCGTCGTCGCTGATGCCTGCGCTGCTGTTCCTGCGACGGCAGCCCGAGGACCACGGGATGCTGCCGGACGGCGTGGACATCCGCGACGCGGGGCGCGGGTCCGGAAGGCGCGCGCCGCCCGTCGAGGTTGCGTTCGACCGCCGGATGGCGCTGCGCTCGGCGGCGTTCTACCTCATCGCGGCCGCGGTGAGCATCCAGAGCTTCGTGACCACGAGCATCCACTTCCACTGGTACTCCTACCTCACCGACGTTGGCGTTTCCAGCGAGGCGGCGGTCATCTCGCTGTCGCTCTCGCCGCTGATCTCGATGCCGGTCTCCATCGCGGCGGGGCTGGCCGCCGAGCGGGTGCCGGTCCAACGGCTGATGGCGGTGAGCTACTACTTCATGGCGGCGAGCATCGCGCTGTTCCTGTTCACGGACAACGCGCTGCTGTCGTACGCGTTCGGGCTGCTGTTCGGCACGGCGACGGGCATCCTCTTCACGGTGATGAACATCATCTGGGCGGACTACTTCGGGCGGGCCTCCATAGGGGGGATACGGGGGATGGTGTCGCCGGTGCACATGTTCAGCAATTCGATGGGCCCGCTGGCGGCGGCGTGGTCGCACGACCTGACGGGCAGCTACATACTCGTGTTCACGATCAGCGCCGTGTTGAGCGCGGTGGGCGGAACGCTCATCCTCCTCGCGCGCAGGCCCCGCCTCACCGACGGCTGAGAGCGCGCCGGTGGGCCCGGTTTTTCGCGAACTGTCGATTTCTGCCGGTCTCAACTCCTGGGGCTGCTGTTCCACCCGTCCGAACCCTGCGTTCGCACCACACCGGATCCGACAGAAACCGACAGGTATACGACACAATCCGACAGTTCCCGACAGCCCTTCCACGGGGGGCTGCCTGAGCGCGGGGGAGGGAGGTACGCTCACGGAAATATGGTAGGAAGCACGGCATCGTTGGCGCAATGGGCGCGTGTCACAGTGGGGACCCTGCCAGGCGCGTCACCAGGAGGAGGTGGGCAGGGGAGCTTGATGGACGTGTGTGGGACGGGATACTGGTGGCGGTGGCTGCGTAGGCACAGCCTCATACCGTTGCGCAACAGAATTGCAAGCGGACGGATTACCAATAGTTCTGACATCGGGGCATTGCGCAGTTGTCAGTCTGCTTGACACGATGAAATTCTACGCAAGCTTAGGCGGATTGCCAAAGAGGAGGGCTCATGATCTTCAAGGGCTTCAGCGAGGCAGTCGTGTTGGACTTGGAAACAACCGGACTGTTGTACGATGATTCAGACGGTTCTCGTATCCGAGATAAGGAGGGCATTCATCGTATAGCTGAGATAGGAGCGCTACGTATAAAATTCGAGAATATAGACGTTGCCGCAGATACTCCATCCCATAGATACTATATGTTAAATCCCGGGCGAGGAATATCCAGAGGAGCATTTAAAGTAAACCGGATAAAGCGTGAGTCTATGGAGGGTTGTCCTTCCTTCAAAGATATCGCACAAGATTTCCGAAGTTTCATCGGAGATTCTCCAATCATCGCCTACAATTTAGAATTTGACGGGAGTTTTCTTTCGGATGAGTTCAGATCTTCGGGAATAGCACACTTGGGTTTCAATAAGCATCTCTGCACGAAGCGTCGGTTTGAGGAACTGTTTCCCTGGAAAGATTCCTCCTTGGATGCTGTGGCCGATGAAATGGGAGTTCAAGGGCGAAGCACCGAAGGACATGGTGCAATGGAAGACGCGATGATAGCCGTGCGTATTGCTTTTGAGCTCTATGCAATAGACAATGATATAGACGAAGCAACATTACAGCGGAACCGCACATATTTGTCGCGTATAGAGGACGGTATCCGGTATTGCTATCGTTCGCACGGCGATGTTGTCAATGATTCGATCTCTAGACCGCCTACAGCATCAAACCAGTCATTCATGGATAAAATACGGCTGACACATCAACGGGCCTACACGCCCTGGACAGATGAAGACGAGGAAGAACTCAAACGGCTTCACAATGCTGGAATGAGCATCGAGGCGATGGCTGCTCGGCTAGGACGCCAGCCCGGCGGAATCACATCAAGACTGAATCGTCTGGGGCTGGCACCGAAGGATCCGTTTTAGCCAGTCGAGTACGATAACTGTGGGAGTGTCGTCTCTGGATTCCCGCCTTCGCGGGAATGACGGCCGGTGTCACATGCCCCCGCCCGAGGACCTGCCGAACTCGTCCTTGCGAAGGAGCAGGCCAGTGAGCGCCACCGGCGGCTGAGCGAGGATGACCGGTATCGTCCCGAGGTATACATTTCGCTCATCACTCTGTAGACGCGGATAACCGGGAGCGACGTGATGCAGCGCACTGGCGGCCGCCTGCGGTCTCCGCTCCGCGGGGTCGCGGTCCGGGCATGTTGGGTTCTGACGGCAGTCGCGCTGCTGCTGTTGCTGTTCATCGTCCTCACACCCCAGGGACGGACTGCATTCCACACGGCGCTGTTCGTCACGCAGACGTTGGACGTGCCCGTGAAGCCCCAGTCGTGGTTCACCGGTGAGCCGGTCCGCTACGAGACAATCTATGGCTCGGCCGGCGGGGACGAGGTTGCGGACGTCTACCGCCTGCCCGACGGCAAGCCCCGCGCGGCAGTGGTGCTCTCCCTTGGGGGTGGGCCGACGGGACTCGACGACCCGAGGGTTGTCAACCTGGGCAATGCCCTGGCGCGTGCGGGCTACGTGGCGATGTTGCACTGGTCTCCCAACATCGGACTTCACGCCGACGTCCACCCATCCGAGCCGCAGAAACTGGTGAGGGCGTTCCGGTACCTGGCCGGGCAGGACTACGTGGACCCGGAGCGCGTGGGGCTGGGCGGGTTCTGCATCGGCGCATCTTTCGCGTTGGTGGCTGCAGCCGATCGCGACATCCGCGACCGCGTGAGCTTCGTCAACGCTTTCGGTCCCTACTTCGACGCCGAGTCGCTGGTGCTGCAGGCCGCTTCCCGCAGCGTGCTCTACGGGGGTGAACGCACCGCGTGGGAACCGCACCCGCTGACGCAGCGAGTGCTGGCCACCGAGCTCATTCAGACACTGGACGACCCATCGCACGCCGATATCCTTACCCGCCACTACCTCGAAGGCCAACCCGCGACGCCGGCTGAGTGGGACGCCCTGTCATCATCAGCCCTCACGCTCGCCCGTTTGATGGACGGCGTCGAGCCTCGCGAGGCGGAGGCGCTCTACGCGATGCTGCCGGCGGACTTCCGCGAGGAACTGGCAAGGCTCTCGCCCTCCAATCACATCGACGACGTGCGGGCGCGTCTGCTCGTGATGCACGACCGCAACGATCTGATGGTGCCGGTGGCTGAGTCCCGCCGTTTGGTGGAAGCGACCCGGGAGCGGGGCAACGTCCACTACACCGAGTTCGTGGCCTTCGACCACACGACCCCGGGCGAAGGCGGCCTGCTGACGACCCTCGGACAGGCGGCCCGTCTCTACCGCCACATGTACAACATCGTCCGGATCGCCGCCTGACCATCCGTGCGGCGGTGTACGCACTGTCACACGCCCTCGCCCCAGGACTTGCCGAACTCGTCCTTGCGGAGGATGAGGCCGGTGAGCGCCATCGGCGGCTGGGCGAGCATCCAGAGGAACGACGGCTCGACCGTCTCGACGCCCTGCTTCGCGCGGGGCCAGCTCATGTCGGTCAGGACGTGGCCGGGCGTCCAGGCGATGACCTCGATGTTCTGGGCGCGTACCTCGACGGCAAGCGCCTGCGAGAAGGCATTGAGGGCGGCCTTCGTCGCCGAGTAGGCGATGCGCCGTGCCATCCACGCCCACGCCAGCTCGCTCGACACGTTCACGATGCGCCCGCCGCCCTGTCGCGCCATCACGGGCAGCGCCGCGCGCGTCAGGTAGAAGACGGCGTTCAGGTTCACGTCCATCGCGTCGTGCCACTCCTCGTCGGACGTCTCGGCGACGAGCGCGTCCGGGTAGACGCCGGCGTTGTTGAGGAGCACGTCCAGCCGTCCTGCGCGCTCGATGGTCTGCTCGACGAGGCGCGCGGCGTCCGCAGGGTCGGTGATCGTGGCGGGGATGGCGAGCGCCGTGCCGCCCGCGGCCTCGACCGCCTCGACGGTCCCGCGCAGCGTGTCGCCGCTGCGTCCGGGGGAGGAATCGAGGTTGCGCGCGGTGACGACGACGGTTGCGCCGTGGCGTGCCATCGCGAGGGCGAGCTGTCGTCCGATGCCGCGGCTGCCGCCGGTGACGAGGGTGACCTTGCCGGTAAGGTCAAGGGATGTGGTTGTCGCGGTCACAGAGCATCCGCCCTTCTTCGATCTCGCGGAGCATGACGTCGATGTCGGCAGTGGGATGATCGTGCTGGTACGCTTCCCTGATGGCGCGCAGCTTCTCTTCGATTGATTTCCGGGGAACGTCTTTCTCCATCATGCGGTGAGTCTACCATCCGACCCGTTCACACCCCGCCGTCACGTGCCGCACAGGCTGCGAGGTTGCGCGCTAAAGCGCGGGCCTCCGTAGGAACGACGGGACTCATAGCGACCCGATGGAGCGGAGCGGGCGCGTGGACTGGCGGATGCGCCAGAAGAGGTACTGGTTGGCGTAGCCCGCGTCCGCGCCGAAACGTTGCCACGCCCACTCGCGCGCCGTCGCGTACTTCGCGTTCGCGGGCAGGCCGTACCACTCGCGCAGCACCTTCAGCACCCAGCGGTCGGCCGGGAATGCCTGCGGCTTTTCCAGCGAGAAGAGCATCGCGCAGTCCGCAATCTTCTCGCCGACGCCGTGCAGCGCCGTGAGTGCGGCCAGCGCGTCGTCGTAGGACGCCTCGCGCAGCGCATCGAGGGCCAGCCGTCCCTCCGCGACCGCCTCCGCCGCCTGCGCCAGGTACGGCGCGCGGAAGCCGCAGCCGAGCTCGCGCAACCGCGCCTCGCCTGCCTCCGCGAGCCGTGCCGCGTCCGGGAACGCGTGGCGCACCGCGTCATCGAGCGTCAGGCGCTCGCCGAACGTCGTTGCGAGCAGCTCGACCGTTCGGCTGATGCGGACCATGTTGGACGTGGACGACAGGATGAACGCGGCGAGCGTCTCCCACGGCTCCTGCCGGAGGATGCGCATGCCGGGATACTCGTCGATGCCCGCGCGTACGTTGTTGTCCCACGCGATGCGCCGTTGTACGGCGCGGAGGTCGTCGCCGATGCGGAAGTAGGTCTGCAGGGCGTGCGCGGTCTCGTCCGGTGGGGCGGGGGCGCTCGCGACGCGCAGGCCGACGCGTGCTCGTTCGAGGCGCACGATGTTGCCGCTCAGCACGCCGGTCCAGCGTCCATCGGCATCGACGCGCCAGCGGAAGCACTGGCCGGACGTGAGCGAGCTCTGCAGGTCGAGCGGCTCCTCGACGCGCATCGTGACTGTCGCGGTCACGATTCCAGCGCCAGCCAGCGGCCCACCGCCGGAGCGAGCTCGTCGAAGCGTCCCTTGACGATGGTGGCGGGCGGCATCGAGTTCAGGAACATGCGCCCGTACGCCTTGGACGTGATGCGGCTGTCCAGCACGACTGCGGCGCCGCGGTCGCCCTTGCTGCGGATGAGGCGTCCGAACCCCTGGCGGAAGCGGAGGACGGCCTGCGGCACCGCGTACTGCATGAACGGCCGCTCGTACTGGTTGGAGCGCGCCGCGAAGATCGGCTCCGTCGGCACGTTGAACGGCAGCCGTGCCACGACGAGCACCTTCAGCGTCTCGTTGCCGACGTCGACGCCCTCCCAGAACGACGCGGTGCCGAGGAGGACGGCGCTGCGCTGGGCGCGGAAGCGTGCGAGCAGCTGCTGGGGCGTGCCGTCGACGCCCTGCGCGAGCACGCCGATGCCCCGCTTTGGCAGCACCCGGCGGAGCCGCGAGGCGGTTGCGCGCACAGCGGCGTGCGACGTGAACAGCGCCATCGTCCGGCCCTCGGCGACGTGCGCGAGGCGCTCCAGCACGCTCGCGACGGCGTCGGTGTAGCGCGGGTCGTTCGGCTCCGGCACGTCGGTCGGCAGGCAGAGCAGGGCGGCGTTCCGGTAGTCGAACGGCGAACCGAGACAGACCTCGCCGGGCTCCTCGACGCCGAGCCGCGTGCGGACGTGCGCGAAGCCTCCCGCGACGGTGAGCGTTGCGCTCGTGAGGACGACGGTCGGGTTCGGCGCGAACAGCTCCTCGTGCAGGCGCGGCGCAACGTCCAGCGGGGCGCCGTTCAGCGAGAGGTTGTCGCCGCGCCCCACCCAGTAGACGGTGTCGGCGTCCGGCTCGGAGACGAAGCTGCGTATCTTCTGGCGCGCCTCGGCCTGGTCGACGAGCCACTCGTTGAGTTCGCCTTTCAACGGCTCCAGCACGGGCGCGGTCTCCGGCGGCAGGCTCTCCATCTCGCGCAGCAGGGCGTCGGCGCGCTCGCTCGCCTCGGCGGCGCTGCGCTCGAAGCCGTCCCACGCGATATCGAGCGCCGACCACGCGGGCTGCGCGCGCTCTGCCGTCGTGATGCGTATCTCTCCCTCGTCGGACTCGCGTTGCTCCGCCGTGAACTGCGCGAGTCCCGCCGTCAGCTGCGCCCACTCGTCGCGCACCTTGTAAAGCGGCATCTGCGCCTCGTTCTGCCGGAGCTCGGCGCTCTCCTTGCGCGACTCCTCGATAGCGCTCGCGCGCACGACCGTCCCGAAGCCGTGGATGATGGTGCCGAGCCGCTCGACGAGGTTCTCGACCGTCGCCTGCGAGACGCGGAAGCCGAACTGGCGCGTCGCCTCGGCCTCGAGGTTGTGCGCCTCGTCGACGATGAGGTAGTCGTAGTCGGGCAGCAGCGAGCCGCCGACCTGGAGGTTGGAGAGCAGCAGCGAGTGATTGACGACGAGCAGGTGAGCGGACGCGGCCTCGTCGCGGGCGTGGCGGTAGAAACACGCCCCCTCCCGCGCGCCGTTGCAGACGGCGAACCCGCTCGCGCTCATGCGGTCCCACGACGCCAGCTCCGGACCGGAGAGCCGCAGCTCGGCGCGGTCGCCGGTGCGCGTCTCGCGGAGCCATGCGAGCGTCTTCGCCATCGTGCGGGTGTCGTCGGGCGATGCCGTGTCGCCGTTCGCCGCCGCCTCCCAGCGCCGCAGGCAGAGGTAGTTCGCCTTGCCCTTGAACTGGGCGTACCGGAAGTTGGCGACGTCAAGCCCCGGCACGCCGCGCAGCACGTCCAGCAGGTCCGGGATGTCCTTCCCGATCAGCTGCTCCTGCAGGTTGATGGTGTTGGTGGAGACAACGACGCGCACGTTGTTGCGCAGCGCGAAGAGCACGGCGGGCAGCAGGTAGGCGACCGACTTGCCGATGCCGGTGCCGCCCTCCACGAGCAGGTGGTGCGGCTCAGCGTCAGCATTCGACGAACCGAACGCCCGCGCGACGGCCTCCGCCATCTCCGCCTGCTCGCCGCGCGCCTCGTAGCGGCGGAAGCGCTGCGCGAACGGGCCGTCGTTCGCGAGCAGGCGGCGCACCTCGTCCGGCGTCACCGGTTTCGTGGGCTTCGGCATGCCGAGGCTGCGGGGACGCTCCAGCCGCCGCGCGATCTCCTGCGGGTCGATGCCGCCGATAGGCCCGGCGTCGGTTGCGGCGGGCGACTCTGCGAGCGCGAACACGAGGTCGGCGAGCGGGCTGTGCGCCCGCGCAAGCAGGTCGGCGAGGCGTCGCAGCAGCCCGGCCCCGAGCCCCTGCGCGCGCTTCACGAGCGCGAGGTAGACGGCGTAGGTCAGCCGCGCGTCGTCGACGGCGGGCTGCTCTGATCCCTTCCCCCTTGACGGGGGAAGGTGCGCATCTCCGATGCGCGGATGGGGGTGAGCGGGCGCAGCCACGCCGAGACGCGCCGCAAGCTGAACGAGCGAGTCGTCGGCGCTCGCGGGCGTGAGCAGTTCGGCGAACTCGCGCACGTCCCACACGCCCGCGCTCATCGCGGACGCCGCGTCCTCTCCGAGCGCATCCGCGAGTCCGTGCGCCACGATGGGTGCGCCGCTCGCGAACTCGGCGAGCGCGACCATCGCGCTGGCGTCGGCGGCGTGGAAGGTGTCGAGCTCGCGGATGCCGTGGCACTTCACCGCTCCGACGGCGGTGAGCCGCCCGCGTCCTGCGCGTTCCGTCTCCATGTTGGCTGCGAGCGCGACGACCGGCGCGTCGAGCGGGTGCACGCTGAGCAGCCGCATGCGGTAGGTGGACTCGGTCATCCGCTGAACGGTACGAGAGCGCTCACTCAGGGCGCAAGGGGTGAGTGTCGCCTGTGCGCGTGTTGACCCCTCGCGTGCGCGCCAGCACAATGCGGGCGAACGCCCTACAGCCAGGAGGCAGGCCATGAGCACCGACGCTCCCGCGCAGCGATTCGTCGACGAGGTGATCAGCGACATCATCGAGCCTGGCGTCGAGCGACTGCTGGAGAGCCGCTACTTCGCCGACCTGCGCGCGGGCACGCTCACGAAGCGCCGGATGCAGGGGTTCGCCATCCAGCACTACCGGCACAACATGGCCATCCTCAAGGGCTTCGCGCTGCTCGCGGTGCAG
Source organism: Chloroflexota bacterium (assembly GCA_009838965.1). Lineage (GTDB taxonomy): Bacteria > Chloroflexota > Dehalococcoidia > Lucifugimonadales > Australimonadaceae > Bin16. The sequence goes on along the minus strand of VXQP01000037.1, from coordinate 33,222 downwards.
GCCGCGCCCCGCAACGACCTCTTCCGCGTCTACGCGGGCGGGCTGAACGAGGAGCTGACGCACCCGGACATGTGCAAGAAGTTCGGGTTCGCGCTCGGCCTGAACGACGACGACTTCGAGAACGCGCTGCCCGCCTACGGCTGCCTCGCGCACACCGCCGCCTGCCTGCACGACATGTACCTCGCGACTCCGGCCCAGATGCGCGCCAACGCCCTCTCCAACGAGACGATGGTGCAGCGCTACTCGACCGAGTTCGACAACCACCTGCGCTCCTACGGGATACCGGAGGAGGCGATGGAATTCTTCGTCGTGCACAAGGGCGCGGACATCGAACACACGGAACGCGCGGCGAACGCGATAGCCCAGCTCGCGGTCACGGACGAGGAGCAGGAGCGCGTGCGCGCCGTCTGTCGCAACATGGCGCGCTTCAAGCTCGGCAAGTTCGAGAGCATCTACGACGAGTACGCGTAGGCTTCGCTCGGAATGACGATCAGGTGACGCGCCTGTAGACGAGTGCGTTGCCGTCCTTGCCGCAGATCTCGATGACGCCGCCTTCGCGGAAGCAGAACGCCGCCTTCTGAGCGAGGTTCCGCGTCGACTGCATCGCCGCTGCAATGTCGGTCGTCGTGAACGTTTCGGGAAGGCGGGCGTCGACCAGGGCGAACAGGTCGGCCGTCGACGTGATGGTGTGCGTCTCGACGACGTCCACGAGCCTGCGGTCGACGCGGCTCCAGTCGCGGCGCCAGTGTCGTCGCTTGCGCGGGGCGCGGACCTCTTCCTCGACGGTCATCACGACCTCCAACGTGAGGTTGGGGTGCGCCAGCAGCGACGGGATGCTGACCAGCGCGGAGAAGACGTCGAAGACCGAGCCGTGCTTCGGCGACCTGCGCCGCGTCGGCGGCAGGGCAGGGTCGTCTCCCACCTTTACGAGGTAGCGGTCCCTGGCCACGGGATGCACCAGCGTGACCGGATGCGTGTCGAGCAGGCGCAGCAGCTTGTTCCTGAGCGGCCCGAAGCTGCCGGTCTGTATCTCGACGATGCGGCCACCGGCGACCACGTCCGTCACGAAGCCGTCGATGACGCGCTCGGTCTCGCTCCCGGCGACGGCGTAGCGCTCCTTCAAGGCCCGGTGCAGCGACCGCTCGTTGAGTTCGCCGATGGACGTCATGCTGCGCTACTTCTGAGCGGCAAGCCGCTCTTGCACGAAGCGTTCCGCCTGCGTCCGGGCGCGCACGACGCCGTCCAGCACGGCGTTGCGGAGCGTGGTGAGCATTCCGCCGACGGCGGGGCCGGGCGGCACGCCGAGCGCGAGCAGGTCGTGGCCGTCCAGCGGGGATCGGCGGCGCGAGACGTCGAGATAGCGCGCGAGGTTGCGGCGCGCCGCCGTGCTGGCGGCTGCGGCTGATGCGGCCTCCACCGCCTCGCGGGGTGCAACACCCACGACGCGCGATACCCGGCTGGGACGCTGCGCCTCGCTCAGCCTCTGTTCCGACTCTCGCAGGCGTACAACGGCGCGCATCACCTGCGCCTGCCGCTTGGTCACTCCGATGCGCTCGCGGAAGGCATCGGCGCGTTCGGCGGGCAGAGGCCAGGTGAGCGCTCCAAGCAGCGCGAGCCCGCGCAGGCCGCGGGCGTCGGCACGCTTCAGCGCTGCGCGGACCTCCGGCGCGGCGAGGCCGGACTCGACCGCGGGCAGCACGCCCAGCCGTACTGCCATGAGTACGGCGCGGGACGCGTCCTGCTCCGTCAGCAGGCGCTCGATCTCGCGTCGGACCCGCGCCGCGGAGACGGCGTCCATGTATCGCAGATTGCTACGGAACTGCCTGCGCGTTGCGCCGTCCATCCGGAATCCCAGCCGTGAGACGTAGCGGGCCGCGCGGAACACCCGCGTGGGGTCGTCGCGGAACGAGGCGCGATGCAGCACGCGCACGACGCCGTCTTCGAGGTCGGCCACGCCTCCCTGCGTATCGAGTAGTTCGCCGAAGCGTCGCGGGTCCAGCGACGCAGCCATCGCGTTGATGCCGAAGTCGCGCCGGGCGAGGTCGTCCGCCATATTCGCCTGCGCCACGATCACCGGCAGCGAGGCAGGGTAGGGATAGACCTCGGCGCGGGCGGTGGCGAGGTCGAGCGTTCTGCCGCCCAGCCGGAGCTTGACCGTCCCGAACGCCGACCGCGCGCCGCACGTTCCGCCGACACGTTCCGCGAGTCGTGGTCCCAACTCGGCGGCGGGCGCTTCCGACGTGAGGTCGAGGTCGAGCACGGGACGCCCCAGCAGGGCGTCACGCACCGGCCCGCCGACCAGCCACAGCTCGACGCCCTCGTTCGCGGCAGCATCGCCGAGGCGGCGCAGCAGTGCAAGGTCGTCAGGGGTGAGCGCGGCGTCGAGCGGTACGAGGGCCATGCGGGAAGGGTATCACCCCGCGCCGGTTCACCCTCATCCCAGGGGCACGATGCGGACGCCCTCGTCGTCCACCACGAGCACAACCTCTTCCCCCGGCGCTTCGCGGATGCGCTCTGCGATAGCCGACGCCTCGTCGTCCGAGAACGACGGCACGCCTGCGGCGTCCGAGCGGATGCGGCGCTCGATGCTCGTGCCGAGCGCGCCCTCCAGCGCCTCGATCAACGAGCCGCCCTCCGCGCTCACGAGCGCCGTGACGCGCTTGGGCGGTGCTTCGGGCGTCGTCGGCTCAGCGGCGGGCGCTGCCGCTGCGTCCTCGCGCAGGACCAGCCAGTGGTAGACGCTCACCGCCGCAGCGGTCACCGCCACGCCCAGCGCCCACTTGCCTCCGTCCAGCACGGCGGTGGAGAGGTCGTTGTTCAGGGCCGCTTCCAGCACGCCGTAGAGCAGAGTGATGAGCGAGATGAGCCCGGCCGCCACCGAGACGCCGAACACGGTGAAGAGGTAGGCGCGGCGTGAGAGGGACGCACGGTCGTCCGCGTGGGGGTGTGCTGCGCTCTGCAGTCGCGGCCAGTGCCAGCCCCACAGTCCCGCGCCGACGATGAGGAGCGTGATGCCGATGGAGAGCGGCATGCCCCACCAGCGCTCGCCGGCGAACGAGCCCTGTGCGCTCGGTACGGCGAGCCCCACAGCGACGGCGATGAGCAGCGTGAGCGCAACCCAGAGGGTGCCGAGGCCGATGGCGGCGGAGAGATAGCGGTAGGCCCGTTGGGCCCGGACGCCTTGCCCTGGCGCTGCTGCGGCCTCGGAGAGCGCGGCCCGCCGGTGGTAAGCGGCAACACCGGCGGTGACCACCAGCACCACGAGCGTCTCCGGCACCGGGTCGAAGTGCTCCAGGGCCGACCTTCCGCGCTCCGGGTCCAATGGCCACCTGATGAAGATGACGAGCAGCGTGGAGAGCGCGCCCGTGGCCGCCGCGGTGCCCCCGAAGACGCCCAGCACGTAGAGCACCGCCTGCCGGAGGCCGGAGGCGTCGCCGCGTGCGAACCAGAGCCAGTGCGAGCCCCATAGCACAATGCCGACGATGGCGAAGCTCCAGGCTTCCGGCAGGCCGTCGGGGTTGTTGTCGCCGTTGAACGCGGTGTGGTACCCGGCGTTCAGCAACGCGCCGCCAAGGATGGCGGCTCCGGCGGCAAGGAGTATGAGGCCGTAGACCGACAGGGTGTAGACGTAGATCCGCCGCGCGGTTGCCGCCGCCTGCGAGCGCTGCCCCTCCGCTGACTCGATGCGCCAGTGGAACGCCCACACGCCGGCCCAGACGAGCGGGACGGCGAGGTCGGCGAGGTCCGCGCCGATACCGTCGATCAGGTCGCCGATGAACAGCGTGAGAGAGAAGGCGATGGTTATCGCGGCCGCGCCGAGGACGAGGTAGACGTAGACCTTGCGTCCGAGCGCTCCCGCCTCTGCCGGATGACGCTCCACCGAGCGTTGCGCCGCTCGCCAGAGCAGGGCCCAGACCGCGAAGCCGACGCCTCCGGCGGCGATGCCGAATGCGAGGGCGCTCGCGCCTTCACCGGCGATGACGTCGCCTGAGATCGCGGTGAGCAGGGCGCCGGTGAGCAGGGCAAGACCGCTCGCCGCGGTGATGAGCGCGGCGAACGCGAGTCCATACAGGAAGATGCGGCGCGTCGTCCCGATGCCGGGATCGCCGCCGTCGCTCCGCGACCGGAGTGCGAGCGCGATGATGCTGGCCGCTCCCCCGAGAAGGAGCACCATCGCGACGATGGGGATGATGAGGAAGTCGAAGTCCGAGAACAACATGGCTATGGCTCCGCTGTCGAGACAGAGGCCGGCGGGGTAGGCGTGCCCCTGGGTGGACACCATCCCGGGTAGTGCAGCCGCCACTCTCCCTGTTCGCGGGTGAGAGTGTACGTCGTTTCGTACTCGGAGACCGAACCTCCGAAGAACGGGATGTCGCCGGGTGTGTCCACCTCGGTGACCTCGACCGTGACGGTGGCCTCGTTGCCGTCCTCTTCCTCACCCAGCAGCCTTATGCTGAACGAGTCCGAGGGGAAGTAACCCATGGGGGCGTAGAAGGTCCCCTTCGAGGGGTTGTCCCAGTCGCAGCGCTCGCGTGTTTCCTCGCTCAGCAGCGGGGTGGCGGCGCGTATGCCCTCGTCCTGCACCACGAGGAGATAGTCCTGCACGGTGCGCCCCGGCGTTCCGTCAGGGAGGAGGTCGGGTTCGCGGTCGCGGTTCAACACGGCCACAACGAGGCTGGACACCACCAGCAGCGCGACGACGACTGCCGCACCGGCGAGCCACCGGCCGGAGGTGGTTCGCGGGATCACCCGCTGTTCCCGTTCGTGGACTCCACGGCGCGCACCTCGAACCGCGCGGGCTCGGAGGTCTTGTCAGCGAACCCGGTGACGACCATCGTAGCAGGGCGGTCGACGCGGAACGACACGACGCTGTCCCTGCTGACGGACAGCGGGGTCACGGTCGCCGCGTCCCCGGTGCCCTCGACGAGGCGTATGGCGAACCGCTGCTCGACACCTGCGCTGCCGATGCGCACGAAGCCTTCGGCCTGCCAATCACCGCCCGTCTCGGCGTCGTCGAACAGGTCGATATCGTCGATGGCGATATCGTCGATGCACCAGCCGCTGTCGTGGGTCGAGTCGTCGGTGAGGTAGTCGAAGCGCAGCAGCGCCTCGTGTCCTGCGAACGGCGTGAGGTCGGCGGTCTCGAGCCGCCAACCCCGCGACGAGCCGGTGTAGGACGGCCCGAACGCAACGAGGAAGGGGTCGTACGCCGTGCTGCTCGTGGCGTTCAGGACGCTCCACGATGCGCCATCGTCGGTCGACACCGAGACGTAGCCGCGGTCCCAGTGCTTCTCGATCTCCCACCACGCCCGGAATGAGAGCATGGCGTCATCCACACCCCTGAGGTCGATCTCACGGGTGAGACTGGCGTGGAGCGAGTCGCCCGCGTTGCCCCACCAGCACGACTCGCCACCGTACGGGTCCACGGGCAGGAGCGGCGTTGCTCCCTCGCCGGTGAACACCACGTCGAGTGGAGCGCTCGCGTCGATATCGAGCAGCCACGCACCCATCTGCGTGACCTCGCCATCGACGCTCCCCGGTCCCGTGAGCGTGCGTGTCGCCTGGACGGTGGGCGATGCTTCGGCGTAGCCGTAGGGTGGGGTGGAGCCGCCGGACACGTTCGCCGCGAGCCAGTCGGCGAAGAGCGCCTCGAAGTCAGTTCCAGGGAAAGCAACGTCGAGCACTGCCTGCACGCTGTCCTCGCCGTCCGCTTGCTGCGCCGTGATGGCCGCGATGCCGTCCGCGCCCAGGCGGTCCAGGAGGTAGGACGAAAAGAGCGCGGCACCTGCATAGTTGGGCAGGGGGTCCTCGTCGAGCGGGGGCCAGTCGCGGATGGAGACCTCCGGGTTGCCGCGGTAGAAGAGGAAGGGGATGCTGTCGTACCCGAGCGTTCGCGCCGCGAGTTCCGAGAAGCCTTCCTGCACCCACGCGGACTCGGTGGGGTCGGCGGACCAGTGCACGAGGTGCTGCAGCTCGTGTGCCAGCACCGCCGGGTAGAAGTCGCTGTCAAGGGGCGCTTCGTCGTTCAGGTACAGCGCCACGCGCTCGTTGCTGTGCGCGCGTACGGCACGGGGGAATACGTCGCCGCCGTTGAAGTAGCCCCCCACGCCGGGCAGCGAGCCGTGGACGACGGCGATCCTGCCGGGGAGCGCGTCCCCCGGCAGAACGAGGTCGAGCACGCCCGGCAGGATGTGACGCTCGAACTCATCCGCCGCAGCGGCCAGCGCTTCGGTGTCCACCTCGGCGTCCGTCCGGAAATACCACACGGCGTTGGGAGTCACGAGCCTTACTGTCGCGTCGAACTCGAACGTGGTGTTGGCGATGAGGTCGAAGCCGATGAACCGTCGTGTGAAACCGACCTCTTCGTTCGCGTAGAGCGTCTCGACGGGCAGGGGAGCCGCCGCCACGCCGGAGAACCGTTGCGCGAGCGCGAAGTCGTCGCGTTCGGGAGCGTCGGGAACTTCAGCGAACGGAGTGGACGCCGGGATGGGGGTTGGGGTTGGCGTGGCCGTTGCAAGGGGTATGGGCGTCGCGGTGGGCCACGGCGTGCGCGTTGGCGTCGGCGCTGCGTCCGTGCAGGCGGGCGCGACGAGAAGCAGGGCGGCAAGAGCGATGCGGACGGACAGTCGCACGTCAGTTGTAGTTGTCCATCGCGTAGTTGACGCCGTGCGTGAGCCATGCCTCCACGGCGTCGGCGGCGCGCGTTATGGCCGCTTCCGCTTCCGGCGCTTCGTCCGGTGTGAACGCGCCCAGGACGTAGCCTATCGTCTCCCGATCCGGCCTGCCGATGCCGATCCGCAGCCGCGCGTAGTCCTGCGTGCCGAGCGCCGCGTTGATGGAGTTGAGGCCGTTGTGACCGCCTGAGCCGCCGCTCGCGCGCATTCGTATCCTGCCGAGGGGAAGGTCGAGGTCGTCCAGGACGATGAGCACGGAATCCGCACGCACGCGGTAGCGGTCCATCGCGTAGCGCACCGCCTCGCCGGAGATGTTCATGAAGGTGCGCGGCTTGACGAGCACGACGCGCTTGCCCTCGATGCGGCCCTCGCCGAGCAGCGCAGGCCGGCGCTTGTCGTTCAGCGCGATGCCCGCGCGCTCAGCGAGCCGGTCGATGCACATGAAGCCCGCGTTGTGGCGCGTTCCCGCGTACTTCGGGCCGGGGTTGCCGAGCCCCACGATGACGAGCGTCGGCTCACGCTCCGTCGTCTTGCGCCGCATGAACCGGCCCAGCAGCCCGCTACGCATCCGCGGTCTCCCCGGATACGACTCCGCTCTCCGCAAGCGAGGTCAACTCATCCTCCGAAAGGATGGCCACCCCGAGCCGCTCCGCGTCTTCGCGCTTGGAGCCTGGCTCCTCCCCCACGACGACGTAGCTCGTCTTCTTGCTGACGCTGCCGCTCACCTGTCCACCGCGCTCCTTGATGAACGATTCCGCCTGCGAGCGCGTGAAGCCTTCCAGCCGCCCCGTGACGACGAACCGCATGCCCTCGAACGGCATCGGGCCGTCGGCCTGTGCGGCGTCCCCGCCCTCCGGCGCCGCAAGCGCGACCCCGGCCTTGCCGAGCCGCTGCACGATGCTCCGGTTGCCCTCGTTCGCGAAGTGCGAGGCGATGCCCGCCGCGACGATAGGGCCGATACCGGGGACCGCCTCGAGTTCCTCCTGCGACGCATCCATGAGCCGTTCCACGCTGCCGAACCGCCGCGCGAGGAGTTCCGCTGTCTCCCCTCCGACGTGCAGGATGCCCAGCCCGGATATGACCGACGGCAGCGGGCGCTGTTTGCTCGCGTCGATGGCATCGACGAGGTTCCTTGCAGACTTCTCGCCCATGCGCTCCAGCGCTTCCAGATGTTCCTGCGTAAGCCCGTAGAGGTCCGTCAGGTCGCGGATGATCGCCAGGTCCTCCGAGAGATGCGGGTAGACCTGGCGGGTTTCGAGGTCGCAGGCGAGGTGGATTCCGAGCAGCTGTGCGACGAGCTTCTCGCCGAGTCCGTCGATGTCCATCGCAGCCTGCGACACGAAGTGCCGTATGCGCTCGTACCGCTGCGCGGGGCAGGCGGTATTCACGCAACGGTAGGCTGCTGCGCCCTCGTCCCGCGTCACCCTGGAGTTGCACGCCGGGCAATGCGTCGGCATCTCGAACGCGGTCTCCTCGCCGGTGCGGCGTTCCGCGACTGGGCCGACGACCTGGGGGATGACCTCGCCCGCGCGCTCCACGACGACGTAGTCGCCGACGCGGATGTCCTTCCGGCGGATGTCGTCCTCGTTATGGAGCGTCGCCTGTTTCACGGTGACGCCGCTCACCTGCACGGGCTCCAGGATGGCGTACGGGTTCAGCGCGCCGGTGCGCCCGACGTTGATGCCGATGCTCAGCAGACGCGTGACGGCGCGCTCCGCCGGGAACTTCCATGCGATAGCCCAGCGCGGCTCGCGCCCGACGAACCCGAGGTGCCGCTGGTAGTCCAGCCGGTCGATCTTCACAACGACCCCGTCCGTCTGGTAGTTCTTGTCGTCCCGCTCGCGCACCCAGCGGTCGTAATAGGTTGCGATGCCTTCGGTCGACTCGAAGCGGGCGATCTCCGGGTTGACGCGGAAGCCCAGTTCGCGCAGCCACTGCATCGTCTCCCAGTGCGTGGGCGGCGTCTCCGCGCCCTCCGCCCAGCCCAGCTGGTAGACCCAGATGGCGAGCCGGCGCGACGCGGTGATGCGCGGGTCGAGCTGGCGCAGCGACCCCGCGGCGGCGTTGCGCGGGTTCGCGAACAACGACTCGCCTGCGTCCTCGCGCTCCTCGTTCATGCGGCGGAACGCGTCGCGCGGGAAGTAGACTTCGCCGCGCACCTCCATGCGGGACGGGTGCGAAGCACCCGCCTGCAGCACGAGCGGCACTGACTTGATGGTGCGCACGTTCAGCGTCACGTCCTCGCCGCGGACGCCGTCGCCCCGCGTAGCCGCTCGCGTGAGTCGTCCGGCCTCGTAGGTCAGCGCGATGGCGAGGCCGTCTATCTTCGGCTCGCAGACCATCGCGAAGTCGTCGCGCTCCAGCATCCCGGCGGCGCGCCTGCGCCACGCTTCGAGCTCCTCCTCGCCGAACGCGTTGCCCAGGCTGAGCATCGGGACGGGGTGTGCCACCTCGTCGAACTGGGGCGCAGGCGCGGCGCCGACACGCTGGGTGGGCGACCCGGCGTCGGCGAGGTCGGGGTTGGCCTCTTCCAGCGTTTGCAGTTCGCGGAAGAGCGCGTCGTACTCGGCGTCGGTGACGAGCGGGGAGTCGAGGACGTGGTAGCGGTAGTTGTGGCGGTGCAACTGCTCCCGCAGTTCGTGCACGCGCTCGGTGGTTGCGGCGTCGGCCATCTGCTGCTCGCGCTCAGGGTGTTCCCGTCAAGTATACGAGGCAGGCCTGGGCATGGTCTGCCATGTCAGGGCGTATGATGCGCGCATCCCGCCATGGAATCCCCCGCCGCAGCATCCCCCCGGGTCCCCCGGCTCTGGCCGTTCAAGCGCGTCTACTACGGGTGGGCGATCGTGTGGGCATCGACCGTCGCGGCGTTCGGCATGGCGCCGATGTTCGGCCCGGTGCTCGGTGTCTTCTTCTCGTCCATCGAGGAGGAGCTCGGCTGGGACCGGGCGACCATCTCGCTGGCATTCACCCTGGGAAGCGCCACAGGGTCGGTCATGCAGTTCCTCACGGGACGGCTGCTCGACCGCTACGGCGCGCGGATGGTAGTCGTCGCCGCGGGCATCATCATCGCCCTCGCCATGGTCGGCCTCTCCTGGATGCATGAGCCGTGGCACTTCTGGCTGGCGTTCGGCGCGGGCAGGGGCTCCGCGCTTGCGGGCATACAGGTCGGCACCGGCGTCGCGCTCTCCAACTGGTTCATCCGAAGGCGTGGACGGACGATAGCGATCCGCGGCATGGGGCAGCGCGCGGGGCAGTCGATCATGCCGATGGCGATATTCGCCATCATGGCGGTGGCGGGCTGGCGGATGGCCTTCCTCTCGCTGGCTGGCGTCACCGCCATCCTCATCATCCTTCCCGCGCTCCTCTACCTGCGGCGTCGTCCCGAGGACCTGGGCATGACGCTGGAGAACATGACCCCTGAAGAGCTGGCGGAGATGAACAGCGGCAGGGGAGGACGAGGCTCGCTCGGACGGCTCTCGCGACAGGTGCGGGACGTGTCGTTCACGCTCGCGGAGGCGAAGCGGACGCGCGCGTTCTGGCTGCTGCTCTTCTTCGTCATCGTGGAGCGGTTCGCGCTCGGCTCCATCAATCTGCACATGGTGGTGAACTTCGAGGACAGGGGGCTGGCGCAGGGTCTCGCGGTGAGCACGCTCTCCATCTTCGCCGCGACCTCCGCGCTCACGGGCCTGCCGTGGGGGTTCGTGTTCGAGCACCTGCATATCCGGTACGGGGCAATGATCATGAGCGGGCTGCTGGCGCTCTCGATGGTCGTGCTGCTCGTGGCGGACAACTACCCGCTGGCGGTGCTGTTCGCCGTACTCTTCGGGGTCGCCATCGGCGCGGGCAACATCATCGAGAACCTGCTGTGGGCCGACTACTTCGGGCGCGACCACCTGGGGGCGATCCGGGGGTTCGGCGCGCCGTTCCGCATCGCCAGTCCCACCGGTCCGGTCCTCACGGGACTGCTGTTCGACTGGACGGGCTCCTACACGGTGCCGTTCGTGGTCTTCACCGTCATCTTCATGGTGATGACTGCGGCTATGTACTTCGCCACGCCGCCGGTGAAACCCGCGGAGAGCGGGGGCGGGTAGCGTTCGCTACCCCCGCGAGTCCTCGTCCATGAGCGCCGCGACCTGACGCCCCATCCGCACGGAGTAGTTCGTGCCCCGGTCCTCCGGGTAGATCTGCGTCGTGTTCGCGAGGTAGAGGCCGGGTATCGGCGTGCGGTGGTCCGGGATGCGGTCGGAGTAGCCCTGCGTCACGATGGGCTGCGCGGCGTCGACCTTGTGGTGGTGGTACTCGACCACCCACGACTCGTCGAACTCCGGGTTGATCTTCTGCAGGTGCGGCACGTACTCCTGGTACAGCTCCTCCGGCGTCATCTTGTAGAGCGGGTCGTCGCGCTCCAGGTAGTTCGTCAGGTACGCGATATGTACGCCGCCGTAGTGCTCCGGCGGGATGAAGTTCGTATGCTCGATGATGCCGAGGAACGGCAGCGAGCGGTCGCCCACGTACGTCCAGTAGTGCGGGCTCAGCGAGCGGTTCATCACGAGGATGACCAGCACTGCGGCGAGGTAGACCTTGTCGGTGAGCCTGCCGAGGTACTCTTCGGGAAGGTCCACCAGCCGGGGGAAGATGTACGACGGTGTCGTGGAGAGCACCTGGTCGTACTCGCGGCGCTCCGGCTCTCCGCCGTCGACGCTCACCTCCAGCCCTCGTGCGCGTCCGTCCTCCACGATGACGCGGCGCACGCCGGACGAGATGTGCACCTCGCCGCCCTGCTCCCGCACGCGCTCGCCGAGCACGTCGAATATCTCGCCGAACGAGCCGGTGGGGTAGGCGAGCTGCTCCTTGAACTTGCCGGTCAGCCCCTTGCCGCGCGATGCCGTGCGGAGCGCGAACTTGTTCCACAGCCACGCCATCGTGATCTGGTCGTGGTAGCGCCCGAACTTGCCGCGCAGCATGGGCTCGAAGATGGCGTCGTATGCCCGGTTGCCCGCGTTCTTGCGCATCCACTCCGTTGCCGTTGTCTGTTCGAGCGACGCCCACTCCTTGCGGCGCTGCAGGCCGAGCGTGACCAGGCCGAGGCGGATGCGGTCGGCGAACGGGATGGGGCGGAAGCGCAGCAAGTCGAAGGGGGAGGTGAATTTCCACAGCCGCCCCTGCGCGTAGTAGCCCACGTTGGAGTCGATCCACTTCAGCCGGTGCGACAGCCCGAGCTCGCCCATGAGGTCGATCATGGCGGCGTCGCTGCGGAAGAGATGGTGATAGCCGCGCTCCAGCGGAACGCCGTTGACCGGGAATGTGGACGCCTGCCCGCCGAGGAACGGCGCGCCCTCGAACACCTCCGCGTGGTGTCCCCGGAGTCCCAGTTCGTAAGCCGCCGCGAGTCCCGCCGCGCCTCCGCCGATGATGCCTGCTTTCACGATCGTCCTCTCGCTGTCGATTCGGTGCGGTTCTGCAGCAGGTCGCCCAGGGGGATGCTGCGTACCGCCAGGTAGAGCAGCCCGACGGCGATCACGGGGAGCAGCAGGGCCGCGTGCAACACGATAGCGTAGGCAGATGCGTGGACGGACCCCACGCCGAGCACGACGAGAGCCAGCGCCGCGAAGATCTCGAACGGGCCGACGCCTCCCTGCGACAGCGGGACCGATATGGCGAGGTTCGCAAGGGAGATGATGAGCAGCATGGAACCGGCCAGCAGCCATTGGCTGCCGAGGTGCGAGTCCAGGTCGAACCCCAGCGCGATGGAGTAGTACGTGACGCCTTCCGCAACCCACACGGGCACCGTCAGCACAGCCACCCGGGCAAGACGGCCGGGCCTGTGCAGCCCTTCGAATCCATCGATGAAGCGCTTGGCGAACGCGCTGATGAGCGCACGGAAACGCACCGGCGCGGGCAGCCGCCGTGCGAGTCGGTTGCTCATGGCCAGGAACCGCTGCGGATGGAGCGCCGCCAGGATGATGACCGTGAACCCGCCGACGAACGGCACGACCATGACCGCCGCTGCCGCCCATACGGGGATGTCGACGGCATCCCGCACACCCTCCGGCAGCCCGGAGAACGGCAGGAAGAGGATAGCGGCGGACAGGAGCAGCAGCATGAGCAGGCCGTCGAACACCCGCTCGACGACGATCGTCGCCAGCGCCGTTGCACCGCTGACCGGCTCACGGCGGGAGAGGTAGTAACTGCGGACGAACTCACCCGCTCGCAACGGGAGGAGGTTGTTCGCCATGTACCCGACGATGACCACCGGGTACAGGCGGGCCGTAGTGGTCTCGGTGAATGGACTGAGCAGGTACCGCCACCGGAACGCCCGGAGGTAGAACGATGCGAAATAGGCTACGAGGGCTGGTGCCAGCCACGCGTAGTTCGCTTCCGAGAGGGCGTCCACCCACTTCCGGTAGTCGCTGCGCACGAACAGGACGAAGAGCACCGCGAGGAACCCCGCGGTGGGGGCGAGGCCCAGCAGGACGCGCGTCCTCCGCGACATGGCCCGCCTGCCCGTGCGCTCTGCGGAGGGAGGGCTCATGCTGTCGCCATGTCGTCGCGGTCCTGGACGTTCATGAACGCCTCGCACCCCTGCGTGTGCTGTGTGAGGTCGTTCCGCACGTAGATGGCGCCCCGCGCGTACTGCATATCGGACCCGACCTCGCGCTGCAACTGGTAGTCCACGACCAGCTGCCAGCCTTCGCTGGAGGTCGCGCCGTTGAACACGTCGGCGGGCGTGAGGTTGTCGTAGGCGTAATTGGGGTACCACCAGAGCGTGTGCAGTTCGCCCAGTCGCGTGTAGTTCTCGAGGTGCTCTTTGTTGGCGTCCTCCGACCAGATGCTCATCATCACCAGGTGGTCGTCGGGCGGTTCGGTCACCGGGTCGGTGTTCAACGCCCGGTAGGTGATCCAGGGGTAGTCGCGCAGGTACCAGCGCCACTGCCACGCGAAGTTGTCGTGCTCGTCGGCGAGTATCCGGATATTCCCTCGTCCGAGTCCGGCGCTCGCTGCGAAGCGCTCGATGCACTCGACGGCGTAGGGCGTCTCCTGCCCGGTCTGCGAGTAGACGAGCAGTTCGCGCGGGCGTTCGAACCCTTCATAGGAGTAGCTTGCCCGGGCCGAGATGAACGCCGTCATGAGCAACGCTGTGGTGAGGAAGCCCAGGGCCAGAAGCGACAGTTGCGGCGAGATCCCCCTGAAAGGCGATGCGATCGCGTGTAAGACGCGTCCTGTCAACCGCATGACTGCTCGGGGTATCGCCGTCAATGCTCCCAGGATGGCTGCACCCAGCCTGCGCCGCTCGCCTCGGGCGGCTCTTCTCCGCTCAGCGCGGCTCTCCTGCATCTGAAACAGCGGCGCGGTCGTTGCCTCTGGATCTGCAGGACCGAGCGGAGTGGACGCTTCGGTCCGCCTGCCGGGGCGGAATGCTGAGATGAGCGCGACTGCGACGATGACGCCGCCGATCCCGGCGAGCAGGCCTTCCAGCCGGATGGGTTCGTCGGCGAGGATCAGGCGTATCGCCAGGAACGGCACGACTGCGCCCAGTGCGATGCTGCCGACGTAGGCAGTGGCGATGGTGGTCCTGGTGCGGCCGGACGTCGCGGCGTGTTCGGCCAGCATCCCGGCCACCCGGCCCGCGACGAACGCGCAGGGCACGGCGATCCCCGTCAGCAGCCAGGGCATGCGCTCCCCGGCGTATGAGTAGACGGCGAAAGAGAGCCACGCCCATCCCACTATCGCTACATCGAACGTGTTCCGGCGCCGCGCCAGCAGGTAGACGCTGCCGATGAGCGTGGGGATGACTAGGGCGAACTCGTACACCGAGAGGCCGATCATGTAGTAGTACCACGGCTGGTTTGCGCGCTCGACGCCCTGCTGGGCTATCCAGTAACCCAGCGAGCCCCAGATGCCGGTGAAGAACCCCTGCCAGTTCGAGAAGAGGCTGGTGAACAGCAGCAACCAGACGACGGCGAACGTCCCGAGCAGGAGCGGCCATCGCCGCCTGTTCCATGTCATGCCGATCGTGACGGATATGGCTGCCAGCGCCAGAACGATGAACCCTGCTATGTACTTCGCGCCGCCGACGGGTGCGCCGGTAGGTTCGTCGGCGCGGAAGAGTTCGCCGCTCTGCACCAGCGGGTGGTTGCCGTCCGGGTTCACCAGGATGAAGCCGAACGCGTCCTGCACCAGCCCTACGATGGGGCCCCACATCGGCAGGGTCAGCGTTCCCATCACGATGAGCAGGTCTGCAGCCGGGCCTGCCTGGGAGAGCGGGCGCAGGTTCCGCACCCACTTCACCAGTGCAGGCGCTGACCGAGCCAGCAGGAGGAGTCCGAACATCCCCACCAGGAAGAACGCGCTCTCCTTCGACGCGAACGTCAGTGCCCAGAGCACTGCCCACGCGAAGAGCATCCACGGTCGCGGTCGCTCCATGTAGCGGAGCGCCACTGCCAGCAGCGCAACCGCCCAGACGGCCATGTAGATGTCGTTGCGCATGAAGCGGGCGAAGTAGAGGACGGTTGGAGAGGCCAGCAGAAAGAGGGAAGCCGTGAGCGCCCCGTAGCGCCCCAGCTCTTTGCGGAAGAGCCATGGCATCACCACGAGCACGGCGCCGAACAGCGCGGGCGCCAGCCGGGCAGCGAACTCACCTGAGCCGATCGTCTTGTAGGTTGCCGCGCCGACGTGGTAGAGCAGCGGGCCGTGCGTCAGCGGGTTGTGGGCGTAGCCTCCGCCTTCGGCGTAGAGCCACGAGTACCAGGCGTGGAGGATCTCATCGTAGTGGAGCGCGCGCCCTCCCAGGTCCCAGAGCCGCGTTACGAGCGCGACGACCAGCAGCGCGAGTATCGCCCATCCTTCCCAGGTCTGGGGTGGGCGGATACCGGAGATGTGTCTGCGGGCCTGTGACGGCACTCTTCTGATGGCCCCGATGCTCGATCGGGCGCCTCGCACGGCTTGCACTTACGCCGCCCCCTCTGCGTCGATGCGGTACACGGTGATGCCTCCGTCTGCAAACACGCTGGAACCCAGCGTTGAGAACTTCGGGATGCCCGACTCACCGTAGATTGCGCGTTCTCTGGGTCCTACTACTACGTAGTCTACCCCGTACTTGTCGAGGAGCAGAGCGGCGGTCTCCGCCTGTTCCGTCTCGTAGATAGTGCGGACGTCCTGCTGGCGCTGCTCGAAATCGGCGCTTTCGTTGCTGCGCCACTGGCGCTCGTGCCACTCCCAACCGAGGATGGTGGGCCGTCCGGTAGCGGACGCTATCCGCGTAAGCTCAGGCTTCCAGTCGTTGCAGCCGTCCGGGTTCTCCGGGCACGGCACGAGGGAGCCTTCGAGCACGACGGCGTCGCCCGGGGTGTTCTCGCGTACCCACGCGATCGTGTTGTAGTCGGCTGGGGAATACACCTCCACGTACGCGGTCCCGTTCAGGGTGAACCTGTCCTGCTCCGTGATGCGTGTGGCCACCGCTGCCGCCGGATAGTAGGAGACTGCTACGAAGATGATCACGAGCAACCCCAGCCCCGCGTATCCGCTCACCCGGCCGATGGTCAGCTTCATGTTCCATCTGATGGTTAGGAACCAGAGAGAGAAGCCGCCCAGCACGGCGAGGATCAGCCACGCCTGGTAGTACAGCTTGAAGATGGTGTTCATCCGCCGCAGGTCTCCCCCGAAGATGTCCACCACGTGGAACAGCTCCGCTCCCATGACGAGCATGGCCGCGATAGCGAACAGGAAGAGGCCGGGGACCGCCGGGTTCCACTGCGCCGCGCGCTCGCGGTCAACTGAGAGGCGCATCGTTTCGCTGTCCCGGTGCGCCAGCGTCCACGCGCCGTACAGGGCAAGGCCCACGATGATGGACAGGGGGATGACCGGTATGAGCCGGTCCACGGCGAGCAGTTCGCCTTCGATGCCCCGCTCGCCGTTCACGATGCCGTCCCACAGGATGCCCAGGATTATCGCGATGCTGCCGGCGATGAGAGTGACACGCGGGTTGAAGGCGAAGAGCGCCTCGTCCGCGCGTGGCTGCTTGATGCCCATCTGGTGGAACCCGAAGAGCACCGCTGCGATGCCTACGATGGGGATGCCGTACAGCGGCTGCATCCAGAGCAGCACCGGCGAGAACGCTATGAGCATGGGGATGCTGAAGCGCAGCAGGCTCCAGTTCCCGTGCCGGAAGACATGCCGCATCACCACGATGAAAAAGGGAACGGTCAGGACGCCCAGGACGCCCCACACCAGCACGAGATGCGCAGGCCGGGTCATCACCTCTTGCACGGGACTGATGCCCTTTGCCGAACTCTCGAAGTTGAACAGGAATGGGAACGCCGCGAGCAGAGAGCCCGCCACGAACAGGGCTGTCGTAAGCAGGGCGCGCCCAAGGCGCCATCGCCCTGTGATCTTCTTCTCGTGCGTCCACGTGTCGAGGACCCGGTTGAAGGTGTAGATACTGCCCTGTCCTCCGCCGGGCGCCCCGAGCACGACCGTGTCGTTCCGTATGGCGACCGCACTCCCGAGCGCCGTGTCGATACTCGTGTCGTCTGCGGTCAGCTCGGCCTGGAAGCGCCAGCCGCGTGACGTCTCTTCGAAGATGAACGCGCAGCCTGCGTTCGGTGCGGGCCCCTTGCTGCCCGGCGCCCCCACGACGAGGTAGTAGTCCTGCAATGCAACTGCGGAGCCGAACGATTCCCGGGCGGAAGGAGCGGGGCATCCGAGTGTTGCCAGGGGCACCCAGCCGCGCTGCGCCTCGCTGAATATCGTTACAACCGCATCGCCGCCTACCGCCAGGCGTCCGGCATCGAGCGCGATGCTCCTTCCGAAACGGTTCGTGTCGGTGAACGAGGGGTGTATAGCCGACGAGTGTCCCCACTCGCCGTTCGCTCGTTTATAGACGTCCACCAGCCAGCCGTCGAAGCTCAGGATCCCCACGGCCAGCAGGTTGTTCTCCAGCGCCACCTGGGTAGGCAGGCCGTCGTCCGCGGAAGGGTAGAGTCTTGCCGTGAGCGTCCAGTCCCGCTCTTCACCGGTATACACGTAGACTGCTTCCAGTGAGGCGACCACGACCGTATCGCCGTACATCGCCACGGACTGACCGAACCCCACTACACCTTCTGCGTCCTCGGGTCTGAGCGTCGCGGCGTGCGTCCAGCGCTCGTCGACGAAGGCGTAGAGCTCGACGAGGCCTTCTAGGTTCGCCCTCGGGGCGCCGACAGCGACCATGTCGCCGTGCGCCGCCACCGATGCCCCGAAGTCCGAATCGATACCCAACCCTCGCGCTTGTATCCCGTGAACGAGGCGCCACTTGTTGCCCTGCTTTGCATACAGCCACGCGGTGTTCACGTCCTCTTCCGCACGCGGGCCGGCGGCGGTCCCGATGATGAGGAAACGGTCGGTGAATGCCAGCGAGCGCCCGAACTGGATGCGCCGTTCGTTCCGCGCCGCGTTCAGCAGCACCGCGCCTCCGACCAGCGTCAGGCCCAGCGGCAGGTCCCAGAGGTTGATCGCCGCCATTCCTCCGACGCTCACAGAGGTCACGAGGATGAGCGGGAAGTGTCGCCAGAGCATGTCGCGCTGGATGATCCCCGGCCGCAGATACAGTTGGATGGCGATCCCTATGACTAGGAGAACGAACCCGATGGACATGACGTGCGGGTGCATGTCTCCCAGCAGGAAGCTGAACGCGGGGAACTCCGTTATCGCGTTCGGCACCGCGCGCGACACGCGCCACCACCACCAGAACTCTTCGGGGCGCCAGGAAGCGGACGCCTGAGCATCCCTGTACCAGTCTGCGTTGGGCGTTATCCACGCCCAGAAAGACGCGGTCCCCGCATTGGATGCCCATGCGAGTTCGAGCACGCCCAGGACGTTGCTTGCTATCAACAGCAGGAAGACGGACCCGGCCCCTGCGGATGCTCCCGCCGCGAGCGACCCTCGTGAGAGCCGTACGAGGTTGAACGTCAGCCCGAATGCCGCGACCGCTGCTATGGCGGCGTAGGTGGCGAGGCCCAGCGTGTAGGCGATGGGCGTTATCGTGTTCGTGAGCAACGCTACGGAGCCGATGAGCAGGTAGCCCAGGTAGTAGTAGGAGACCGGTTCGCCTGCGAACCATGCGTCCATGGGGGGGTAGTAAGAACTGGCGACCGTGGAGCTCAGGAACATGAGGTCCATCGGTTGTTCGGTGGTGCTGATGTCCGGGACCATCGCCCGGTAAAGCGTCATGGCTGCGAACGCGAGGAGGAACAGCCCCTCGGTCATGAGCACGATGGTCCGGTTGTTCCACAGGAACGCCCATATCTCGCGGCGCCAGCGGCGGACCGCGAGTACCGCTATGGCAACGACGACCGCGAATGCTGCCAGCACGGACAGATTGGAGACGGGGATGGTGCGGCTCATGCCGATGAGCCCCGCTACGAAGCCCACGCTCAGCAGCCCCAGCGGCTTGGAGAAGGCATAGCCCCGGTCCGGCATGCGCGAGAACGCCCGGAAGGCGATGGGGAACGCGGCGAAGGAGAACGCCTCCAGGGTAAGGAACCACAGGGCTGCATCGAAGATGCCCATCAGTCGGCCCTCTGTGGTTCGTCGCCGAAGAGCGCGTCAACGAAATCGTCCGTGTCGAACAGCGCCAGGTCGTCCGTGCCCTCGCCGGTGCCGATGAACACCACGGGCAGGCGCAGCTGCTGTGCGATGGCGACCGTCACGCCGCCCTTGGCCGTGCCGTCGAGTTTGGCGAGGAAGACGCCGTCCACGCCGACGGCTTCCTGGAAGAGACGGGCCTGCTCCACGCCGTTGTGTCCCGTCGTCGCGTCCAGCACGAGCAGCGTCTGTTGCGGCGCTCCGGAGGCGCGGCTCTCGAACACGCGGCGTACCTTCCGCAACTCATCCATGAGCGGCGCTTTCGTGTGCAGTCTGCCCGCGGTGTCGAACAGGAGAACGTCGGCTCCCCGTGCCGTCGCAGCCTCGTACGCGTCGAAGGCTACGGCGCCGGGGTCGGAGCCCGGCTGGTGCGCGACGACGTCGGCTTGCAGCCGGTCTCCCCAGACCTTGAGCTGGTCTATCGCCGCAGCCCGGAACGTATCGCCTGCGCCGATGAGGACCGACTTCCCCATGCGCTGGTAGTGGGCCGCCATCTTGGCGATGCTCGTGGTCTTCCCCGCGCCGTTCACGCCAACGATCATGAGTACGAACGGCTTGGCGGCGAGGTTCTCCTGGTCGTACCAGTCCCAGAAACTCTTGTCCTCGGGGTCGAGGAGGAAAGCGATCTCCTCCTTGAATAGTTCGATGACTTCGTCCGGGTCGTCTACGCCTTCTTCCCTGACGCGCTGGCGAACGGTGTTCACAACTCCCAGCGAGGTGTCGACGCCCACGTCCGCGGATATGAGTGCGTCTTCCAAGTCTTCCCAGAGGCGGTCGTCCGAGAGCGTCGCGCCCTGGAACAACGCGGCCAGCCCTCCTCCCCAGCCCTTCCGCGTCCTGGCCAGAGCGTGTGTCGTCTTGTCCTTACGGCGGAGGAAGTTGAAAACCACGTGGGCGAATCATTCCTTGTCCGGGTAGTTGCTCTGCGGCAGCCCTCCCACTTGCAGGCTGCATGGTATCAATGGCGGGAATCCGCTCACAAGACGCGGACTGGGGGCGGACTTGGTCATTTCGGGCGGAGCACCCCGCCCGTCGTTCCTGCGGAGGCAGGAACCCCGCAGCCCGGTGGTGGAGTGGTGGCAGGGTGCATTGTCCCACCTCGCCCTCTGGGAGAGAGCCTGCCCTGAGCTTGTCGAACGGGTCGCCGCGCGATAGCGCGGCGGGTGAGGGGCCACCCGCTCATGGTGAGCCTGTTGAACCACGCAGTGTGGTCAGCGCCTCACGCGCCGCGGCCTGCTCAGCGTCCGCCCTCCTGCGTCCCGCGCCCCTTCCCATCGAGCGACCGTCCACCAGCGCGCGCACAACGAACTCCTTATCGTGCGGTTCGCCGGAGTCGGAGACCGTCTCGTAGACGGGCAGGGGGAGCCCCTGCCCCTGGAGGAACTCCTGTAACGCGCTCTTGGCATCCCGCTCGGCTCCGGTATCCCCCATCGCCTGGATCCGGGGCTTGAGCCAGTGGAGGACGAGCGAACGGGCTGCCTCCTCGCCCTGGTCGAGGAGCGTTGCGCCGACCAAGGCCTCCAGCGCCGCCGCGAGGTTGCGGTCGCGGTCGCGTCCCCCGCTCGCTTCCTCGCCCTGACCGAGCAGCAGGTGCGCCCCCAGCCCCAGACCGCGCGCGATATCCGCGAGCGTTTCGCCACGTACGAGCGATGCGCGGGCGCGCGTCAACTCTCCCTCGTCGTAATGCGGGTAGAGCCGGTAGAGCTCGGCGGCTGCGACCCAGCCGAGGAACGCGTCGCCGAGATACTCCAACCTGTCGTAGCTCGCGAGCGACGGGTCGTCCTGCTCGTTCAGGAACGAGCGATGCACGAGCGCCTCGTGCAGCAGTCCGCGCTCGTTGAAACGCACGCCAAGCGTCCTTTCGAGCGCGGCACTTGCCCTTGTCGTTCCTGCGGAGGCAGGAACCTCGTCTTGCTGTTCGGGCGCCCCGCTTGGTCCCTTCCCCCTTGATGGGGGAAGGTTAGGATGGGGGTGTCCACCCGGCTCGTTAGTCAAAGACACCCTTGGGCCACGGGGGCTGCGGACGCTTCACTTCGCCGACGAATACCTCGTCCCGCATCAGCCCCAGGAGCGAATTGAAGGCGCTCAGCGCCTGCTCGTTCTCTTGCGGCCTGATCAGCTTCAGGAATGCGGAACCGCCGCCCTCGAACACGAACGTCGGCGTTCCGAAGACACCCAGCTCCTCAACGGCGTGGGTATGGCTGTCGGCGATCTCGTCCAGCGTCGAGCGGTCGTCCAGGTCGGCGGTGAACCGGTCAACGTCGAGACCTGCTTCGCCGGCGAGCCGCTGCAGCACGGCCATGTCGTTCAGTTCTACGCGGTCCTGGTGCCGTGCGCTGAGCAGCAGCGGGAGGAACGCCCTGAGCGCGTCCTCGCCCTGGCGCCGCGCGGCCTGTCCGGCGCGCAGCCCCCAGAGGCTCTGGTCGAGGCTCTCGTCCGGCTCGCTCCACGCCCTGTAGTCAGGGTCGCCTGTCTTCTGGTTGACCTGCGCGAGCGAGAACGGCTTCCACGTCACCTCGAGCGGCGCCTCGCCGCCCATCGCTTCGGTCACTTTATCCAGCCACACGGCTGCATTGAAAACGAACGGTCAACGGAAGTCGTAGTAAACGTCTGCCTTCTGCGTGGCCATAAGCGCCTCCGGTGCGTTTGGTGTCCCACTGCGATCGCCGGGATTGTACCCCTTCCGGCAAGTCTCT
Organism: Chloroflexota bacterium; assembly: GCA_009838965.1. Taxonomy (GTDB): domain Bacteria; phylum Chloroflexota; class Dehalococcoidia; order Lucifugimonadales; family Australimonadaceae; genus Bin16. Next base: position 11,231 of record VXQP01000037.1, on the reverse strand, counting down.
GCCCGCTATACTTTGAGGGAACCGCACGACCGCGACAGGGAGAGTGCCTTGGTAGATTTCCGACCGTTCAGAGCCGTCCGTTACTCCGAGGCGGCAGGTCCGCTCGACGACCTCATCTGCCCGCCCTATGACGTGATATCTCCGGCTGCCGAGCGTGACTTGCTCGGCCGCAGCCCTCACAACATGGTGCGGATGGAGCTCGCGGAGCTGGATGGCCCTCCGCCGTCCGATCGCTACGACAACGCAGCCGCTGCCCTTCGGTCGATGCTGAGCGGCGGGGTGCTCGCCCGCGACGACGCTCCGGCCTACTACCTGTTGCGCCAGCGGTTCTCCGCAGGCGGCGCGGAGCGTGAACGTCACTGCCTGTTCGGCGCGCTGCGGCTGGAGGAGCTGGGCTCAGGCGTGCTCCCGCATGAGAACACAGCAGCCGGCCCGAAGGAGGACAGGCTTGCCCTCATGCGCGCCGCCCACGCCAACTTCAGCCCCATCCTCATGCTCTACCGGGATGAGACCAACACGATAGCCCGGACGCTCGCGGAGGCTGCTGCCGCCCCTCCCGATGCCGAATTTGCCGCGGGTGACGAGCGGTACGCACTCTGGGTGTTGCAGGACCCATCCGCCGTGGACGCGGTTTCCGGTACGCTCGCGGATGAGAAGCTGTACGTCGCGGACGGACACCATCGCTACGAGACGGCGCTCGTCTACCGTGACGAGGTGCAGGACGGGGTGGAGTTCGTGCTCACCGGACTCGTTGCTTTCGACGACCCCGGACTTCTCATCCGGCCGTACTACCGCGTCGTCCATAGCGCATCGCCCGCGCAGATGGCGAAGCTGGACCAGTTGCTCTCGTTCTACTTCGTGTCGCGCCCGTCCGGGACGCCTCCCGGCGAATCAGGACTTCTCGACGCCGTGGTCGCGACACTGGGGCAGGGGCAGGCCGTGCTGGGCGTCGTTCGGCAGGGGCAGCCTCCACAGTTGCTCACGCCTGCAAACGACATCATCCCCGAACCGGACCCCGAGGCTCCGCCGGAGACGCAGGTGCGTTCCGTTGAGGCGTTCGTGTTGCAGGAGATGCTGTTCCGCCCCGTGTTCGGCGACGCCTTCCCGGAGCACGTGGAGTACGTCCACGACGGCGCGGAGGCGATGGCGATGGTGGAGCGCGGCGAGGGCCAGGTCGCCTTCTTCGTGAAGGGCCTGCCGGCGGACGTCTTCCGGGCGGTGGTCGGCGCGGGGATACGGCTGCCGCGGAAGAGCACCTACTTCTACCCGAAGCTCCCCAGCGGCGTCGTTATCAACCTGCTCGACGAGACCGCGTAACGAGGCCTGCCGGTCAGGCGAAGATCTGCCCGTGCGGTGTGTCCTCGTCCAGCTCTCTGTGACGTCTGCTCGGCCGGTGCACCACGGAAGCCAGTCCCCCCGGCACCGGGCGCAGTCCCCTGCGCAGGTTGAGCATCTGGGCCTCGTCGGTGCGCCTGATCTCACTCGAGAACTCCGCGCACCACACTAGGATCACTGAGACCACGTAGAGGAAGACCATGGTGACCACGACGGTGGCGATGCTGCCGTAGACCAGGTCCAGCCGGGAGAGGTTCGACAGGTAGTAGGAGAACAGGAGTTTCGTGATCTCCAGGGCAACCGCGGCGACGACGCCCGGGACTATCGCGTCACGCCAGCGCACCTCCGTGTCCGGAAGCATCCGGTACACCAGTATGAACAAACCCATGCTCACGATGAACGGGAGGTAGCTGAAGAACAGCCCCCACGGGATCGACACGGGCAGCAGGTCGGTCTCGGATGCAACCGCCCGTCCCACCGACCCGGCGACAGCCGCCGAGATGAACAGCAGTACGGCGCCCATAGAGGCTGCGATCTGTGCGATCTGGTCTATGAGGAAGTGCGGCGGCTCGGCGATCTTCCAGGCGCGGTTGACCACGCGGCGGACTGCCCCGAAGACGGCTCTCCCCGCCCATATGAGACCCACCAGCGCCACTGCCCCAAGCGCGCTTCTCGCCGCCTGGAGGTCTTCCAGGTGGTCTTCGACATAGTCGTGATCCTGGCCGGGCAACTGCCGGTCGATGAAATGGATCACATCCTCCTGGAGGTCTGCAGAGTGGATGAAGTACTCGGTAACCGCGATGGTTGCGAGCATGAGCGGGAAGAGCGAGAAGATCGCGTAGTAGGCCACCCCCGCGGCCATGTGGGAACCTTCGTTCAGGACGAAGTTCCTGGTAGTGCGGAGCAGCATCTCCGCTACGGTGCGGAACACCGGCGGGGCAGGGAACCTGTAGGTGAAATTCCTGACCTGCTGCACTCGCGCTGTATACACGGAACGCATAGTCATGCATTCTACAAATCGGAATCCGGTATGTCTCAAGAATCAGGAGGCGCTTGCGCGCCATAACGAGCCGGCGGTCGCCTCCAGGAACTGCTCGTGGATGCGCGGTGCGCCCGCGGCGATGCTCCTGCTCTCCGGCGTCAAGGGCCCGCCGTTGAGCTCGGTTGCGATGCCGCCCGCCTCCCGGACCACGACGATCGCGGCGGCGATGTCCCACGGTTGTACGTAGTGGTGCGCGTACAGCTCCAGCCGTCCGCAGCCCGCATACGTTATCCCCAGCGCGGCGGAACCCATCATGCGCACCGACTGGAACCCCGGCCAGAGCTCCGCGACCGCCGCCAGCAGCAGCTTGCCCTCCGGTCCCTTGTAGCCGATGTCGAATCCCAGCAGCGCCTCTTCCATGCGGCTCTCGTCCGACACCGTCACCGGCGCCCCGTTGATCGCCGTACCACGTCCTGTGGCCGCGGTGAAGGTCTCCCTGCGGATGGGGTCGAGCAATACGCCGACGGTCGGCTCGCCGTACGCCCAGAGCCCGACGCTTACGCAGATGTGGGGAAGCCCGCTCGCGAAGTTCCGCGTGCCGTCGATGGGGTCGACGTACCAGCGGTACGGGGAATCGCCGCCGTGTGCGCCCGACTCCTCGCCGACGATCTCGTGATGAGGGAACGCGGTGGTCAGGACCGCGAGCGCGGCGTCCTCAGCCGCCTTGTCGACCTCGGTGACGCGGTCGTTCCAGCCGCCCTTGGTGGTGAGCCCGAGCCGCTCCTTCGCGCCGGCGCCTATCGTGTCGGGGAGACGCCGCTCGATCTCCGCGCCCGCCGCCTGCGCGACGCGTACCGCCACCTGCAGCGCATCGCTTCCGTCCGATGCGACCGGCAGGGCAGGGCGCTCCGTCATGCCTGTCGCAGCCCCATGCGGACGTAGACTTCCTCCACCGTCGCGTTCGCGACCGCCTGCGCGCGCTTCGCCCCCTCGTGCAGTATCTCCCGCACCCGCTCCGGGTGCTCGGACAGCTCGCGGCGACGCTCGCGGAACTCGCGCAGGTAGCGGTTGATGCCCTCCGCGAGGTCGCGCTTGTCGTCCACGCAGCCGATGCCCGCCGTCGTGCAGAGCCGGTGTATCTCGTCCGTCTTGTCGGGGTTGAAGACCTTCTGCAGGGCGAACACGTTGCAGACCTCCGGCCTGCCGGGGTCCGAGCGGCGCGCTCGCTGCGGGTCGGTGACCATCGTCATCGTGCGCTGTGTCGTCTCCTCGTCCGCCGCCGCGAGCTCGATGTGGTTGTCCAGGCTCTTGCTCATCTTGTTCGAACCGTCGGTGCCGACGATCATCGGCAGGTCGGTGAGCAGGGCCTGCGGCTCCGGGAACGTCTCGCCGTAGAGCCGGTTGAAGCGGCGCGAGATCTCCCGGGAGATCTCGATGTGCGACGCCTGGTCTATCCCCACCGGCACCTTGTCCGCCTTGTAGATGATGATGTCCGCCGTCTGCAGCACCGGATAGCCCACGAGCCCGAACGGCACGTGCTCCTCGTCCTCGCCCATCTGGCGCAGGCGCTCCTTGAACGTCGGGACGCGCAGCAGCCAGCCGAGCGGCGTGCACATGCTCAGCAGCCCGTGGAGCACGAGGTGCTCCGGCACGTGCGACTGCACGAAGATGACGGCGCGCTCCGGGTCCAGCCCGGCGGCGAGCCAGTCGAGCACCATCTCCTGCGTGTCGTTGGTGATGGTGCCCACCTCGTCCCCGCCTGAGAGCGTGGTGAGGGCGTGGACGTCCGCCACCATGTAGAAGCACTCGTACTGGTCCTGGAGGCGCACCCAGTTCTCCAGCGCCCCGAAGTAGTTGCCGAGGTGCAGCCTGCCGGACGGGCGCATCCCCGAAAGTATCCTGCCGTCAGCCATCAGTTGTTCTCCTTGGGCTCTCAAGGATACTGTGCGGCGCTCCTGTCCTGCACGGCTTGCCGCTGCGCGTCATGTTGAGCTCGGAAAGGGGGCGGGGGCGGATGAGAATCTTACCCTTCACCTTCGCCACAGATGCTGTCATCCCCCTCGCCTTGACCGCCTCCCGGGTAGACACTGCAATCCGCGTCCCAGGTGCCTGTCGTTGTCCACCTGATCCCATGGCGCCTTCCATCATCTAATTCGCAGATGCGCACGATCATCTCGTACTCGCCCTTGTCGATACCCCACTCGGCTGAGACCAAAGTCAACTCCAAGGTATCGATAGACCGGAACACCTGCTCAGCGTACCGCTCCCCAACTGTCTCGTAGATAGCATCGACCGGGATATCCCCATCGCAGTCGCATGGGCCTGTGGCGGGGGTCGGCACGGGAGTGGCGGTGGGAGTGGGATCGGGGCCTCTCGGCGTCACCTCAACCCTTCTGGTGCCCCACATGCCGGACGTAGGCGTGAAGCGCTCGATAGCCGGGTCAGGCAGGTCGTTGGGCTCGCCGAAGCCAGTGGTGGTCGAGACAGCACTGCCTACTGCACCGAACTGGTCAATCTCTGCCTCGGAGCGCACGATGTAGCCCTGCAGGTTGACCCACAGTTGTATCTTCTGACCGGCCTCCTCGAACGGCTGGACGCTTTCCAGGCGCCTGACCGTCTCGCCGTCCAGTATCGTGTCGCCCATGTACCGGTAGAGCCACTGGCCTTTGGCGAAGTAGCCGCTCTCATGCGGGACGGGGCCGCATTGGTTCCCCGCTCGATCGCCTATGCCACCGGTGACCTCACCCCAGTCCTGGTCGTCGAACTTAGACCACTCCACGCCGTCCTTCCAGAGCTCCTGGTACGTAACGTTGCCTTCTTCGTCATACCAGACGGTGTGGTGATCACCCCCGCCGGCGAATCTCGTTTCGGTCGTGGTGGCGACTTCTCCATGCTCCTTGTAGGTGAACGTCTGCTCGGTCAACACGTCGTAGGGGATGTCGGGGTCGCACGAGGGCAGCGGCGCGAGCGTGGGCGTCGCCGTCGGTAACGCGAGCGTGGGTGTCGCCGCGGGTAACGCGAGCGTCGGTGTGGCCGAGGGCGCAGACGAGCAGGCCGTCAGCAGCAGAAGCAGGGGCAGTAGGTACCGCAAGGGGGTCTTCCTCCTGAGAGGCACCAGAGTCAGACTCGATGCAATTCCCCTACCAAGCAGAGCGCTACTCCTTGTAAAGGTCACGCTCGTCGATGACGCGGCGGGCCTTGAACTGGGTGCGCTCCAGTTGGCCGGGGGCCTTGAGTTCGACGTTCGAGCGGATGCCGAGCGTCGCGCCGAGGTCGGACTGGAGCTGGCGCTTGACGGCGTCGATGCCGGCCTCGGCGGCAGCGGCCTCCGGCGTGTACTCGGCGAGGACGGTCAGCTCGTCCATCTGCCGCTCGCGGGAGACGACCATGCGGAACTCGCCGGTGAGGCCGGGGATGGCGCGCACGACGTTCTCGACCGCGCTCGGGTACACGTTCTCGCCGCGCACGACCACCATGTCGTCGACGCGGCCGTAGATGCCGCGCGGCATGGAGGGGTAGGTGCGGCCGCACGCGCACGGCTCGTCCGTCCAACTGGCGAGGTCGCCGGACCAGAAGCGGATCAGGGGCTGGGAGGTGCGCTCCAGGTGGGTGTACACGGGCACGCCCTCGCCGCCGTACGGCGTGACTTCGAGGGAGGTTGGGTCGATGAGTTGGGTAAAGACCATGTCCTGCCAGAGGTGCATCCCGCTGGCCCAGCGGCAGCCGCCGTTGCTCATCCACGGCGACATCTCACCGGTCGAGCCGCTGTCGACGATGACCGGGTTGCCGTATGCCTGCTCCAGTGTCCTGCGCGTCGCGGGGATGGAGGCGCCCGGCTCGCCGGAGAAGAAGAGCGTGCGGAAGCCGAACTCCTTCGGGTCGACGCCCTCCTCGCGGGCGGTCTCGGCGAGGTAGAGGCAGAACGACGGCGTGCCGTAGAAGACGGACGGTTTCGCGGCGAGGCACCAGCGCACGGCCATACGCGTCTGTCCCGGCGCGCCGGCGCCGAACGGGAAGCACTTCGCGCCCATCCGCTCCGCGCCGACGAGCATGCCCCACGCGCCCATGTAGAGGCTGAACGGCGCGGCCATGAACACCGTGTCGCTGGGCCGCACCCCCGCGCCCCACTCGACGCGGGCGTGCGCCTCGCCGATGCGCTCCCAGTCGCCCCTGCTGATGGCGATCACGGTAGGGATGCCGGTGGTGCCGGAGGAGCCGTGGATGCGCAGGATGTTCTGCCAATCGTCGCAGATGTTGCTGCCGAACGGCGGGTTGTCGAGCAGGTCCTGGCGCAGGTCTTCCTTCGTGATGATGGGGATGCGCTGCACGTCGTCCAGCGTCTTCAACTGGTCGGGGTGGAACCCGGCCTCGGCCCAGCGCTTCTTGTAGAACGGCGAGCGCTCGTACGCCCACGCAGCCTGCAGCTGGAGTTTCGCCACGATGAGCGTTTCGCGCTCCTCGACCGGCATCGTCTCGAGCGCGGGGTCCCAGTACTCCTGGTCCGGCGGCGGCACGTAGGAGGGGTCGTAGACCGGGGGCCACTCGAGCGTCATGACTACTCCGCTCCGTCGGCGAGGCGCTCCTTGATGAACGCCTCGATGTCGCGCAGGCTGGAGCCTACGGGGAAGACGCCGTCGATGCCGATCTCCTCGAGGGCCTCGCGGTCGCCGTCGGGGACGGTGCCGCCGAGGAGGATGAGCGTCTCGCCGCGCATCTCGCGCTCGTCGACCACCTTCATGAGCCGCGTCATGAGCGGCTTGTGCGCGCCGGAGAGGAGCGATATGCCGATGACGTCGGCGTCCTCCTGCTGCGCGCGGTCGACGACCTGCTCGGGCGTGACGCGCATGCCCATGTAGACCACGTCCATGCCCGCCTTCTCCAGCGCCTTGGCGATGACCTTGATGCCGCGGTCGTGGCCGTCCAAGCCGAGTTTCGCGAGGATGACTTTCGTGGGTTTGGAGGTCGTCATGGCTAGAAGATGCCCGGGTCTTCGTGGTCGCCGAAGACGTCACGGAGGGCACCCATGATCTCGCCCTCGGTGGCGTCGGCGCGGGAGGCGTCGAGGATGAAGGGCATCGTGTTCTCCGTGCCGCGCGCGGCCTGTCGCAGCGCCTCGAGCGCCGCTTCGGTGCGGGCGGAGTCGCGCTCGTGGATGACGGCTTCGAGCCGCTCTATCTGGCGCTCCTCCTCGTCGTCGTCGTGCTCGTAGAGCTCGGGCGGGGGGACGGAGTCCTCCTCGTGCTCGTTGAGGCCGAGCACCTTGTAGGCGTGCTCCTCGATGCGCTCCTGGTAGTCGAACGCGGCCTCGGAGATCTCGCGCTCGATGTAGCCGTTCTCGATGGCGGCGAACATGCCGGCGAGCACGCCTTCGCCGCCGCCCATGTCCTCGATCGTGCGGATGTAGGCGAGCGCCTCCTCCTCGATCTCGTTCGTGAGCTTCTCGATGAAGAACGAGCCGCCGAGCGGGTCGATGGTGTTCGCGACGCCGGTCTCGTTGCCGATGATGCGCTGCGTGTTGAGCGACATCCGCATCGCGTCCTCAGAGGGGATGTCGTGCGCCTCGTCGTAGCCGCTGACGTGGAGCGACTGCGTGCCGCCGAGGACGGCGGCCATCGCTTGCGTCGTGCCGCGTATCAGGTTGTTGAGCGCGCCCTCGCGTATGAGCGTCGAGCCGAGCGTCTGGGAGTGGAAGCGGCAGAGCATCGCGCGCGGGTCGGTCGCGCCGTAGCGCTCCTTCATGATGCGCGCCCAAAGCCGCCGCGCCGCGCGGAGCTTCGCGACCTCCTCGAAGAAGTCCATGTGGACGCCGAAGAAATAGGAGAGGCGCGGGCCGAACTCGTCGGGCGAAAGGCCGCGCTGCAGCCCGCCCTCGACGTAGGCCATGCCCTGCGCGAGCGTGAAGCCGACCTCCTGGCCCGCCGTCGAGCCTGCCTCGCGGGTGTGGTAGCCGGAGATGGAGATCGTGTTCCAGTTCGGCACGTTGTGAGTGCAGAACTCGACCACGTCCATCGTCATGCGGTACGCGCCGCGCGGCGGCAGGGCGAACGTCTTCTGCCCGTGGAACTCCTTGAGCGAGTCGTTCTGCACGGTGCCGCGGAGCGTCTCCCATGGCACGCCGACCTTCTCGGCGTGCGCCAGCAGGAACGACAGCAGCACGATGGCGGGGTGGTTGATGGTGAGGGAGATGCTCACCTTGTCGATGGGGATGCCGTCGAACAGGTCGGACATGTCGCGCGCGGTATCTATCGCGACGCCGAGCCTGCCGACCTCACCCTCCGAGAGCGGGTGCAGCGAGTCGTAGCCGGTGAGGGTGGGGTGGTCGAAGTCGGTGGAGAGGCCGGTCTGCCCATGGGCGAGCAGGTACTTGTAGCGCTCGTTCGTGGACTTCGCCGTGCCGAAGCCGGCTATCTGGCGGCGCGTCCACTGGCGGGCGCGGTACATCGTGGGGTAGACGCCGCGCGTGAACGGGTATGCGCCGGGGAAGCCGATGTCGGTTGCGTAGTCGAGGTCGGGCGCGTCGGCGGGGGTGTAGATGCGGTCGATCTCACGCCCTGAGACGGTGAGGAAGCGCTCCTGCGACTCAGGCGCGCGCTCCAGCGTCCTGCGCAACTCGTCGTGCTCCCACGCGAGTTCCGCTTCCTGCGCCTTCTTCGTGGCTTTCCGGTCGTAGAGGGTCATGGGCGAGGATTATACGATAGCGTGCAGGAGCGCACCCCTCACCCGCCGCGCAAGCGCGTCGACCTCTCCCCGGGGGAGAGGTGGGCTGCGAGGTTCCTGCCTTCGCAGGAACGACGGGGGTCGTGCCGTGGTCGCGTATGATGGGCGCACGCGCCTGTCCGAGGGCGGGCGTAGCCGGAAGGAGCTCCCATGCTGCGCAGCCTCGGCGGGAAGAGCCCGCAGGTCCACCCCACCGCTTTCGTCAGCGAGTTCGCCTACGTCGTCGGCGACGTCCGCATCGGCCCGTACGCTTCCATCTGGCCCGGCGTCGTGCTTCGCTCCGACCGCGGCGTCATGACGATCGGCGAAGGCACCAACATCCAGGATGGCTCCATCTGCCACGCCGACGGCGACCTCACCATCGGCGATTACGTGACGCTCGGACACGCGGTCATCTGTCATGCGGAGACGGTCGGCGACCACTGCCTGCTTGGCAACAACTGCACGCTCAATGACAAGTCGTCCGTGGGCTCGTGGTGCATCATCGCGGCGGGCGCAGTGCTGCTGGAGGGGCGCAACGTGCCGGATAACTCCATCGCCGCGGGGATACCCGCGAAGGTGCTCGGCCCGCTCACCGACAAGCACTACGAGCTCGTGAAGTTCAACGCTGACGAGTACGTGAAGCTCGGCCAGGAGTACAAGTCGGAGGGGACGCTGGAGGGGTAAGGCGGGTGCCCTGGCGGGCACGCTGGATTCCCGCCTTCGCGGGAATGACGAGTAAGTCAGCGTTTGTGAAACGGCGCACAGACGCTTGTCGCAGCGAGGGGCGAACGCCTATAATCGCAGGTGGCGGTTCGGGTTCGGACCGCCGCTCTCTACGCAGCCCCGCGCCCACGCTGTCCGTTCGCAAGGAACGAGGTTCCTGCCTCCGCAGGAACGACGGAAGAGGACGCACCAAGAGGAGGCACCGATGGCCAACCTGCGACTGCCCGGCCCCACGCCCGTCCCGCCGGACGTCTACGAGGCGATGAGCAAGGAGATGATCGACCACCGCGGCGTTGAGTTCGCCGACATGCTCCGCCGCACGACGGCCAATCTCAAGCGCGCCTTCCAGACCGAGAACGACCTGTACGTCCTCACGTCCTCCGGCACCGGAGCGATGGAGGCCGCCGTCGTCAACACGCTCTCGCCCGGCGAGCGCGTCCTCGGCGTCACCATCGGCAACTTCGGCGACCGTTTCCTCAAGATCGCCTCGGCCTACGGCGCGAGCGTCAACGAGCTCAAGTTCCCGGACGGCGACGTCGCCATCCCGGAGCAGATTCGGCAGGCGCTGAAGGACGACCCGGACGTGACGACGGTGCTCATCACGCACAACGAGACCTCCACCGGCATCACGAACGACCTCGAGACCATCGCGGGCATCGTGAAGGGCGAGTTCGACAAGATGATCCTCGTCGACGCCATCTCGTCGCTCGGTTCCATCAAGCTCCCGGTGGACGAGTGGGGCCTCGACGTGGTGGTCGCCGGTTCGCAGAAGGGCTGGATGTGCCCGCCGGGCCTCGCCATGATCAGCTTCAGCGAGCGCGCGTGGCAGGCCGCCGAGACGTCGAAGATGCCGAAGTTCTACTTCAGCCTCGCCGAGGCAGAGAAGTCGCTGAAGTCAGGACAGACGCCGTGGACGCCCGCCATCTCGCTCCTGTTCGGCCTCGACTACGCCGTGCAGCAGATGCTCGCCCGCGGCGACATGCAGGCTGTCTACGACTTCCACCAGGAGATAGCCCAGTACACGCGCGACGGCCTCAAGGCGATGGGCATCGGCCTCGTTGCCAAGGACGAACGGTTCGCCTCCAACACGGTGACCGCCGCGTGGGTGCCCGAGGGCATCACCGACGAGGCGCTGCTCGCGATGCTGCGCGACGAGTACGACATCATCGCGGCGGAGGGCCGCGGCCTGCTCACGGGGCGCGTGTTCCGCATCGGGCACATGGGCTACGTGAACCAGGAAGACATCGACGACGTGTTCGGCGCGCTGAAGGACGCTCTGCCGAAGCTCGGGCGCCAGGCGTCGGCGGTGGGGCAGGCGTGACCCGGCGGAGGCTGGCATGGCCAGGGTCCTTGTAGCCGACCCGATAGACGAACTCGGGATCGCCCGCCTGAAGGCGGCCGGGCACCAGGTGGACGTCCGCAAGGGCCTCAGCGAGGACGAGCTCTGCGCCATTGCCGGCGACTACGAGGCGATGGTCGTTCGCAGCGAGAC
>VXQP01000048.1 GCA_009838965.1 Chloroflexota bacterium | reverse complement strand
CCCCCCCACCCCCCCCCCTCCCCCCCCCCCCCCCCCCCCCCCCCCCCCGCCCCCCCCCCGCTAAGTTCCGCAGCGCTTTGGTCATGTCGTCGAACCTCCTGTGTCGCCCGACTTATGCCACGACCCCTGCGGGCGCTGGATCACTCTGTTTCTAGCTCAAATAGGTATCTGGCCGTACACGGCCAGTGTATATAATCCGCCAATCTGGTGGCGGATGTCAATAGCAACTCCGCTGTGGTGGGCGAACTTTTGCCTGGTGTTCCTTGCCCTACCGGTCTGGCAGTGAGGCTACGCTCCCTGGCTACGGAGACGCTCCTCCAACTCCCGGACTCGGGCTTCGGCGGCGGAGCGACCCTCCCGCTCAGTCTCGGCGCGGGCTTCGGCTGCCTCGGCGCGGACTTGCTCTGTGTCGGCGCGAACTTGCTGCGCTTCTGCATGGGCTTCCGCCGCCGCTCGCGCCTGACGCTCGTCTTCAAGGCTGGCGATGGGACGACCCGTCGCAGGGTCGTGGAACACCAAAACTCCACCGTCCCACCTCAGGTACAGGTTCAGCGCAGGGCTGTATCCCTGGAGGACTCCATCGGACACGGTCTCTATCGGTATGGGTTCGTACCGGCCCTCAGCCAACCGGTCACCGGCCAACCTCGCCCCGTGATACTCTCCCGTCTCGTCGAAGCGCCAGTACTCGGGTATGCCCAAACGGGCATAGTCCACCCGTTTGGCCCCCACGTCTATTGCTCCGGTGCTCTCCGACGCCACCTCAAGCACGAAGTCTGGTGCCTTCCCCTGCTCCGAGACGATGTACCCGTTGCTCCGGCGATACACCTCGGGATCAACACCAAAGGCCACCAAGAGGTCGGGGCGCCGGGCGCGTGCCTTGTTGAACTCCGGCCTGGCGACTATCCAGCGGTCCGCCTCCACCAGGGTGGTCTCCGGGTTGCCCAGATGCACTGCCAGGGCGTGGGAGTAGCCGTACTTGAAGAGCTGGTCGTACTGCGTCATCTCATCCGGTTCCCGCTGCGGCGGGTCGGGCAGCCGGAAGCCGCCTTGCACTTCTGCGGTTTTGGTGAATGTGTCTGGCGTCGTCATATCTCACCCGACAATCGGCCCGGAGCCTGCGCCATCTTCAGCCAGCACAGGCGCATCCACTCCTCGGCCCCTCCAACATGGTATTCTCTAAGGAGCATATTCTACTACACCTGTCCAGCACGTGGAAAGGGCATCCGCAGTCATGCACAACGGGGCGGAGAGTCCAGCGATCCCCGGTTACACTATGTGCTGGCGGGGCCGGATGGGCTGTCCGGCCACATCTTGAGACAATGCAATCTACCGTCCTGCTCCTGCTGGATCGGGGATTCATCACCTACTATAGGGCTTGAAGTTCCCCAGTCCCACCTTCCATGAGTACCTGAATTTTCCGTTGCTATTGCGTCTGTCGTATGAAGATGACCTCGAAGGGTGAGTTGGTCCTGTCGCCCTCGTCGATCATGCGGCGGAACTGGGGCCGGTCTGCGACGCGTCCACTCTCGGCCTCGTCGACGTACTGTCGAACGATGACGAAGCCGTTGCGTTCGGCGTACTCGCGGAGCGCGCGCAGTTGGGCGGCGACGGAGAGGTCGACGTCCTGCCTGTCGCTGGAGACCCGTGCATAGACGGCTGCGGGCGTGGGGGTACTCTTCTCGTTCATGACCATTCCCTCGTTGTGCGTTGCTATCGGCGTTCGCCGCCTTCGGTTCGTGCGACGCCAGCACGCATCCACAATGACGCAATCGCGCTCTCCTCGTCAACGGGAACGTGTCCCGCCAGAGGACTTTTAGTCGGGTTCATACAGAGCGAAACAATGCACTAGCGTGCCAGGTGGAGGATCGCCGTAAGAGAGATCATGGTAGCCAGTGCAATGAATCGAAGCGGTCTGTCCTCTTTCCAAGTCCGCAACCCAGTCGGGCGTCTCACCCCATACCCAAACCCCGAACAATCCCTTGTCTCCCAATCGAATCACCCAGCGACTCTCAACTTGGCTGACGCTGTGAATCCTGCCGCACACCACCAAGTCCTCCCCCACCTCCTTGAACACTCGGGCAGCGTTCTCCTGATACTCCCTCACGAAGGAGTCAGCGTCCACCAGCTGCGAGCCTGTGAGCCATCCACAATCCATCGGGGGCTTGGCGTTCTCAGACGTTGCCCCGAGGGCTGTCGCTTCGACTGTGGCAGAGGTGAGGTCTGACAACCCCGCCAGTCTCTGCGCTGTGTCGGTGACTGCGGTGGAAGGACTAACCACCTCCGCCAACTGGCTGGGAAGTGCTTCAACAGCTGCCACTGTCCGGCTGACGGAGCGGTCAACCGCGACATAAAGAAGCCCGCCGATAATCAAAGCAGCGCAGATAATCGCCATCCCGATACCTATGAGTAACCTATTGTCCATATCGCCTGCCTGAGGGTCATAGCGGACCCTGTTTGACTTGCTCCGGGGGACCCGCTCGGTGGATTTCCTTCGCTAGGCCTACCCCGCTACCCTGCAGGCTACCGCGACCGCATCCACTGCGGGGTCGAGCCTGTCAAAGATGAGCGAGGCCAGCATTCTTGGCCCCGATAGGAGACCATCCACTATCTGGACGAGCACCTCTGCCGGACGGCGGATATCGTCGGGAAGAGCCGCCAGCATGGAGTCCGTGACCTTTGAGTAGAAATCCTCCATGGCCCTGTAGATATCCTCACCGGCATCCATCGCGGCATCCAATATGAGAGCGATATCGCAGAACGACGCAGGAGCAACAACATTGAGCACCAAGAAAATCGCCAAGCCGAGCACCACCACGACCGCTGCCGTTCCCCCCAGGATTACCTTACTCCTCACCATTCAGAATGCCCTCCATCTGTGCGCAAACCGAAGCCCGGATTGGACAGCCGTCGCAGAGCCCTGAGGCTATTGGGATGCGCTGAACAGTCCCGTGGGTTGGGTGAACCATACCATGTTAGCGACACCAATGACGGAATGGAATTGACCCACCCCTGAGCAGAACATCCTCCCGTGAGACCTGAACGGGAGGGGCAAGTTGCTGAAAGGTGGGACGATGAAAGACCTGTACGAGATGAGGGGCCAGGGACGTTCGATCCGCGGGATCGCGAGGGAGTTGGGCGTCTCCCGGAACTCGGTGCGGAAGTATCTGAGGTCGCCGGGAGTGCCGCAGGCGAAGCGGCGGGCGCCGCGGGGGTCCAAGCTGGACGCCTACGCCGGCTACATCGACCAGCGGTTGAGGGAGGGTTTGGAGAACTGTGTCGTGCTGCTGCGCGAGCTGCAGTCGCTGGGCTATGAGGGGAGCTACACGATCCTGAGGGAGCACGTGCGTCTGCGGCGCCCTCGACGCGAGCCGCGAGCGACGATGCGGTTCGAGACGGAGCCCGGAGAGCAGGCGCAGGTGGACTGGGGGAGCTTCGGCTACGTGGGCGCGGACGGCCGCAAGCACCGGCTGTGGGCGTTCGTGATGGTGCTGGGCTGGTCGCGGGCGATCTACGTCGAGTTCGTCCGGCGTGCGGACGTGGCGAGCTTCATGCAGTGTCACGTCAACGCGTTCGAATACTTCGGGGGCGTGCCGCGGCGGTGCCTGTATGACAACGCGAAGGTGGTGGTGCTGGGGCGGGATGCGGACGGGCGTCCGGAGTGGAATCAGCGGATGCTGGACATGTCGTTGCGAATGGGGTTCGAGCTGCGGGTGTGCCAGCCGTATCGGGCCCAGACGAAGGGGAAGGTGGAGAGCGGGGTGAGGTATGTGCGCGGGAACCTGTGGCCGAGCGTCCGGTTCACCGACGACGCGGACCTGAACCGGCAGAGCCTCGAGTGGTGCGACAGCGTGGCGAACCGGCGCACGCACGGGACGACGGGCCGACGTCCCTGGGAGATGCTGGCCGAGGAGCGAATCCACCTCGGAGGGCTGCCGGAGCGTTCGGCGCTGGCGCCGTATCTGCGGGATGACCGCAGGGTGGCGCATGACGGCTATGTGCATTGGGAGGGCTCCCACTACGGTGTGCCCTGGCGGTGGGCGGGAACGACGGTCCAGGTGGGCCAGCGCATGGGGACGGTGGAGATCTGGACGGGCGAGCAGCGCCTGGCGGTGCATCCGCGTGCTGAGCGGCCGGGGCAGCGTTTCACCGCGCCCGGCCAGTGGGAAGGGCTGCCGCGGGGAGGTGGCCGTCCACCGAAGGAAGCCCTGGCGGTCCAGGTGGTGGTTGAGGAGGTGGAGAGGCGCTCGCTGGACGTCTACGAGCTGGCTGCAGCCGGGGGTGTGCGATGATCGCCCTGGAGCAGGCCCGTCAGCATCTGGAGAGTCTGGGACTCAAGCAGGCTGCCGAAGCGCTCGACAACACGCTGGACGCGGCCGCCGGCAAGCAGTTGACCTATCCGGAGATGCTCGCCGAGCTGCTGGGGGTGGAGGTCGGCGCTCGCCGTGAGCGCTACCTCACCACGAGGACCAAGCTGGCGCATCTGCCCTTCCAGCGCTCCATCGAGCAGTTCGACTTCGGCTTCCAGCCCTCCGTCGATGAGCGCCAGGTCAAGGAGTTGGCCAACCTCGCCTTCGTCGCCGAAGCCACCAACATCCTGCTGCTCGGACCGCCCGGCGTGGGCAAGACCCACCTGGCCATCGCCCTGGCGCTCAAGGCGATCGAGCATGGCTATGGAGCCTATTTCGTCCGTGCCTATGACCTGATGGACGACCTCAGAAGAGCCCAGGCCGAGCAGAACCTCGGGCGGCGCATGCGCGTCTATCTCGCCCCCAAGGTGCTCATCGTCGACGAGTTCGGCATCTGGCCCTACGACAGAGACGCGGCGACTGCATTCTTCACGCTGGTTTCGGCCCGCTACGAGCGCGGGAGCATCATCCTGACCTCGAACAAGGGCTTCGGCGAGTGGGGCGAGTTGCTGGGCGATACCGTCATCGCCTCGGCCATCCTGGACCGGCTGCTGCACCACAGCCACATCCTCAACGTCAGGTGAGAGAGCTACCGGCTCAAGGAGAAGCGCCAGGCGGGCCTGTTCACCTCACATCACGTGCTCCGCGCAGCACAGGAGGGGCAAATGACGACTGACAGAATCGCTGGACATAACGCCGGGGTGGGTCAATTCTAAACCGTCACAGGTTGTCGATGCTCTACGATTCCGTCAGTGACTAACGGTCCAGCGAAAATGTCAGTCTTATGAAGGACGTGACATTGAAACAGCTAGAACAGACGAGGCTCCACGTACTCAACACCGTGTTGGAACACCAGCTGCCCGTAGCCCTTGCTGCTGAGGTCATGGGGGTGACTGAACGCCACGCTTGGCGAATCTTGGCGGCCTATCGCAGGGAGGGCGCCGCCGCACTGGCCCATGGGAACCGCAGCCGCAAACCCCACAATGCTGTCTCTGACGTCGAGGTCGACTCCGTGGTGAAATTGGCTAGCACCGATTACGCCGGTGCCAATCACACGCACCTCTCAGAACTGCTGCGGGAGCGTGAAGACATCGACCTCAGCCGTCAGACGGTCCACCGCATCCTGACCAAGGCTGGCATCCCGAGCCCGCGGAGACGGCGTCCTCCCCAACACCGGGTGCGCCGCCAGCGGATGCCCCAGGCGGGAATGCTGGTGCAGATCGACGGCAGTCATCATCCGTGGCTGGAGGACCGAGGTCCACGGTTCGTCCTGCTGCTGGCCGTGGACGACGCCACTGGCATCGTGACGAACGCCGTGTTTCGACCCGAGGAGGACACCTGCGGGTACTTCATCTTGCTCCGGGGCCTCATCGAGCGCTGGGGTGTGCCGCTGGCGCTCTACTCCGACCGCCACGGCGCGTTCAAGTTCTCGGGCAGGCCTGGGCATATCCAGCCGCCGGTGAAGGCCACCCACTTCAGCAGGGCCATGGTGGAGCTGGGCGTCCGGCAGATATTCGCCCGCTCGCCGCAGGCCAAGGGCCGGGTGGAACGGATGGCTGGAAGCTTCCAGGGCCGGCTGGTGACCGAGTTGCGCTTGGCCGGTGCCGAGAGCATCGACGAGGCCAACGCCATCCTGAAGGATTTCGTGCCACGCTACAACGCCCAGTTCGCCGTCCCAGCCGAACTGGCAAAGCCAGCCTATCGTGCGTGGGATGAGCACCGGCATCTGGACGAGGTGCTCTGCTTCAAGAGTCTTCGAAGGGTGGACAGGGACAATACGGTCAAGCACCAGTGGCGGACGCTCCAACTGCTGCCGAGCATGGAGCGACCTAGCTACGCTGGTGTGCAGGTGGAGGTCCTCGAGCACACTGACGCACACCTTCAGGTGCGTTACGAAGGCGACATCATTCCTCACAGATACGCGCCGCCGCGGCCTGGAGTGCTGCGAGCGACCACCGGAGCCTTGGCCCCGACTCCCGAGATGGCCCGCATCGTGAGGCGTCTGGGCAACCACGGCCTCAGCCAGCACCAGCTGCGACGCATGGCTGGCCTAGACCCCGACACAACCCGTGGAGATTCCGTCAACGATGATGAGCACCCGCAGCCTCAAGAGCGCCGCGAACTCACGCCGAGACAACTCGCCCTCTGGAAGGCAGTGCAGCACGCCAAGATTCAGGGTTTCTCCCTGCGCGAGATCGCCCGCCAACTGGGAATCTCCCGCAACACGGTGCGCAAGTATGCCCGGGCTCTGACCCAACCCACCAACCGCCCCGCCAGGCGACAGGACGGACGACGATCTGAACTGGCCGCCAGCCGACCAGACTGACATTTTCGCTGGACCGTCTACCCTGACAGAGTCGCTGGACAACGACATCGCTAACACCAGCAAGGGGGTGAGGACATGCCAGACCAGCCGACGTTCGCCGATTTGGACTACGCGTGCAAGAAGCGCAAGACCCGGCGTGAGGTGTTCCTGGAGCGGATGGACCGGCTGGTCCCGTGGGGGCAGCTTGAGGAACGGATACGCCCCCATTACCCAACGGCAGGGCGACGTCCGTATCCCCTCGCGACGATGCTGCGCGTCCACTGCGTGCAACTGTTCTACAACCTCTCCGACCCGGGCATGGAGGACCTGCTCTACGGGGTCGAGTCGGTGAGGCGGTTCGTGGGTCTGCGGCTCTCCGATGGGGATTTATATCGGAAACTCCCCCAATGCTATACTATGCCAATGGCATCCTTTGCCCCTCTCATCCGAGAGCAAGGCAAAGCGAATATGCCGGTTGGGAGATGGACGCACGTCCTTTGCCGTTCCCAACGATGGGTTGGAGGTCGATTCAATGGCTGATCCGGGGCTGACATGAAGACCTACTGGTCATGGCTCATTACAGGGTTGATGAGCCTAGTAGGAGCAGGGTCGTTCATGCTCATGATATGGGGTTTTGACTATATTGAAGATCTTCATGTTCAGATTATCGGTAGCGTTGCACTCTTGATACTTGTTGTTACAACCACAATCGATACAAGACATCCGCAGTCGAATTCTGCTGAAGTGTATGCAATCATACTGGGTTTTATGCTAGTGTCTTTATCTATGCTCGCCATGGCCTTTGGTGACCGATATAGCCTTCCGTATTTGGTATTGAACGCGGCTGCTTTTCTGCTGTCTGTACCTCTATCGATAGCTTACTGGTGGACGATCCGAGGGCGCAGTTACAGAATCCTCATAGTTGCGATGGTTCCAACAGTCGCTCTGGCGTTCATCTATTTGACAGTCGAGATCTTCCACCCGGCAACATTTCTGGATTTCTTCTTGCTGCCGCTCCCGTTTGTCTTGACCATAGGTCTCATCTGGGTTTGGTTTGCTCGGTGGTCTTTGGATTACGCCCGAAGATCAAGGCACCGAAACCTCTTGGGGCCCATGACAGAGAGCCTCGCCATGTTCCTGTTGGTTGCCCCGATTGTCGCACTGGCCATGTTCAGCACCAATGCTGTTACAGATGAGGATGTCTGGGTAGCGGTTGCGGGCATTCTTCCTAGCCTCTTGTTCGGGAGTGCGGTTGCGAACCCATTCGCGCGTTTCTTGCAGGTCTTGGGGAGACTGGACCAAGAATCCAGAGGACCATTGTCATGAACCTGATGCATCGAACGTTCACTGGTAGCCCTGCGTGGTCTCTCGACGATCGATTGATGCGATGGCGGAGCTGGAAGCTGAAGTGAAGGGTCGGCACGATGACTTACTCTTGCTGCCGTTTGGCGCAGAGGCTGAAGCGTACAACTAAACTCGGCCAAGGTGCATCCCGACCACCACGTCGCCTGTCAGTACGCCCTCTATTTGGTGCCGACGACCCTCTGCTCGCCTGGGGCCAGCAGGTGGAGACCAGGCTAGGCGCCAACGGATAGGCTGGCCCGCCGTCTTGAGGCATGGGTGAAGTCAGGGTGTCCTCTTGAGCTGTGCCATGGTGCGACGCGATAACGGTATCACGCCGAAGGGGCTGCCCCATGTCAACACCAGCCTGACCTATCGTGGGCGCGGGTGGACTGCGCTCGATGAGATCGACGGTAAGGTTGTATCCGTTGAGGTCCACCCTGCGAGCTTTGCGGATGGCGACGTGGTCACCGTAGTGTTCTTCACGTCCGACGACGAGCGGTATTGTGCCGACCTGCCGCTCGTCGTAGCGCGGCTGCTGGCGGACGGCTTGCGCTTCGCGGTGCAAGGTGGCTTACGCGGCTGGCGGATGCCGTTGCGCTGCCGCCTACGGGGTACGACGTGGTGGGTCATTCTTGAACCGGCGCTACTGTCGAGCCTCGGTGCTAATAGTGTCTGCTCCGTAGGGCGGTCGTGGGAAACTGGCCGCCCGTCTACAAGAGGTGAAGGTATGCCCATGTTCAGCACGCTACCCATCGGCGAGGCCCGCGCGAGGAGCGCGACCGGTAAGCGCGCGATACTGCTACAAGAGTATGTCGGTTACATCGAGCGAGTCGCACCTGGCGAGGCGGGCAAACTCGAGGCCGGGGAGGGCGAGACTACGCAGGCAATCCGGCGCAGGCTGAACGCGGCGGCAACGGCGTTGGGGAGGAGCCTAGAGTTCCGCCGCACGGGCACAACAGTCTACTTCTGGTCGTCGGACGGACGGCGGCGCGGTAGACCCCGGAAGAACCCCACTGAGTAGAGGCCCTACGCGACCACCCTGCTGCATAGGGCAGGGCTGACCGGCCTCCTGACGAGTCGTGATTCCAGGGGAAGAACAATGACGCAACGGCGTGGCGCAAGGGTCAACTTACTGGTTGATGGGCAGAGGGTCATCTACGTGACCCAAACGATCAAGAGCGGCCCCGCCCAGAACGCTCCATACGTGATTGAACGTCGCGATGACGGGGGGAACAAGGAGCGATTCGTGAACTGGGACGATGATGCCGCTCTTGTGCAGGCCATCCGGGATGCCCTAAACGGGGAGTTTTGACACCGTTCAACGCCCAGGACAGCGCTTCCTGTCAGGTCCCCTTGAGGCAGATAAAGGTGGCTTCCTACGCCAGCAGCCGCCACACCGCGAGCAAGCTGACGGCCAGCAACACGGCCAGCACGGCGACAGCGCGGGCAAGCCTGCCGACCCATCGCTTCCTCCGCTCGTGCTCTGCGCACTCCCTCAGGTACAACCCCTTCAACTCCTCGTACTCCTCCTCCCAATCAGCGGCTTCTGACTTCGCAGCGTCCCGCTCACGCTCCAACTGCGATGCGATGCGCTCCCACCTCCGCACCGCCTCTTCCAGCTCATCTGTCCTGTCCCTGGCGCGCCGCAGCAACTCCTCGTCGCTCAGGTACTCCGGCCCATCCACCCGCACGTACACCCGACGGCCTTCCCGCAGCACCTCGACCTCGTCGTTCCTGATCTTCCTATCCAGCGTCGAGAGCGATACCTCCAGCTCCCGCGCCGCCACATCCTTCGACACCCACCTCACCGGTTCTTCCATCGCGTCTCCCTCCCTTCTACAGGCCCCGAATCCTGACACGTCACAGGGGTACAATTCGTGTAGAAAACGTCCGATCGAGCCCTTGCTTGCTTTAGCGCAGCGTCCCACTTTCAAACCCTGACACGTCACGCGACGTGTCAGCCGTCCACAGGCCGGATTACGAGTGAAATCGGGCTGTTCACCGGCCTGGGCAGACCGCGCATCGTCCTCCGCTGGTGCAACTTGTACCAGCCGCTCCGCTTGGAGGGATGATGGTGATGTGTGAGCGGCGCGCCGCTCACACATCACCATCACAATGCATCACGTTGTACAGGGGACTCCAACGGT
>VXQP01000055.1 GCA_009838965.1 Chloroflexota bacterium | reverse complement strand
TCCATGCGCTTCATCCAGAAGGGGAGCCAGCCGAACCCGGATTCGAGGATGGCGAGGTTGATGTTGGGGTACTTGTCGAGCAGGCCCGCGCCGAGGAAGGCGGCGGTCATCCGCATGGCGCCCCACGGGTGGGAGGCGGTGCGTCCGATGAAGGGGTTGTCCCAGAGGTCGCGGTAGCCGGGATACCCTGCGGAGTTGCTGTGGTGGACGACGGCAAGCCCGGCGTCGTCAGCAGCGGCCCAGACGGGGTGGAGGTCCGGGTGGTCGATGGGGTAGTCGAGAGGGAGCTCCAGCATGACACCGCGCGCCCATCGGGAGCCGCCCCACGTCTTGATCTCGCTGACGGCGTTCTCGACGTCGCGGGCGCTCGCAGAGATGAGCGAAGTGAGGCGGTCCGGATAGCGTGAGCAGATGTCGTCCAGAAAGCGGTGGACCGCGCCGATCATGGCGGCGTCCACGCTGAGGTCCTCGTGGCCGGTGAACGCGCCGTGCACCATCAGCTCGACGTCGACGCCCTCTTGGTCCATCTCGGCGATGCGGGTCTCGATGCCCCCGTCCTCTGAGTAGCGCGAGGGGTAGATGCGGCCCTGGAAATTCTGGAAGTGGCGCTCCTCCTTCTCGCGCGGCCCGGCCTCGCCGAGGTGGCGCGGCTTGCCGCTGCCCCATCCGCCCCTGCTCTCGAAGCGGTACCAGTGGGTGAACGGCGGGTCGAACACCTGGCCAGCCCGGCCGATCTTGACCTCGTGCAGGAACCTCTCGAGCTCGGGCTGGCGCGCCTGCGTCGCGGCGTCCATGTAGGGCGTCAGCGTCTCGACTGACGGCTGGATGTGGGTGTCGGCGTCGAAGACCTTGAATCCGTTGCGCATGGCGATCCCTCCTCTTGGTGGGAATTTACACCCGCGGGCACCTCGCCGCACCACGCCGGTTCCTCTCATCCGCCGCGGCAAGCGCGTCGACCCGTTCGACAAGCTCAGGGCAGGCTCTCTCCCAGGGAGAGAGGTGGGCAAAGGGCGCCCACCAGGGGTGCGCCTACACCGGGCACCACGCTCCACACCGCCTACACCGAGAGCCCTCACCCGTCGCGCAAGCGCGTCGACCTCTCCTTCAGGAGAGGTGAGGGACGAGGTTCCTGCCTTCGCAGGAACGACGAAGAGGCGCAGGACAGCGGAGAGAGGCAGGAACGACTGAGATTCAATCCGGGAGGCCGTAGGTGTCGCGGGCCTTGGCGGGGGTGAGGACGCCGTCCTCGACGTCGGCTCGGACGCGGGCGGGGTCGCGGTCTGCGGCGGGGAGGACGCCTCCCCCTCCGCCGGTCTCGATGCGGAAGACGTCGCCGGGTTCGAGGCCGACGTTGGAGACGATGCCGGGGTAGCGCTGTTCGCGCTCCTCGCCGGGGTGGACGACGACCCACGCGTTACGACCATCGCCGCCGCCCTCGACGCCCGCAGCCTCGCGCTTCGACGCACCGCCGGAGAGGCGGCTCGGGGCGCGGACGCGGTACTCGCGCACGTAGCCGGGGCCGCCACGGAACGCGCCGTCGCCGGCGGAGTCGGGCAGCACTTCGAAGCGGGTCATGTCGACGGGAAACTCGGACTCGATGACCTCGACGCTGGTGAACTTCGCGCCGTAGCTGGCTCGGGAGCCGACGCCGGAGAAGCCGTCGCCGCCCTCCCATCCCGGCGCGCCCGCGTACATGAGCTCGTACTGGACGTACTGGCGCTTCGCGCCGGTGTAGCCGACGACGATGGAGCTCTGGGTGGCGATGTGCGCGAGCGCGGGCTTGCCGGAGGCCTTCGCCAGGACCGCGCCGATGACGCTCTCTGCGAGCGCGAGGGTCTTGGAGTAGAAGCCGACGGGGCCGGGGAAGGCGGGGTCGAGGAGGCTGCCGCGCCGGAAGCGGCACTCGACGGCCTCCGTCATGCCATGGTTGAGGGGGATGTGGCGGTCGGTGAGGCGGATGGCCATGTTGCGGGCGAGTCCCTCGATGAACGGCGGGCGCAGGTTGATGGGCGCGGTCGCCTGGTCGCCGGTGCCGGTGAAGTCGAGGACGAGGCGCTGGCCCTCCTTGATGGAAGCGACGTGCATGCGTATCGGCTCGCCGGTGCTGGGGTCGTCGACCATGGCCTCGACCTCGCAGACGCCGTCGGGCCACGCCGAGAGCTGCTCGCGGATGCGGTGGGCGGTGCGCTCGCCGGCCTGCTCGAACTGCTGCAGGAGGGCGGGCGCGCCGTACGTACGGATGAGGTCGTGCAGGCGCGCCTCTCCGATGGTGTGGCAGACGCCGGCCTTGGCCGTGAGGTCGCCGATCATCATCTCGGGCACGCGGCTGTTGGCGCGGACGAACGTCGCAGTGTCCTGCTCGAGGCGGTAGTCGCGCATGTAGCGTACGGGCGGGATCTGCAAGCCCTCGCCGAAGAGGTCGCGGGCGGTGGCGTTGCGCGAACCCGCAGCGACGCCTCCGATGTCGGGCGTGTGGCCGATGCTGGCGGCGAACGCGACGAGGTCTCCTTTCCAGAAGACGGGGGTCATCACGACCATGTCGTTGGCGTGGGGGCAACCGCTGTGGTACGGGTGGCTGGCGAGGTAGGCGTCGCCCTCGCGCATGTCGGCAGGGGCGTGGAAGTCGAAGAGGCCGTGAACGCAGGCAGGGAGGCCACCCATGTGGCCGGGGTGTGAGCCGCGCGCGACGAGGCGTCCGGAGGCGTCGAGCAGCCCGCAGCTGAAGTCGTGCGACTCGCGGACGATGGTGGAGAAGCCGGTGCGGAAGACGGCGTTCTCCATCTCGCGGACGATGCCGTCGAGGCGTGCGCTCATAACCTCGAAGGTGATGACGTCGAGGGGGGCGTTGGTCATGGGCGCATGATACGGGAATCAACGTCGATGGACAGGATGGGCAGGATAGGGGGCGAGGGAGCAGGGCACCCACAAGGGATGCCCCTACACGAGGCGCACCCGAGAGATTCCTCGGCTGCACTCGGAATGACAAGCCCCGGCCCGCCGCGCCCACCTAAGGGCCCTCACCCGCCGCGCAAGCGCGCCGACCTCTCCCCGAAGGAGAGGTGGGGATGCGAGGTTCCTGCCTGCGCAGGAACGACGTCCTTCGGATATACTGGCTGTCGGGCCGAGGCCGGAAGGCCGTTTCACTGCGTGGCGCATTCGTCTAGCGGCCCAGGACACCGCCCTCTCAAGGCGGAGATCACGGGTTCGAATCCCGTATGCGCCACCACTGCGCCACCGAACACCCCCGGCTAGAATGTGCAGCCAGAGGAGTCGTCATGCCCATCTGCCGCGGGACGTTTGAGGTCAACATGGAGCCGGAGCCGCCGTTCCTGGTTCTCCAGGTGGTGCCGGATGCGCACCTGGTCGGCAGCGCCGACTTCCTGCACCCGCTCCCGTGGATGGCCGTCGCCGTCGGGGCGAGCGACGCCGACGTGGAGGAGTAGCCGCATGGCCGTCGTCAGCGTCGAAATCACGGAACGCGCGCCCTTCGCCGACGGCGCGGAATCCGGCGAAGCCGGCCCATACGAGCGCGTCGACGGGCTGCTGACCCACGCCATCGACCCCGCGAACCCGGCGAACGCGCTCATCACCGACCTCGCGCTGGCGCGGCGCGGCGCCGACGGTCTCGTGCGCTTCACGGGCGATTTCACGCTCATCGCACCGGTCGACCGGGAGCGCGGCAATGGCGAACTGCTGATCGACGTCGTGAACCGGGGGCGGCGGCAAGTGATGTCGACCTTCAACCTGGCGCCGCCGTCGCGTGTGGGATCGTCGGAGATCCCCCTCGGCGACGGTTTCCTCTGCCGCCGGGGTTACACGGTGTTGTCGGTCGGATGGCAGTGGGACGTCCCGCGTAGTCCGGCGATGATGGGCCTCGAGGCTCCTGCGGCCTTCGAGAACGGGAAGCCTGCGACGGGGCAGGTGCTGGTGGAGATCAGGCCCGACGCGCCGCAGCGGACGCGGCTGCTGGCGAACCGCGTCCACAAGCCGTATCCAGCAGCCGACGTCGACGAACCGCAGGCCCGGCTGCTGGTGAAGGACTGGGAGGATGGGCCGTACCGGGAGATTCCGCGTTCGGCATGGCGGTTCGCCGAAGAAACGGACGCTGGCGTCTTTCCCTCCGCCTCGCACATCACCGTCGAGGCTGGGATGGAACCCGGGAAGATCTACCACGTCGTCTACACTACCGACCACGCTCCCGTTGTGGGCGCGGGACTGCTCGCCGTGCGCGACGCCGCGGCGTGGTTGAAGAACGGCGGGAACTCGCTCGCGCCGTCCGGCTTCGCGTATGCTCACGCCTACGGTGTGTCCCAGACCGGCCGGCTGCTCCGGCACCTGCTCTACCTCGGCCTGAACGTCGACGAGGAGGGGCGGCAGGTGTACGACGGCCTGCTCGTGCACGTCGCCGGCGCACGCCGGGGCGAATTCAACCAGCGTTTCGGCCAGCCGTCCGTACAGTCGACCCCGGGGTTCGGCCACCTCTTCCCGTTCGCGGACAACGAACTGTCCGACCCCTTCACCGAGGAGCAAGACGGCCTGCTGCGCCGGGTGCGCGCCGCTGGCGCCGCGCCGCGCGTCGTCTATACCAACACCTCGGCGGAGTACTGGCGCGGCGACGGCTCGCTCACGCACATCGACCCCACGGGGCGGCACGACCTCGACGAGGCGCCGGAGTCGCGCACGTACCTCTTCGCCAGCACGCAACACACGATGACCGACTCGCTCCCTGCGCCGGGCGACCCCAACGTCGACGGCACGGAGCGCCGGTTCCCCGGCAACGCGCTTGACTATCGCCCGCTGCTGCGCGCCGCGCTCGCCAACCTGAGCGCGTGGGCGCGCGGCGACGCCCAGCCTCCGCCGTCCCGCCATCCCCGGCTCGACAACGGCGACGCCGTGACGCGCGCCGAGGCGCTCGCGAGCCTCCGCGCGGTGGACGACGACGCGAAGCCTGACCCGGAGCGGCTGTGGCGGCTGCGCGAGGCCAACATGGGGCCTCGCGCAAGCGAAGGCGTCGGCGCCTACCCTGTCGCCGAGGGACGCGCCTACCCCAGCTTCGTCTCCGCGCTTGATGCCGACGGCAACGAGGTGGCCGGCATCCGGCTGCCGGACATCGAGGCGCCGGTGGGGGCGCACTCCGGCTGGAATCCACGCCACCCGGACTCGGGGTCGCCAGAGCAGATCATCCCGATGGTGGGGTTCTCCCTGTTCTTCAGTCCAGACGAAGTGCGCCGCCGCTACGCGGACAGGGCGGCGTACGAGGCGCAGGCCCGCTCGGCGGCGGAGCGGCTCGCCGCCGAGCGCTACCTACTCGCGGAGGACGTTGATGTCGTCGTCGCCGGTGCCCTCTCGCGCTACGACGACGCGCTGGCGGGGGATTCGAGGGCGGAGTAGAGGTCACGAAGGGTCACTCCCCCGGCTAGAATGTGCAGCCAGAGGAGTTCGTCATGCCCATCGCTCGCGGGACCTTCGAGGTCAACATGGAGCCCGGACCGCCATTCCTGGAGCAGGACGGGGTAACGCTGAACCGTAACGCCGTGCGCAAGGAGTTCTCCGGCGACATGGCCGGCACGTCGGAGGCGCAGATGCTCGCAGCCTTCACCGGCACTCCCGGTTCGGCCGGTTACGTGGCCATCGAGCACTTCACGGGCTCGGTAGACGGGAAGCCGGGCTCGTTCGTGCTCCAGCACAACGGCGTGATGAACAAGGGCGACGCGCAGTTGACGGTCACCATCGTGCCCGACTCGGGCACCGGAGAGCTGGCCGGCATCTCGGGGACGATGGAGCTCAACAACGATGAGGGGCAGCACTCGTACGTCCTCGACTACGAGCAGGCATAAGGTCAGAGGAGAGGCAAGGCGATGGTCAGGTCAGCAGGCCGTTCAACAGCTTCACGGAAGATCGACGAGAAGATTGCGGAACTGGGCGACTGGCGGGGCGATCGGCTGAGCGAGGTCCGCAGGCTCATCCTCGAGGCTGACCCTGAGGCGGTCGAGGAGTGGAAGTGGCAGAACTCCGCCGTGTGGTCGCACGACGGGGTCGTCGCCGCCGCCAAGGCGACCAAGGTCAAGGTGCGGGTCACGTTCGCGCAGGGGGCCAGCCTCCCCGATCCCGGCAAGCTGTTCAATGCGAGCCTGGACGCGGACACGATGCGGACGATAGAGATCCTCGAGGGCGACGCTATAGACGGCGAAGCGCTGCAGGCTCTCGTGCGCGAGGCCGTCGCCTACAACGCCAGACAGGACGGCACGGCGCCGGTGCTCCTCTCAGGTGGCAATCCGCAGATCCCGAAGGGGGACGGCGACGCCCCGGTGCAGGCGTACATCGCAGCGATGCCCGGCTGGAAGAGGGACGTCGGGCGCCGCCTCGACGCGCTCATCGAGCAGAACGTGCCCGGCGTGCGGAAGGCGGTGCGCTGGAACTCACCGTTCTACGGGGTCGAGGGAATGGGCTTCTTTCTGAACCTCCACGTCTTCACCCGGTACGTGCGCGTGACGTTCTTCCGGGGCGTATCGCTGGAGCCCGCACCGCCCGGCAAGATGAAGGACCCAGACGCGCGCTATGTCGACGTCCACGAGGGGGAACTCGACGAGGCGCAGATGACGGCGTGGGTGCGGCAGGCAGTGGGCATCCCCGGTTGGGACTTGAGCTGACATCCCGGAGCGGAAGCGAAACATGAGCACACAACATTCACCCATCGGTTTCCTCGAGGCCGTCTGCTACGACGTTGCGGACATCGACCGCGCGGCGGCGTTCTGGTCGGGGCTGCTGGGGTGCACGTTCGGCGCGTCCACCCAGTCCGGCTTCCGGCGGGCGCAGCTTCCCAGCGGTCTCTACTTCCTGCTGCAGCAGAGCGACGAGCCGAAGACGGGCAAGAACCGCGCCCACGTCGACTTCGAGACGGACGAGATGGAGGCCGCGGTGGCGCTCGTCGTGGAGCTCGGCGGACAGGCGCTTCATCAGGTCGACAACGGGCTGGCGGGCTTCTGGGTGTGCGCGGACACGGAAGGGAACGAGTTCTGCATCGGGCCGCCGGATTCGCGTCCGCCGAGGGGGAGTTAGGGAGCCCTCACCCCCAACCCCTCTCCCAGAGGGCGAGGGGGACAGACAGGGCAGCCACGAGGGCTGCCCCTACAGCAGGCGAGGTTCCTGCCTTCGCCGGAACGACAATCCCCAACCGCCTGCCTCGCCCCATGTGCCCTGGAGGCACGCTGGGGATTCAGCCGTTGGTTTGGCGGGCGAGGAATGAGCGCATGAGGGCGATGGCGCGGTCGGTTTCGGGGCCCGGGTCGCGCGCGAACCCGTGGGGCATGCCGGGGAAGGCCTCGTACTCGGCGTGGCCGCCAGCGCGGTCCCACGACTCCGCGAACCGCTGAGGTATCGCGTGCGGGATGTTGCCGTCAGCTGTGCCCTGCACCACGAGCAACGGCGGTAAGGTCACGTCCTCGCCGCGGTCGAGCATCTCCTGCGGGTTGGCCTCATGGACGGCGTCCCACGGCCGGAAGTAGTTCTCGGTGGAGCGCACGAGTCGTTCGACATTCGCGCCCTTCTCACTCTTCGCCCACTCGTAGCGCGCGAGCGGGTCGACGATCGTCCAGAGCGCAATGAGGAAGGAGAGGCTGGCGTCGTCATCGATGCCGTCAGCGGAGATGGCGGCGTAGCGCGGGTCGTTGGGACGCATCGCGGTGAGGAGGATGGTATGTCCGCCGCTGGAATCGCCCGCGCCGCCGACGCACGAGGGGTCGCCGTTGAAGTCACTCGCGTGGGCTTTCAGCCAGCGCACGGCGAAGTTGGTCTGGGCGACCTGCACCGGGTACGAATGCGCGGGCGCGAGGCCGAAGTCGTGCGCGGCGACGACCATGCCGCACTCGGCGAGCTGCGTGTCGATGGAGGCGGCTCCGAGGCGGTCGCCGATGTTCCACGCCCCGCCGTGCGCCCGGAGGAGCATGGGGAACGGGCCGTCGCCCACCGGGCGGTAGACGGTCATCAGCAGCGACTCGCCATCGACGCGGAGGTACTCGACGTCCTGCGAGAGAACGTCGTACCGGGCGGCGGGGTCGTAGTGGGCCATGGGAGGAGGATACATCAGGGCGAGATTCGTGGTGCGCTTGTCGAACCACGAGCGAAGCCCTCGCCTCCAGCCTGTGACACGCGCCCCTTCCGTGGTCGCGTCTTGCACGCGTACGCTGTCTCCGGCGCGGCAACTCCGCAGCGGTTCACGGTTCCGGGACGGGCTGGCCGCTAGGCAGAATTGCGCAGGAAAGAGAAGTGAATGAGGGGAAATGAGCAGCGGATGAGCAGGAAAGAGCAGTTCGGATGCTCACGCGCAGGGCTGGTTCCAGAGGTGAGAGCGGGGCGGATGAGCAGAAAAGAACAGTGTTTCCCCCCGTAACTTCCCCTCGGGTTGCGGGCGGGTGACCGGAGCCGAGGTTCGACAGGCTCACTGCGAGCGGTGGGCTCTACATCGAACAGGGCTGCGAGGTTCCTGCCTCCGCAGGAACGACGGGGGTCAGCCGCCGACGGCGATGACCCACATGTCGACGCCGCGGCCGGGGTTGCCGCGTGTGAGGACGTCGAACGCGGTGTCGTTGATGTAGATGAGGCGGTCGTGCAGGTAGACGCTGACCTGCAGGCCGTAGGTGGCGCGAGGGTCGATGTCAGAGGGTTCGTAGGGGACAGCGAAGTCGACAGGGAAACGTCCGGGGTCGTCGATGGTCTGGGAGGCGATGAGGGGCGCCGCAGCGTCCTGGTAGGAGACGTCGCGCAGCTGCACCTCCATGACCGCGCCCTCAGGAATGGCCTGATCGCCGTCGAAGGTGATCGTGCCGGTGACGGCGTTGCGGTCGCCGCAGGCGGCGGTCATGAGCGCAAGGGCGGCGATTAGAATGATGGCAGAGACGATGCGCATAAGTGTGCTCCCCGGTGACTATGCCTCTACCTGATATTACGCAAGAACAGCGCGGCGGGTTCCGTGCGTTCAGGCGCAGGCTTACGTTGCTCTTCGCGGCAGGGGCGGCGGTGGTGGCGTTGCTGGCGGGGTGCGGCGGGGAGCCGGAGCCACCCGCGCCGGTGTACAGCGGCATCCTCGCGGCGGCGGAGTTCGTGCCGGGGCCGAACCGCTTCCCGTTCGGGCTCGTGGACAAGAACGGCGCGTTCCTGGAGGGCGCCGATGTGTCGGTGCGGTTCTTCGCACTGGACGGCGAGACGTCGCGGTTCCACGCGGAGGCGCAGGCGGTGTGGCGCGAGGTGGAGGGCGTGACGCCGCACGTGCACGACGACGGCGAGGTGCACCTGCACCTCGACTACGCCGGGGTGTACGTCGTGGACGAGGTGGCGTTCCCGTCGGCGGGCATCTGGGGCGCGGAGTTCGTCGTGGACGGCGGGACGCTCACCGAGGGAACAGCGTTCGAGGTGCAGGCGGAGGCGGACGCGCCGGCAGTCGGTGAGGCCGCACCGCGCACCGAGAACCTGACGATCCACGACGCGCCGTTCGCGGATATCTCGACCCGCCCGGTGGAGGGCGACGCGCTGCACAACGTATCGGTAGCAGAGGCGATCGACGCAGGCGAGCCGTTCGTGGTGTTCTTCGCCTCGCCGCGGTTCTGCGTGAGCGCGCTGTGCGGGCCGGTGACGGACACGCTGGAGCGCGTGCAGCAGGAGCTTGGCGGCGCGGTGGAGGTGATCCACATCGAGCCGTGGGACCTCGACGCGGCGCGGAACGAGGGGCGGCTGACGCCATCGGCGGAGATGGCGGAATGGGGGCTGCCGTCGGAGCCGTGGACGTTCGTGGTGGACGGCGACGGGCGCATATCGGCTCGGTACGAGGGGCTCGTGACGGCGGAGGAAGTGCTGGGGGCGGTGCGGGCGGTGCAGGGAAGCTAGGGGTCAGCGTCGTGGTTCGACAGGCTCCCCTGGCGATACCGATTTCATAAATCGGCGCCCCAGCGCAACCTCCGCCACATCCGCTCCCCCTATCGGACTGTCCTCCGGTGCCGGAACCGCATAGTGGATCGTAGCACGACCGGGTCTCACGACGATTTGCTTCACGAACGTCCGCAGAAAGGCCTTCGTCTCCGCCAGCCCGCTCTCCAGCAGCCACTCCCCCATCTCGCGCGCATACGCCGCGACCACCTTGGCATCCTGCACACCTGCCAGACGCGCATCCAACTCCACCCGAGCCTCATCAGCAGCGCGCTCCAGCCGCTCCTGGTTCTCCTGGTGGTGACGGATGCGCGGAAGGATGTCCTCCACCGTC
>VXQP01000069.1:81368-81758 GCA_009838965.1 Chloroflexota bacterium | reverse complement strand
CACCACGGGAAGACCGCGGATCGCCACGCGCCATAACGGGTGTCATGCATGACACTGCCCAGGAGTGGATGAGGTCCTGCCCAAGGGAAACCCGGCATCTTCGTCGAGCAGGTCCTCGGTGTCATGGCAATTGTTGGCGCCGGTTCGAAAACGCACTGGTGCTGACAGCTAGCACGCGGACACGCAACCGCTACTGGCCACGCTCGCGTTGACAGAACAGGAGGGTGGGGATTGGCGTGGACGTATTAGGTTCTGGCGGAGAGTAGCGGAGTCGAACCGCAACGCCGGGTTATCCCCCCCCCCCGGGCGCGGCGGGGGGGGGGGGCGGCGGGCGGGGCGGGGGGGCGGGAGATGCGCGGGGCGGGCGGGGCGGGGGGCGGGCGGCGGGGG
>VXQP01000069.1:7129-81358 GCA_009838965.1 Chloroflexota bacterium | reverse complement strand
CCCGGGACACGCAACCGCTACCGGCCCCGCCCGGGTTTACACAACAGGAGGGTGGGGATTGGGGTGGCCGTATTAGGCCCATAAGGGCAGTAGCGGAGTCGAACCGCAACGCCGGGTTATCCCCCCCCCCCGGCGCTCTGAGGGGTTTCATCCCTTGCCCTGTCCAACGGGTAACACTCTCCTCGCATCAGGCGACTCCGGTCCTCCCGGCCGGAGCTCATAGGGGTATGTAATGGGCGGATAGTAGGCGTGGGCGAGGAGCGGATGGGGCGGGTGTCGACTGCGTTCGTCATTCCCGCAACGGCGGGAATCTAGGGTGCGCGGGCAGCGCACGCGGTGGGGTATGGGAAGCGGGGGCGCCTTGTGTGCCGCTTCTGGATGCTCCCCTACGTACCCCTATCAGCCCGGCCGGAGCCGCTCTTTGTTTCGTCGCCAAGTGCGCGCAGCGCGTGTATCATACTTGGCCAAGTAAAGCGCATCCGTCCCTACTCCCCCTAACGATGGGAGTTCTCTCATGACTCACGCCCGTCCGCACCTGTTCCACGTCCTCTGGGTCGTCCCGCTGGCGCTCATAGGCGCCTTCGCGCTCATGTTTTCAGCGAGTGCGCAGGACGCGCCACCACCGCCTACGCCCACCCCTGCGCCATCAGGGTTGCCCGACCCCACTCCCACACCCCAACCAGGTGCCCCCGTCACTCCTGAACCTGACCATGCGGAAGGGGCTTCCGGTACGGTTCCCAGCCTGTCCATCACCCCCTATGCCAGCGATGTAAACGAAGGAACGACGCTCTACTTCAGGATCGCAGCCAGTTCTGCGCCGACTTCCAACCTCCAGGTGCGTGTCCACGTATGGCAGAGCGGCTCGTTCCTATCAGGCTCCGTTCCGCGGGAAGTCACCCTTGCAAGAGGCCAGACCACCGCATGGGTGATCCTGAGCACGTCCGACGATGCGGTCGATGAGCCGGATGGCAGGGTCGCCGTATACCTGTTCAGCGGCACCGGCTACACCGTAGGCAGCCCTTCGGTTGCGTCTACGATAGTCAGAGACAACGACGCGTCCGAAAAGCCCACCGTCACGATCGCTAAGTACGGGAGTGCTGTCACCGAAGGGCAGAGCGCCTACTTCCGGATCAACGCTGACAAGGCTCCTACCGCGAACCTCAGCATCAGGGTGAGCGTGCGGCAGAGCGGACGATTCCTGACGGGGACCATTCCCGCCTCGATTACTCTCCGCAGTGGGTCGAAGACAGCGTGGATCATCCTGCGGACGCACGACGATGCGGTCGACGAGCTCGATGGCTACGTCGTCGCTACCCTGCTGACGGGCAGCGGGTACACAGTAGGCTCCCCGCGCACGGATAGGATCGTCATCAGGGATAACGACGAGACCGCGACCCCTACTCCTACTCCCACCCCCACACCGACGCCTACTCCTACCCCCACACCCAGGCCCACAAATACGCCAACACCGACCCCGACATGGACTCCCACGCCCACGCCGACATGGACTCCGACCCCGACGCCGACGGGTGGTACCGATCCCACGAATACGCCGACCCCGACCCCCACTGCCACGCCCACGCCGACCGCGACTCCGATGCCAGTGGCCACCACGCCAACAGACCCCTGCGTCACCGCCCTCGAGGTAACTGACGACGAGGTGGAACGGAGCGGGCGGTGGGCGGCTTCCTGTGGGTCGGCGAACAGAAATCAAGCCTATGCCCACTTCTACACCTTCTCCCTCCTTGCGGAAGGGTTCGTCCGCATAGACCTCACGTCCAACATAGACACCTACATGTACCTCCTGAAAGGCGCGGGGAAGGATGGCGTGGTCGAAACCAAGGATGACGACGGCGGTACCGGCCGCAACTCCCGCATCGAACGGCTCCTGCCAGCCGGCGCGTATACCATCGAAGCGACGACGTTCGCTAGGGGAAAGGCTGGCGCATTCAACCTCTCCGTCCAACCCTCTCCACCGCCTGAGGTGGCCATTGCCGCCGATAAGTCATCCCCCGCCAAGGGAGACGATGTTGTCCTCACTGCGGAGATTAACAACCCGCTTCCGGGCCGAACGCCGACCTATAGATGGGAAGAGCAGAACGGAGATGCGTGGAAGACGATCACCACCGCCACCGGCAACACCTATGGCGTGAGTTCGGAGGTTGCTGCTGTCCGCACCTTCCGGGTCACAGTGGACTACTCTGCCCTTAAGATCATGGCCTCGGACACTGTGGTGGTCGTATGGGACGAGTGGCAGATATTCACTGGGCTGCTAGACACCCTCGTGTCCGGAGTGTTCGATCCCCCTGCAATGGACAGTGCCGTCATCGATGACACACCGACCCCAAGCGTCATGTATAAGACGGCTGAGTCGGCGCTGGTGAACTGCGTCAACACGGCCCTTGGGACGACCACTTACAAGACGCTAGCGGGTGTCATGGGCTCATACACGGGAGACAGGATAGCCACCGTGGACGGCTGCGGCCTCGACAAGCAGCTCAAGGCGATGCAGGAGGCGTTCAAGATGCAACTGACTCAGGCTGCTGGAGAGTCCACGACCCTCTCCAGCCAGCTCTTGGCAACCGAACGCGGCCAGTTGTTCAAGGAGAACGTGGCGGACCCTGCCTTTATCCAACTCATCACAGCCCTGATAGTCGCTCAGCCTCCAAGCAGTGGTGCCTCAGACTCTGTGGTGGGTGGAGATGTGGCCGTCCCGACTGGCCTGGGCTGCTTGAAGAACGCGGGGGAAGACAATAGGCAGTTGCGGTATGGTGCGCTCAACTGCATGCTCTTTGGGACTCCTCACGATTTCTGGGTGAAATTGGCGAAGAATGAAGGCACCTCCCGCAATGACTATATGAAGGCCTTCTGCACGGCCAATCCGCAGTGGGCTAAGGAATGCGAGACGGGCAAGGAACAGTACTCGTGGATAGGGTACGGTGACCTGATATGTTCACCGTGGCAGTTGTGGCGCACGGGCGTTACGCCCAGGGAGTTCCTGCCCGCCTGCCTCAAACACGACCTGGCTTGGAACGGCCTACAGGGGATCGAGGGAGAGAAGGATAAAGAGCTCGATTCCGCATGGTCGCCGCGGAACAAGTTCCTCGCGGATGCGCAGTTCCTCATCGACAACCTGTGCCCCATGAAGGTCGGCGAGGAACGCAAGGAGTGCATCGCCAAGAACTCCGATTACTGGTCACTCGTGGGCAAGCTGCAATGGGGCATAACGTGGCTGGGGCCCAACTTGTTCATCCCATTCAGTTCTGCCTCGCTGGCAACGGCGGCCGTAGTCGCCAACAACGCTTGGCCTGTCACCACACAGGACATCGCACACGCGAGAGACGATCTGCGCTTCCTGCCGTGTGATGTCCCCAAGGTCAGCGGGGTTCGGGTGGTCGCGGACGGAGGCAGGCGCACAGTCCAGACGGATGAGTTGAAGTTGACGATGGGGTGCGTCGACGACATCGAGATCGAGCGGTACGTGTGGTGCTGGAGGTACGGGGGGCTCATATCGTGGCAGGCATGTGGGACGGAGCCTACCCGCAGCAGGTTCATCTTGACCACGCCCAAGCTTGAGAGCGTCCGCCTATTCCCTGCTGAAACCGTCTGGGCGTGGTTGAAGCAGTATTATGAGCAGAGGTTCTAAAGGCATGGACTCCGCCATAGCTGTTCTGAGTTTAGTGCACTGCCTGCATACGGTGCTCTTGCTGCCTTTGACGGTGCTCTGGTCGCTGTGGCAGTTGGTTTCAATGGACTCGGAGTCACTCCCCAACCCAGAGCGAATGGCAGTGGATGTGCATAGGGTTTGGGTGCTTTCACCCATGCTGGGTGCCACGCTCGCCGCAACGATGGCATTCATTGGCGTGAGCGAGCACGGCGTGAACGAGGAGTTCGTTTACATACTCGCCTATACCTTGCTTCTCGTGCCGATCTCCGCGTCCTGGTTATGGTCGCGGCGCAGGAGCTCTCCCTTCACCGAGGCGAGCATCGATAAGGTGCGGGCTGCTCACTTCGGAGTGTCCCTATGGACGGTGTGCGTCCTGGGCCTGACGCTCGTATGGTGGAGAAACGCGCTGACGGGATTCTGAAAGCACAGGGAGTATTCCCGCGGAAATAAACGCTCTCCCTGGGAGAGGGGAGAGCGTTACCGCAGTCCTCAGCACAGCGCAGTTGCGACGTCCAACGCTTCCATCGCGATTGTGGAACCGCCGACAGGCAGTTCGATGGCGCGCCGCGCGGAGCGGAGCGCGTCGGCGATCGGACCCGGGTAGACCTCCAGCTCGGAATCGGAGAGCGTCTCAAGGAGCTCGCGGGCCTCGCGCAACGCCCTCTCCCCGAATCCTGTAGGGAGGGAGATGCACGCGTTGCGCGCCCTCGTGGCGATGTCGTTCCTCGACGCGCTGGAGTTGGCATCCGTGTCGAGGATGGGCGCGCGAACGATACACGTGCGGTAAGCGCCCTGAAGCGCACTGGGCTGGTCGACGCCGTTGACACCACCGGCCTGAAAACCTATCTTGAACAAAAAATCTCAAACCTCACCCCGAGAAGTGCTCTTCGATGGGGGATTCTGAAGGCAGGACTCCGGTAATGGAGGCCTAATAGCCTTCGATATAATCAGACAAGAGAGGCTGAAGACTTTGCTGCTGCAGGAGGCAGGTCATTGAGAATAGTCGCACAACTCGGAAACGCCTTGCAGAATTGGCGCAAGAGTCGGCCAAGGTTGGAGATAGAAGAGAGCGCAACGTGGTTCCTTCTGCTCTTTGCCTATGCGCATGGTCTCACTGCGGAGGGACTAGGCTTCAAAATGGTCGGGACAATCCCACAAGCCACCGCTCCTCAGGTGACTCTCATAATGACCTTGTT
Organism: Chloroflexota bacterium; assembly: GCA_009838965.1. Classification (GTDB taxonomy): domain Bacteria; phylum Chloroflexota; class Dehalococcoidia; order Lucifugimonadales; family Australimonadaceae; genus Bin16. The sequence continues at coordinate 76,495 of VXQP01000069.1, read as the reverse complement.
CTGTCTGATTGTCTCGATTGTGGTTCTTATTGAGCCACTCCTGCCTCGCAAAGTACGGACTTGCACAAAAGGGGCTAGATCTTCGCCATCCGGCCAGTGTTTTCGCGGCATGAGTGTCTTCTTTGCCTTTGCTCTGGGCATGGTGACTGGCCTTAATCTCCTTGTGGACAAAGTCCCCGCAATGTCTTGGCTAATAGTATTGGTACTCTATGTGGGATTCTTGATCTTCGTCATACTAGGGATCAAACTTTTCGCGTTCGCAGTGATTGGATACTGGCAGATAGTTCGATCTGACGAAGGTTCCAATTGAGGATGAATCTGTGCCATATATCGTGGATGATAGTCGAGCAACCGGAGGCCAAGGAGTTGCATCGGATAGTAGTGTGCCGGCAGTCGGGTAGGATACCCCAAGTATCGCAGACTCTATTCGACACTGACACATGGCTGTTGACGGCCTCGCCTCGAATGTCCCACAGTAGACGTGTGGCAGACACGCCCCGCCGAACCGATAGCAGGCGCCACACACGCCAAGAGACCCCACGACGAGGAAGGACACACCCCCATGAACGACAAGAGCACCTACACACCCGCAGCCGTCTACGCCCGCGTCTCCAGCGAACGCCAGGACGTCGACCTCTCCGTCGCCGCCCAGTTGCGCGCCCTCCGCGACTACGCAGAGCGCAACGGCTTCATCATCGTCCGCCAGTACGTCGACGAGGCCGAGAGCGGACGCGTCGCAGACCGGCCCCAGTTCCGACGCATGATCGACGAGGGCGGCAGGGCCAACTCCCCCTTCGAGGTCATCCTCGTCTGGAAGTTCAGCAGGTTCACGCGCAAGCGCGAGCACGCCGTCGCCTTCAAGTCCATGCTCCGCAAGAAGGGCATCCGCGTCGTCTCCATCACCGAGCACGCCGACGACACCCCCACCGGCAAGCTCATGGAGGCCATCATCGAGTCCGTGGACGAGTTCTACTCGGAGAACCTTGCGCAGGAGGTCTTGCGGGGGATGCGGGAGTCCGCCTCGCGCGGGTTCTGGATGCCTATGCTCGCCCCCTACGGCTACCGGAAGGTGCATGTCCAGGACGGGGCGAAGAAGCGGCCCAGGCTGGAGCTGGACCCGCCTGCCGATGCGGTGGTGCGCCGCATGTTCGACATGGCGCTGCACGGCTCTTCGACCCTCGACATCGCAAGGGCTCTCAACGCGGACGGCGTGCAGAGCCCGTTCGGGACGAAGTGGCTGAAGGCCACGATCTACCGGATGCTCTCCAACGAGGTGTACACAGGTACGCTCGTGTGGGGCAAGAAGGCGAAGGACAATATGCCCCCTGTGCGCGTCGAGGACGCCTTCCCGGCCATCGTCACTGCGCAGGAGTTCAAGCGGACTGCGCGGCTGCTGGGCTCCCGCGCTCCGGGGAGCGTGCATCCGAGACGCATCGCCAGCCCGTACCTGCTGAGCGGTCTCCTGAAATGCGAGGCGTGCGGGAGAGCGCTGTCGGCGTCCGAGTCGGGCAGGGGCCGGTACACCTACTACGTGTGCCACTCGCTGCTGAACCGGGGGAAGGGGACGTGCGAGACGCCGCGACTGAGCGCGAAGCGGTTCGAGCGGTTGATCGTGGAGCAGATACGCGAGCACATCCTGACCGAGAGCAACATGCGCGACCTCGTGCGGATGGTGAACGAGGAGATGGACAGCGTGATCGCCGGGGAGCGCGAGCGGCTGGAGGCTGCGGAGTTGGAGTTGGCCGAGGTGCGCCGGCGCATGGACCGCCTGTGGCAGTTGGTGGAGAAGACGGATATGACGGTGGAGGACATCCTTCCGCGCATCCGACACCACCAGGAGAACCAGGAGCGGCTGGAACGTGCTGCTGATGAGGCGCGGGTGGAGTTGGATGCGCGGCTGGCGGGGGTGCAGGACGCCGAGGTGGTTGCGGCGTATGCGCGCGAGATGGGGGAGTGGCTGCTGGAGAGCGGCCTTGCGGAGACGAAGGCGTTCCTGCGGACGTTCGTGAAGCAGATCGTCGTGAGGCCGGGTCGTGCGACGATCCACTACGCGGTTCCGACGCCGGAGGACAGTCCGATAGGGGGTGCGGACGTTGCGGAGGTTACGCTGGGGCTTCGATTTATGAAATCGGTATCGTCAGGGGAGCCTGTCGAACCACGCGTGACACACCCCCATTGGCAACTGCCCTCAGCACGGTACAATCGCGCGACTGAGAGGACGACCAATGCCCGGCCCCTACGACAACCCCGACTTCGACGCCTTGGTGCGCGTCATCGAATCGCTTCAGGAGCGCATACGCAGCGACGGCGAGACCATCAGCACGAACGAGATACGCACGCGCACCGCGCTCGTGGACCCGCTGCTCAACGCCCTTGGTTTGGATCTGATACGAACCCGCACGGCGTTCGTAGCCCCGCTGATGACCACGACTGGTTGGAATGAAGGCGCCACGCCTGTTGTGTTCACTGTGGTCAGGCGTTTGAGTGAATCCCTGGAGAGTCACCGTGCCGAAGCGCTCGCTCACGCCAATATGGCGGGGATCAGCTACGCGGGCCTCACTAACGGCGATCGATGGGAACTGTACGAGGTCTTCAAAGAGGCCCCTCTCAACGAGCGCCGCATCGTAGACGTGTCCATCCGGCACGAACCTGCTTTCGACTGCGCCGTGAAGTTGTTGCTGAAGTGGCGTAGCCTTGAAACAGGTGAGACGCTCTCCAAGCAGGATACAACGAAACTCCTGGTGCAAGCGCTGGAAGCTGACGCGGCGCACTCGGTCATTATGCTGCTGCTCGATAACGGTGCAATCTCAGAGCACCAAGGTTCAAAACGAGTACCGCTGCATACGGCACTGATGCACAATGCGGCATCGTCCGTCATTGAGACGCTGCTTGACCACGGCGCAGATGTTACGGCCAGGGACGACACAGGACGAACGGCCTTGCACCTTGGCGTGGAAGCGGCTCTACGAGAGATGACATCGGAAGACGACTATCGTGACGAGACGTCTCTCCATGCAGTAGCCGATCTTCTGGTCAGCCGCGGCGCAGACATCAGTGCGCGCACCAACAACGGAAGGACAGCGGCCCATCTGGTTGCCGAGAAGCTGCGAGCAACTAGTGATAGCACTTCTGAATATGAACTGAAAAGGGCGTTCAACCTTCTTCAGCACGGGCGGCTATTCTCTCAACGGTTCTGGTTTTCGAATCCTTCTGTCGAACAAGTCAGGGCCGAAGTCAACAGGGGTGTTGCCGTCACGGCAAGAGACAACTACGGCATGACACCCCTGCATTACGCAGTACAGCAATATCACAACACAAGACAAATCGAGTACCTATTGGATAACGGTGCCGACATAATGGCAAGGGATAGCTGGAGGGGTGATACACCATTGCACTGTGTGATGTATCCGTTCCACCGATGGTCTGACCCAGACTACATACCCGATCCACAGTACTGGCATTGGAAAGTAGGCACGGTCAACCTGTTACTCGCCTTTGGTGCAGACGTCACGGCAACGAACAACTATGGCGACACGCCTCTGCACGATGCCATAACCTTTGGATCGGGCAAGATAGGACGTGTTTTTAGTCTCTTACTCAATCCGTGGGACGCATGGACGAAATTACTCGATGACCGAGGTGGCATACGTCGTGAGTTCCCGGCGGTAACTAGTCGGGGAGCAGACCTCACAGCGCAGAACCATCGTGGCGAAACTCCCTTGCATCTCGCAGTACAGCAGGATTTGGGCAATACCTTCCTGGAGGTGCTGGTCAACCCTACCGTGGTCAACATGGCAGACAAGGACGGCGAGACACCCTTGCATTGGGCAGCATGTTGGGCAAAGAAACGGCAACTCGGTGGCGTTGACCCAGTTTGGGCAGCAGATAGAGGTCTGCAGCGAACGTCCATCGAACTGCTGCTCGACAGCGGCGCGGAGGTTGATACACGCAACAACAAGGGACGAACGCCTTTGCATGTTGCTGCAGCAAGCGATCACTACTTCACCAGCGCCGCCGAGAACATCAAATCGCTATTGAACAGGAGTGCTGATGCTACGGCAACTGACAACGATGGCCGTACGCCGTACCAACTAGCTGAAGAGCAAGGTGCAAGCGAGGAGATACTGCGCCTGCTGCGCGTGACCTGACGGCCACTCCTGGATTCCCGCTTTCGCAAGAATGACGGGGCCGCGAGGTTGCGCACTAAAGCGCGGGCCTCCGCAGGATGGTTCGACAGACTCACCATGAGCGGGCATCCCCGAGAGATGTTTCGACTCCGCTCAACATGACAAGGCATGACGCTACGCTCCGTTCAAGACTGCAAGGTTCCTGCCTCCGCAGGAACGACGCAATCACTTGGCGGCGCGGTGACCCGTGGCGCAGAGGTCCGACAACACACAGGACGTGCATCGCGGTTCGCGCTTGGTGCACACGTCCTTGGCGTGGGCGTCCAACAGCGCGTGGTACTCGTTGAAGAGCGCGGCGTCGTGCGGCAGGTGACGCTCGAACAGCGCCTGGTACGCGTCGTAGCCGCGCAGCCCGTGGCGCGGCAGCATCCGGTCGACGATCCGCTGGGTGTAGACGTCCATCACGAACGACGGGAGGCCCGCAACGTAGAGCACGATGTCGTCCGCCGTCTCCGGTCCGATGCCGTGCACCGCAAGCAACTCGGCGCGCAGCGCCTTCGGCTCCATGACGCGCCACGCATCCACGCTGTCGCCGTAGCGTCCCAGGAATTCGGCCATCGCCTTCAACTTGCGCGCCTTAGCGTTGAAGTATCCGCTGGGACGCACCAATTCGGCGAGCGCCTCTTCTGGCATCGCGCGAAGCGCCGCGGGAGACATCGCGTCCGCCGCCCTGAGGTTCTCGATGGCGCGGGCCGCGTTCGTCCAAGCCGTGTTCTGCGTCAGTATCGCGCCGACGATCGTTTCGAACGGACCGTCGCCCGGCCACCAGCCCTGCGGGCCGTGGTGCGCGAGCAGGCGGTCGTACATCGTGGTCAGCAGCCGCGCAGTGCGGGCAGAGCGGCGCATGGGAGCGGAGGCAGGTCGTGCCATGCGCCCGATGCTACCAGCCGTCCACGCTTGATACACTGGCAGCCATGAGCACCTTCATCGAACAGCTGGACGACGCCGCCGCGCGGAACCGGAGCCTCCTGTGCGTCGGCCTGGACCCGTCGCTCTCCTCGATGCCCATCGACGACATTGCCGAGTTCAACCGCGCCATCATCGCCGCCACGAGCGACCTCGTCTGCGCCTACAAGCCGCAGTGGGCGTTCTACGAGGCCGAGGGCATATCCGGCATCGAGGCGCTGCAGGCCACCATCGAGGCCGTTCCGGACGGCGTCCCCGTCCTGCTCGATGCCAAGCGCGGCGACATGGACAACACGTCCAGGGCCTACGCGAAGGCCGCGTTCGAAAAGTGGGGCGCGGACGCCCTCACCGTGAACCCGTACCAGGGGCACGACGCCGTACAGCCGTTCCTGGACTACGCGGACAGGGGCGTCTTCGTACTCACGCGCACCTCCAACCCCGGCAGCGCCGAGTTCCAGGACCTCACCGTGCGCAGCAACGGGGCCGAGGGCCCGCTCTACGAGGAGGTCGCGCGGCAGGCGGTCGCGTGGAACGACAACGGCAACGTCGGGCTCGTCGTCGGCGCAACGGTCCCCGACGAGCTCGCGCGAGTGCGGAGCATCGTCGGCTCGATGCCGATCCTCATCCCCGGCATCGGCGCGCAGGGCGGCGACCTCGAGGCGTCCGTGCGGAACGGCATCGACGAGAACGGACGCCGCGTGCTCATCTCCGCGTCCCGCAGCGTCATCTACGCGTCGAAGGGCGCGGACTTCGCGGAGGCCGCCCGCGCCGAGGCAGAGCGCCTGCGCGCCGCAATCAACGAGGAACTCGAACGGATGGGCAAGCCGTGGCCGTAGAGTTTCACCTCGGCGAGCGGCTCACGCTCCGCAAGCCGCACCCGTGCGGCGGCGTAGAGTGGCGCGTCGAGCGGCTCGGCGCTGACGTCGGCATCCGCTGCCTCACCTGCGGCCACTACCTGCTGACCCCCCGCCGCAAACTCGAACGCGCCGCGAAGTCGCACCTGCCTCCGGCATCCATCAAGTTGTCATGTTGAGCGGAGCCGGAGGCGAAGTCGAAACATCTCTCAGGGAAGGAACGTCGGTGGACGGCAACGCCCTGCCCGAGAGATTCCTCGGCTGCGCTCGGGATGACAGTCCCAGCCCACCGCCAACCCTCACCCACGCGCTAAGCGCGTTGCCCTCTCCCAAAGGGCGAGGGGATCAGACCCGCTCACGTGACGCGGCGTAGAGCAGCGGTGTCAGCAGCGCGGCCACGGTCATCAACGCCCCAGCGACGATGAAGGAGAAGGTGAGGCTCGTGACCGCCGCGAGCGGCCCGAACAGCAGCGGCCCCAGCATCTGCCCGGACGCCCAGTAGATGCCGACCACCGCCATGAATACGCCCCGCTGCTCCGGGCTGCTCACCATCGCCGTGATGCTCACGTTCAGCACGCGGCCCGCGTTGAACGACAGTCCGAGCACGAACATCAGCGCGACCGCCGCCGGGTAGCTGCCGCCCCATAGCACGATCCCGATCAGCGGCAGACCGTGCAGCGCCATGGTCACCGCGTAGGTCGGTCGTTGCCCCACCCGTCTGAGCAGGCGCGCAAACAGGAACCCGGCCACGATGGCGCCGCCCGCGTGGATCGCCATCAGCACGCCGAATGCGTCATCGTCGAACCCGAACTCCTTGTAGACCGCCGCGCCCACCGACGAGAGCACCGAGACGTGCAGCGAGGTCCCGAGCGCCATCACCGCCGGGAGCAGCGTGGCGCGGTTGCGGAACACACCCGGCACCGGCCCGAGTATCTCGCGGAGCGTCATCGCCGCCCGCCTCGGCAGCTGGGGCATGACCGCCACCACCACCATCGCCCCGGCCGATATGGCCGCAGCGATGAAGAACCCCTCCTGATACCCCAATATGACCGCGACGAACCCGCCGCCCGCGTTGCCCGCCAGCCCGCCCACTGCCGCGAACCCGAAGAACCGACCCATCAGCGTTGTGGGACGAGACTCGTCGATCCGGCTGCCGTATGACTGCGAGGATGTCCAGTAGATGGCGCGGGAACCGCCAAACAGCACTTGCGCCGCCAGTAGCGCAAACAGCGACGATGAGAACGCGAGCCCGAGTGTGCCTACCACCAGCGCGGCGAAGCTCGCCTGAATCACCCACCGCTCGCCGATGCGGTCGGAGATGACGCCGCCGAACATCCGCAGCGCCACCTGGAACAGCCCTTGCCCCGCGATGATGACGCCAAGCCAGCCCGGGTTGTAACCGAGGGAGATGATGTACAGGGGCACCAGGACGATGATGCCGCCCAGCACGACGCTGTACGCGGTGGTGTGGACGTAGAGGCCTGATTCTGCAACGAGTGCTCGGGGTGCGGCGGACATCGCCCCGCATGGTACCGCACCCGCATTCGGTCCATACTTCCCGAGAGGATTCTGCGCGCTAAAGCGCGGGGCTCCGCTCGGAATGACAGGCTTGTTCTAACCCTTCGCCTTCAGCGCGTCGACCTCGCTGCGCAGAGAAGCGACCTCTGCACGGAGTGTCGCGAGCTCGACCCGCACCTGCTTGAGTTCGACTTCCACGACCGTAAGCTCCGACTTGCTGACCATGCTGCTCTGCTCCTATGACGTTGCGTCTAGCCCTGACCGGACTGCCCCGAACGGAAGGCCCCGGCGCGCGGCACCCGTAACGTGTAGCCGTCCTTGGAGGCGAACACGGAAGGAAGCCTCACCGCCTCACCGCCGCACACCGGACACTCCGCCGGGCTGTCCGCCTCGCTCATCGGCCTGCGCTGCTCGAATTCGTTCCCGCAGTCCGTGCAGCGGTACTCGTAAAGCGCCATCAGGTCCGCTCCTTCTGTATCGTTGGGCGGAGGTAGTTTACCCCGCCAGCCGTTATGCTGTGCGGCATGCAGTTGAGCGCAGTCTTCTTCACGCTGGACACCATCGTGGTAGACGATTCGGCGAAGCCGGGCGCCTCCGCATTGCTCGACGCTTTGGACGCGCGCGGCGTCGTCTCCGCCGTGCTCACGAACAACCCCTCCGAACCCACCAGGACACTCCTCGAAACGCTTGAGCTCATCCCGCACGCGCTGGTGGGGACGGACAGCGAGCGGAAGCCGATGCCTGCGCCGGACCTGCTCTTCCGCGCCTGTGAGGTACTGGACGTGCCCCCATGGGAAGTGCTGCTGGTGGACTGTTCCGACGCCGGCAGGCAGACCGCAGCGTCCGCCGGATGCCTCTTCGCAGGCATGAACACGTCCGGAGCGTTCACGATAGGCGGACTCGAAGATGTGGTCGGCATCGTGGACGGCGCGGGGCCGTCGCGTTAAGCCGCGTGAGCGGTGTCGTGAGCGGATGGCGGAGGGAAGGCCGCGACGAAACTGTTTACCCCTACCTTTACCGTCTCTCCCACCTCGGCGGGGATGTGCACGCCCATCACGCAGCGCACCGGCCTGCCGGAGCGGAGCCGCAGGTTCACCGCCTTGGAGGTGCCATGGAATTCGACGGAGGTCACGATCCCCTCGACCGACGCGTCCGATTCCGTGTGCAGGCGCACCGTCTCCGGGCGTACGCACACGATCACCAACCCCTTCGGAGGGTCGGGATTGCCCACCGGAAGCACGCCCAGTTCGCATCGGACGTAGCCGCCTGAGCACTCGCCAGGCAAGATGTTTGCGACTCCCATGAACCGCGCAACGCCGAGCGACGCAGGGTAGAGGTACACATCTTCCGGCGCGCCCGTCTGTTCGAGCCGGTTGTCCAGCATGACGCACAGCTTGTCGGCGATGCTGAACGCCTCATCCTGGTCGTGTGTCACGAAGACAGAGGTGGTCTCCGCATCCCGCAGTATCTGGCGGATGTGACCCCGCACGTGCCGCCGAAGGTTCGCGTCCAGGTTCGAGAACGGCTCGTCGAGCAGCACCACGCTCGGTTTGGGAGCGAGCGCACGCGCGAGCGCGACGCGCTGCTGCTGTCCGCCGGAGAGCTGGTCCGGCATCCGTTCCGCTTCAGCAGTCATACCCACGAGTTCCAGAGCCTGTTGCACAGCGCGGTCCCGGTCAGGGCCATGCGGTACCCCGAACGCGACGTTCTTGCGAACGGTGAGGTGAGGAAAGAGGGCGTAGTCCTGGAAAACCATGCCGACCCGGCGGCGCTCCGGCGGCACGAACCGTCCGGGCCCCGCGACGGTCTGGCCGGCAATGGTGACAGTTCCGGCGTCGGGTGTCTCGAACCCTGCCATGAGCCGGAGTGTAGTGGTCTTGCCGCCACCGCTGGGGCCGAGGAGCGCGACCATACTGCCACGCTCGGCATCGAACGTGGCTTCGCGGAGGGCGGTTGTGCCATTGAACGACTTGGCCAGTCCTTCGACCCGAACGGCGGGGCCTTCGCAGTGAACGGGCTCCTCGTGCGCTCTGCGGCGCGGGAGAGATACGCGCATACGCCAACGATACGTCCAACCGATGCGCAGCGCAATGGGCGCACGTAGTCAGTCTCTGGTGCTGCCTTCCCCGTCTGCTTCGGTGAGCCGGTCGCGCACCTCCGCCTGCACGAGTGCGTCCCGTATCACGCGCGACCTGCCTTCGTATGCCGTCGTTCCGATAGTGTGCCGGTCGTATGCATCGCGCAGGGCACGAGCCTCGGCAATCAAGTGCTCCCTGCTGGCGCCGGCCATGGCCACTGCACGTCGACGGCGCAACGACAGCAGCAGGAGGGCTGCAGTCGTCAGGCCAACGGCAGCGGGAACGACATACCGGACGTACCACTCACCGGCAGACTCGCGCGCTGCATCGAACGCCGACTTGCCCGGCAGGTCGGCGACAGCGAGCGGCAACACCTCGGCAGGCGCGATGTCCTGCCCCTCCAGCAGGCGTAGCAGACGCCCGTTGAGTTCCGTCGCGCCGAGGTCTGTCAGACGAGCCGACGACGGTGTGGCAACGTCCACCGGCACCACGAAACGCACCGACTCCGCGCCGAACCGCATCGTGCGAGTGAGGTCAATCACAGGCTCGTCGTAGTCGAGGCGGTAGACGAACTCGAACTGGTGCGGCAGCCCCGGAGCGGTCGGCGGGACTGGCGAGTTGATCGCGAAACCGCGGTCGACCTCCAGCACCTGCCCACCGGTGATGTTCGACCGCACGTCGAGGTTGTACGCGCCCGGGGGGAGAGCGAAGCGCAGGAAGCTCAGCATCGCCGGACCCTGAGCATTCAGGTCAGGAGTGAGCGTGAGGTCGCTGTCGTTCCGTACCATGACACGCTCGAGTATCTCCACGAACCCTTCGTCCGGCACCGCGCCGGTAACGATGACGGTGTGACTCTGCACGGTGAGAACGGAGGTGTCGTTCGTGGTGTCGAAGACAGTGACGACGACGGGCTCACTCAAATCTCCCGCGTCGCGCACGGCGGAGTAGTTCGCGCCCTGATACTCGACGGAGAAGAAATAGGTGCGCCCTTCGACAGCAGTAGCAGTGAAGTTGAACGCGCCGGACTCATCGGGTAGCGCCGAGTCCTGCGAGACGAGCGTGATCCCCTCCAGTACGTTGAGCGTTACCCGCGCCTGTGCGGGATCGAACGAGGCAGCATCCGCTCCGTGTTCCACACGCCCCGCTATCTCGACCTCACCCACTTCCTGCGCAAGCGCCTGACCAGGGAGCAGCAGGAGCACTGCCAGCAGGACAGCGACCGATGCGGCGGCACGCATCACGTTCGTTCCTCCGGCTCGCCATCGCGCAGAAGGATCTCACGCAACTCCGTATCCACGCGGTCTTCGATGGCAACGGTAGTCTCATTCACCTGCTGTTGCTCGCGGATCAGCTCCGCTGCCCGCTGCCGTGCGGCCTGCAACTGCCCACGGTACTCGGCCTCGGTCATATTCCCCAGGAAGTACTCCTGCTGCAGCGCGCGTATCTCTTCATAGACGCGGTTGCGGGCGCGGCGAATGCCAGCCTCGAGGTCGCGCGCGGGGTCGTCGAAGAGCACGCCCCCGTACCGTGCCGCCCAGAACGGATAGACGAGGACGACTATCGCAACGAGCACGAGCAGCGTAAGGACGAGGATGGTCACGACAACCCTGCCAGGGCCGACACCACAGCCCGCCTAGGGCGCGCCGCCGCTTGGCGCAGCACCCGGCACCTTGGGAATCGCGTAAGCAACCGCGCGCTGGCGTGCGGGCCAGAGGGCGACGACGGTGCCGAGGATGACGAACGGCCCGGCGAGCCACATCCACCAGACCATGGGGTTCACCAGCAGGCGGAACGCCGCAGTCCGGCCGTCCGGCTGCAGTTCGCTGAATATCACATAGAGGTCTTCCTGGGGCGTAGAGCGTATGCCCGCCCGGGTCGAAATCATGGAGAACGACGGGTAGACCCCCTGCCACGCACTGAGCGTGCCGAGGCTCTCGCCTCCTCTCGTAACGTTCAGGACCGCAGTGCGCTCGGTGCGGTCGGCGAACGTCTCGGCGCTGACATCCATGAACTCGACGGTGTACTCGCCTATCGCGGCTTGGTCCCCGACGGACATAAACACATCACGCTCCTGGTCGTAGAACGAAGACCCCACGATGCCGAAGGCAAGCATGACCACGGCCAGGTGCACGACGTAGCCGCCGTAGCGCGGACGGTTCGAGGCGACCAGCCGTCCGAACGCCACGGGCCACAGCGCGCCGGTGGAGCGGCTGCGCGCCAACGTCCCCCGCACCCATTCCTGCAGGATGCTGATGCCCGCGAACGTGCTGACCGCGATGCCGAGCACCACGACAGGCACGGTCACGCGGAAGAGGAGCGTGGCTGCCGCGGTGATGACGAGCGTAATGACCCCGGGAACGAACAGCGCACGGCGGACGCTCTGCCATGTCGCCGTGCGCCAGGGAAGCAGCGGGCCGATACCCATCAGCAGGATGAGCGCGAGCATGAGTGGCCCGTTCACGGTGTTGAAGAACGGCTCCCCCACAGTGATGGTGTCTCCGGTCGCCAGTTCCGAGATGAGCGGAAAGACGACGCCCCACAGCGTGACGAACGCGATTCCGAGCAGGAGCAGGTTGTTCACGAGGAAGGCGGCCTCACGCGAGAGCGCCGATTCGAGAGACGATGGACTACGCAGAACGGCCATCCGGTAGAAGAAGAGGGCGAAAGATGCAACCGTTACCACACCAAGGAACGTGAGGAACACCCAGCCAAGCGTGGACGCTCCGAAGGAATGCACCGACGGCACAGGCCCGCCCCGGTTGATGAAGATACCGAACGCGCCCAGGGTGAAGCTGATGTTGATGAGCGCGATGTTCCACATGCGGAACATGCCCCGGCGCTTCTGGACCATGATGGAGTGGACGAAGGCGGTGAGCGCCAGCCAGGGCATGAACGCGGCGTTCTCAACCGGGTCCCACGCCCAATAGCCGCCCCAGCCGAGGATCGTGTACGCCCACCAGGAGCCGAGCAGCAGACCGATAGCGAGCAGCACCCACGCGGCGAGCCCCCAGACGCGCCCGGCGTCCACCCAGTCGTCGTCGATGCGGCCTCGCAGCAACGCTGCAACGGCCAGCGAGAATGGCACCGCTATCGCCACGAGCCCGGTCATGATGAGCGGCGGGTGCGCGAACATACCGGGGTGCGTGAGCAGCGGGTTGATGCCCTGCCCGTCCGCCGGCGCCCGTTCCAGTGTTGCGAACGGGTTAGCGAGGAAGAAGAGCACGACCAGGAAGAAGAGCAGGATGAGCATGAGCACGCCGTTGGCGTACGGACGAAGCGCCCCAAGCCGCTGTGGAGCGAGCGCCATGGAGAACGCCGCCATGCCGCTCAACGCGAATGCGACGTACAGGAGCGACCCGGCGTTGCCGGCGTAGAAGGCCACCCAGGTGTAGATGCGGGGCATCGCGAGGTTACTGTTCTCCGCAACGTAGCGGATGCTGAAGTCGTTCTCCAGGAACGCGTAGACGAGCGCACCCATCGATACTGCCAGCGTGAGCGTGGTCAGATAATTCGCACGCTGGGCGCTGACGACGGCAGGGGCATCGCCCCGCTTCGCGCCCACGAATGACGTCAGCACACTGTAGGCGGTCAGGAGCAGTGCGATGAGTATGGTTGCCGTGCCGAGATTCGCCATTTGTTCAGCGTTCCTCCGCCGCGTGTGTATCCTCGCCCAACTCTCTGTCCACGAGGTCAAACGGTAACGGTCCCGCGCTGACAATGTCCGCGGTGCCTCCGCCCGCAGCAGCAGCGGCAGGCTCGATTGCCGAACGCCCACGCATGTTTCGTATCGTAAAGAACACAGCAGCCGCGCCAAGCAGGAGCACAAGCGGCGGGACGAGCCAGGCCAGAAGGGAGAACCCGCGCGTCGGGGGTGATGCCAGGATGCCCTCGCCATACGATTGTACGAGGCTGTCCATGATGGCGTCGTCCGATGCGCCGTTGCGCAGTTGCGCCTTGATCGCCGTACGCATGGCCTCGGCGATGGGGGCATTCGATTCGTCGATAGTCTGCCCCGCGCATTGAGGACACATGACGCCGGAGTAGATGCGCTGCGCGCGTTCCTCCAGGTCAGGAGGGAGCTCCTCATAGGTCTGAGCGCTCGCAGGGGCGATCGACATAACGGAGAGAACGGCACACGCCAGGAGAAGCGTGGCGGTGCGGCGGAGGCGCAGATTGGTGTACGTGTTTCTCACGGCAGCCGTCGCCGAGCGGCTCGAGGCCGCCCGCGCTAGAGCTGCCCCCGCAGCCGGAGAAGGTCGAGGGTGCGCTGCTCTTCCGGAATATCGTTGATCGACTCGAGCACGGCCTGCCTCTCCGCAACGGTAGCGTCGATGAGCGTGACGAGTGCCCAGCGGTCCTCTACCGAGAGCAGAGGCTCGAACGCGGGCATGAACCCCTTGCCGCCGGAGATGTTACCGAATGTTTCACCGGGGCTTACTTCGGTCGTGCCGGTATCGCGAATAACCACCACGCCGTCGCCGTCGCCGAACGCGGGAGGACGGGTGACGTTGTATTCACTGAGCAATCCACCCACGTAGCCGTCGCCATCCGCAGTGAGGCCGTGGCAGACCGAGCAGTTCTGCTTGTAGAGCAGGGCGCCGCGGTGCAGTGCAAGGGGGTCGTCGGCGAGCGGGTTCTCCAGCTCCGCGATGTTTTCGATCTCGTCAACAGAGATGTAGCCGCCCTCCACCGGGTAGGAGTCTTCGGGCGGCAGGAAGCGGGGTGGCTCCTGCGACTTCTGCGTCTGGTTGTAGTGCATCTCCTGGAAGACGTCGATCGGGTACGAACCGGTGGAGCGGAAGGGGTCTCCCGGCGAGCATGCGGCAGCGACTGCCGCCAAGGCGACGGCGGCGGTCAGCACTAGAAGGATGTTGCGGCGGCGGGTTTGCACGGGTTGCCTAGCCCTCTTCCCTCTTGATCTCTTCGGCACCCGCGCCTTGGAGTGCAGTCTCGGCGGCGGAGGCGCGCTCCTCGGGGCAGTCGACGATGATGCCGATGTAGCCCTCGGTGATGCGCTCGTCGTAGAGACCCAGCTTGCGGCGCGGCAGACGGGACTCGAACAGCACGCCGAGCACTGTGAAGATAATCGCTCCGAGCATCGTGTTCTCGTACATGATGATGGTCATGGGCGGGATGCTGAGCAGAGGCTTGCCGCCGGTGACCAGCGGATAGGAGATCTGCGTGCCGGCCGTCCATAGCAGGCCGATAGCAAAGCCGACGAGCGCGCCCACCAAGGGAAACATGAACAACCGCATCTCCGGTTCGTGTTCGCCGAAGGAGCCCTCGGGGAACGGGCTGCCGGAGTAGACGTCCAGGTCTTCGACGGGGAAGCCGTTCTCCTTTAGCTTGGTCATGGCCCCTGCGGCTTGTTCAGGATCCTGGAACAGCCCCATCAGTTTCGTGTTTGCCATCGAACTCTCCTCACTCCGCCTGCTAGTGCTCTTTCACCAGAGCAGGGACCACGCGGTCGCCGACCTTGACCTCGTCTATCAGTTTCTGGCCTTCCTTCTCCTCCCAGATGGGAATGAGCGGGAAGAACTTGCTGAACAGCATCAGGAGGAACGCCACCAGTGCGATGGAGCCCACGATCAGCGTCACCTCCACGGCACTCGGGCGGTAGGTGTCGTAGGTAAACACCCACGGCCCCTTCCGCATGAGCGCGGGCACGATGATGATGAGACGTTCCAGGAACATGCCGACGTTCACCAGGAGGCTTGTCCAGAGCATCCAGGTGAAGCTCCGTCTAACGCGCCGGAACATCCATAATGGCACCGGGATGATGTACGAGCAGACAATGAACACCAGGAACAGCCAGCTCCACGGCGGCTCGAAGAGGCGGAGGTGCCATACGGTCATCTCCTGCTCCTCTTTCAGCCACAGGGCGAAGACCAGGTCCAGCCAGAAGAAGAAGAGCCATGCGGTGGCGACCACGATGAGCAGCCTCGCCACTGCGTCAATGTGCTCTTCCCAGATGAAGTTCTCCAGCTTGTACAGCTTGCGCATCAGGATCATGAGCGTGACGACCGCCGACACACCCGAGTGCACAGCGCCGATAACGAAGTACGGCGCGAAGACGGTTACGTGCCACGACGGCACGAGGCTCACGCCGAAGTCCCACGACACGATACTGTGCACGGAGACGAACACCGGCAGGATGAGGGCGGATAGGAGGATGCCCGCGATGCCCTGCAGCTTCCACTGCCTCGGGTTGCCGTGCCAGCCGAGCGCCAGGATGCCGTAGACGGTACGGCGCCAGCCGGTACTGCGGTCGCGGATTATGGCGAGGTCGGGGATCAGCGCGGTGTAGACGAACAGCGAGCTGGACGTGAGGTAGGTGATGATGGCGGTGGGGTCCCACACCAGCGGAGAGCGTACGTCCGGCCAGATGCCGCGCGCCCAGTCGTACGGGAACACCCAGTAGAAGATGCGCCACGGCCTGCCTGCGTGGATGAGCGGCTGCAGCAGAGAGGTCATCAATGCGAAGACCGTCATGGTCTCCGCCGCACGCACCATCGGCCTGCGCCACTCCGCCTGGCTCAGCCGCAGGATGGCGGAGATCATCACGCCCGCGTGGCTGATGCCGACCCAAAAGATGAAATTGGTGATGAAGAAGCCCCAGAAGATGGGCTGCTGCAAGCCGGTGACGCCCAACCCCTGGTTCATCATGAAGCCGAACGCGCTCGCTGCACCAGCGACGATAAGTCCCAGGATAGAAACGATAACGACCCACCACATGGGCGTCCTGAGGACGACGTCCAGGAGCTCCCTGTTTATCTGTGCGTCGGTTAGCGTTCTGCGGTAGTACATCCGGCTGTTGTCCGTGCCTGTGCGGCTAGTGCGACTTGGCTATCACTCTTGCGTAGCGGTTCAGGTAACGCCTCACCTTCACGAGTCTGAGTCCTTCGCCGACCTCCCAGATAGAGACCACCGGGATGATCTTGCTGACGAGCATAAAGAGCAGCACGCATCCGGAGATCGCACCGACCATGATGAGCAGGTCCGGCGCGTCGGGCCACTGCGTTGCGGGGCGCGGGTGCATCACGTGCTGGCTCGGGTCTGCGACCGAGAAGGCCGAGACGTAGAGCCGCACCTGGTTAACGAGCGCTCCGATGACCACACCCGTGCCAACGAGCGCGGGGCCCCATACGCTGCGGCGCACGGGGTTCCAGACCAGTGCGATGAGTGGGCCGATGAAGTTGAGGAAGAAGGAGATCATCAGCGCCCCCCGGTACTCGTCCAGCACCAGCAGGCGGATAACTTCGCTCTCGCCAGGCTGGCGTCCGTACCAGAAGGTGATGAAGCTCGCCCACCAGAAGTAGAACCAGAGCAGGGAGAACGCCAGCAGCGGCTTGGAAAGCGCCCAGAACTGCTCCACGCTGAAGTACCTCTCATAGTTCCCCAACCGGCGCATCAGGTACATGGTGAGCAGGGTCATGCCCACCGCGCCCTGCAGACCGTTGACCACCACCGTCGCGGGGATGATGGCGTCCTTCAACCCCGGTATCAGGCCGTGGTGGAAGTCCGAGATCATGAGCGTTTGCACGAGCGGGTATGTGAGCAGGTACATCGCACCGGCGAGCAGCGAGCCCTGGTAGAGCACGCGCCATTGGCGGGTGCCACCGACCCATCCGAGCGAGAGCCACTTGATAACGCGCTGACGCTGGGAAGCCGGGAGGTGATCACGCGCCGCCGCGAGGTCCGGTAGAGCGACGCCCCAGAGCAGGGCGAGGCCGATGAACGCCAGTGTGCCGTAGCCGATGACGTCCCAGACGCCCGGCGCTCCGAGCGGGAATTCGAACCAGATGCTGAGCCTGCCCTCAATGGAAGGCAGGGCGATGAGCGCGGGGATGAGCATGAGCACGACGAGCAAGCCGGTGATGGCCATGTTCTCCGTCACGCGCGTGAGAGGCCGCCTCCAGTTCGCCTTCGCGAGACGCAGCCCAGCCGAGATAACCGGCATGGCCGTGAACGTGGTGACGATGAACGCAAGCGTCGCGACGAAGTAGCCCCAGTTCGCACGGTTCTCGTCGCTGAAGCCTTCCGAGAGGCGGATGATGAACCCAACGATCCCGAGGACGAACAGGAACGCGAGCACCGTTACCCAGCCCCAGTACCGGTGTCCCAGGTCCTGGAAGCGGCCGAGCACGTCCCTCGCGACGTCCTGATGCGTCGGGAGAGGGCCGGCCGTGAGTTCGTGTTCGCCGTTATGCATGAGCGTCTACCTGCTTCAGGTACTTCACGCTGGGGTTGGTGCCGAGTGCTTCCAGCACACGGAAGGCACGTTCGTCCTCCCACTTGTGCGAGACGCGAGAGTCGGGGTTGTTGAGGTCGCCGAACGTCATGGCATCTGTAGGACACGCCTGCACGCATGCAGGGTTGAACGCCTGGTCCTCCACCTGCTTGCCGCCCCGGGTGCTGCGGCGGATGCGCTGGATGCAGAAGGTGCACTTCTCCATGATGCCGCGCGTTCGCACCGTAACGTCGGGGTTCAACTGGTTCCGGAGGTCTTCGGGCCAGACCGGCTCCCAGTAGTTGAACAGCCGCGCGTGGTACGGGCAGTTGTTGCCGCAGAAGCGTGTGCCCACACAGCGGTTGTACACCTGTACGTTCAGTCCTTCGTTGTTGTGGTAGGTCGCGTACACCGGGCAGACAGACTCGCAAGGGGCGTTGTCGCAGTGCTGGCAGAGCACCGGCAGGAAGCGTGCCTTGATGTCCGGGTAGTCGCCTTCCCAGTAGCGCTCCACGCGTATCCACTCGATGGCCCGACCGTCCAGGAAGGCGGTCTGATCGTTGAGCGGGATGTTGTTCTCAGACTGACAGGCGATGACGCATGCCTGGCAGCCGGTGCAGCGGTCCAGGTCTATGACCATCCCCCATTTGTGGTTTGCCCGTGTGCTCTGTGTACGCGTCGCCATGACTAGTCCTGCTTTGCTATGCCTTGTGCACGAATATGAGTTCTTCGCCGTGGAGCTGGCGAGCAGGCTCGAGACCCTCCAACTTCGGAATCACCCTCGTCCGGGTGGTGCCGGAGATGCGGACGCGGGTGGCGCCCCAAGCGAATGCCCCGGTCTCTGAATCTTCCGTGGGCTCCAGTATGTCCAGCACGTTCGCACCGCGCCGTGCCGCGTAGCTCGTAAAGGCCCGGTGACCCTGGCCCATGGGCACAGCGGCTACGTCGGGAGGCGTGGCAGGGTTGACGTAGACCGGCACGCGGATGGTGCGGCCCGTAGACGACTCCACGATGACGATGTCGTTGTTCTTGAGCCCCATCTCATCGGCGGTGTGCGGGTTGAGTTCCACCCACGTGTCCCACGCTGCGCTGGTGATGGGGTCCGGTGCCGACTGTGCCCACGGGAGATGTGCATACTGCCCTGCGCCCACTCCGATCCCCTCGAACGGCACGAGGTGGAGCGGGTAACGGCTCGGATCAGCCGATGAAACCGCCGGCGCACTCCTCGCAAGTTCAGGCAGATCAGGTCGTGAGCCATCTGCTGTTGCACCCGTGTCCCACCAGCCGCCGCGCTCCAGCGTTCGCTTCCAGAACTCCGCGAACGTGGGCTGCACGACGGAGCCGCGTCCCCGCTCGTGGAGGTCCTGCGCGAGCGAGCGCACTGCCTCACGCATATTCTCCCACGGCAGACCGGGCAGGCCGAGTTGGCTCCCTGTCTGCAGCAGGACGTCGCCGAAGCTCAGCGTGTCGTGGAAGCGGTTCACCGCAGGCTGCTGGAAGCCGATGGTCGTGTAGCCGGGGCCGGGGTTCGGCTCGTCCGTGCCCCACTCTTCCAACGGGGTGTGGCACGGCAGAATGAGGTCTGCAAGTTCGCTCGTCTCATCGAGGAAGCTGGAGAAGCTGACGATCGTGTCCACGCTGCGCAGCGCGCCACGGGCATCGAGTGCTCCAGGCAGACCGTAGGCCAGGTCCGACTCGCGCACGAGCACGGCGGTGATGTCACCGGAGCGCATGTCGGCAAGCGTCTGCTTCCATTCGCGCAGTGAGGCGGAACTGACCCGCCCGCTGACCGGTTCAGGGTTGAAGACGAGTCCACCGGAACGGTTCACCGAGCCCACGAGCGCATTGAGCGCGTAGACCGCAAGCATGTTGAACAGGCCGTTCGCTTGGGCTGCTGCCGGGCCACCCCCGATAACGAGTGCGGGGTGATGCTTCTTGTCCGCCAGTTCGTGGGCAAGTTCGGAAATAACGTGCGCGTCAACACCGATGCGCGCCGCCACCCGCTCAGGCGCGAAAGCCTGCAACGCCCTCGCGCCGTGCCCGCCGGTCAACGCCGACGCTGCATCCGAGTCCGCCGTGCCTTCATCGATCATCGTGTACGCGATCGACATCGCCAGCAGTCCCTCTGAACCGGGGGTTGCGTACACCCAGTGGTCGGCGGCTGCCGCTGTGGTCGAGTAACGCGCGCCGACGTGCACCAGACGTCCGCGCGAGCGGCCATCGCCCTGGCGGAACTCGCCATAGCCGCGCGAGTAGTGGGTGGGGTTGATCCAGGTGCCGAGAAAGTCGGCGCCGAAGTTGAGTATGTAGCTCGCGTGCGCAATGTCGAAGTCGGGTTGCGCGTTCTGGCCATAGAGCTGGCGCAGCGCCTCCCGGGCAACGCTCTCACAGCCGAGCGCGTCGAAGCCCTGGAGCCGTATACGGGACCCGTCGGCGAACGCCTGCACGACATCGGCGGCGCGCCCACGGAGCAAGGGGGTCGCAAGCAGCACCTCGTTCGGGTCGCGGTCGCTGATGATGGCCGTGAGCCGCTCGATGGCCTCAGTCCAGTCGATGCGGCGGAACGGCCCGCCCTTGGCGATACGGAGCAGCGGATGCTTGATCCTGTCAGGATGGTAAAGCGCCTGCAGGAGAGCCTCGGCACGGATGCCGTGCTTGCCGGTGTTTACCGGATGGTCCGGGTTGCCTTCTATCTTCTTGGCGCGGCCTTCCATCACGCGGACGAGCAATCCTTCGCTCGCCAAGCCGAGCTGGGCAGCGGTGGCGTAGTAATTGTCTCTACCGGTGACGAGGTCTTCCGGCATCTCGACAGGACTCTGGACCTGGATCTCGTGATCCGGTACCCGGCAGCCGTTGAAGACGACGGCGCCGATACCGGTCACGCCCGCCCATTTGAGAAACTGTCTGCGAGTCAGCGCCATTCGTTCTTCCTAGTAGTGGCACGTTGTGCAATCGGTCGGTGCATCGTTGTCACGGTGGCAGTCGACGCAATCGCGCATCTTCAAGTTACGGACCTGCTCGACGACCTCCATGCTCGCGATGTCTCCGTGGCATGTGGAGCAGGGGAAGCCTTGCTGGATATGGGGGGCGTGCACGAACTGCACATGGTCGGGAAGACGATGGACGCGCACCCAGTTGACGGGGTCAGGCCCTTCCAGCGGGTCTCCTATGAGTTTGGCTATCTCAGTCGCCGCCGTGGGTGAGGAGGACTGCTCGCCCGTGATACGGGTAAAGTCATGGCAGAACTGGCACTGCGCCACGGCAGGGACGGTGGCCGCCTCCTCCGTGGAGACGGTGCGATGGCAG
This sequence comes from Chloroflexota bacterium, assembly GCA_009838965.1. Classification (GTDB taxonomy): domain Bacteria; phylum Chloroflexota; class Dehalococcoidia; order Lucifugimonadales; family Australimonadaceae; genus Bin16. The sequence goes on along the minus strand of VXQP01000069.1, from coordinate 55,416 downwards.
AACTGGCAGTCCAACCCGGCAGTGGTCACGTGCACCGTGTGGGGAAACGCTATCGGCTGCGTCGGACCGTCTCCGAAACCGAGAACGGCGGGAGGCTGCGCCCACCAGGCCTGCACGAAGAAGTAGGCCACGAAGGCGAGAACCAGAGCTGCAACGAGACCGATGACCGGAACAGCTATCTTGATCAGGGAGTTGCTCATCGCCTGCAAGCCGGGAGACCCGGGCCCTACTGCGCCCCCCTGTAGAACAGATCGGATATGAGGTCCAGCCTTTCGATGAAGAGCGAGATGGCGTAGAACCCAAGCAGCAGGAAGAGGACTGCCCCCGCGTAGAGCGGGATACGGATGCGGCGAGCCACATGGGCGGGGATGTCACGCGAGATGGCCAGGGACGGAATCATGCCGTGGGCAAGAAGCATGCATGCTCCAAAGCCAAGGGCCGATCCGAGGAGGAACCAGAGCGCTGCGAGGAGATCGGCAGCAGCAGCCCAGTCAGATGCCGTCATGAACGTGGGGTCTGGGCCGGTCATTCACATCGTCCGAGGGCCTGCGTTTCAAACAGCGTCACCGGAAGCCCTGCCTGCTTCTGGATTGGGCGGAGAGACGCTGCGCGAACGTACCATCGGCGATGCTCCCGCCAAGAAGAGCACGTTAAACCACGTCTAGGGCGGGTGTCAACAGTTTGTGATGAATTTCGCACACGGCTGGACAGATGCCCCGAACGCCTGAACCCAGGGGCGCCCGACGCTCGGCTCGGCGAGTCCGGCGACTTGCAATCTCCCGCTGTCCGCCTACAATTATCCGCTGCGGCCACCTTGGCCGCAGGAGTGCAGCAGACGATGGCAGGCCAGAACGAGGCAAGCACCCGAAACACCGTAACGCGGCGCGGCTTCCTGAAGCGCGCAGCGTTGGTGGGCGCCGCAGCATCCGCGCTGGGCATCCTCTCCAGGGGACGCATCGGTGGCATCGGGCAGCAAGGGCGCTCCACTCCGGCCGACCTCCCGGGCGCAGGCTCCATCTTCCAGCCCCGGGGCGACACGCGGATCCAGCGCTGAGCGCCACGAATCGCGCGTATTCCTGCTGATTCGTAAGGAACGCGTCGCAGATATCCCCTCTCACGGCGATTAACATTCCTCTACTCGTTGACGGTGCATGAATCCTCTTATACGATGCGTCCGCATCCCTGACGGTGCGCCATAGCATGCTCAGCGCTCGTGTGCGGAGGACGTTTTGGACAACATCGACCGACGGATCATCGAAACCCTCCAACAGGACGGCCGTGCCTCGCACGCGCAGATGGCCCGCGAGTTGGGGCTGAGTGAGGGAACAGCCCGCCGCCGCCTTGCCAAGCTGCTGCAGGACAAGGTCATCAAAGTCGCCGCGATCCCAGACCCGGAACGCCTCGGCTACCACACGTCCGCGTTCATCGGGCTGCAGGTGGACCCGTCACGAGTCGAGGCCGTGGCAGACGAACTATCCGAGCTGGCGGAGGCGGAGCACGTCTCCATCACCACCGGCAGTTACGACATCTTCATCTGGGTAAACCTGACGAGCTCCGAGGCTCTCGCCTCGTTCCTGCACAACAAGGTAGGCATCGTGCAGGGTATCCGGCATACGGAGACGTTCGTGAGCCTGGAGACGCGCAAGCGCGCCCTGGGGGCAGGGCTCTTGTAGCAGTCCACGCCGGTTGACACGCTTCAGGCCGCTCCGTAGCATGAAATGACCGGGCCGAGGTAGCTCAGTTGGTAGAGCACAGCACTGAAAATGCTGGTGTCCCCAGTTCAAGTCTGGGCCTCGGCACCAGGCTGTAAAGGCCCGGTGCTGGCACGAGCGGAAGTGGCTCAGGGGTAGAGCGTCTCCTTGCCAAGGAGAAGGTCGCGGGTTCAAATCCCGTCTTCCGCTCCAGTTCCAATCTCCAAGAGTGAGACTGTCCACCCTGACGTATCCAGCAAGCGATCTCAGCACGTGCTGAGGGCGGAGTCAGCACAACCTGCTTCGCTATAATCCGAACCGATGCCGAAGTGGCGGAATGGTAGACGCGACGGTCTCAAAAACCGTTGAGGGCAACCTCATGCCGGTTCGAATCCGGCCTTCGGCACCAATCTCCCTTCATCGGTCAAGGCGCAAGATCAGCCATTCGTTAGATGTCCGGGTCGCCCTGCCTGTTATAAGCTGCGGGCCGTGAACAGTCAGCCCTATACCATCCATGTCACAGACCGCGTCCTCGACGACCTGCATGAGCGGCTCGCCAGGACCCGGTGGCCGGACACGGTCGATGGCGCCGGCTGGAACTACGGGGCCAACCTCGACTACGTTCGCGAGCTGGCAGAGTACTGGCTCACGGGGTTCGACTGGCGCGCCCAGGAAGCGCGGCTGAACTCGCTGCCCAACTATCGGGCCGAGGTCGGCGGACTGGGCATCCACTTCGTCCACGTCCGGGGCAACGGCCCCCATCCCCTGCCGATCGTGCTGACCCACGGGTGGCCGAGCACGTTCCTCGAAGAGCTGGAGATGCTCCCTCTGCTCTCCGACCCTGCGGCGCACGGCGGCGATGCTGCCGACGCTTTCGACGTCGTCATCCCGTCGCTGCCGGGCTATGGCTTCTCTGACCGGCCGTCGGAGAAGGGCATGAGCGCAAAGCGCACCGCCACGCTGTGGTCGGAGCTCATGCAGGGACTTGGCTACTCCCGGTTCGTGGCCCACGGGGGCGACTGGGGCGCTGCGGTCACTACGCAACTCGGCCTCGGACACTCCGATCACGTCGCCGCGGTCCACCTGACCTCGGCAACCATCGTTGGGCCGCATCTCGGTGAGGGGTCTGCCCCTCTCAGCGCAGCCGAGCAAGCGCTCGTCAAGCACAGGGATTGGTGGCAAGCCACCGAACACGGGTACTCGCACGAACAACGTACGAAGCCGTTGACCCTCGCCTACGGGCTCAGCGACTCACCCGTCGGGATGCTTGCCTGGATCGTCGAGAAGTTCTGGAAGTGGAGCGACAACCAGGGCGACGTCGAGGAGCGGTTCACCAAGGACGAGCTGCTCACGAACGCGACGATCTACTGGGCCACGCAGACGATCTCGTCGTCCGTCCGGTTCTACAAGGAGTCGGCGGAGGACCCAGTGCGCCTTGGACCCGGCGAGCGGGTCGAGGTGCCCACCGGCTTCGCGATATTCCCCGGCGACTCGAGCCAGCCGCCGCGGGAATGGGCCGAGCGCTCCTACAACGTCCAGCGCTACACGCTGATGCCGAGCGGCGGGCACTTCGGCGCATGGGAAGAGCCGGAGCTGTTGGCGAACGAGTTGCGGGAGTTCTTCCGACCGCTCCGGGGCTAGTTCGCTGCGATCAGCGCTCCCCCGGGGCCCGCGCTTCAGGCGTGTCGTTGTTCCTGCCGCCGAGCCGGTACATCGACGCTACCAGGTTACCGGCCACGACGAAGGCCATGTAACCGAAGACAGTTATCGCATGCCACGGGTAGCCCAGGTTCAACCGGTCCAGGGCCTCTTCGCGGGAGAAGCCCAACGCGGCGAAGTCGATCTCCCACGAGTTCAACATGTTGTGGTCCGGCAGGACCATCGGCAGATCGGGAGAGACGTATACCGCGATAATGGTGAGCAGGCCCAACACCGACGAAACGATCGCTGCCGCCAGCGTGGTCGACAGCAGGAACTGCCTGTCCCTCTCGCTGGGATTGGTGGAGGGGTCCTGGACGACCAGCAATGCGATGAAGAGGACCGCGGTCGCCGGCATCAGAACCCCAAGCTGTATCCAGACCGAGGCGTTCGATATCACGAGGACAACGGCGTACACGAAGCCCACCGGCGGCAGGACTGTCCAGACCGACCGCTGGAGGATGCTGCCCTCGCCGCCGTAGCGCGAGCGTTGCCACTGCCACAGGAACTGGAACATCAGCCCGGCGGATGCAGCGAGCGCCAGGTTCACCAGGAGGGCGAGCAGGAAAGGCACGTAGGTGCCGACGGAGTCCCCAACCCGATAGAGGCTGTAGTGGTCCATGCCCAGGGGTGCGAACTGCAGCAGCGGCGTGCTGAGCACGACGAACAGCGTAACCCAGAAGAATTCCCTGTTGTGAATCGTGCGATCGGGGAACAGGAACCCCTGGGTGACTACCAGCGCCGTCGCAAGGCCAACGTAGAACGCGGGGGTCCAGATGTTCTCCCAGTCCAGGAATGAGAGGACGTACCCGGCGCCAACGATAGCAACACCCAGGGGCAGGCACCTGAGGAATACGAACCGCGCCCAGCCTCCCAACAGCGGAGGCGCGGTCGCCGTTGCGTGGCCGCCACCGGCCACGGGGTCCGTCGGTCCATACTCCTCGCCCGGCGTCGGTTCGGACTCGGGGCCCCGGCTGCTTCCACCATTGGTGGCCATGGAGGAAGCCGTCTGGAGATCAGGCGCGAGGCCTGCCAGCAGGATCAGCCCCGCCACTTCCGTCGGCGACAGCCCCAGGGCCATCCCGAAGACCTGCAGCCGGCGCACGGTGGGGCGTGTCGCTCCCGATTCCCACCGGGAGACGGTGGCATGGCTGAACCGCTCCGCGTACTCATCGTCTATCGACGCCATGAGCCGGAGCAGCCCTTCCTGGCTCAGGCCGCGTTGGCCGTCTTCAGTGAGGAAGGACTCGCGGTAGGCCCTCATGGCGAACCCCGCCTGGGCCGCTCTCAGCCGTTGCTCATCGATCTCGGCCGTCATCGCCAGAAACACATCGTGGGGAGTGTTGCCGAGAGGTCCGTTCGTGGGCATGCAGACATGGTATCGGATGCAACTCCGGCCAACAGTACGTCCTGCAACTGTTGCGGAGACCCTGAACGAACGCCATGCCGCGCCGGCACATCGCATCCGCCCGCCGCGCACATAACCCTTCATGGACTGTGCACAACACCCTGGGTAAGGGCATGGATTCGCGAACATCGCAGGAGTGGAACAGTCCGAAACCGCGCATGTACAGACTTCCCGGGGAGGCATCGGTCAGGCTGTTGCAGACTTCGGGGCGGCAAGGCCGCTTCGCGACTCCACGAGGTGATCCCCGATGCAACGACCGGCAGACTTCGACCACCTACGCCACCGCATCGCGGCGCACGACAACGGCCTCGTCCGGACATACTGTGGGCACTGGATCGCGCCACCTCCGCCGCCCGCGCCCGGAGAGCCCCGACCAGTCTGCCGACGCTGTGACACAGCGTGGCTGGTGCACCGGGGCCGCTCCGCTATCGCCTCGGTTTTCACTCGGCGCAAAGACTCTGAGTGAACGCTCCCTGCCATGCGGGCACATCGTATCCACTGACCGTGCACATGGCCCCTCTTTGACTGTGCGCAACGCCTTGGGTGCGGGCATGGATCCGTGAACATCGCAGGAGTGAAACAGTCCGAAACTGCGCATGTACAGACTTCCGGGGACGCGTCGGTCAGGCTGTGGGCGTGAATGGCATCGCGGGCGGAACGGCCCCATCTGAAGCGATGTCGAAGTGCGACAAGGGAATCCTGCATGCACGCTACGCGCCCGGCGCGCTTCTTTCGCCCCCTCATGTCCGTGGCAGCCCTGGCTTTTCTGGCGGCGCTTTTCGTGCTGTATGTCCCGCAGGCGCGCGCGCAGAATTTCGATACCACCCCTCCTTCGCTGCTCGTGGTGAACGTGGACGGAACGTCCCTGGTCCTCATCTACAACGAGCTCCTGAACGAAAGCTCCACCCCCGCAACCACCGATTTCACCGTGGACATCGGCGGCACGGACTACACCCCGTCGAGCGTCGCCGTGCGCGGCGTTGAGGTGGCGCTCACGTTGTCGACAGGCGCCGCAAGCGGCGACACGGTGACGTTGGACTACACGATAGGGTCAAGCCCGGTGGAGGACGATTCAGCAGACGGCAACGACGCGCCGTCGTTTACAGGCCAGGAGGCTACCAACCATACCGGCGCGAGCAACGACCGGCCAGTCTTCTCGTCCGAAACGATCACGATCTCCGTTGATGAGAACACAGCCTCTGGAATGAGCGCAGGGAGCCCGATCACCGTCACGGGCAACGGCTCGGGCGACACGCTGACCTACTCGTTTCCCGCGACCTTCTTCATATTCACCGTTGACTCCAGCGGTCAGCTAAAAGCATCTAGCACACTGGACTTCGAGACCACACCCTCCTACGTTGTGCCGCTCTACGTTCGCGACAGCAAGAGCCCCACCGGAGTCGGCGACAGCATATGGGACGACAGCATCAAGGTGACCATCAACGTCAACGACCTCAATGAGGAGCCCACCATCGCCGGTGACGATGCCCCCGATGTTGATGAGAACGCGACCACCGTCGGGACGTACACGGTCTCGGACCCGGACTCGGCGGACACCCACACGTGGTCGATAGACAGCGACACCAGCGTTGAGGAGAACCAGGACGGGGCGCTTTTTGAGATCGGACAGACCTCCGGCATACTCTCATTCAAGGACGCGCCGGACTATGAGACGCCGGGCAGCGCGACCACTCCCGCCAGCAACACATACCAGGTGACCATCAAGGTCACCGACAGCGGTTCGCCCGCCATGAGCGATACCTTTGATGTTGTCGTCGATGTCACCGACGTCAACGAGGAGCCGGACATCACGAGCACGGGCTCGTCCCACACCTCCATCAGCAAGCCGGAGGGCACGGGGCCCAGTGACGTGCTCGCCACCTACGCAGCGGACGACCCGGAGGACGACACGCTCACGTGGACGTTAACCGGCGCCGACGCGGCCGACTTCACCATCAACTCGACAGGAGAGCTCAGGTTTCAGGCCCTCACCGACTACGAGGACCCACGGGACGCCGGCACCAACAACGTCTACAACGTGACCGTCGAGGTGAAGGACACTGATGGCTCCGCCGTCGACGACGACATTGCCGTCACGGTGACTATCACCAACATCGACGAGGCCGGGACGGTGTCGCTGCCCGGCACGATCACGGCCGGGACGCCGGTGACCGCGACGTTGACCGACCACGACGGGACCACCACCAGCGTTTCGTGGCAGTGGTCGCGGGGGGACACGGCTTTGGGAACCTTCAACCCGATCTCCGGAGCGACCTCCAATCCCTACACGCCCGTGGCCGCGGACATCGGCAAGTATCTGAAGGCCACGGCGTCCTACACGGACCCCCACGGCTCGGGCAAGTCCGCAACCAGCGCCGCGTCAAGCCAGGTGGCGGCGGGCAACAGGAACCCGTCATTCCCGTCCACTGAGACCGGGATGCGCAGCTTTCCTGAGAACAGCGTGGTGGGGACAGACGTCGGGGCTGCGGTGTCGGCCACGGACCAGGACAACGACACGCTGCACTACTGGTTGACGGGCACGGACGCCTCGTCCTTCACCATCGTTTCGACGAGCGGCCAGATCCAGACCAAGTCGGGCATCACCTACAACTACGAGGCCAAGAGCAGCTACAGCGTCACCGTGAACGTGCGTGACAACAAAGACGAGGCCGGCGATCCCGACACTATTAAGGACGACGACATCGACGTGACCATCAGCCTCTCCAACGTGGACGAGCCCGGCACGGTGACGATCACGGGCACGGAGTCGGGTGGCGAGACGCTGACGGCCTCCGTGACCGACATCGACGGGACCGTCAGCAACGTAACGTGGCAGTGGGCACGGGGGAACTCGGCCTCGGGACCCTTCACCAACATCACGTCGAATGGCAATTCAGCCTCCTATACAACCGTGGCCGCGGACGTGAACAAGTTCCTGCGCGCCACGGCGAGCTACACGGACCCCCAGGGGTCGGGCAAGTCCGCCAACGCCGTCACGGGCCAGATCGGCGCCAGCAACGTCGAGCCGTCATTCAGCAGCATGACCGCAACGCGCAGCGTGGCTGAGAACAGCGGCGGAAGCGTCGACGTCGGCTCGGTGGTATCCGCCACGGGCGGCGACAGCGACCCGCTGCATTACACGTTGAGCGGTACGGACGCGTCTTCGTTCACCATCGTTTCGACGAGCGGCCAGATACAGACCACATCGAGGACCTACAACTACGAGTCCAAGAGCAGCTACACCGTGACCGTTAACGTGAGCGACAGCAAGGACGCCGCCGGAAATGACGACAGCAACTCTGTGGACGACAGCATCACGGTGACCATCAACCTGTTGGACGTGAACGAGCAGCCCACGATCTCGACCCCCCAGACCTCGATCTCCGTCGCGGAGAACCAGACCTCCGTCCTCACGTACATGGCAAACGACGTGGACAACGAGAACAACGAGTCCCACGACTCGGCCAATACGCTGACGTGGTCGGTGGAGAGCGCCGACGACGGGGGCTTCTTCGAGATCGGCTCGTCGAGCGGCGTGCTCACGTTCAAGAACGCGCCGAACTTCGAGGACAGGCAGGACGCCGGCAACGACAACGTCTACAACGTCACGGTCACGGTCACGGACAACGGCATCGACGGCGCCCGGGGAGCGTCGAACCACCTCAGCATCTCCAAGTCCCTCGCAGTGACCGTCACGGACGTCAACGAAGCGCCCACGTTGACGTCCGCCCCCGGTTCCGCCACGTTCGACGAGAACGCGACGGGGGTCGTCGCGACATACGTGGCGACGGACCCGGACGCGACGACGGGGACGATGTCATGGGACCTGCTGGGCAACGATGCGGGGGACTTCAACATCACGTCGACCGTGAACGGAACGGCCGAGCTCACGTTCAAGAGTCCGCCGGACTACGAGAGGCCGGACGACACCGGCACGGACAACGTCTATGACGTGACGGTGCGGGTGAGGGACAACGGGAGCCCGAGACTGGAACACACCCAGAGCGTCGCGGTCACCGTCAACGACCTCAACGAGACGCCGGTGGTCGCCGGGAACGCCGGGCCAAGCTTCGCGGAGATCGAGTTCGACCACACGGCCACGGCCTCCGAGCTCGTCATCGGAACCTACACCGCCACCGACGACGACAACGCCGACAACGCCGGACTCCAGACGATCACGTTCGACGTGTCCGGCACGGACGCGGCCCACTTCAGCATCAACGGGAGCACTGGTGTCCTCTCCTTCAGCATCGAGCCGGACTTCGAGAACCCCGCCGACCTGGCGGACTCGAACATGATGGGTGCCTCAGACAACATGTACGAGGTCGTCGTGAGGGCCGATGACGGAGCGGGCGAATCGAACAGCGTCGGGACGTTCCCCGTCACTGTGACCGTCACGAACATCAACGAGACGCCGGAGGTCCCGCTCGGCGTTCCTGACGAAAGCTTCGCGGAGATCGAGTGGGACGCCGATTCCGCGGACCTGGACGTGATGACCTACGTCCCCCGGGACGAGGAGATAAGCACCCTTACCGAGTTGTCGTGGTCCCTGGCCGGCACGGACGCCGCCGACTTCCAGATCACCGAGGACTCCACGACCGGCCACGGCACGCTCAGCTTCCGGGACCGGCCCAACTTCGAGGACCCGACCGACCGCGTGAACACCGCCGAAAGCCACGTAGCCGATGACAACGTGTACCAGGTCATCGTGAAGATCAGCGACGGCCCGAACACGCGCGACTACCCGATGACAGTGACGGTCACCAACGTCAACGAGACGCCGGGGTTCACTGCACCCTCGACCGGTCGGCACGCGGACGAGATCGAGTACGACTCCGGGACCACGGCGTCTGATCTCTCCACCATCCCCGCCACGGTGGCGAACCAGGCCTACTGGTACCGGTTCGAGGCCCGGGACGAGGAGGGGGACGACATCATCTGGACCATCATCGGGCCCGACGCGGCCGATTTCGTCATCGTGGAAGACCCCACCTTCGTCATGACGGCCGACGCTGACGAGAGCGCCATCGCCCGCTGGAATATCGTGCCGGACTTCGAGGACCCGATGGGTTCTTCAACCGATGTAGGAGCTAACGGATACGTGTTCACCGTGAACGCGTCCGACGGCACCAATACCGCGATGCACGAGGTCTTCATCCGTATCTTCGACGTCAACGAGCAGCCGGAGTTCACAGGGACCGTCGAAACGACGATAGCGCTCGACGAGCACGACGCTACCCTCGACGCGAGTTTCCAGGAGCCGCCCTACGCCTTCTCGACCATCGCGTCGTACACCGCGCGCGACGAGGAGGGCGGGGTCACGTGGTCGCTCACGGGCACGGACGCGCTTGACTTCGAGATCGACAGCGGCGGCAACGTCACCTTCAAGGAGACGCCCAGCTTCGAGGACCCGAAGGACTCCGGCGGGGACAACGTCTACAACTTCAACGTCGTCGCCACGGACATCCTGAGCAAGACGAACCGCCGCACCGCCACGCAGCCCGTCACCGTGACGGTGCGCGACATCGAGGAGACGGGCGTCATCAGGGTGGACAACCTGGACCCCGTCGTGGGGGACACGATCACCTTCACGTTGTCGGACCCGGACGGCGGCATCGACACGGATGCAGTCGATATCAGCTGGACCCTGAGGGCTCAGGAATCGGGGGTGTGGCAGCCCATTACCATCGGGGGGGGCGCCTCCACTACGCTGAGGTACACGGTGGACGAGGATGATGCCGGGAAGCCTCTGCGGGCCGAGGTGTCCTACTTCGACCGGCGAAACGCGGACCGCAACCTCTTCAACCGGAAGATGCTGACCAGCGGCGAGACCTCCCCTGTGGAAGCGGACCCCCTGCCCAACGTGAAGCCCCGGTTCCGCTCGGGGACCAGCCAGGCGATCGACGAGGGGGCCGCCGGCAGGGTCCTGTCCGAACGCTTGACAGCCACGGACCGCGATAACGACAACCTGACATTCGGCATCCAGGCCGGGCAGGACTCCGCTCTCTTCGAGATCGACCCGTCTTCCGGACAGATCACGGCCGTCGGGGCGTTGAACTTCGAGACGGCGGGATCGGAGGGCTTGCTTTTCTTCACCGCCACCCTGCACGACGGCAAGGGCCTGGACGCCAACGATATGGTGATCAACGACGACTCCATCGACGTGACTACCGTTGTATCGGTGCGCGTCATAGACCTGGAGGAAGACGGCGTAGTAACCCTCTCCGCCCAGGAACCGGATGTTGGGGTGTTGCTGACGGCCACGCTCACTGACGGGGATGGCGGCGTCACGGGCGCCTCCTGGCAGTGGGCCTGGTCGGATGACGGGCGGACCGGCTGGACGCCCATATCGGGAGCGACGAACCGCAGCTACAGGCCGACCGAAGACGACGGCGACCGCTACCTGCGCGCCAGGGTCGAATACACGGACCGGCGGGGCGGCGGCAAGAGCGCGGAAGGGATCACGAACCCCGTTCCCACTACGAACCGGCGCCCCCTCTTCCCGGCCACGGAGACCGGCCAGCGCACCGTTCCGGAGAACTCGCGGGCGGGCACGAACATCGGCGATCCCGTCGCTGCCATCGACCCTGAGCGAAACGCACTGACGTACACGCTGACTGGCACGGACGCCGCCTCCTTCACCATCACGAGCACCGGGCAGATCCGCCTCGCATCCGGCGTGACGCTGGACTATGAGACCAAGTCCACCTACAGCGTCACCGTGGAGGTGCACGACGGCAGGGACGGCTCAGGCGCCACGTCCACCACCATCGACGACACGCAGAGCGTCACGATCACTGTGGAGAACCTCGATGAGCCGGGGACCGTAACGCTCTCTTCGGAGACGGCGACCATCCAGGCGAGGGTCCCGGTGACGGCCACGCTGGAGGACGATGACGGCATCATTGGCTCCGTCAGTTGGCAGTGGGCGCGATCTCGCAGCAGTACGTCGGGATGGGCCAACATCGCGGGGGCGACGTCCGACACGTTCACCCCGGCGGACACAGACGTCGGCGGCTACATCCGCGCGACCGCCAGCTACAACGACGGCGAAGACTCGGGCAAGACGGCGATCAGGGTGTCGCCGCGCGTGGGACAGCCGCCGCCGGTGAACTCGGCGCCGGCGTTCCCGGCGACGGAGAACGGCAGGCGGGAGATCCCGGAGGACGCCACCGGCGGCACGGCCGTTGGCGACCCCGTGGTCGCCACGGACTTCAACGACGACCCGCTGACGTACACGTTGAGCGGGACGGACGCGGCGCTCTTCACCGTCGGCGCGAGCGATGGGCAACTGCGGGTTGCCACCGGCGCGCAACTGGACTTCGAAACCAGGCGCACCCTGCGGGTCACGGTGGAGGTCACCGACGGCGCGAACTCGCTGGGCGACCCCGACATGGACGCCATCGACGACCGGCAGAACATGATCATCACGCTGACGGATGTGAACGAAGCGCCCGTCGTTACCGGCGACGAGACGCCGTCATTCCAGGAGAACTCCAACCGGGCGGTCGCGACCTACACCGGCACGGACCCGGAGCGCGACACGCTCACCTGGTCGGTCAGCGACACCACCAACTTCTGGATCTCGAACCGGGGCCAGCTCTACTTCCGCACGCCGCCCAGCTACGAGCAGCGTACGACCTACTCGGTAGTCATCACCGCCACGGACGACGACGCAACCCTCAGTCTCTCCGGTTCCCTCTCGGTGACCGTCACGGTGACAGATGTTGAGGAAGAGGGCGTGGTCGCCATCACCCCGTCACGAGGCTGGGTGGACGCGAACACGCGGTTCAGCGCCAGCCTGACCGACGACGACGGCGACATAAGCAGCGAGTCCTGGCAGTGGGCGCGGTCGCGTAGCCGCGGAGGCGGATGGGCAGACATCGATGGAGCAACGTCCAGCAGCTACACGGTGGGCGCGGACGACGCCGACCAGTACCTGCGGGCAAGCGTCTCCTACGAGGACGCCCGCGGCAGCAACAAGACGGCTTCCGCTGTGCTCGCTTCGGCCATAGGCGCTACGAGGTCCGCAACGAACACCGCGCCCGAGTTCACTGAGGACGATGACGGCACGGATACGGGCCGCACGGCCACCCGTAGCATCTCCGCGGGCCCGGCGGCGGGCCGGAACGTCGGCTCGCCGGTACGGGCTACCGATGCCGACCCGGGCGACGTGCTCACCTACGCGCTGAGCGGCTCGGACGCCGGAACCTTCGACATCGATCCGGCTACCGGCCAGATCAAGACGAAGGACGTCATCGAGCACGACCCGGACGGAGACAACACCTACGACGTAACGGTGTCCGTCCACGACGGCTTCGACGCCAACTACAACGAGTCCACTGCCCCGGACGACACCATCGACGTGACGATAACGGTGACCGCCGCTCCCACGGTGCGGCGGCCGCCGACCACCGGCACCGGCGGTTCCACCGGCGGCGGGGGCGGCGGAGGAGGAGGCGGTACCTTCACCCGCATCATCCCTCCGCCCGTGTTCAGCGAGGGATTCCAGACCTCGCGCAACGTGCCCGAGAACGCGCAGCCCGGGGATGCCATCGGCGATCCGATATCGGCGCGAGACAACCAGGGCGAGGCGGTGACGTACAGTCTGTCGAGCGCCGACGCCGCGCTGTTCACCATCGATGCACAGACCGGACAGATCAGCATCGCCGAGGGAGCGGTCTTCGACTTCGAGGGCGAGCAGAACACGTATCAGGTCACGGTGGTGGCAAAGAACGCCAGCGGCGCCTCGGCCAGCATACGGGTGGTCATCAAGATCACCAACGTGGCCCTGTCAGGCATCGCCAACGACTACGACGCCAATGGCAACGAGGTGATCGATCTCGACGAGGCCATCGCGGCGGTCAACGACTACACCGCGGGCACGCTCACCCGCGAGCAAGCAACGGAGATCGTCAAGATCTACTTCGCCGGGGAGAGCGCGTCGTGAACAGGAGCATACCGCTGTTACTGCTGCTGCTGTTCATGGTGGTCGTGGTCGCGGTGGCGGTCCTCAGCCAGTCGAACGACGCGGAGGCGTCCGGTCACAGCGCCACGCGATCATTCGCCTCCCCCTCGGTTGCTCCGGGTGGCCAGATCGAGGTGACCATAGCGGCCCGGAACTACGGCGCGTTCGCCCAGGTTGTGGAGACGCTGCCGGGCGGGTTCACGTTCGTTGGCTCCAGCCTCCCCGACGCCGCCGTGGACGCGAGGCTGGATGCGGCCACGTTCACGCTGTTGGGGGAGGAGCAGTTCACCTACACGGTGCAAGCGCCTGCTGTCGAGGCGGAGTTCATCTTCTCCGGCATCGTGCGAGACCAACATAAGGTCGAGCACGAGGTCGGAGGCGACACCAGCCTGCGGGTCGGGCCATCACTCGCGCCGGTCTCCACGCCCGATCCGCAGGCCTCACCGACGGCCGAACCAACGCCCACCGCAACGCCCGTGCCGACGCCTACTCCAACCGCCACACCGGCCCCGACTGCGACGCCACGTCCGATGGTTACTCCCACACAGGAGCCAACAGCAACACCGGTGCCTGAGCCCACCGCAACACCGGTGCCTGAGCCCACCGCAACGCCTACGCCCAGACCTCCGGCTTCTCCGACGATGACCCCGGTTCCGGTTGTGCCAACGCCTGAGGAAAGAGGCGGTATTCCGCCGTGGGTATGGGTCCTGCCGCTCCTCGTCCTCGTGCTGGTCCTCAGCAGCATCGGATACGCGCGCAGGCGGCGTTAGAGCCTGCAGGCGGGCCTTGCCTGCTCCCTTCCGAGCGGCCGTAGCCTTCTACGAGAACCGCTGGCCGTACACGCTCCGGGCGTTGCCTTCGTAGATGGCGCCCCGGTCCTCGTCCGAAAGGAAATCGATGTCGTCGATGTAGGGCTTCGTGTTGTCGTACCACTCGCCGGTGCGCGGGTTGTCGGCCGATCCCGCTCCCGGACGCTCCGTGCCGAACAGGCAGCGATCCGTCCCCACTATCTTGAAGAGCAGCTCAAGGGACTCCTGATTGTAGAGGCAGGTGTCGTAGTAGAGGTTCTTCACGTGGCGGTCGAACGTCTCCTCCCCGTTCGCGCCGCGCATCCGGGCCCGCCAGCGCCCTATCTGGTAGGGGATCGAGCCGCCGCCGTGGCTCATGATGATCTTGAGGTTCGGGAAGTCGTCGAACACCGTCGACTTCGCAAGCGACAGGATGGCGATGCTCTCCTCTGTGATGAAGTGGTTGTGGAACGACTCGCGCAGGTCTTTGCAGCTTGCCGGATGGATCAGCGCCGGAATGTCCTCCTGCTCCATCTTCTCGTAGAGCGGATACCAGTACTCCTCGCCCATCGTGGGTGTCGTGTGCTGCCCCTCGCTCGGGTCCGGGTTGATCATGATGCCGATGAACCCCAGGTCGTTGATGCAGCGGTCGATCTCCTCGAACGTGTCGGTCACGGGCGCTCCGTCGCACTGGGGCAGACCTGCAACACCCCTGAACCGGTCAGGCTCGTTCTGCACGGCCAGCGCGATCGCGTTGTTGTTCGCCTCGCAGAACCAGTGCACGATCTTGTCCGGCTTCTCCGAGTGCATCAGCGAGTACGGGCGCGGAGAGATGAACGCCATGTCCGTCCCTACGTCGTCCAACAACTGGGAATGCGTCTTCCCCGCCGTCTTCCAGCTCGCCACGGTCTCCGCCGTTACGCCCGGGTGCCCCTTGCCGTGGAACCCGCGTCCATTGATGAGGAACGCCTGATACTGACCGATCTGCGACCCTGTAACCAGGTGCTGGTGCGCGTCAATGATCATCGCCTGCCTCCCCTGCGGCGTAGTGGCCGCATTATCCCCCATACACACCCCGGCGCAACCTGCCGGGCGCAGCTGCTCCAGAGTGGAACCCGTTCCTCATGGAGACTAGACTCGGCCCAGCCCTTGTGAGGCCCCGAGGAGGTGTGGAAGCATGACCGATCCAGTCGTTGAACGTCTCGCCAGCTACGCGGCCGGCATCAGGTACGACGATCTGCCCGGCGAGGTCGTGCACCAGGTCAAGCGGCTCGTGATCGATTCGATGGGTTGTGGACTGGCGGCCGGCGGCGCCGCCCCGGTGCACGCGGCACGAGACCTGGCGCTCGGAGTGCACGGTTCATCGCCTGCCACGCTGCTGGGGACCCACGACACCACCACGCCGGACATGGCCGCCTTCGTGAATGGCACCATGGTGCGCTACCTGGACTTCAACGACTCCTACAACGGCAAGGACATCGCCCACCCCTCTGACAACATCCCCGCGGTACTCGCTGCGGCCGAGGCACATGGAGCGTCGGGCCAAGAGCTCATCGCAGCTGTCGCACTCGCCTACGAGATACAGGCTGCCTGGGCGGACAGCTTCCACCTCGCCTCAGGCGGCGCCTGGGACCAGGCCGCCTATGCCGCTATCTCCGCACCGCTCGGAGCGGGCAGCGTGATCGGCCTCACGGAGGAACAGCTCGCGGAAGCGCTGCGTATCTCCGTGGTCAGCAGCATGACGCTTGGCGAGGCCCGGCGCGGGACCATCTCTCACTGGAAGGCAGCGGCCGTCCCGAACGCGGGCAGGAACGGCGTCTTTGCAGCCATGCTCGCGCGGCGTGGGATGACGGGGCCGCCGGAGGTTTTCTCCGGTTCGCACGGGTTCTTCGCAGGCGTGACGAGCAGCCCTGTCGAGCTCGCTTCCTTGGCACGGGAGGACGGCAACGACCGCGCGTTCCGGCTCATGGAGTCGCGCTTCAAGCGGTTCCCGGCCGGCTTCGTCTCCCAGACGGCGATCGAGGGCGCGATGGAGGCGCGGGACGCGCTTGGTATCACCGACGTGGCCGACATCGAGCGCGTCCACATCCGGACGTTCGAGAGCGGAAAGCGCATCATGGCGGGCGACCCCACGCGCTGGCGCCCCGAAACGCGGGAGACCGCCGACCACAGCATCCCGTTCGTCGTTGCCTGCGCCCTTCGGTTCGGCACGGTCGAACCCGCGCACTTCGAAGACAGCGTCCTGCGCGACCCGGTGTTGCTGGGCCTGATGCAGCGTATCGAGGTCGTGCAGGACCCCGAGTGCGACGCGGCCTGGCCGGAGGCCATCCTCAACATCCTGACGGTTCGTACCTCGGACGGCCGCCAGCACACGGCGTCCGTCCCCTACTACACCGGGCACTTCAAGAAACCCATGACCGACGCCGACATCGAAGACAAGTTCCGGCGGCTCACGACCGGCCTGCTCGATGAGTCCGGCCAGCAGGCAGCCCTGGACCGCCTCTGGCATCTCAACGAGCAGACCGACCTCGGTCAAGTCATGGCATCGATGGCTGTCACGTAGGCATCGCTCGGCACAGCACTTCGTCGTGCCGAGCGTCTATAATCCCCCCATGACGCAGCAAGAAGTACGCCTCACCAGTCTGGCCACCTGCGCGGGTTGAGCCGGTAAGTTCAGCCCCGAGGACCTCGGCGAGGTCCTGAGCCACCTCCCCCACGTGCAGCACGACGACCTGCTCGTGGGATTCGACACGAGCGACGACGCGGCCGTCTACCGCCTGACGGACGACCTCGCGGTCGTGCAGACGATCGACTTCTTCCCGCCGATCGTCGACGACCCGTACGACTTCGGCGCCATCGCGGCGGTGAACGCGCTGAGCGACGTCTACGCGATGGGCGGGACGCCGCTGCTTGCACTCAACATCGTCTGCTTCCCCGAGGACCTGCCCAAGGAGGTGCTCGGGCGCATGCTGCTCGGCGGGATGGACGTTGCGAAAGAGGCGGGCATCGTCATCGCGGGCGGGCACACGGTGAAGGACCGCGAGCCGAAGTACGGGCTGTCGGTCACCGGCATCGTTCGGCCGGACAGCATCGTCACCAACGCCGCCGCAGCAGCCGGGGACGACCTCGTGCTGACGAAGCCGCTCGGCTCGGGGATCATCACGACCGCAGCCAAGGCAGGGGTCACCGACGACGCGACTCTCGCGGGCGCCGTCGCGACGATGCGCCAGTTGAACCGCGCTGGCGGCGAGGCGATGGTGGCCGCGGGGGTGAAGTCCGCGACCGACATCACCGGCTTCGGGCTGGCGGGCCACATGCTCGGCATGCTGAAGGCGAGCGGGACCGCCGCGAAGGTCCGCTTCCCGGACGTCCCGCTCCTGCCCGGGGTGCGGGAGTTGGCCGAGCGCGGTGTCGTTCCGGGCGGAACGCGGAACAACCTCGATGCATTCGACCCACAGATCGCGTGGGGCGACAGCATCACCGACGAGGAGAAGCTCATCTTCTGCGACGCGCAGACGTCGGGCGGCCTGCTCATCGCCGTGCCGCAAGCGTCGACCCAAGCGGTGCTGGACGGTCTCGCCCAGCGCGGCGTTACGGGAGCGGTGATCGGACATGTGGTCGCCGAGGAAGACGCCGCCAACACGCTCGAAGTCACGGCGTAGCAGCGGGGCATCCGTTCCATGAGCACTTTCGACCTGCCACCCGCGCCGCCGCGCAGAACCGACGACCTCGTTGCGGAGGCGCTGGACTCGGTCGAGACGGTGCTCGCCTTGACCGCCGACTTCGACGCCCGCCAGCAGCAGGGGCCCATGATCCCCATCGTGAACCCGGCGCTCTGGGAGGTCGGGCACGTGGGGTGGTTCTTCGAGAAGTGGACCCTCCGCAACCTGTACGAGGCGCAGAGCATGGTGCCCCACTCCGACGCGCTCTACGACTCGGCGGCCATCGCGCACGATACCCGCTGGCGGCTGAGCTTCCCGTCGTGGGAGGAGACACGGGCCTTCGCGCAGAAGGTTGCGCGCGACGCGACCGGCCGTCTCGGCCAGGGCGAGCCGGATGCGCTGGAGCAGTACTTCATCCAACTGGCCACGCTCCACACCGACATGCACGCCGAGGCGTTCACGTACACGCGGCAAACGCTGGGCTTCTCCGAACCAACGCTTCCATCGACGGCGACCCCCTCGCCACAGCCCGGCTTCGAGCCGCACGATGTCGCCATTCCCGGTGGGACGTTCACGCTGGGCGCTGTCGAAGGCGAGCTGCCGTTCGTGTTCGACAACGAGAAGTGGGGGCACGAGGTCCGCGTCGAGCCGTTCGCGATAGCAGCCACCGCGGTGAGCAACGGAGAGTTTCTGCGCTTCGTCGAGTCCGGCGGCTACCGTGACCGCTCGTGCTGGACAGACGAGGGGTGGTGGTGGAAGCAGGCGCTCGGCGCGCAGCACCCCGTCTACTGGCGCCGCGAGAGCGACGGCAGATGGCTGGCCAGACGCTACGACGCGTGGGTACCCATCGACCCGCACGCTGCGATCATCCACGTGAACTGGCACGAGGCGAACGCGTACTGCGCCTGGGCCGGGAGGCGATTGCCGACGGAACCCGAGTGGGAGCTGGCGGCGGCAGGCGGCGCCGACGGCGCGCCGAAACGCCGCTACCCCTGGGGCGACGAGCCGCCGTCGCCCGAGCGCGCGAACCTTGATTTCCGAGGTCAGGGCACGGTCGACGTGCGCGCTCTCCCCGCTGGGGACACGCCACTGGGTTGCAGGCAGATGGTCGGCAACGCCTGGGAGTGGACCGCAACCGAGTTCGGGCCGTACCCCGGCTTCGTCGCCGACCCCTACAAGGAGTACTCCGCGCCGGCGTTCAGCGGACACAAGGTGCTTCGCGGCGGGGCCTGGAGCACGCGCAGCCGCCTGATCCGCAACACCTGGCGGAACTTCTACACGCCCGACCGGCGCGACGTGATGTGCGGCTTTCGCACCTGCGCGGCCTGATCCGGAGGTAACGCTCGTGTACATCGGCCTCGTGACGCCCGCCCCGCCCTACAGCCGGAACGGCAACCGCGTCACGGCGAACCGCTGGGCCGGCATCCTGCGCAGCCTGGGCCACCGGGTCAGCATCAGCCAGGAATACGGCGGCCAGGACTTCGACCTGCTCGTCGCTATCCACGCGCTGCGGAGCGCGGAGTCCGTCGCCGCCTTCAAGGCCCACCGACCGGACAGCCCCGTCGTCGTGCTCCTCGCGGGGACGGACGTCTACGGGCCGCTCTACGAGGAAGGCGGCCCTGTTCTCGACGCGGCAGATCGCCTCGTTACGCTCCAGCGCCTCGCGGTCGACGAACTCAGGGAAGAGCACAAAGGGAAGGTTCGGACGATCGTGCAGTCCGCCAGGCCCACGCCCACGTCCGGGCCGTCGCCGAACGCGCGCCACTTCGACGTGAGCGTCGTGGGGCATTTGAGGCCGGTCAAGGACCCGTTCCTCACGGCCGACGCAACACGCCGCCTCCCGCGAGAGTCTCGCATCCGCGTGCTGCAGCTTGGGGACTCCATGGGCTCTGCCATGACCCGCCGGGCCAACGCTCTCGCTTCGAGTCATCCGCGGTACGCATGGCTGCGCGGGCTGCCGTCGTGGCGCGCCCGCCGGCTGCTCAAGCGGTCGCAGGTGATGGTGATCTCGTCGCTCTCGGAAGGCGGGGCCAACGTCGTCTCGGAGGCGGCCGTCGACGGCGTCCCGATACTGGCGTCGCGCATGCCGGGCAACGTGGGGCTGCTTGGCGACGACTACCCGGGGTACTTCCCGGTGGGCGACAGAGCGGAACTGCGTCGTCTGCTGCTCTGCTGCGAGAGCGACCCCGCCTTCCTCGACTGCCTTCGGGAAGCAGAGGCGCCGCTACGCTCGCTCCTCGACCCCCAGCGCGAGTGCGCCGACTGGGCTGCACTGCTCGACGAGGTCGTGTCGGGCGGCGTCTAGCGCGCCAGTCGGCGCATCGCCGCCGATGCGAGGTCGACGCCCAACACCAGCAGCAGGTACCAGATGAGGAGCAGGGTTACGGTGGTGTAGTGGAAGTGGCTCAGGGAGATCCGGAACTCCATGCCGAGGCCGCCGGCCGCCACCAGCCCGACGACGATGGTCGTCCGGATGATGACCTCCCAACGGTAGAAGAGATAGGTGATGAAGCGAGGCAGGGCGGCGGGGAGGATGGCGTAGGCGATGACCTGGAACCAGCCCGCGCCGGACGTCCTGAGCGCGCGGGCCGGGCGGGTGTCGAGGCCTTCCACGACTTCCGCCGTGAGCTTGCCGAGGATGCCGAAGTTGTGTATCGCGAGCGCCAACGCCCCGGGAAGGATGCCTGGCGAGAAGATGAAGACGAGAAGCATCGCCCATATCAGCTCCGGCACGGAGCGGCTGAGCGCGTAGCCGAGCCGGACGACCCCGAACCACGCGGTCCAGACCGGACTCCGATAGGGGGCCAACTCGCCCGCCATGACGTTGCGCGCCGCGAACATGAAGGTGAGCAGAGCCCCCATGGCGGCGATGCCCGCCGCGAGGACGCTCATCGCCAACGTCACCAGCGCGAGCCGCCCGGCCTCGGCCCACTCTGCCCCGTCCAGGTACGCAGGCGTGCCTTCGCGGCCCGCGCCCGCGAGGTCGCCGAGGAACGACCACGCCCGCGACGCCGTCTCCCCGGAGAAGAAGCCGTGGCTGGGCCACGACTGTCCGAAAACGATGTACGTCCACGCGGTGAGCATGAGCGCGAGCATCACCAGCACGGAGCCCGAGACGAACGTCAGCCTCGGACGCCCGCTCCCTGACACGTACGCGGCGGTTGGAGCCGGGTTCATGGCGCAAGCCTCCGCCGTACTTGGGAGCTCCAGAGGTCCACGAGCACGACCATGACCACCAGGGCCCAGAGGAACGTCCAGACGCGGGAGTAAGCGAGGTCCTCGAGCGCTATCTGCACTTGGAAACCCAAGCCCCCCAGCCCGACCCAGCCAAGCACGGCTGCCGACCGGATGCCGCACTCCAGCCGGTAGAACGTGTAGGAGACCATGTCCGGCAGCGCCATGGGCAGCCGTCCGAACAGGAACACCCGCCACTCCGACGCTCCCGAGCGTCGCAGCGCGTCCAGCGGGGCCTGCGGCACGTCCTGCAGCAGCTCCGAGTAGATGCGACCCAGGATCCCCCCGTACGGAATGCCCAGGGCCAGCACCGCCGCCATCGGCGAGAGACCTATCGCGGCAACGAGGAGCAGCGCCCAGACGAGTTCATGGATCGCCCGGAAGAAGGCGAGGACGGCCCGTGCGGCACCGATCTGGGTGACGGCTCCCAGACGCGAGCGCGCAATGGTGCCGGAGGCGACGACGCCAAGCGGAATACCGATGAGCAGGGCGACCGTCAGCCCCGCGACCGCATAGACCGCCGTCTGCCATGCCGCGGCAGCGGCCGTCCTGAGCAGGTCGGGCGAGAGGTCGGGCCGGATGAATGCGCCCAGCGTTTCGCCGATCGCGCTCACCCCGCGCGGCCTGAAGACTCCCTCGCTCCAGTCGATGCCGAGCAGGCTCAGCGCGAATGCGCCGAGGAGGATGAGCGTGATGGTGCGCCGGCTCTCGATCGCGCGTGGGCGTCCCCGAGATATGGGGTACTCAGACCTCACTCCGCAGTCCCTCGATCTCGTACAGGTCCTCGAGCATGCGGTCGCGGATGCTGAACGCGGGCACGTCGAACTGCACGAGCCCGTTCCGCAGGCCCACGATGCGGTCGAAGAACTCGCGCGCGAGGTCGATGGAGTGGATGCTGGCGACGAGCGTCTCGCCCTGCTCCTCGGTCACGTCGGTGAGCAGGCGCACCACTTCCCTGGCGCGCGCGCGGTCGAGCGAGGCCACGGGCTCGTCCGCAAGGACGACGGTGGGGCGCTGGACGAGCACCCGCGCTATCGCGACGCGCTGCTGCTCACCGCCGGAGAGGCGCGCGGCGCGCTGGTGCGCGAGATGCGTGACGCCGACCCGCTCGAGCGCTTCGAACGCCAGACGCTGATCACGGGGCCAGACCAGCGAGAGCAACGACCTGCCGAAACTCCACTCGCCGAGTCTTCCCGCCAGCACGTTGTGCAGCACCGAGAGGTTTGGGACGAGGTCGAACTGCTGCGCGATCATCCCGACGAGCCGGGCAAGCTCGCGTCCGGGGCGCAGGCTCGCGACGTTCCTTCCGCGCAACTCGACGCACCCGGTCGAGGGGGCCACCGCCCCGGCTATGAGCCGGAGGAGCGTGGTCTTGCCGGCGCCGCTGGGGCCGATGAGCGCCACCCGCTCCCCCGGTTCCACGGCGAGAGAAAGCGGCGCGAGCACCGTTGCCTCGTCGTAGCGCTTCGATACTCCGTCGAGGAGCACCGCGGGCGCATTACTACTCGATAATGCCGAATTCGCGCGCAGCATCCTCAATCGCCTGGTACCTGTCGTTGCTCGTGCGAACGAACCGTTCGCCGTTGAAGGACTCAGCGATCTCCTTCCCCTGCCCGCCCCGGTCAACGTCGACGGTGAGCAGCGCTTCGGTGATGTTGTCTAACGCGTCCTCGCCGAACTTGTCGCCGATCGAGGGGTGCGCCACCCAGTGGTAGTTGACGTACGCCGGCGTTCGATAGAACACGTCGACCTTGGACGTGTCGACCTCGCCGTTCGCGACGCGTCTCTCCCAGACGGCCTCGCTGAGCGCGCCTGCGTCGAACGAGCCGCCCTCCACGAGCTTCCACGTGAGGTCGTGTGAACCGCTGAAGCTGATGTCGCCGAGTTCCGTCTCCGTGTCGACTCCCGCCTGGCTCAGGTAGTAGCGGGGCATCAGGTGCCCGGAGGTGGAGCTTTCGGAGCCGAACGTCACCGTCTTGCCGCGCAGGTCATCGAGGCTGCTGATGCCCGAGCCGGGCGCCGCGACGAAGACGGAATGGAACTCGCCGTCGCGCGCGCGGTGCACGATCGCGTCGGCTTCGGGGACGGCGATCCGCGCCTGCACGCCGGTGAGTGCGCCGTACCACACGAGATGGATGTCGCCCTGCTTGAAAGAGGTGACGACGGCGGCGTAGTCCGCCTGGGGCACATAGCGCACGTTTAACCCTGTCTCCTCCGAGAGGTACTCAGCGAGGTTGTTGAAGCGCTCTTCCAACACGCTCACGTCCTGGTCCGGGATCCCGGCGATGAGCAACTCCTGCTCGTCTTCACTTCCACACGCTACCAGCCCTGCTGATAGCAGAACAGCGGCCATTACGATGACGATCTTTCTCATAACACTCCATCAGTCTCGTGGTGGGATGCGCCTATGATACCGTCCCGTGATAGATGACAGCAGGGACGATTACAAATTATCATCGAACGATGGACGTGAGTGCGTTGAGAAGCTTCGTTGCCGTGTGCCGCTCCGGCAGCTTCCGGGTGGCAGCTCGTGAACGGCACGCCAGCCAGCCGGGCGTGAGCCGGCACGTGCAGCGGCTCGAAACAGAGCTGGGCGTAGCCTTGCTGGTCCGCCAGCGAAAGCACGTGGTGCCAACCGCCGCCGGCAGCAGACTCTTTGCCTATGCCATGGACACGATAGCCGCGCACGACCGCATCATAGAGTCCCTCGCACGCGATGACGCGGCGGTGGAGGGCGAGCTCCGGATCGCGGCGAGCACCGCGCCGGGGGAGTACCTGCTGCCAGGCCTGCTGTTTCAATTCACCGAGATCTACCCCCGCGTGCGGCCGCACGTCGCCGTAACCGACTCGGCATCGGCGATCGCGCAGGTCGCCGGCAGCCACGCCGACCTGGGGTTCACCGGGATGCGGGTGGCGCATCCGTCCCTGGAGTGGACGGTGGTCGCGGAAGACGAGCTGGTGCTCGCAGTGCCGGGAAGGCACCCGTTCGCGGGCAGAGCGTCGGTTGACGTGAGTGAACTGAAGGGGCTGCCGTTCATCGAACGGGAACCCGGCTCCGGCACCTGGACAGGTCTCCGGCGCGCGCTGGACTCGGCCGGGATCAAGGAGCCCGGCTACACGCTGGTCATGGTCGTCAACTCGACCCACGCGACGCTGGCAGCGGTCAACAACGGCTTCGGGTTCAGCATCGTATCGTCGCTCGCGGTGCACGAGCACGAGTTCGACCAGGTCTACCCCGCACGGTTGACCGGCCTCGACACGACGCGCAGCCTGTACATGGTCAAGCGACCCCAGCTCGACTCTTCCGTCGCCCACGCCTTCGGGGACTGGGTGCTGGCCCGCCTCGCAAAGGGGCGTGAAACGATCGAACAGGAAGGAGCCCGATGACCGGTCTATTCACTGTCACCGTCCACACATCCGCGGATGAAGAGCGTTTTTCTGCGGTGCAGGAGATTGTTCGAGGCTTGACCTCCGAACCGAAAACGTTGAGCCCCAAGTTCCTTTACCACGAGGAGGGCTCCGACCTGTTCGACGAGATCACGCGGCTGGAGGAGTACTACCCCACGCGCATCGAGCGTTCGTTGCTCGAACGCTTCGGCGCCGGGATAGTCCACGACGTCTGGCCCCACGAGATCGTCGAACTGGGCCCCGGCAACAGCGCCAAGAGCGGAACGCTCCTCAGTCCCGCCCTGCAAGCCGGAGTGCTGAAGCGCTACATCCCCTTCGACATCAGCGAGTCGGCGGTCCGGGAAGGCGCGCAGGCGTTATTCGATGTGTACCCGGACCTTGGCGAGATCGCCGCTGTCGTCGGTGATTTCGAGCGCCACCTCTCCGCCATACCCAGCCCGGAAGGGACACGGCTCGTCGCCTTCCTGGGCTCGACGATCGGGAACCTCCACCCGGACGAGCGGAGCCGCTTCCTGAAGGAGGTCCGGAGACTGATGCCGCGGACCGATGACGCGCTGCTCATGGGCGTGGACCTCGTTAAGGAGACGAGCATCATCGAGGCGGCCTACAACGATGCCAAAGGCGTAACCGCCCTGTTCAACCTCAACTCCCTGAAGGCGGTGAACGACCTGCTGGACACCAACATCGACACCAGCCTGTTCAGACACTGCGCACTCTTCGACACCGGGCACTCGCGGATCGAGATGCATCTGGAAGCCGAGGCTGACGTAGTGTTCGCGCTGCCCGGGAGCGGCGACATAGTCCGCATCCGTGCTGGAGAGACGATCTGGACAGAAAGCTCCTATAAGTTCACCAGGGACGACTTCGCCGCGGAACTCAATGATGCGGGCTTCGGCAGCGTCCGCTGGTTCACAGACCCCGATGAGATGTTCTCGCTGGTGGTGGCCCGCCCGTGAGCCGGCATCATCCGCCGGCGGACGCCGCCTTGAGCGAGCGGTAAGCCGCTACCACCGTCTCCCACGCCAACTGCGGCTGCTCCGAGCGGATCGCAGTCATCTGCTCGCCCGCGCGGTAGCACCACGTCGAGACGTTCGCTATCCCGGCTGCGACCATCGCCTCCGCGGCCTGGGTAATCTCGTTCTCCCGGTTCGCCGGAATCGAGAACGCCTGCAACCAGGCCATGGGCTCCTGCCGGGAGTCATGGCAGGCGGCGGCGACCGCTGCGCACGCGTCGTACACGTACGGAGAGACGGGTTGTCCGTGCGCCCGCCACAGGGGCGACACCGCAATCACGTCAGCCGCGCGGGCAGCCGCCAGTTGCTCCGGGAGGCCCGACCCCGGGAGCACTCCGACCGCGGTGCGCAATCCGAGTCGGCGGGCACTGTCGCATGCGTCCTCCATCAAACGACCGAGACTCCACTGCTGAAACGTCCGCCCATCCTGCGCTTCGAGGAAGGCGGGTTGCGCTTCCCGGCAGTCATGGCAAACGCATGCCGCCTCGGCAGGGGCCAATGGGTCATCGAAGAAGACAGCGTCAGCTCCTGCGCCGGCTGCCGCCTCGATCCAGGTCCGGAGCAGTTCACGAAACGCAGGCACGTTAGGGCAGGCCACGGGGATCCGCTCGCCATCGGGACGGACCTGCCTCGCCTCGGGATGCTGGAGCAGGAAATCGCTGAACGCTTCGCCCGCGAAGAGGCCGCCCAGCCCCCAGCAGTCCAGCCAGGCCTCGAGCCCGGCCTGGCGAGTGGCGTCCACCAGTGCGCCGGTCTCGCCGGAATGAAACGCCAGGTCATACTCGCTGAAGGTGTGAACGACGTAATCGCATCCGGTCTCGACGATCTCAGGAAGGTCTCGCTCCGCGTAATGCCGGACGAACCGGTTGCCGAGGTACGTGACGCCCAGTTTCATACGCGCGCAGTACCGCCCGGCTCCCGCGCTACTCGACGGTGACGCTCTTCGCGAGGTTACGCGGCTGGTCCACATCGTTGCCCAGCAGGTCCGCCGTCCGGTAGGCGAACATCTGCAGCGGCGCGACAGCGACCATCGGCTGCAACAGAGGCGGACACTCCGGCACCCACAGCACGTCGTCCGCATACCCCGCAATCTCGACACTGCCCGCCGTGGCTACGGCGATGACCTTCCCATCGCGAGCACGCACTTCCGACATGCTGATCAGCATCTTCTCGTACAGCGGGTTGCGGGGCGCCACCGCGACGACCGGCGTCTCAGTGTCTATGAGTGCGATGGGGCCGTGTTTTATCTCCGCAGCGGACATGCCCTCCGCGTGGATGTAGCTCGTCTCCTTCATCTTGTACGCGCCCTCGCGCGCGACCGGCTCCATCAGCCCGCGGCCCAGGAAGAGGAAGCGGCGCGCGTTCATATGCCGCCGCGCGATCTCCTCCGCATCGCGTTCTGTCATCTCGATCGCGGCGCCCAGAAGGGCGGGGAGCCGGGTAATCTCGTCCACGCAGCGTACGACGCTCTCCGCGTTCAGCGTCTCGCGTTGCTGCCCCAGGGCGCACGCCGTGAGGTACATCACGACCATCGAGTTCACCATCGTCTTCGTCGAGGCGACGCCAACCTCGTGGCCCGCGTGCATGAGCAGGGTGTGTTCCGCGGCGCGCGTGGCCTCACTCTCCGGCACGTTGGTGATGACGGCGGTCCGGGCGCCACGAACGCGGGCCTCGTGGAGCGCCTGCAGCGTGTCCGCCGTCTCGCCGGACTGCGTGACGCCCACGACCAGTGTGTGCCTGTCCAGCACCGGGTCACGGTGAAGAAACTCAGCGGCGTTCTCAGCCAATGCTGGGATGCGGGCGAGCAACTCGACGTAACGAGCACCCACCAGACCCGCGTGAACGCTCGTGCCCATACCCAGGAAGACCACGCGGGTCAGCGCCTTGGCCTCCGCGTCCGTGAGCGGCAGCAGCCTCTCTTCCAGTTGGGCCTCGCCCTGCGCGAATGCGATGCGTCCGTGCAAGGCGCTCATCGCGGACTCCGGCTGCTCGTGTATCTCCTTCAGCGTGAAGTGCTTATAGCCGCCCTTGGCCGCGGCTCCGCCGCTTACGCCCACGGGGTGCAAAGCGCGCGTCGACGGCCGTCCGTCCAGCGTGCGCAGGTCGAACCCTTCCGGCTGCACGACGGCGGACTCACCCGGCTCCAGGAAGACCGCCGTCGGTGCATGGGGCGTCAGCGCGGGAAGGTCGCTCCCAACGAGCGTTTCGCCCTCACCCACGCCCACAGCGATGCCGCCCGCATTGCCGATGCGCGCGACAACGAGCATCTCGGGTGTGCGCGCGTGCATGCAGGCTATCGCGTGGGCCCCCCGCAGCCGTCCTGCCGCCCGGCGGACCGCCTCCTCGAACGGCACGCCTGCAGCCAGCAACTCCTCTATGAGGTGGGGGATGATCTCGGTATCCGTCTGCGAATGGAACCGGTGGCCGTTCGCAGTGAGCCTCGCCTTGAGCTCGGCGTAGTTCTCTACGATGCCGTTGTGGACGACGACGACCTCGCCGGTACCGTCCGTGTGCGGGTGCGCATTGACATTGGAGGCGGGGCCGTGCGTGGCCCACCGCGTGTGGCCGATGCCCTGCCGCCCGCTGACAGGCTCGTTCTCAACGAGCCGCCGGAGGTTGTCCAGCTTGCCGGCGGCGCGCCGGATCGAGAGATGACCGAAGTCGTCCGCAACGGCAAGACCGGCGCTGTCGTAGCCGCGGTAGGAGAGGCGCGTCAGGCCATCCAGCAGGATGCTGGATGCCTCACGGGGGCCGGTGTATCCGAATATCCCGCACATGCGCTGCAAGGGAGTGTAGCACTCCGACCGTCACTGCTGTGAACGTGACATCTGCCCGTTGTGCGAAAGGATCCCTGCTGCGTACCCTGTTCCTGATGCCCGTTGACCTCTGCGCTGCGCCCCTACGGAAGCCCCTGTTGCAGACCGTTGCATTCCCGTTGCTCCGCAGTGGCTTTCCGTCCGCATCACTGGTGTGGAGCGCAGCCCTATCGTTGCGAGGGAAGGCCGGGTCCACGAGAGAAGTACGCCTGATGCCGCGGAAAGCAACGGAAAACAGAAAAAATCGCCTTCACACCTGGTGCAGCCCCTCCTTCCCGGAGGTTGGCCGCTGAGGCCGGCGGGGATAACATCCCGGACGACACGCCATAGCGAGATGTCCCCTTGCGTAGGGGCACGAGCAACCGTTGAGGAGGGCAGACATGACACGAAGTCCGGTGATTGACGCGGACGGCCACATCCTGGAGCGGTCTCAGGATGTGTGGCGGTACATCGAGCCCCCATTCGATAAGCGTGGCGGCGGGCTCTGGCAGGGAGGTCATCCGTGGGATGCCGAGCTGGCCGGGACGCTGACCAACCGCGAGTACAAGGACGGAGGTCTGGAGCCCGAGCGCCAGGTGGACACGTGGCTGCGCATCGCTGACCGGGAGAACATCGAGACGGCGGTCCTCTTTCCCACCGGCTCCGGACACGTCGCCTACATCCCCGAGCCTGCGTGGGCAGTCGCAGTTTCGCGCGCGACCAACACCCATTTCGCGACCGATTACGGCGCAACATCGCCCCGCCTCCGCCCTGTGGGTGTCCTGCCCATGCGCGACCCGCAGGCAGCAGCGGAAGAGCTCCGCCGGGCGGTTACGGAGTTGGGGCTGGTGAGCTTCGAGATCCTCTCGCAGGGACTTACGATGGGGTTCGGCGACCCCTTCTATGACCCCATCTTCGCGGAGGCCGAGCGCCTGGGCGTGCCGCTCTGCATACACGGCACACGCTCCAAGCCGGAGGAGGTGGGCGGCGAACGGTTCAAGACGTTCGCCGAGGTGCACACCTACGTTTTCCCGGCGTCCGTCACCCTGCACTTCGTCAGCATCATGGCGAACGGGGTGCTCGAGCGCTTTCCGAAGCTGAAGCTCGCCTTCCTCGAGATCGGTGCGACATGGCTGCCCTACTGGTTGGACCGGCTGGACGAGCACTGGGAGCTCCGTGGCGCGCAGGAGATGCCGCATGTCACGAAACGGCCGACGGACGTCTTCCGCGAGCACGAGGTCTACGTGAGCGTGGAACCGGAGGAGACGATGCTCCCCCAGACTATCGAACACCTCGGAGACGACCACTTCCTGTTCGCATCCGACGTTCCACACTGGGATGCACGGTTCCCCGAGAACCTCGAACACCTCGAGTCTCGACAGGACATCTCCGCAGCCAGCCTCCGGAAGATCGTGTACGACAACGGGAAGCGCCTCTTCGGGCTCTAGACTGCCTTAGCGCTGGGGAACGGCCTTCGGCTCTGCGGGTTGCAGCACCCCTATGTAAGGCAGGTTCCGGTAGCGCCCACCGTAGTCCAGCCCGTAGCCGATGACGAACTCGTCCGGCACCTCGAAGCCCACGTAGTCGACGCGTACGTCCGCCATGCGGCGCACGGACTTATCGAGCATCGTGCAGACGCGCACACTCACCGGGCCCTTCGCCTGCAGGTGCTCCAGCAGGTAACGCAGCGTGAGTCCGGTGTCCACGATGTCCTCGACGATGAGCACGTGCCGTCCCTTGAGCTCCGTCGTCACGTCGCGGATAACGTCGATGCTCTTCTCCCGCTCCTCGCCGTAGTGCGTGATCTCCATGAACTCGACCTGCAGGGGCAGGTTCATGGCACGCATGAGGTCCGCCATGAAGACGACCACGCCCCGGAGGATGCCGATGAGCACCGGCTCTCTCCCCGCGTAGTCCTGTGAGAGTTGCGCGCCCAGCTCCTTCACCCGCTTCTGCACGGTCGCCTCATCGAACAACACGCGTTCCGTGCCCTCGACCGAGACCTCCGCGAGCGGCCCGAAGCCGTACTTGCCCATCAGCCGCATCAAGTCGCGGCGGTAGAGCAGTTGCACGTTCACCTCGGGGTACAACTCCCGCACGTGCCGGAGCTTCCGGTTCTTCTGCGTGACCAGGTTCTGCTTCATGGTGGTCAGCTCGAAGTACTGGTCGTACTCCGGCAGGTAGAAGTCCGGGGTGAACATCTCCACGACACGGCTCCCGTCCCACCGCAGGGGGAACGAGCGAGGTTCGTAGAGGTAGTTGATGTGGTAGTAGTCGAGGAGGTCCGCGAATTCCTTCTCGCTCGGGTGCATGAAGGCTTTGGTGGGAGCCATGTCGTCCGCGTCGCGTCGGCGTCCCCGACCCCCACGCCTGGGTCCGGCCGCATCCCGGTCCCGTTCCACGGCTGGCGGCTCGTTCGACGGCGGGGGCATACCCAGCGCGGCGCGTTCCGCGGTCTGCCTGCCTCGCCCCCGACGACGCGTCGGTGCGCGCTGCGGCTCCTCCGGAGCAGCATCCTGCGTAGTCGGCTCGCTCGCTTCGGAAGCAGGCGCTGCGGCTATGCCGGGCGAACGCCGTCCACGACGGCGCGTCGTTGGGCGCTGCGGCTCTTCCGGAGCAGCATCCTGCGTAGTCGGTTCGTTCGCTTCTTCTGAAGCAGGCGCTGCGGCTACCCCGGGTGAACGACGACCACGGCGGCGCGACGGTGTACGCTGCGGCTCCTCAGGAGCAGCCTCCTGCACAGGTGCTTCGCTCGTCTCATCGGGAGCGGGCGCGGCAGCTATGCCGGGCGAGCGACGACCGCGACGGGGCCGCGTAGTGCGCTGGGGCTCCTCTGGTACAGCGGATGCTTCGCTCACGGCATCGGCGGACGGCGCGGTTTCGGGTGCGCCGTCCGCCGTACGGCGGCGTGTGGTCCTGCGCCGTCGAGGTCTAGGTCCCGGTCCTTCGGACGGGTCTGCCTGCTGGGGGTCCTGCACCATCTCGTCAGACCTCTCGTCTCAGCGTTGTCGTCTTCATCGCGCGGAGTGCTGTTCCTCTACCTGTACGGCGCCGCGCACGTACTCCGCCGTAGTCGCTACGTTGTAGTCCGACCCGCCCAGCACCAGCGCCTCGACTGCTGCCCGGGCCGTGTCCATGGAGGTGTAGCACGGTATCCTGCGCTCCGTTGCCGCGCGGCGTATCTCGAACCCGTCGCGCAGCGCCTGAGCGACCTCCTCAACCGTGTTCAGCACGGCGTCCACCGTCCCGTCCGCCACGACGGAGTAGGCGTTGGGGTAAGGCTCGGCCGCCTTGTTCACTTCGGTGACCGTCAGCCCCAACCCGCGCATCAGCGCCGCCGTGCCGCGAGTTGCATACAGTTCATAGTCCAACTGACCCAGCATCTTCAACCACGCAACGGCGTCAGATTTGTCCCTGTCTGCAATGGTGATGAGGATGCGGCCGGAAGGCGGCAGCATGAGCCCTGCTGCCATCAGCGCTTTCGCGACCGCTGGCCTGGTGCTTACGTCTATGCCCATCACCTCGCCGGTCGACTTCATCTCGGGGCCCAGATACGTGTCCACTCCCGCAAGTTTGGACATGGAGAAGACCGGCGCTTTCACGCTGGCCATGGGCGGGTCCGGCTGCAGTCCGCCGGTGAAGCCCTGCTCTGCTATCGAGCGTCCGAGCATCACGTTCGTCGCCAGTTGCACCATCGGAATGCCGGTGACTTTGGAGATGAACGGAACCGTGCGGCTCGACCGCGGATTGACCTCGATGACGTACACCGACGACAGCCCGCTGTCGGCGGCGACCGTGAGGCCGAACGGTCTGCTCTCGTTCACGATGACGTACTGGATGTTCATCAGGCCGCGTACGCCTATGGCAAGCCCGATACGCGCCGTGTGATCGACGAGCAAGTCCCGTTCGTGCTCCGATATCCCTTCCGCGGGGTAGACTGCCATCGAGTCCCCGGAGTGGACGCCCGCTCGCTCGATATGCTCCATGATGCCGGGGATCAGCACCTGCTCTCCGTCCACGACGGCGTCGACTTCCACCTCGCGTCCCTGGAGGTACTTATCGATCAGGATGGGACGGCCCGGAGCAGCCTCGAAGGCGCGCGACAGGTAGCGCCGGAACTCCGTCATGTTGTCCACGATCTCCATCGCCCGCCCGCCCAGCACGTAGCTCGGCCGCACCACGAGCGGGAAGCCGAGCCGCTCCGCTATCGCCGTCCCCTGGTCGAGCGAAGTCGCCGTGTCACCCGGCGGCTGCGGGATGCCGAGGCTCGCCATCAGGCTCCCGAACCGCTCGCGATCGGAGGCGATGTCGATCGCATCCGCCGACGAACCCAGGATCGGCAGTCCGGCCGCGGCTATCGACTGGCTCAGGTTGATGGCGGTCTGCCCGCCGAACTGCACGACGGCAGGCGGATAAGCACCGCCCATGCCCTCGTTCTCGATGATGTCGCGGACGCTCTCCTCGTCGAGCGGTTCAAAGTAGAGGCGGTCACTCGTGTCAAAGTCGGTCGAGACCGTTTCAGGGTTGGAATTGACCATGATGGAGTTGACGCCCGCGTCGTCCAGCGCCCACGCCGCGTGGACTGAGCAGTAGTCGAACTCAATGCCCTGCCCGATGCGGATCGGCCCACTGCCGATGACGACGGCCTTGTCGCCCTGCAGCGGCTCGGCTTCGTTCTCCTGTTCGTAGGTGCTGTAGAAATACGGCGTCACGGCCTCGAACTCCGCGGCGCAGGTGTCCACCATCTTGTAGACAGGCCGCAGACCGAACCCCTGCCTGAACGAGCGCACGTCCTCGTGCGTCCGGCCCGTGAGTGTGGCGATGACTTCGTCCGGCATGCCGAGCCGCTTGGCGTCCCACAGCAGGTCGCGGGAGAGCGTCTCGGAGCGCAGCCGCTCCTCCATCTCGATGATCCGCAGGAGGCCGTGCAGGAACCACGGGTCCACGTGCGTTGCCTGCGCCAGCACGTCCGGGGTCATGCCCCTCCGGAGCGCCGCGGCCATCGCCCACAACCGCTCATCTGTCGGTTCGAGCGGAAGCTCCTCGGCTGCGAGCCCGTCCCACTCCGGCGACTCCCACAGCAGCGTGCGGCCCCCGAGCTCTATCGAGCGCACCGCCTTCTGCAGCGCCGCCTCGAAGCCGCGGTCTATCGACATCACCTCGCCGGTCGCCTTCATCTGTGTGCCGATGGCGCGGTCGCCGCGCGCGAACTTGTCGAACGGCCAGCGCGGCGACTTGATCACGCAATAATCGAGCGCGGGCTCGAACGCGGCTTTCGTGCGCTGCGTCACCGCGTTCGGTATCTCGTCCAGCCTGCGCCCGACCGCGATCTTGGCCGCGACCCGCGCGATGGGGTAGCCCGTCGCCTTGGACGCGAGCGCGGACGAGCGGCTCACGCGCGGGTTCACCTCGATGACGACGTATTGCATCGGCTCAGGCGCGCCGCCCGGCAGCACCTCGCCGACGACCGGATGCGGCGACAGCCCGAACTGGATGTTGCACCCGCCCTCGATGCCGAGCGCCCGGATGATGCGGATGCTCGCGGAACGGAGCATCTGGTACTCCTTGTCTGAGAGGGTCTGGCTCGGCGCGATGACGATGCTGTCCCCCGTGTGAACGCCCAGCGCGTCTAGGTTCTCCATGTTGCATATCGTGATGCACGTGTCGGCGGCGTCGCGCATCACCTCGTACTCCACCTCGCGCCAGCCGCGCAGCGAACGCTCAACCAGCACCTGGTGGATGGGGCTCGCGGCGAGTCCGCTCGTGACAACCGCCTCCAACTCCTCCATCGTCGTGGCGAACCCGCCGCCCGTGCCGCCCAGCGTATAGGCAGGCCGCACCACCAGCGGCAGGCCAAGCTCGCGCCCCACGCCCATCCCCTCCTCTACGGAGTTCGCTATCTCGCTCGGGGGCGTGGGTTCGCCCAGCCGGTTCAGCAGCGCCCGGAAGAGTTCCCGGTCCTCTGCCGTCTTGATCGTCTCGATGGAGGTCCCCAGCAGCCGAACGTCGTACCTGTCGAGCACTCCCGCTTCGTGCAGGGCGACCGCCAGGTTCAGCCCCGTCTGGCCTCCGAGCGTCGGCAGCAGGCCGTCCGGACGCTCCCGAGCAATGATGCGCTCTATCACCTCGACTGTCAGCGGCTCGATGTAGACCGCGTCCGCCACGCCCTCGTCGGTCATGATGGTCGCCGGGTTGGAGTTCACGAGGACGACGGATTTGCCCTCCTCGCGGAGCGCCTTGCACGCCTGGGTACCGGCGTAGTCGAACTCGGCGGCCTGCCCGATGACGATCGGCCCGCTGCCGATGACGAGCACCTTGTGAAGGTCGGATGTCGTTTCGCTTATCTGCACGCTAGCCATTCACCATGTCGAGGAAGCGGTCGAAGATGTACTCGTTGTCGAGCGGTCCCGGCGACGCCTCCGAGTGGTACTGGATGGTGAGCACCGGCAGCTCACGGTGCCGGATGCCCTCGATCGTTCCGTCGTTCAGGTTGCGGTGCGTCACCTCGATGGCACTTGGCAAGGCCTCGTCGGACACGGCGAACCCGTGGTTCTGCGCGGTGATGTAGACGCGCCCTGTGGCGATGTCCTGCACGGGATGGTTGCCCCCGCGATGGCCGAACTTCAGCTTGTAGGTCTCTGCGCCAAGCGCGCGGGCGATGATCTGGTGCCCCAGACAGATGCCGAGCGCAGGCACACGCTCGATGACCTCGCGCGCCGTCTCGACGGTTGGCGCGTTGTGTACCGGGTCGCCCGGCCCCGGCGAGAAGACGACGCCGTCCGGGTTGTCGCGTAGGATCTCGTCCGCCGTGGCAGCCGCGGGGTGCACGCGCACCCGGCAGCCGCGCTGTGTCAGCAACCGAAGGATGTTGTACTTCACACCGCAGTCCACAACCGCGATGCGCCTGCCGCCCTCCCCACTCCACTCGTACGCCTCATCCACTGTCACGCGGTCGACGAAGTTCACCGTGTCGTAGGAGGGAAGCGACGCTAGTTCACGGAGTGCCACCTGGGGATCGCCGGTCGTCAGCACGCCCATCATCACGCCGTGGGAGCGGATGCGGCGGGTGATGGCCCGCGTGTCCACTCCCCGGATGCCCGGAATGCCCTCCTCAGCGAGATAGGTGTGAAGCGTGCGCGACGAGTCGTAATGGCTCGGCGTGGGCGAGTGCTCGCGCACCACGAACGCCGCGACCTTGATGTCCTTCGACTCCGCGTCCGTTGCGTTGATGCCGTAGTTCCCCTGCATCGGGTACGTCGGCACGAGGATCTGCCCTGCGTAGGAAGGGTCGGTGAGCATCTCCTGGTAGCCGGACATACTCGTGTTGAAGACAACCTCCCCGAACGCGTCGCGCTCCGCCCCGAAGGCATGGCCCTCGTACACCGTCCCGTCGCTCAACACGAGGTACGCCGCCGTCACCGCCCCACCTTCCCGAACGCGATCTCACCCCCTGCGATGGTCATACGTACCCTGCCTTGCAGTGTCTGTCCGGCCAGCGGCGTGTTCTTCCCCTTGGACGCAAAGCGGCTCACGTCCACTGTCCAGCACTCCTCCGGGTCGAACAGCACGATGTCCGCGGGAGTGCCGACAGCCAGCGAGGCAAGGTTCGCAAAGCGCTCGCCCAGGACTGATGCCGGCCCAGTCGTGAGCCGCGCAACGAGCGTGGGCAGGTCTATCGCGCCCGACCGCACGAGGCTCATCAGCGAGCCGAGCGCCGTTTCGAGCGTGGAGATACCAACGGCCGCCTCGTCGAACGGCGTTGCCTTATCCCCGAACGTATGAGGAGCGTGGTCAGTCGCTACCGCGTCTATCGTGCCGTCGCACAGCCCTTCTATCAGCGCATCACGGTCGGTGCGCGACCGCAGCGGAGGGCTGACCTTGGCCCGCGTTTCATACGCGGCGAGCGTAAGAGATCCGGCTATGCCGTCCGCTGGGCCGTTCGCGCCGAGCACCCACTCATCCGTCATCGTCAGGTGATTGGGCGTTACCTCCGCCGTGACGCGCAGCCCGCGGCGCTTGGCCATGCGGACCATCTCCACGCCACCCGCCGTGCTGACGTGCGCAACGTGGAAGTGCCCGCCGGTCAGGCCGAGCAGCGCGATGTCCCGCGCTACGAGCGATTCCTCCGCAGCCGACGGATACCCCGCGAGTCCCAGCCGCGAGGCCACTGCCCCCTCGTGCATCCCCAGCCCCGCGGTGATGGAGTGGTCTTCACAGTGGTCCATCACCGGAAGGCCGAGTTCACCCGCGTAAAGGAGCGCCTTCTCCATGAGCAGGCCTGTCGCGACCGGGCTGCCGTCGTCCGTGAACCCTACGGCCCCCGCGCGCGCAAGCTCCTCCATGTCCGTCAGCTCGACGCCCTTGCGTCCCCTGGAGACCGCGCCGAACGCCAGCACCCTGATGGGGCCCGCCTCGCGCGCACGATGTGTGATGAAGTCCACGACCGCCGCCGTGTCTATCGCCGGCGATGTGTTCGGCATCGCGCAGACAGTCGTGAACCCTCCGGCCGCGGCTGCGGCGGTGCCCGTCTCGATCGATTCCCTGTCCTCGAAACCCGGCTCACGCAGGTGCGCGTGCAGGTCTATGAACCCCGGCGCCGCAACCAACCCCTTCCCGTCTACGACGAGCGTATCCACGGGGGCCGTCTCCGGCGAGGCGGTGATAACGCCATCCCGTATGAACAGATCGCCCGTGCGGTCAGACCCCGAGACCGGATCGATGACCCGCGCGCCGGTGATGAGGATGCTCCTGCTCATTCGCTCACCTCTTCCTGCCCGCCGGTGAGCAGTTGGTAGAGCAGCGCCATCCGCACGGCGACGCCGTTCGTCACCTGCTCCTCGATCTGCGAGCCCGGCCCGTGCGCGAGCGATGACGCGATCTCCACGCCCTCGTTCATAGGCCCGGGATGCATGAGCAGCGCGCCGGGCTTCGCCCTGCGGTAACGCGCCTCGGTGACCTGCCAGCGGCGCGTGTATTCACGCATGCTCGGCAGCATGCCCGCGCCCTGCCGCTCCTGCTGGATGCGCAGCGCTATCACCGCGTCCGCGTCATCTATCGCACGGTCGAGGTCGTGCTCGACACTCACGTCGGGGAGGCTTTCCCCTTCCCCGCCGCGCAGCAGGTCGAGTGGGATCAGCGTCGGCGGACCGCACAGCACGACCGACGCGCCGAGCGCCTGCAGGCCGAACACGTCCGACCGCGCAACGCGGCTGTGCAGCACGTCACCCACGATGACGACGCGCTTGCCCTCGAGTCCGCCGATGTGGTGGCGCATCGTCATCAGGTCGAGCAGCGCCTGCGTGGGGTGCGCGTGGCGTCCGTCGCCCGCGTTGACCACACCCATGCGTTGAAGGTTACGTGCCAGGAAATATGGAGCCCCTGAGTGCGGGCTGCGTATCACGATGACGTCCGCGTGCATCGCCTGCAGCGTGAGCGCCGTGTTCAGCAGCGATTCGCCCTTCTCCGCGCTGCTGCCGGAACCGCTGATGTTGATGACGTCCGCGCTCAACATCTTTCCGGCCTGCTCGAACGAGACGCGCGTCCGCGTGCTCGGCTCTAGGAAAAGCGTCAACACCACCTTCCCCCGGAGCGATGGCGCCTTCTTGATGCTCCTGCTCAGCAGTTCGCGCATCGCGTCCGCCGAGTCCAGCAGCGCCGTTATCTCTTCCCGTGAGAAGTCGTCCAGGTCCAGCACGTGCCTGCGGCGGTGCGCCGCGCCATCGCTTCCCTCCTCTCCCTTGAGGGGAGAAGCACGCGCTTCAGTGCGCGGTGAGGGTGAACCATCGGGGGGGGACGTGGGGTTACGCACAGATCCCATCATGCCGACACCGCCTTCACGCGCTCCACGAGCGCCACCTCTTCCACGCCGTCTATCTCAGCGACCCGCACCTCCACTATCTCATTGAGCGACGTGGGAACGTTCTTTCCCACGTAGTCGGCCCGGATGGGGAACTCGTGGTGCCCGCGGTCCACGAGCACGGCGAGCTGCACGATGCGCGGCCGCCCGAGGTCCATAAGTGCATTCAGTGCGGCGCGGATGGTGCGCCCGGTGAACAGCACGTCGTCGACTAGCACCACCGCCTTCCCTTCGATGCCGGAGGGCAGCTCCGTGGGGCGTACGAGGGGCTGAGGACGGCTCGTAAGATCGTCGCGGTACAGGTTGATGTCGAGCGCTCCGACCGGAACGCTCGCGTCCTCGAATGAGGCGACGGCATCGGCGATGCGCCGCGCGAGGGGCACGCCTCTGCGCCGGATCCCCACCAGTATCAGTCCATCGAGTCCCTTGTTCGACTCAACGACCTCGTGCGCGATGCGCGTCAGCGCTCGTCGCATCTCCTCGCCGGTGAGGATGAGCCGTCCTTCTGCCAAGAAAAAACCTCTTGCCCGCTGGCAAGAGGTCTCGTCACACACTGGGGACGTGGCGTGCCCCGAGTCTCACGGTACCTAACCTTGCCAGCCTCACGGGACTGGATTTAAAGGTCGGTTGCGGTGCAACACCGCAAGGCAAAGTATAGGCCACGCGGCCCGGCCGCGCAACCGCCCTTGAGACTGATCCCACCTCTTCCTCGGGGAGAGGTCGACGCGCTTGCGCGGCGGATGAGGGTCGCGAACTAGTTCTCCGAGAACCCGTGCGAGGGACGGCGGCGACTGCGCCGCTCCAGCTGCTTGCGGGCGTCCTTCAGCAGCTCCAGCTCATCCCAGAGACGGTCGAACGCAGGCTGCTCCAGCAACTTCTGCTGCACCGACAGGTTGCCCTGGAATATCTGCGCCACCTGGTAGGAGAGCACCTCCGGGTCGTCCGGAAAGTTGACCTCCCGCACGTAGCCGCCGCGCGAGGCGACCAGCTGCCGCACGAACGAGGCCGCGTCGAAGCGCACGTTCTCGACCAGCGACGGGTCCACCATCTCGTGGCTTTCGTCTTGTAGGTACTCCACTTCCGCTGCGAGGTAGGGGTTGTCCCGGAAGAACTCCCGCACCTTGAAGCGCCGACCGCCGACCGCAACCACGCTGAGCCGTCCGCCTCCGGCCTCGCTCGTCGTCATGATGTGGGCCGTCGTGCCGGTTTCGAAAGGGGTCACCTCGTTCGTCCCCACCTCGCCGCCCTCCTTGAGCAGCAGCACGCCGAACGGTTCGTCGTTCGCCAGGCACTCGTCAGTCAGCTGGAGGTAGCGCGGCTCGAACACGATGAGCGGCAACTCCATCCCCGGGTACAGGACGACAGCCTGAAGAGGAAAGAGACGGAGGTAACCTGTTTCAGAGTTCTCGGCCATGCGCAGAGTGTACAGACGCAGCCTCGTGCGTCAACAGCCCTGTCCCCGGATCACGGGTCACCGACCGTACGGATGTTGATGTCGTTCGGTATGCCGCCCGCGCCGATGCGCGTCGCTCCGAAAACGACGACTCGATCCCCGGGCGCGACTGCGCCGCGCTCGCGGAGCATGGAGAACGCCTGCAGAACGCGCGTCTCAGTGCGGTCGGAAAGGTCCGCATGGATGGGGCGTACGCCGTAACAGAGCGCCAGCCCGTTGCAGACCTCGGGGTCAGGCGTGAACGCGTAAACAGGGGGTTTTGGACGCAGGTGCGAGATCGTCTTCGCCGTGTGGCCGGACTGCGTGAACACCACCAGCGCCTCGGCCTGCAGCCGCTCCGCTACGAAACGCGCGGCCTCGGCCATCGCGTGCGACTCGTCGTGTGGATGCTTGACGTGGAACGGCGTTTCCGCCGTCTCCGCCTGCAGCGCGATGCGGCCCATCGTCGCTATGGCTTCCACGGGGTACTGCCCGATAGCCGTCTCTTCGGAGAGCATCACCGCGTCAGTGCCGTCGAGGATCGCGTTGGCGATGTCGCTCGCTTCTGCCCTCGTCGGGACGGGACTGTCCATCATCGAGCCCAGCATCTGGGTAGCCGTGATGACCGGCTTCCCTGCCTCGTTCGCCTTGCTGATGATGAGCTTCTGCAGCAGTGGTACCCGCTCCGGTGAGACCTCCACGCCGAGGTCGCCCCGCGCGACCATGATGCCGTCTGATTCTTCGATGATCTCGTCGAGGAACTCGATCGCCATCGGGTGTTCGATCTTCGAGATGATGGGCGACGCTGAGCGCATCTTCTGCAGCAGCTCCCGGCAGGAGCGCACGTCGTCGCCGCTGCGGACGAAACTCATCGCGACATAGTCCACGCCGATGAACACGCCGTAAGCCAGGTCCTTCCTGTCCTTCTCGGTCAGTGGGTCGGCCGTAACCCTGGAGTCGGGCAGGTTGACTCCCTTGTGCGACGTCAGCACACCCCCGGCAACGACGGATGCGCGCAGGTCGTCGCCGTTCACCTCGGCGACGCGCAACACCAGGTTCCCGTCCGCGATGAGGATGCGGTCGCCCTTGCTGACGTCGCTCGCGAGCCGGGGGTACGGGATCGAGACCGAGCCCTGCGTGGTTGGCACGTCGTCGGACACGACGCGCACCACCTCCCCCGATGTGAGCCGGACGCCGTCGGGGTCCTCCACGACGCTTGTGCGCAGACGCGGCCCCTGGATGTCCTGCATCAGGGCAACGGTGCGGCCGATCTCGGCGCTGATCGCCTTGATGCGCGGGACGGTGTGCTCAAGCTCCTCGTGCGTGGCGTGCGAGAAGTTGAGGCGGAAGACGTCCACTCCTGCCGCGATGGCCTGCCGCAGGTGCTCATCCGAGGCGAGCGCAGGGCCGAGCGT
This sequence comes from Chloroflexota bacterium, assembly GCA_009838965.1. GTDB lineage: Bacteria > Chloroflexota > Dehalococcoidia > Lucifugimonadales > Australimonadaceae > Bin16. The sequence continues at coordinate 14,048 of VXQP01000069.1, read as the reverse complement.
GGCAACGATCTTGGTGTGGCGCGGAAACCCGTTCATGCACAGAGATGATATCCGCGCCGGTTCCCATCAGGAACCACCTACTGTGACATCCGCCCCTTACCCCATCGCCCCCGCCTCCGCTACGCTGGACGCATGACTTGTCCCGCAGGCTCGACCTATAGACCGCGTCTATGGCTCGCAGCCGCACCCATCGACAGGACCTATGGCCCCCACCCGAACTTTTGAAAACATTGGCATTGTTGAGATTCTTGATGCTCCGAAGCCAGAAAGCAGGCCACGGCCATGAAACAGGCTCGATCAAGGATCTCAAGGATGCCAAACGCGGTGACCGTTTCACTCGTGATGGACCGATCAAGGATGCCAGATATGGGGCAGGTTGGCATTCTTGATCCGGCCCGCCCCATCCGCCTGGACCTGCACGGGGTACGGCAAGCCGCAGGCCGACGTACCGCCGAACACTGTTAGTGGGATTAGGCGATGGATGTGGTAAAGTTGCGCGAGGATGGCGCATCCCGGTTGAGCATCCGCCCCGAGTGCGATGCGCCATGATTCGGGTAAGGCCGCTATCGGCGCGCTCCCCGCATCATCAGACATACACGGAGGGAGAGCACATGTATGACGTGCTCGTGGTTGGCGGCGGGATAGCCGGGCTCCGCGCCGCGGCAGCGGCGAAGGGAGCAGGCGCATCGGTCGCGCTGATCACCCAGTCGCACCCCACCCGCAGTTACTCGGTTACCGTACAGGACGGCATCAACGCGCCGGAAAGCGCGGAGGGGCGCGACAGCCACGTCAGCGATACCCTCGCAGCGGGCGCGGGGCTGAACGTCGCATCGGTGGTCGCGAGCGTCTGCCGCGAGGCGGCAGGCCTCGTCGAGGAGCTCGACCGGATGGGCGTGCCCTTCAACCGCGTCGGCTCCGTCATCGACCGGGCCGCCGTCTCCGGCGACGGTAACCCCCGGACTACCTACGTCAACGACATCACCGGTCTCGCGGTCACACAGACCCTGTGGGAGCAGGCCATCGGCGCCGGCGTGGACATCTATGAAGAGTGGATTGCCCTCTCTCTGGTCGTAGAGAACGGAGAATGTGCGGGAGTCGTCGCGCTCCAACTCGCCACCGGTGAGGTGGAGCCGTTCCGTGCGAAGGGCGTCGTGCTCGCGACGGGCGGGCCGCGCCGCGCATTCGAACCCAGCACTGCATCCCTGCTTTGTAGCGGCTCCGGCATCGCGCTGGCGTACAGGGCCGGTGCAGCGCTCGCGGACATGGAGTTCGTCCAGTACTACCCCACGGTGTTGAATGGCAGCCACCTCGCCCTCTCCCCGCTCCTCTTCGGAGTTGGCGCGGCGCTGGAGGATGGCAACGTCCGGCTCAACGGCGCCCTGGACGACGCGCAGGTGGAGGCCCGGTTCCCCGACACGCTGCACCGCGTGGAAGCGCTCTCCGGCGTGAACATGCTCAAGGAGCCCGCGCCAGTGCATTCCGCGATGTCCCGGCTGCTCGGTGGCATCGACGTAACGGTGCAGGGAGAGTCGTCTCTGGCAGGACTGTTCGCGGCCGGGGAGTGCGCGGGCAACGGCTTCCACGGCGCGCAGGGGCTGGACGGCAATTTCCTCCTCGCGTCTATCGCCTCCGGCAAGAGTGCCGGGCTGGCAGCAGCGGCGCAGGTACGCCCGTTCGGCGACAGCGCCGTTGGCGAGCAGGCCGCGGGCGCTGTGCGCTCGGAGTTGGATGCCGCGCTGGACCGTCCCGGCGGCGCGCCCGTCGCCGCCCTGCGGAGCGAGCTTGCTTCGCTCATGCATGAGAAGGTCGGCGAGAGCCGGAACGCCGGTGGCCTGAACGAGGCCATCCAGCGCATCCGGGCGATGCGCGAGGAGCACGCCCAACTCGGCGCGGGCTCCAGCGCCCGCGACTACAACTTCGGTCTCGTCCAGTACCTCGAACTGGGTGCGCTGCTGGACGTCGCGGAAGCCATTGCCGTCAGCGCCTCGGAGCGCACTGAGAGCCGTGGTGTACACCAACGGACCGACCACCCGAAACAGGATGACGCTCAGAGCACCCGCCTCCAGGTCACGAAGGGCGAGAGTGGAGCGCAGGTGAGTAGGGAAACCACGCCCGCCTCGTAGGGGCGCAGCGAGCGGAGATCCGCAGAGAGGAGACGCGCACATGGAGATCACCTTCAAGTTCCAGCGCGGAGGCACGCGGGCACAGCCCGAGTACGTCGACTACCAGATAGACGTACCGCCTGAGATGACTGTCTTCGATGCGCTCGTGGCCGTGCGCGAGACCCAGGACGGCACGCTCGCGTTCCGGGGCAACTGCTCCGTCGGCTTCTGCGGCGACTGCACCCTGAGCGTCAACGGCGCGCAGAAGGTCACCTGCCTCGTCACAGTCGGCAAGACGCAGAAGGACGGCGTCATCACCGTTCAGCCCATCCGGTACGCGCCGGTGGAGAAGGACGTGATGCACGACATGCGGAAGTTCCTCTGGGACAAGGTGGACGTCTTCGCTAAGGGCGTCGTTCCCAACGGCGGCCACCCGGTTACCGACGAGGAACTGCGTCCGGTCCGCAAGGCGATGCGCTGCACCACCTGCGGTCTCTGTGACGAGGGGTGCACGGTGATCGACGTGAACCTCGACTTCTACGGCCCTGCCGCCCTCACCAAACTGTACCGCTTCGCGTTCGACCCCCGTGACGGCATCACCGCCGAGCGGCTGCGAGAGGGCAGCGAGGTCCACGGCATCTGGGACTGCGTGCACTGCTGGGAGGCAACCGAGCACTGCCCGTTCGGCCTCGAGCCCACCCACCTCATCATGGACACGCGGGACCGCGCCATCGCGCACGGCATCAAGTCCGGCTATGGCAACAAGATGCTGGAGCGCCACTACGACGCGTTTGAGGAGTCCATCTCCCGCAAGGGCTGGCTCGACGAGCGCTCAGTTGCACTGCAGACCTACGGCGGCCTCATCAAGGGAGGCCTCCACACGCTGCCCCTGGGTCTCCGTGCCCTGAGGAAAGGCAAGGCCACCCTGAAGCCTCACTACAAGCGGCCCGGCGCTGACCGGATACGCAAGATATTCGATCGGTACAACCGCGCCAACGCGGGTCTGCGAAAGGAGAAGCAGCGATGAGCCACCGGTTCGCCTTCTACCCCGGATGCGTTGCCAAGGGCTTCTGCCCCGAACTCTACGAGTCGTTCGTGCGGGTCGCAGCCGAGTTCGACATCGAAGTGGAGGAGTTGAAGGACGTCGGCTGCAGTGGCGCGGGGCTGATCCCGGCCGAGATATGCGACCCCATCAACGCCCGCACGCTAGCCAAGGCGGAGGCGATGGGCCTCCCGCTGCTCACCATATGCAGCACCTGCCAGGGCGTCATCGGCGGAAGCGCGCTCCGGCTGACGGACCCGGCCTACCGTGCCCGCATCAACCGCGAGCACCTCGCCGATGAGGGGCTCGAATACCAGGGCACGACCGACGTCAAGCACTTCCTCTGGGCGCTCGTCGAGGATGTGGGGCTGGACGTCGTCCAGAGCAAGATCAAGCGCCCGCTGGACGGCCTCGGCTTCTCCCCCTTCTACGGCTGCTATCTCCGCCGCCCGATAGACGTCATCCAGCGGCCCGAGCGCAAGCTCTACCTGGAGCAGGTGACCGAGGCGCTGGGCGGCACCAACGTGGACATCAGCGGCAAGGGCAAGTGCTGTGGCTTTCCGTCGCTCACCGCCAACGAAGAGAACGCCTTCGCTATGACCGCGAAGCACCTCGGCGAAGCGGTCGACAAGGGCGCTGACGCGATGGTGTTGCCTTGCCCGCTCTGCCACTTGGAGATGGACGGCGAGCAGAGCGCGGTGGAGAAGGCCACAGGACGCCGATTCGACTTGCCCATCCTCCACCTGCCGCAAGTCGTTGGCCTCGCCATAGGCCTCGATCCCAAGGAGTTGGGCCTCTCCCGCCACATGGCCTCGACCAAGAAGTTCGTCGCACAGCTCCAGCCTGTCGGTTCGCTCGTCGGAGCCGCGAGCTGACCGCACGCGTCACAGATGAGACGTTACCTCTGCGGGCTGCCTGCTTCAGGCAGCCCGCAAGCATGAGGCGCACGCCTGTCCGCTTACCGCGCCGCCCCTGTCTCGGTTAACATACCGCTCATGGCTGGCGCTAACCCCTTCTCGGTCAACAACACGCGTATACGCAGGCTCACCGTCGACGGCGAATCACTCGTCGAGAAGACGATCAACCGCAACGCGCCGCTTTCCGTAACTTCCGCCGAACTCAAGGCAGAGATGGACACGTACCGTGAGCAGTTGGCCGCTGCGGGCGTCCCGATGCCGCGCGTCGCCGAGAGTCACGTCACGGACGGCGCCATCGTCTACCTCTGCGAGGACGGTGGCCCCAACCTGGTCGAGCGATATGAGCAGCCCGGCCTGCTCACGGATGGCCACGCGGACGTGCTGACGAGCGCCATCGGCATCATCAAACGCGCCATCGACGCCGGGCTCGCCATCGATCCGCACATCAAGAACTTCGTGGGGGAGGATGCCGACCTCACCTACGTGGACTTCTCACCGCCGCTGACCATGGCCTACGTAGAGGCGCGTTGCGCGGTCGCCAAAGACACCGAACGGGATATCCTGCGGGAGAACTTCGCCTACTTCACGCCGTATTTCCTGCCCTACCACTTCGCCGGGGATTTCCTGAACGTCGACTCCTCGGCGGACAGGCTCTTCCCCGCCCTCCACTCACTGCTGACGGATACCGGACTCCTCTCCGGCGTCCCGCTCGCAGAGTTCATCTCTCAGGCCCGCGCCATCCGCGCACTGGAAGACCGCCGCCTACGGGAACGCATCTATCTGATCTAGCCTGCGCGACCGTCTGCCGGCGAGGACCCTCCGGGTATCCTGAACGCAGCGCTCACACCGGAGGGAGGCACCCATCGACCCGCTGAACGGCATCTTCTGGGGCAGCCTCGGCCTTCTCTCCTGGGGCTTCGCCGACTATCTCGCACGCTCGGTCGCGGTCCGCGTCGGGAGCATGAGTACCGCCGTTCTCATCCAGATTCTGGGGCTCGCGCTGCCGCTGCCGTTCGTACTGGCCGGACTCGCTGCGAACGGGCTCAATGCGGACTGGGGGGCGGTAGCGATCTGGGCGCCGCTGGGCGCCGCATGCCTCGGCCTCGCCTACCTCGCCTACTACACGGGGCTGCACCGGGGATCCGTATCAGTGGTCACGAGCGCGGCATCGGCCTGGCTCGCGGTGACGGTAGCTGTGACCGTGCTCTTCTTCGGGGAGCGCATCTCGCCGCTGCAGATCGTCCTCATGGGCACCGTGCTCGGGGGCATCCTCATGCTCTCCGCGCAGCCGTCCACGCGCTCCGGCGGCAGCGCCGGGCTGCTGTGGGGTCTCGGCGCGATGGTCGGACTCGGACTCGCCCTCGCCCTCCTGGACCGCGTCACCGAAGCATCCGGTCCGATGCTCGCCGTGCTCATCGTGCGGGCGCTCTCTGTCGTCCCGGCATATCTCTTCACGCGGTCGCGCGGCGAGGTCATCCGGCTCCCCCAGGGGTGGGACGGCAAGCGCCTGCTGCTGGCAGCGGCGCTGCTGGACTCGGGCGGCTACGTCGGCTACAACTTGGGCGTCGATGCAGCTCCCGTGGCCGTCGTCGCGCCGATCACGGCCGCGCACCCTGTTGTGACCATCGCGCTGGCCATCTTGCTGCTGCGGGAGCGTCCGCGCTCGCTGCAGTGGGCCGGCGCGGGCGTCACCGTGGCGGCGGTGATTGCGCTGAGCGCAGTCGCGGCATAGCCAACCCGCCCCAAACCTGCCCCACCGTCCGCGGCAAGGTACAATCCCCGCCACCATCTATCCGGAGGCAGAACGATGCTCGTTCTCGTAGTGAGTGTGAAAGTGAAGCCGGGGCGCGCAGACGACTACATAGCCGCGGTGCAGGCGGACGGGGAAGGAACGCACGCGAACGAGGAAGGCAACTTCCAGTTCAGCTGCGTCCGCGACCAGAACGATCCCGACCGCTTCTTCCTGTTCGAGGTGTACAAGGACGAGGCGGCGCTGGAGGCGCATCGCGGCATGCCGCACTTCCTGAAGTACCGCGAAGCGACGGCGGGCATCTATGCCGAGGAGACCGTGCGCCACATGTGCACGAACGTCTTCCCTCCAGACTCCTGGTGGACGTCCTGATCAGACCGTGAGACCGGAGCGCTGGCCGTTCTTCTACGGCTGGGTCATCGTCGGAGTGGGCTTCGTCGCCTCGGGCATCGGTTCCGGGGTCGGGATATGGGGCCCGAGCGTCCTCCTCCTTCCGATGACCGAAGAGCTCGGTTGGTCGCGGGCTGCGTTCTTCTCATCGTTCCTGGTCCGGGAGCTCATCGTCGGCCTCGCGGCGCCGCTGGTCGGACCTCTGTACGACACGAAACACGGCCCGCGGGTACTCGCGCTGGCAGGCGCGGTGCTGCTCGGTCTGTCGATAGCGCTCATCCAGAACATCACGGAATTATGGCAGTTCATCGCGCTCTTCGGCGTGTTGGGGGGCGTAGCGGAGTTGGGGGGCGGCTTTTTCATCACCCAGACGCTGGTGCCGAAGTGGTTCGTAAGGAAGCGCGGACGCGCGCTTGGTATCTCCATTATGGGCGTTGGCTTGGGAGCGCTCGTCTTCCCTACTGCCATCTCTTTGCTCATCGAGGCCGTGGGCTGGCGCGAGGCATGGATGTGGTTCGGCGTGGGCGTCGGCAGCATTGCCTTCGTGCTCGCGCTGCTCCTCCGCACGGATCCGGAGGATGCGGGACTGCTGCCGGACGGCGGCCCAACCCGCGAGGCCGGCCGCCCACCCCCTGAACCAGTGACCGAACAAACATAACAAAAACCACCCGCTGCGCACACCACCAACACATAAATGAAACTAGATATAGGAATAAGT